>NZ_JBKFSV010000002.1:0-571292 GCF_046569445.1 Salmonella sp. 741265050_HSA | reverse complement strand
GATTCAGCGGGTTACGATTGACGGAGCGAAGCGACGTCAAAGCGTATACAAAGTCGAGTCGGTTTAAGGATACGTTCGTTGGGTAGGGGAGCGTTCTGTAAGCCTGCGAAGGTGGCCTGTGAGGGTTGCTGGAGGTATCAGAAGTGCGAATGCTGACATAAGTAACGATAAAGCGGGTGAAAAGCCCGCTCGCCGGAAGACCAAGGGTTCCTGTCCAACGTTAATCGGGGCAGGGTGAGTCGACCCCTAAGGCGAGGCCGAAAGGCGTAGTCGATGGGAAACGGGTTAATATTCCCGTACTTGGTGTTACTGCGAAGGGGGGACGGAGAAGGCTATGTTGGCCGGGCGACGGTTGTCCCGGTTTAAGCGTGTAGGTGTGTGTTCCAGGTAAATCCGGTTCACTTTAACACTGAGGCGTGACGACGAGGCACTACGGTGCTGAAGCAACAAATGCCCTGCTTCCAGGAAAAGCCTCTAAGCATCAGGTAACATCAAATCGTACCCCAAACCGACACAGGTGGTCAGGTAGAGAATACCAAGGCGCTTGAGAGAACTCGGGTGAAGGAACTAGGCAAAATGGTGCCGTAACTTCGGGAGAAGGCACGCTGACACGTAGGTGAAGTGATTTACTCACGGAGCTGAAGTCAGTCGAAGATACCAGCTGGCTGCAACTGTTTATTAAAAACACAGCACTGTGCAAACACGAAAGTGGACGTATACGGTGTGACGCCTGCCCGGTGCCGGAAGGTTAATTGATGGGGTCAGCGCAAGCGAAGCTCCTGATCGAAGCCCCGGTAAACGGCGGCCGTAACTATAACGGTCCTAAGGTAGCGAAATTCCTTGTCGGGTAAGTTCCGACCTGCACGAATGGCGTAATGATGGCCAGGCTGTCTCCACCCGAGACTCAGTGAAATTGAACTCGCTGTGAAGATGCAGTGTACCCGCGGCAAGACGGAAAGACCCCGTGAACCTTTACTATAGCTTGACACTGAACATTGAGCCTTGATGTGTAGGATAGGTGGGAGGCTTTGAAGTGTGGACGCCAGTCTGCATGGAGCCGACCTTGAAATACCACCCTTTAATGTTTGATGTTCTAACGTGGACCCGTAATCCGGGTTGCGGACAGTGTCTGGTGGGTAGTTTGACTGGGGCGGTCTCCTCCTAAAGAGTAACGGAGGAGCACGAAGGTTGGCTAATCCTGGTCGGACATCAGGAGGTTAGTGCAATGGCATAAGCCAGCTTGACTGCGAGCGTGACGGCGCGAGCAGGTGCGAAAGCAGGTCATAGTGATCCGGTGGTTCTGAATGGAAGGGCCATCGCTCAACGGATAAAAGGTACTCCGGGGATAACAGGCTGATACCGCCCAAGAGTTCATATCGACGGCGGTGTTTGGCACCTCGATGTCGGCTCATCACATCCTGGGGCTGAAGTAGGTCCCAAGGGTATGGCTGTTCGCCATTTAAAGTGGTACGCGAGCTGGGTTTAGAACGTCGTGAGACAGTTCGGTCCCTATCTGCCGTGGGCGCTGGAGAACTGAGGGGGGCTGCTCCTAGTACGAGAGGACCGGAGTGGACGCATCACTGGTGTTCGGGTTGTCATGCCAATGGCACTGCCCGGTAGCTAAATGCGGAAGAGATAAGTGCTGAAAGCATCTAAGCACGAAACTTGCCCCGAGATGAGTTCTCCCTGAGACTTTAGGTCTCCTGAAGGAACGTTGAAGACGACGACGTTGATAGGCCGGGTGTGTAAGCGCAGCGATGCGTTGAGCTAACCGGTACTAATGAACCGTGAGGCTTAACCTTACAACGCCGAAGATGTTTTGGCGGTTGAGAGATGATTTTCAGCACTGATTCCGGATTTTCGGGAACGAAAGATTTTACGCTGAGGCAAGGCGGCAAATGAAGGAAAGGAAGGAGCATACTGAAGTATGTGACTGACTTTGCGAATGCAGCCAACGCAGCATCGGTGTAAAAGATTCGTTTCTGGCAACAGAATTTGCCTGGCGGCACTAGCGCGGTGGTCCCACCTGACCCCATGCCGAACTCAGAAGTGAAACGCCGTAGCGCCGATGGTAGTGTGGGGTCTCCCCATGCGAGAGTAGGGAACTGCCAGGCATCAAATTAAGCAAAAGGCTCAGTCGAAAGACTGGGCCTTTTGTTTTATCTGTAGTCTGTCGGTGAGCACTCGTTGCGCAGCAACGGCCCGGAGGGTGGCGGGCAGGACGCCCGCCATAAACTGCCAGGCATCAGACAAGTGAAGAAGCCCGTCCGTCAGGATGGGCTTTTTTGCGTGTGTAGTAACTGTAAAAATGTAGGCCTGATAAGCGCAGCGCCATCAGGCAACCGGCACCGCCGGATGGCAGCTTCGCCTTATCCGGCCCACAGCAATTATCCCGCCTACGAAGCTGGTGCTCTTGTAGAACCGATAAGAGCACAACCCACCCAATCGTTAACGATGAACTATCCTTTACACGTGCTTATATAAGCAGTGAGGATTTTCATTGGCTATCAAACCTTTTAACTACCAGCAAGACTTTTCCAGCATTGACTTCCGCCAGCAGCCTGAATTGTATCAGGTTGGACGAGGAGAGCAGGGGGTGCTACTGGTTGAACCCTACAAAAGCGAAATTCTTCCTTTCTGGCGCTATAAAGATGAAGCATCGGCGATGAAATCCGCAGAACAGATCTACCAGTTGTTCGAAGCTTACCGGCAGCAGGATGATTTCGTTGGTATGGACATGGCGCGTAAATTTATTCAGATGGGATACACCCGCGCCAGGCGATACGCTAACTATAAAGGCGGTAAAAAGTATGCCGAAGACGGCAGCCTGAATACACGGGGTAATGATCCTATTAAGGCCGCGGCGGCAACGGTTTTCAAAGGTTGGTGGGATAAAATTCGTCAGGACGAAGACTATCTGAAACTGAAACGCCAGCATCAGGCACGGTGGGGATAAAAATTAGCAAACAAATAATTAACACTTTATTTACTTTTTGGTCTCGCGTAATCTGAATCTCCAAAATAAAAGGCCGATTAAGCCTGGCAACGAGGAGAACAGTATGGCAGAAATTATTCAGCGTATAGATAGAAACAACGCTGAGGCTCCGAAGATGCGGCGACGCATATGGGCTATCGTGGGTGCATCTTCCGGAAACTTAGTGGAATGGTTTGATTTCTACGTCTACTCTTTCTGCTCGCTCTATTTTGCACATATCTTCTTTCCTTCTGGTAATACCACCACTCAGCTTTTGCAAACGGCAGGCGTCTTTGCCGCCGGTTTTTTAATGCGGCCTATCGGTGGGTGGCTGTTTGGACGCATTGCCGATCGACGCGGGCGCAAAGCCTCAATGTTGATTTCGGTGTGCATGATGTGCATGGGGTCGCTGGTGATTGCCTGCTTACCTGGTTACGATACCATCGGCACCTGGGCACCGGCGCTGCTACTTATTGCAAGGTTATTTCAGGGGCTCTCGGTAGGGGGAGAGTATGGGACCAGCGCGACATATATGAGTGAAGTTGCGCTTGAAGGTCGTAAGGGATTTTTCGCGTCGTTTCAGTATGTTACGCTTATCGGTGGCCAACTACTGGCATTGCTGGTCGTTGTGGTTTTGCAGCAGGTTCTGGAGGATGCTGAGCTTCGTGCCTGGGGATGGCGTATTCCCTTTGCGCTGGGCGCCGTGCTGGCGGTTGTGGCGTTATGGCTACGTCGCCAGCTGGATGAAACCTCGAAGCATGAGACTCGCGCATTAAAAGAAGCCGGTTCGTTGAAAGGTTTGTGGCGTAATCGCAAAGCCTTTTTGATGGTGCTTGGTTTCACCGCGGCAGGCTCGCTGTGCTTTTATACCTTCACCACCTATATGCAGAAATATCTGGTAAATACAGCAGGTATGCATGCCAATGTCGCCAGCGGCATTATGACGGCTGCGCTGTGTGTTTTCATGTTGGTGCAGCCGTTATTCGGCGCGTTATCCGATAAGATTGGAAGGCGCACCTCTATGCTATGTTTTGGCGCACTCGCGACGCTTTTCACCGTTCCAATTCTCTCCGCGTTGCAGAATGTGACGTCGCCTTATGCCGCATTTGCTTTAGTGATGTGCGCGCTATTGATTGTGAGTTTCTATACCTCGATTAGCGGGATCCTGAAAGCGGAGATGTTTCCGGCGCAGGTTCGCGCCCTGGGCGTCGGTTTATCTTACGCGGTAGCAAACGCGTTATTTGGCGGCTCTGCGGAATATGTCGCGCTGTCGCTAAAATCTGTCGGTATGGAGAGTTCGTTCTTCTGGTATGTTACCGCGATGGCCGTTCTGGCTTTCCTGGTTTCGTTGATGTTGCACCGTAAAGGAAAGGGCTTACGCCTTTAGTATCGCGCCATTTGCCAGATAGCGTAACCGGTTGTCGCGCCAGCGACATCCCAGACAAAATCTTTCCAGCTCCAGCCGCTGCCTTCCGGGCGGCTGTCCCAGAGTTCTTTTGAGGCTCCGAGACTCAAAGAAAACATCAGCCCTATCGCTGCGCTGCGGTCAGGGCTTACTCCCTGGTGACGCGCATACTCATTACCGGCTGCCGATAGCATCGCTGATGCCATAAAATGCTGGGCTTTATCCTGACCGCTCCAGCGGTCGTTAGCCAGATGGCTGCACCCGGAGAGAAACAACACCGTAAAAGGAATCAACACGCGCACCAGTTCACTCCTAAGAGAAAACCCCGTACAGGACGGGGCTTCGATTACAGGATACGGCTAATTAATCTGTCGATGCGGATCCGGCGCAGACGGCGAATCAATTTACGCACTTTTATCGGATAGTCGGCAATGCTCTGCAGGTCACGATAATGTTTTACGATGGTTGTGTGCGTTCGGATAAGTTCCAGCTCTTTTTCCCGCTGAGGGGCAAGCTCCTGCTTAGGGTCGTGGATCAGAATGGCGTTTTCCAGATCCAGACGCCAGGCGCGAGGATTCAGGTTGTTGCCGGTGAGTAGCATCCATTTATCATCTACCCACATCCCTTTCAAATGATAGGTATTGTCGTCATCTTTCCACAGACGCACCACAAGCTGATCGGTATTGACGTAATACTGTAAACGGCTCAGGAAGCGGCGCAGGTTAATCTCATAGAGATAGGGTAACGCGCCAATGATCTTGAACGGTTCATCTTCCGGAATGTAAAAATCATTCGCGGTTTTATCGCCAACAATGATTTCGACTTTCTTTCCGTCGCGCAGTAGCTGAATAATATTCCGCACCAGTACCGCTGGTAGATTGAAGTAAGGGGTACAAATGGTGAGCTTATGCTCCGCACAGGGCATGAGATGGAAAATGGTTTTGTTCAGCAGACTGGATTTGCCAAGCCCGACCAGCGGCGTAACGGAGAGCTGCTCGTCATTAGCGTCACCCTGAAAATGATATGACGCATCCCGCAACTCCTGACGGTATAAACGGATATCGTTTTTAATCTCCGGGCTTTTCGGACGCTGGGTATTATCCAGACGATTCACACCACGGCCATTCATCAGATTTTGCGTCACCCAGTCAAACATGATGTCTGCCATTTGCCGATTGCGAATCAGCTGGTAGCGATCGTAGCGATATTTGTCATGCTGATGGAGATAGACATCGTTCAGGCTGGCGCCGCTGTACAGGACGCTATCATCAATGATAAAGCCTTTAAAATGCAGTACGCCAAGCGCTTCTCGCGTATTAATCGGTACGCCGTAAACCGGGACATCAATGCCGGGGTTTTCCTGCGCTAGTCGGCAATACCAGTCTGCATTGGTATTCGAGGCCGCTGCGCCAATGCGCCCGCGTTGCGCGCGATGCCAGTCGACCAGCACCCTCACGTCCAGTTCAGGACGCTGCCGTTTAGCCGCATAGAGCGCGTCGAGTATACCTTTACCCCCATCGTCCTGTTCCAGATACAGGGCAACGATACAAATACGCTGCGTCGCGCTGGCGATTTTCTCCAGCAGTGTCTCCCGAAAAGTAGCAGGAGTATAAAAGAAATCTACATCATCAACTGACTGAGAAATCTTAGGGAGTTGGGCAAGGTGTTGTTGATGTTTATTACGCTTAAATTTTGACAACATCACAGTGCATTTCTTCTCTGTTCATTGAAGGGTCCTCTGTGCTATGCAGACGACATAAGCGAGCAATAATAACATCAGTACCCGTTAAAGTGGTCAACATTTCCAGTACATTACTCACGATTCATCACATTTGGCCAGATTTAGCGTCAATCCCACGATACCCTCGTCGAGCTGAATATCGACCTGAAATCCCAGTTTTCTGGCCAGCGCGACCATGCCGCGATTGTTCGGCATCGTAATACCGTTCAGCCGCTTCAATCCGTGATCGCGAGTATAGGCAATCAATTTCTCCATTAAACGGCGTCCTAAACCCAACCCTTTGAGATCTGAACGCACCAATACGGCAAACTCGGCATCTACGTTGTCAGGATCGGAGATCGCGCGCGTTACGCCGAGGATCTCTTCAGCGTTGTCCATCCGCCTCACGGCCACAAAGGCCATTTCTCGATCGTAGTCGATCTGCGTCATGTTGGCTAAATCTTCATGGGTGAATTCGTTGATCTCGCTGAAATAACGGTAGTAAAGATCCTCTTTGGTGACCTGGGCGATGAATTGTCGCAGCTGGGGCTCATCTTCCGGCAGGATAGGACGGAACAGGCAGCGATCGCCATTTTTCATCTCCACCCACTCTTCAAGCTGGTGGGGATAGGGGCGTACCGCAAGTCGACTTTCGTTATCGCCATCAAACGGGGCAATATCCAGCGTCACATCCAGCGCGGTAAACTCACTGGCGGAAGCCAGCAGCGGATGGATATCCAGACGCTGAATTTCCGGGCAGTCGACAATCAGGTTTGAAACCTGGACCAGCAGCTGGCTTAAACCGACAATATCCAGCGGACGCAGCGCGCTACGGGCGCGAATTTTCCGCTGTTTAATGCCCTGAATCACCAGATAGCGCGCCAGATTCATGTTGAGCGGCGGCAGCGCGACGACCGCCTGCTCTTCCGGACGCCACTCTACGCCGCCTTCACCCAACATAATCAAAGGACCAAACACCGGATCGTGCTCGACCACCACACGCAGCTCCTGCGCGCCGGCGCGGTTAGCCATGCTTTGTACCAGCAAACCGTGAATCCGCGCCTGCGGCCAGGCCATCTTTACACGATCGAAAATGGCGTTCGCGGCTTGTTGTACCTCGCTTGCGGTCCGCAGGTAAAGCATGACCCCCTGAACTTCAGATTTATGCGGAATGTCGGGCGAGCGCAGCTTGAGAGCTACCGGATAGCCTATCTGTTCGGCGATATGCACCGCTTCAGCGCTGTCGCTGGCAATCCAGGTTGGGAGCGTGTGCAGCCCATAGGCGTGTAAAATCGGCTGTACTTCATGGGTATCCAGTGAGGTGGCGCCTTCCGCAATCGCCCGCTGTAACAGATTATGCGCCTCAGTGGTATTGGACGTCAGGTTACTCGGCAACGCTGGCGTTTCCCGCAGTTGCTTCTGGTTACGCCGGTATTCCACCATATGCATAAACGCGGTAATCGTGCCTTCCGGCGTGCGGTAGGTTGGTAATCCGGCTTCGCTGAATAGCCGTCTTGCCTCCTGAGACGAGAACTCGCCGCACCAGTTTGTCAGCAGCGTAACAAACTTGCCTCTGGGGTGGCGCTTAATCGTCTCGATCAGAGCATGGGCGCTTTCCGTACCCGGCGCGGCAGCGCTGGGAGAGTGGATAACCATAAGCGCGTCAAAATCCTGACTGGCGAGCAGGATATCCAGCGTTTTGACGTAATGTTCGCTGCTGGCGTCATCACACAGATCCAGCGGATTGGCAATATCAATGTGCGCGGGAAGCGACTGCCGTAGTTGCAGGCAGGTCTCTTCGCTCAACGTCGCCAGCTTGCCGTTACGCGACCACAACTCATCTAACGCCAGCGCGGCAGGCGCGGCGCCATTGCTGATGATCATCAGTCTGTCGCCGCGTAGCGGACGCATATGGCTCAGTGTTTCGACGGCGGAAAAAAGCTCGTGCGTATCCTGGACTCGCAGCAGGCCTGCGCGCTGGATGGCCGCATCCCACGCAGGGTCCATTCCCGCGCTGGTATTAAGTAAACGCTGGGCTGCCGGGCTTCGGCCGCTTTTAATCACCAGAATCGGTTTGTTACGTGAAGCGCTACGGGCGGCGGAAACAAAACGGCGGGCGTCGCTTAACTGTTCCAGATAGAGCAAAATTGCGCTGGTCTTGCTATCGCGCGCCAGATAGTCCAGTAGTTCATCGACATCAATATCCAGGCTATCGCCCAGCGCGATAAAGTAGGAAAAGCCCATTTCACGCTGTTGCGCCCAGTCAAGAATAGTATTGGACACGGCGGCAGACTGGGAAATAAAAGCGAGCTTGCCCTGTTTAATCGGGACGGGAGAAAAGCTGGCATTCAGCCCTTGCCACGGCGCGAGGAGCCCAAGACTGTTTGGACCCAGCAGACGCATTTTATAATGCCGGGCACAGGCAAGAAGTTCTTCATGTTGTGACGAGGGAGCAGAAAGGATAATGCACGTTTTACACCCTTTCGCGCCAAGCGCGTCCAGTAACGCCAGGTTACGGCTGGCGTTAGTGCATAAAATAGCCAGATCGGGAGTAAAAGGGAGACTGGCGATATCCGGCCAGGCCATGACGCCTAAAACGGCTTTCCAGGCGGGCGTTACGGGAAGGACGGGGCCATTGAATCCGCCCGCCAACAAGTTACGCATCATCAGGTAACCCGCGCGGTGGGGCTTCATTGATGCGCCAATCACCGCGATCGATTTTGGTCGCAGTAGCGCTTCCAGTCCTTGCTGGCTCATACCGGTTTCCCTTACACAGAAGTGACCGGATAATTTTAAACGCTTTCGCTATTTTATGCTGTGACGTTTCCCGGATGTTGCGTTTTTCCTGCCAGATAGCGCGTTTTAAAACGGGTGAAATGTTCACCTAAACTGGTTGCCGCCTCGGTATCTCCCGCCAGATCTAACAACGCTATGGCGACTTCGGCGGTACAATATTGCCCTTCGGCATGGATTTCACGCAGACGATAAGCTGAAAGACGCGATAAATCGACGGAAATGACCGGCAGATGATCCAGATAAGGGCTTTTACGAAACATTTTACGTGCTTCGGGCCAGGTGCCGTCCAGCATGATAAACAGCGGCGGTTTCCCGGTGGGCGGGGTGGAAATGACCTCGCGCGCTTCGCCGGCGTAGGACGCAGGAAAAACCACTATCGGCTGATAATCCGGATGCTGTACCAGCTCCAGCAACGCCTGCGGCGGCTCGGTACGCGACCACTGAAACGCCGCGGTATCCGGCAAAATATCGGCTATCAGCCGGCCGGTATTGCTGGGTTTCATCGGTTCAGTGTCAAACATGACCAGACAAAAACGGCTTTTCGCCTGAGAAGGCGTTAACGTATCACACAGGCAAGATTTTAGCGGCAGCAGGCAGCGTTGACAGCGGCGAACCCGATTGCCTCTCGCAAGAAAAGGGCGTGTAGCGCGCGCAAGCCGTTCGGCGCGTAACTGAAGGACAGCGTTATTGGTCATAGAAAGCGTTTGCGGAGAAAAACGCTATTGTGGCAGAGGTGAAAACGGGGCACAAGATGTGCCCCGTGGCGTTTACAGCGCTTCGTTCAGCCAGCTGTCGAAAGGCGCTTTAGGCACTGCGCCATTAAGCATATCGACCACCTGTCCATGTTTAAAAATCATAATCGTCGGGATGCTGCGGATACCGAAACGGGCGCTGAGTTCCCGTTCCGCCTCGGTATTTACTTTGACGAAACGGACTTTACCGCTGCGCTCTTCTGCGACATCCTCGAAGATTGGCGCAAAGTTACGGCAAGGGCCGCACCAGGGTGCCCAAAAGTCGATCACCACTGGAAGATCGTCCTTCAACAGTTTGTCCAGCGTTTCGCCGGTCGCATTAATGACTTCTCCGTCAAACAACTCATGACCGCAGCGTCCACATTTTGCCGCGTCCTGAAGCCGATCGTCGGGGATGCGGTTAATGGCCTGACAATGGGTACAAACGGTGTTCATAGCTAACCTCTGAATACGTCGGAAGACGTCCCGCTACGCGCGGGATGTTTCTATAATGTTACATATTATCGAGGAGTCTGTGCTAAACAACAATGTGTTTTATTCAATGAGTACAATAGTCGCAAGCTTTTAAACGAAATCATGGCTAACCGGATGCACATCGGGTAATCTTCGCGCTTCGCGCAGCGCTGGTGGAGAAAAGCATGAACGATGAATTAAAAAACAAAAGCGGCAAAGTCAAAGTGATGTATGTCCGTAGTGATGATGACTCTGATAAACGCACCCATAACCCGCGTACCGGGAAAGGGGGAGGCCGCCCAGCAAAGTCTCGCACTGACGGTGGACGTCGCCCCGCCCGTGATGAGCGAAATAATCAGAGCCGTGACCGTAAACATGAAACTTCGCCGTGGCGCACTGTGTCCCGCGCGCCAGGCGATGAAACGCCTGAGAAAGTCGATCATGGTGGTATTAGCGGTAAAAGTTTTATCGACCCTGAAGTTTTGCGTCGCCAGCGTGCGGAAGAGACACGCGTCTACGGCGAAAACGCCTGCCAGGCGCTATTCCAGAGCCGTCCTGACGCCATCGTGCGCGCATGGTTTATCCAAAGCGTAACGCCGCGTTTTAAAGAGGCGCTGCGCTGGATGGCGGCGAATCGTAAAGCCTACCATGTGGTGGATGAAGCCGAACTGGCAAAAGCTTCCGGGACTGAGCACCACGGCGGCGTGTGTTTCCTGATTAAAAAGCGTAACGGTACGACCGTTAAGCAATGGGTAAAGCAGGCGGCGGATCAAGACTGCGTGCTGGCGTTGGAAGATGTCGCTAACCCGCATAATCTGGGCGGCATGATGCGTAGCTGCGCGCACTTCGGCGTGAAAGGCGTGGTGGTACAGGATGCGGCGTTGCTGGAGTCCGGCGCGGCGATTCGTACCGCGGAAGGCGGGGCGGAACATGTCCAGCCAATCACTGGTGAAAGCATTGTTGACGTACTGGATGACTTTCGTCAGGCGGGGTACACCGTGGTGACGACGTCCAGCGATCGCGGTCAGGCGCTCTTTAGTACGACCCTGCCGGAAAAGATGGTGCTGGTCTTAGGCCGTGAATATGACTACCTGCCGGAAGCGGCGCGCGAACCCGACGATCTGTGCGTGAAAATTAACGGCACCGGGAACGTGGAAAGCCTGAATGTGTCGGTTGCGACAGGCGTACTGCTCGCCGAGTGGTGGCGACAGAATAAAGCGTAAGGGCTGCAGCCCGGTGACGCAACGCGCGCCGGGCCAATGATGTACTTCCTACCGCCCGGTCAGACAAGGCGCTTTCGCGCCGTTATCCGGGCGATAAAACGGCGAGTCGCCAACGTTATTCACTCTCAGCCGGTAATACTGGCGTCCAGTCGATAGTTTTCTCGCCGTGTTGTTCCAGCCATTGGTTCGTTAGCGCAAAATGGTTACAGCCAAAAAATCCGCGGTGCGCAGAGAGTGGCGAGGGATGCGGAGCTTTCAGAATATGGTGGCGCTGTGGATCAATAATCGCGCCTTTCTTCTGGGCGTGCGAGCCCCACAACAGGAAGACGACCCCTTCGCGGTGTTGGTTAATCAGGCTTATCACTTTATCCGTAAAGGTTTCCCACCCCAGGCTGGCATGAGAGTGCGCCTGGCCTGCCCGTACCGTGAGCACCGTATTCAGTAACAGTACGCCCTGGCGCGCCCAGCTTTCCAGATAACCGTGCGCGGGGCGAACAAAGCCGGGAATGGAGGCTTCCAGCTCTTTGTACATATTCACTAATGACGGCGGGGGAGCGATCCCAGGACGCACGGAAAACGCCAGACCATGTGCCTGGCCGGGGCCGTGGTAAGGATCTTGTCCCAGGATCACCACCTTAACGTCGCCCAGTTCCGTGAAGCGAAAGGCATTAAACACATCTTTTTGCGGCGGGTAGACCGTGATACCCGACTGACGCTCGCCAGCAACAGTGTGAAGCGTATTGATAAAGTAAGGTTGCTGTTTCTCATCAGCCAGCACATCGTGCCAGGTTAACTCAGTCGCCATCTCGCTCTCCTGCGAATTTCCAGTTCCCTTAGCTTAACTGCTTCTTTCTGCAGTGCAAAATCCTGCGTGCTACAAAAACGGTTACCTACAAAAGATAGTTGAAAATTTATGTAAAAAGTTTATAGGTCTGAATGGTGTAAGTTGATGTAAAACAATAAATTCCCTTCATCACCCTTTTTATGGTGTGGTTTTTATTGATTTAAATCAAAGAATGAAGGGTGATCGAAGGGTATATATACACTCAAGCAACAATGGTTTTACCAATTGGCCGGGATTAGGCCGACCGAAATCAAATAATTTTGCCTGGGGAGGCATCACATGATTACAGGTATCCAGATTACTAAAGCCGCTAACGACGACCTGCTGAATTCCTTCTGGCTGCTGGACAGCGAAAAAGGCGAAGCGCGCTGCATCGTTGCAAAATCCGGCTTTGCTGAAGATGAAGTTGTGGCTGTCAGCAAACTGGGCGAGATTGAATACCGTGAAATTCCGATGGAAGTTAAACCGGAAGTACGCGTTGAAGGCGGTCAGCATCTGAACGTTAACGTTCTGCGTCGCGAAACTCTGGAAGATGCGGTTAAGCATCCGGAAAAATACCCGCAGCTGACTATTCGTGTTTCTGGTTATGCGGTGCGTTTTAACTCCCTGACGCCGGAACAGCAGCGCGACGTTATCGCTCGTACCTTTACCGAAAGCCTGTAAGGCTTATCCGGTAATAACAAGCGGAAGAGGCCGGGCCTTTTCCGCTTTTGTTTTATTTGGGTCAGTAAAAAATCCGCACCGCGCAGTACACCAGCAGTAACGCCAGAATGATATTTAACTGGCGACCATAATGGCGAAACGCCCGCTGAAACAGATGTCCCGCCAGCGCCCAACACACATTACCGAACGTGCCGATCAATGCCAGCAATATACTGACGCCGATGACCCAGTTCAGCGCCTGCGTTTGCGGTAAAACAAATGTAGACAGAGCGGTAATGCCGTACAGAATAATTTTGACGTTCACAAACTGCAGGCCAAAGCTTACCCAAAAGCCAACCGGTTTTGGTCTGACATTCTCATCCGCCGCTGGACTGGTGGCAATTTTCCACGCCAGCCACAGGATATACGCAGCCCCCACCCAACTGAGCAAATGAATGATTGCCGGATCGATAACCGCAAGGGAAAACGCGATCCCGGCGCACAGCAGCATGACGACCAAAAATCCCAGACTCATACCTGCCAGTACACGAATACTCTGCCGAAAACCATGTGCAGTTGCTGCGCTAAGCGCGAGAATATTGTTAGGGCCGGGGGTAAGGGCGGTGATTAATGTATAAGTCCAGAAAGCGCTTAAAAGCATCGGTGTCACTTGTCATCTCCTCTGTTTTAGCAGACAGTACCCGATATGAAATATTTAAAAAAATGAATGTTTTTTAATTCTGAATTCGAGATTTTCGATAGGTTGGTGGTTATGGATCTGCGTCGGTTTATTACGCTGAAAACGGTAGTGGAAGAGGGCTCGTTTCTGCGGGCTTCGCAAAAGCTGTGCTGTACTCAGTCGACGGTAACTTTTCATATTCAACAGCTTGAACGTGAGTTTTCCCTGCAACTGTTCGAGAAAATAGGGCGCCGAATGTGCCTGACCAATGAGGGGAAAAAGCTGATGCCGCATATCCATGAACTGACGCGAGTGATGGAGTCGATTCGTGAAGCCGCAAGACAGGATGCGGAACCCGGCGGAGAGCTGCGCGTGGCGACAGGTGAAACCTTACTGGCGTACAAAATGCCGCAGGTTTTACAACGATTTAAGCTGCGAGCGCCGAATGTCAGATTGTCGCTACAATCGCTGAATTGCTATGTGATACGTGATGCGTTGCTGAATGACGAGGTCGATCTGGGCGTTTTTTATCGCGTAGGTAATGATGACGCGCTCACGATGCAGCAACTGGGGGAGCAGTCGCTGGCGTTGGTGGCCTCTCCACTGCTACAGGATGCTGATTTTACGCAGCCAGATCAGCATATCCCCTGTAGCTTCATCATCAATGAACCGCAATGTGTCTTCCGCCAGCTGTTTGAAAGTACGCTACGGCAGAGGCGGATTACGCTGGAAAACACCATTGAACTGTGGAGTATTGAAAGCATTAAACAGTGTGTGGCTGCTAACCTGGGCATCAGCTTTTTACCACGATTTGCCGTTGAACGAGAACTTAGTACCGGTCAGTTGAAAGAGCTGCCGTTTGGCGCGCCGTCGCTATCGATCATGGCGCTGTGCGCCCATCATGCCGGGAAAGCGGTCAGCCCGGCAATGCAGATATTTATGCAGTGTATGGAGGCGTGTTTTACCGTGGAAGATAAAAAAATGCCAGGTTAACGAACCCGGCATTATCATCACTCTTCGCTGGATTGCTCCTGCATTTTCGTACCGCTTGGCTTGCGGCGCTTACCGATATTTTTTGTATCGCGGTGACGTTTCTTCACGCGCGGCTTCTCTTTTTCTTTCTCTTTTTTCTTCTCGGCGCGTTTCGCCAGCACTTTTTTCGACGGTTTGCCGGTCAGCTTTTCGCTGGGCGCACGCGTGGTCGGGCGAAGCTCATCAATGACGCGCGCTTTTAGCGGCTCTTCGATGTAGCGACCGATTTTCAGCAGCAACAGATGGTCGTGGGCTTCTACCAGCGAGATTGCAGTGCCTTTGCGACCCGCACGGCCTGTACGACCAATACGATGCAGATAGGTATCGCCACTGCGCGGCATGTCGAAGTTAATGACGTGGCTGACGTCAGGAATATCAATCCCGCGTGCCGCGACGTCGGTCGCGACCAGCACGTTAACGCGACCGTCGGTGAGACGCTTAATACCTTCGTTACGTTTGATCTGCGCCATCTCACCTTCAAGATAGCAATTGTTGATCCCTGCCAGACGCAGCGTTTCAGCCAGTTCATGGACGCGTTCACGTTTACGTACAAACACGATAGAACGGGTTGCATCGTCTTGTTTTAGCAGGTGCTTCAACAGCGCAACTTTATGTTCGAAATTGTCGGCACGGTAGTACCACTGGTGAATTTTCTTACGCTCGCGGGTTGACGGATTGGCGGAAACCTCAACCGGGTCTTCCAGCAGGCGCTCGGCAAAATCTTTAATCGCATCGCCTTCCAGCGTGGCGGAGAACAGCATCGTCTGTTTACGCCAGCGGGTCTCACCAGCGATATGTTCAATGTCCTGAGCGAAGCCCATGTCGAGCATCCGGTCAGCTTCGTCAAGGATCAGTGTTTCAACCGCCCGGCAGTCAAAGTTCTCTTCTTTTATATATTGCAGCAGACGGCCCGTCGTGGCGACCACGATATCCTGGTTTTCGCTAAACACTTCAGCATGGTTCATATAGGCCACGCCGCCGGTAATCGTGGCGATATCCAGATGAGTATGCTTAGCCAGTTCACGAGCGTGATCGGCAACCTGCATTGCCAGTTCGCGGGTTGGCGTCAGGATCAGAATGCGCGGCGGCCCCGATTTTTTACGCGGAAAGTCGAGCAGGTGCTGCAACGCCGGCAGCAGATATGCCGCCGTTTTACCGGTGCCTGTCGGCGCAGAACCGAGTACATCACGGCCATCGAGCGCAGGCGGAATGGCGGCAGCCTGAATGGCGGTCGGGCGAGTGAAACCTTTATCCTGGAGGGCATCCAGCAGGCTTTCGTCGAGTTCAAGTTCGGAAAAAGTCGTTACAGTCATGTTCTACCTCTGTGTGGGGCGCTGATTATAGACGTTACGGCCGCAATCTTCATCTGTTTGTATGGATATCCCTTCTCAGGTATTGTTTTCACTCGGCGCTGTCGCCGTTTTTTTGCAAGGTTGTTTTTACATGTCTCAGTCTGGCTCCGTTCTTCGTCGTAACGGATTTACGTTTAAACAGTTTTTTGTCGCACACGATCGGTGTGCGATGAAAGTGGGAACTGACGGTATTTTACTCGGGGCGTGGGCGCCGGTCGCGGATGTAAAGCGAATTCTGGATATCGGTACTGGAAGCGGTCTGCTGGCGTTAATGCTGGCGCAGCGGACGGATGACAATGTGCCTATTGACGCCGTGGAACTGGATGCCGGGGCTGCCATGCAAGCGCAGGAAAACGTGGCTCACTCTCCCTGGCCGCATCGAATAACGGTGCATACTGACGATATTCAGAGTTGGGCGCCTCGCCAGACGGTACGCTTTGATCTTATTATCAGCAACCCGCCTTATTACGAACCCGGTGTGGAATGCGCCACGCCGCAGCGGGAGCAGGCGCGTTATACCGCTACGCTGGATCACCAGACGTTATTGGCTATTGCGGCGGATTGTATTACCGAAGACGGCTTTTTTTGCGTAGTCTTGCCGGAACAAATAGGTAACGCTTTTACGCAGCAAGCGCTCAACATGGGATGGCATTTGCGATTACGTACTGACGTTGCGGAAAACGAAGCGCGCTTGCCGCACCGGGTTTTGCTCGCATTCTCCCCGCAAGCCGGAGAGTGCTTTAGCGACAGATTAGTAATTCGCGGGTCAGACCAGCATTATTCTGAAAGTTATACGGCGCTGACCCAGGCATTTTATCTGTTTATGTGAGGCGTTAACGGCGAAAGGATCGATGGGCCTGATTCAGCCAGTTGTTGCGGATAATCCAGCGTAAAGTGCAGCCCCCGGCTCTCTTTACGCATCATCGCGCAACGTACAATCAGTTCGGCCACTTGCACCAGATTGCGCAGCTCCAGTAAATTATTCGAGACGCGAAAGTTGGCGTAATACTCGTCAATCTCTTGTTGCAACATAGTAATACGCCGTAGGGCGCGCTCCAGCCGTTTCGTCGTGCGCACAATGCCCACATAGTCCCACATCAGCAGGCGCAGTTCATGCCAGTTATGCTGAATCACCACCCGCTCATCGGCGTTCTCCACGCGGCTTTCATCCCAGGCGGGAAGGACGTCAACGCTGTGGACAGAAGGCATTCGCCTGTCGATATCCATTGCTGCGGACCAGCCGTACACTAAGCATTCCAGCAACGAGTTGGACGCCATACGGTTAGCGCCGTGCAGGCCGGTGTAACTGACTTCGCCAATGGCATATAAGCCGTCTACATCGGTACGACCATAATCATCGACGACCACGCCGCCGCAGGTATAGTGCGCGGCAGGAACAACGGGAATCGGTTCTTTGGTTAAATCCATCCCCAAATCGAGCAGTTTCGCATAGATCATCGGGAAGTGCTGGCGGACAAAATCGTCAGGCTTGTGGCTGATATCGAGAAACATACAGTCTGCGCCGAGTCGTTTCATCTCATGATCAATAGCGCGGGCGACAATATCGCGCGGCGCCAGTTCCCCGCGTTCGTCAACGTCCGGCATAAACCGTGAACCGTCCGGACGTTTAAGGTATGCGCCTTCGCCGCGCAGCGCTTCGGTAAGGAGAAAATTACGCGCCTGCGGGTGATAAAGGGCGGTGGGATGAAACTGGTTAAATTCCAGATTAGCGACCCGACAGCCTGCGCGCCAGGCCATCGCGATACCGTCGCCGGAGGAAATATCCGGGTTAGTGGTATATTGATAAACCTTTGAGGCGCCGCCGGTCGCCAGCACCACCGACTTCGCATGACAGGTTTCAACCCACTCTTTATTGCGATTCCAGATCCAGGCGCCGACGACCCGGCGAGGCCCCGGCAGACCCATTTTATCGGAGATAATTAAATCAACGGCGTTGCTGCGTTCCAGCACCTGAATATTAGGATGATTTTGCGCCCGACTGACCAACGTGGTTTCGACTTCCTTTCCGGTAGCGTCAGCGGCATGAAGGATACGGCGATGGCTATGGCCGCCTTCACGCGTGAGATGATAGCTCTCCTTGCCGTTTGGCTGGACATGCGTATCAAACAGGACGCCCTGATCGATAAGCCACTGCACGCAGGTACGAGCGTTGCTGGCGACAAACTCCACCGCGTGGCGATCGCAAATTCCGGCGCCGGCAATCAGCGTATCTTCGACATGTGACGCAATACTGTCGGTTTCATCAAACACGGCGGCAATACCGCCCTGCGCATAAAACGTGGAGCCCTCGCTCACCGGCCCTTTACTCAGGACGATAATCTTATGTTTTTCAGCCAGACGCAGCGCCAGCGAGAGTCCGGCCGCGCCGCTGCCGATAATTAACACATCACAGGACAGTTCAGGAGTTGTCATCATGGTTCTTGTTTAATTTACTAAACATGGTTGCGGCAGATTAGCACTATATGGCGCTAAAAAGCACGTTATGATTTCAAAAGTGTTGTACTTATTAAACATAAAATAAAAATACGGCGAGAGATAAACGGCAAAAAATATTTTATAGGGCAGGGTGTTAGCGTCAGATTTTGTAGTGAAATAAAGATGCTGTTAGGTTACTCTGCAAACGACGAAATGGGCATTTCTGTACAGATAGTGCGTTGTTCAGCATCTGTAGACTTATAATGGAAGATAAGACCTGTCTACAACATGACAAACAAAAACAAATGCGTAACGGAACTTTACGAAACATAGACACTCTAACCTGTTGCTTGCTCATAGTGCGGCTTATGGAGTGGCGTTTCGAAAGCGCGTGGAAATTTGGTTTGGGGAGACATTACCTCGGATGAGCGAGCAGTTAACGGACCAGGTCCTGGTTGAACGGGTCCAGAAGGGAGATCAGAAAGCCTTTAACTTACTGGTAGTGCGCTACCAGCATAAAGTGGCGAGTCTGGTTTCCCGCTATGTGCCATCGGGCGACGTTCCCGATGTCGTACAGGAATCATTTATTAAGGCCTATCGCGCGCTGGATTCTTTCCGGGGGGATAGCGCTTTTTATACCTGGTTGTATCGTATTGCGGTCAATACCGCGAAGAACTACCTGGTTGCGCAGGGGCGTCGTCCGCCTTCCAGTGATGTAGACGCGATTGAAGCAGAAAACTTTGAAAGCGGCGGTGCGCTGAAAGAAATTTCGAACCCTGAGAACTTAATGTTGTCAGAAGAACTGAGACAGATAGTTTTCCGAACTATTGAGTCCCTCCCGGAAGATTTACGTATGGCAATCACCTTACGGGAGCTGGATGGCCTGAGCTATGAAGAGATAGCGGCTATCATGGATTGTCCGGTGGGGACGGTGCGTTCACGTATCTTCCGGGCGCGGGAAGCTATTGATAATAAAGTTCAACCGCTTATCAGGCGTTGACGATAGCGGGATACTGGAAAAGGTATTAGGCATGCAGAAAGAAAAACTTTCCGCTTTGATGGATGGCGAAACGTTGGATAGTGAGCTGCTCAAAGCGCTTACGCACGACCCGGAAATGCAGAAAACCTGGGAGAGTTATCACCTGATCCGCGATTCAATGCGGGGGGATACGCCTGACGTTCTCCATTTCGATATATCCGCTCGCGTGATGGCCGCTATTGAAAACGAGCCAGTACGTCAGGTGTCGCCATTAATCCCTGAGGCCCAACCCGCTCCGCAGCAATGGCAGAAAATGCCGTTCTGGAAAAAAGTGCGTCCGTGGGCGGCGCAGCTTACCCAAATGGGCGTGGCGGCGTGCGTTTCACTTGCAGTTATCGTCGGTGTCCAGCACTATAATGGGCAATCTGAAACATCCCAACAACCTGAAACGCCGGTTTTCAATACCCTGCCTATGATGGGGAAAGCCAGCCCGGTAAGTCTGGGAGTGCCTTCTGAAGCAGCGCCTGTCGGCAGTCAGCAACAGCAGGTACAGGAGCAGCGTCGTCGCATTAATGCCATGTTGCAGGACTATGAACTGCAGCGCCGACTGCACTCCGAACAGCTTCAGTTTGAGCAGGCGCAAACCCAGCAAGCCGCGGTACAGGTGCCAGGAATCCAAACTTTAGGAACGCAATCGCAGTAATGAAGCAACTTTGGTTTGCCATGTCCCTTGTGGCGGCTAGCCTGTTCTTCTCAGTAAACGCCTCGGCCGACCCTGCGTCCGGGGCGTTATTGCAGCAGATGAACATCGCCAGTCAGTCACTGAATTACGAGCTGTCATTCGTCAGCATCACGAAACAAGGCGTTGAATCTCTGCGTTATCGACACGCACGCCTGGATGGTCGCCCGCTTGCGCAATTGCTACAGTTGGACGGTCCCCGCCGGGAGGTCGTACAGCGTGGTAATGAAATCAGTTATTTTGAACCGGGCCTTGAGCCGTTCACCCTGAACGGTGATTATATTGTCGATTCTCTGCCTTCCCTGATTTACACCGACTTCAAGCGCCTGGCGCCATACTACGACTTTATTTCTGTCGGACGCACCCGTATCGCAGACAGATTGTGCGAAGTTATCCGCGTTGTGGCGCGCGATGGTACGCGTTACAGCTATATCGTCTGGATGGACATGGACACCAAACTGCCGATGCGCGTTGATCTGCTGGATCGCGATGGCGAGACGCTGGAGCAGTTCCGCGTTATTGCGTTCACGGTGAGTCAGGATATCGGCAGCAACATGCAGGCGCTGGCGAAGGCGAATCTGCCGCCGCTGCTTTCTGTTCCCGGTGGCGAAAAAACGAAATTTAACTGGAGTCCATCCTGGGTGCCGCAAGGCTTTAGCGAAGTTTCCAGCAGCCGTCGTCCGTTGCCGACGATGGATAACCTGCCTATCGAATCGCGGCTTTATTCTGACGGTCTGTTTAGCTTTTCCGTCAATGTGAACCGGGCGACGCAAAACAGCAGCGATCAGATGCTGCGCACCGGGCGCCGAACGGTTTATAGCAGCGTTCGCGACAACGCGGAAATCACCATTGTCGGCGAGCTTCCACCGCAAACGGCGAAGCGCATTGCCGACAGTATCAAATTCAGGGCAGTACAATGATTAAAGAGTGGGCAACCGTTGTCTCCTGGCAGAATGGTCAGGCGGTGGTGAGCTGCGACGTTAAAGCGTCATGCAGCAGCTGCGCCTCCCGTGCGGGATGCGGCAGTCGCGTGCTGAATAAATTAGGGCCGCAAACCACCCATACCATTGTTGTGCCAAGCGCGGAGCCGCTGGCGCCGGGGCAGAAAGTCGAGTTGGGCATCGCCGAAAAAAGCCTTTTAGGTTCGGCGTTGCTGGTCTATATGTCGCCTTTAGCGGGGCTATTTCTTTGTGCGGCGCTTTTTCAGATGCTGTTTGGATCTGACCTTGCCGCATTAAGCGGGGCCGTGCTGGGCGGCGTGGGCGGTTTTCTGGTTGCCCGCGGCTATTCCCGAAAACTGGCGGAGCGCGACGCCTGGCAGCCGGTGATTTTAAACGTTGCCCTCCCGCCGGACCTTGTTCGCGTCGAAACTACCTCAATCGAAACGCGTCAGTAAACGTTTTGCCCAACGGTACACCTGCCGCGTTGGGTTGTTGTCCCGATAAGCATGCGCTTTTCCTGCGTTGCGGTGTTTTACAGGAAAAAAGCGAGGCGTTTTCCAGTTCCCGCTCTCCTTACACTATGAACATTTCCTCGCCTTAGCGTTGTAGTGTAGAATGCGGCGTTTCAGTTAAAACAGACGTTAAGCTCAGAACAGCGACCTCTAAAGTCTGGTCAACCAGGCGTAAGGCATAATAATTTATCTCTATGAAGAACATACGTAACTTTTCGATCATTGCTCACATTGACCACGGTAAATCGACGCTGTCTGACCGTATTATCCAAATCTGCGGTGGCCTGTCTGACCGTGAAATGGAAGCTCAGGTACTTGATTCGATGGATCTTGAGCGTGAGCGCGGTATTACTATTAAAGCCCAGAGTGTGACGCTGGATTTTAAAGCGTCTGATGGTGAAACTTATCAACTGAACTTTATCGACACGCCGGGACACGTTGACTTTTCCTATGAAGTTTCCCGTTCGTTAGCCGCCTGCGAGGGCGCGCTGCTGGTGGTGGATGCCGGCCAGGGCGTAGAAGCGCAAACGTTGGCGAACTGCTACACCGCGATGGAAATGGATCTTGAAGTGGTGCCGGTGCTTAACAAGATTGACCTGCCGGCCGCCGATCCGGAGCGTGTGGCGGAAGAAATCGAAGACATTGTCGGTATCGATGCGACGGACGCGGTACGCTGCTCCGCCAAAACGGGTGTCGGCGTGACGGATGTTCTGGAACGCCTGGTGCGCGATATCCCGCCGCCGCAAGGCGATCCGGACGGCCCGCTGCAGGCGCTGATTATTGACTCCTGGTTCGATAACTACCTGGGCGTGGTATCGCTGGTGCGTATTAAAAACGGCACCATGCGTAAAGGCGACAAAATTAAAGTGATGAGCACCGGGCAGACCTACAACGCTGACCGCCTGGGGATTTTCACGCCGAAGCAGGTTGATCGTACCGAGCTGAAGTGCGGCGAAGTAGGCTGGCTGGTGTGCGCCATTAAAGATATCCTCGGCGCGCCGGTTGGCGATACCTTAACCTCAGCGCGTAACCCAGCGGAAAAAGCGTTGCCGGGCTTTAAAAAGGTGAAACCGCAGGTCTATGCAGGTCTGTTTCCGGTCAGCTCCGACGATTATGAAAGTTTCCGCGACGCGCTCGGCAAGCTGAGCCTGAACGATGCCTCACTGTTTTATGAACCGGAAAGCTCCTCGGCGCTGGGCTTTGGTTTCCGCTGCGGCTTCCTCGGCCTGTTGCACATGGAGATCATTCAGGAGCGTCTGGAACGCGAATACGATCTGGATCTGATCACCACTGCGCCGACCGTGGTTTATGAAGTAGAAACAACGGCGAAAGAGACTATCTATGTTGATAGCCCCTCCAAGCTGCCGCCGTTGAATAACATTTATGAACTGCGCGAGCCTATCGCCGAATGTCATATGCTGTTACCACAAGCCTATTTAGGTAACGTTATTACGCTGTGTATTGAGAAACGCGGCGTACAAACTAACATGGTGTATCACGGTAACCAGGTCGCGTTGACCTATGAAATCCCGATGGCGGAAGTGGTGCTCGACTTCTTTGACCGTCTGAAATCAACGTCGCGCGGCTATGCGTCTCTGGATTATAACTTCAAGCGCTTCCAGGCTTCCGATATGGTGCGTGTTGATGTGTTAATCAACAACGAGCGTGTCGATGCGCTGGCGCTGATCACGCACCGTGATAACTCGCAAAGCCGTGGTCGCGAGCTGGTGGAGAAAATGAAAGATTTGATCCCACGTCAGCAGTTTGATATCGCGATTCAGGCGGCGATTGGTACGCATATTATTGCCCGTTCGACGGTAAAACAGTTACGTAAAAACGTGCTGGCGAAGTGCTACGGCGGTGATATCAGTCGTAAGAAAAAACTGCTGCAGAAACAGAAAGAAGGTAAGAAACGCATGAAGCAGATCGGTAACGTCGAGCTGCCTCAGGAGGCGTTCCTCGCCATTCTGCATGTCGGTAAAGACAATAAATAATCCCTAAGGAGTTGGCATGGCGAACATGTTTGCCCTGATTCTGGTGATAGCCACACTGGTGACGGGCATTTTATGGTGCGTTGATAAGTTTGTTTTCGCGCCAAAACGTCGGGCGCGCCAGGCTGCCGCGCAAACGGCGTCGGGAGATGCGCTGGATAACGCTACGCTCAATAAAGTGGCGCCTAAGCCGGGCTGGCTGGAGACCGGGGCGTCGGTTTTCCCGGTTCTGGCGATCGTTCTGATCGTTCGTTCATTTCTTTATGAACCCTTTCAGATCCCGTCAGGCTCAATGATGCCGACGCTGCTTATCGGCGATTTTATTCTGGTGGAAAAATTTGCCTACGGCATTAAAGATCCGATCTACCAGAAAACCCTGATTGAAACCGGTCATCCAAAGCGCGGGGATATTGTGGTATTTAAATATCCGGAAGATCCTAAGTTAGATTACATCAAACGCGCCGTCGGTTTGCCGGGCGATAAAATCACTTATGATCCGGTTGCGAAAGAGGTGACGATTCAGCCTGGCTGTAGCTCCGGTCAGGCGTGCGAAAACGCGCTACCGGTTACCTACTCTAACGTTGAGCCGAGCGATTTTGTACAGACCTTTGCCCGCCGTAACGGCGGAGAAGCGACCAGCGGTTTCTTTGAGGTTCCGCTAAACGAGACGAAAGAAAACGGCATTCGCCTGACCGAACGTAAAGAGACGTTGGGCGATGTGACGCACCGCATCCTGATGGTGCCGATAGCCCAGGATCAGTTGGGCATGTATTACCAACAGCCAGGACAACCGCTGGCGACCTGGGTTGTACCGCCGGGGCAATATTTCATGATGGGCGACAACCGCGATAACAGCGCGGATAGCCGTTACTGGGGATTTGTTCCGGAAGCGAATCTGGTCGGTAAAGCGGTCGCTATCTGGATGAGCTTTGACAAGCAGGAAGGGGAGTGGCCGACAGGCGTACGCCTGAGTCGTATCGGCGGTATTCACTAACTGTGACGAAATGATCGTTCACGCTGCCGTCTTTTTAGCGGCAGCGTGAATTATTTCCTGGATAAATTCCCTCAGACTAACGACATCCCCTGTCGTTGTGTATAGAATATTCCCCCGAAGTTTTAGGTTGGCGCCGTTTGGTCGCCACGGCACACGAAACAGCGTTGGTTATAGACAACCTTCTTTCCGCTGCAGCGATGCGGCAGGACAGATGACGTGTATCAGGTCTGTTTCGTGTGCTGGATTGTTGACGCATTCATTTATTGGTATCGCATGAACCCCATCGTAATTAATCGGCTTCAACGGAAGCTGGGCTACACTTTTAATCATCAGGAGCTGTTGCAGCAGGCATTAACTCACCGCAGCGCCAGCAGTAAACATAACGAACGCCTGGAATTTTTAGGCGATTCAATCCTGAGCTTCGTTATCGCTAACGCGCTTTATCACCGTTTTCCACGGGTGGATGAGGGAGATATGAGCCGTATGCGCGCCACGCTGGTACGTGGTAATACGCTGGCGGAATTAGCCCGTGAGTTTGATTTAGGCGAGTGCCTGCGTTTAGGGCCGGGCGAATTAAAAAGCGGCGGATTTCGTCGGGAGTCCATTCTGGCGGACACCGTGGAAGCGTTAATCGGCGGAGTATTTCTCGATAGCAATATCCAGACCGTCGAGCAGTTAATCCTTAACTGGTATAAAACCCGTCTGGATGAGATAAGCCCGGGCGATAAACAAAAAGATCCTAAAACGCGCTTGCAGGAGTATTTGCAGGGTCGCCATCTGCCGCTGCCATCTTACCTGGTTGTGCAGGTGCGCGGCGAGGCGCACGATCAGGAATTTACTATCCACTGCCAGGTCAGCGGCCTGAGCGAACCGGTGGTTGGCACGGGTTCCAGCCGTCGTAAGGCGGAGCAGGCTGCCGCCGAACAGGCGCTGAAAAAACTGGAGTTGGAATGAGCACTGACAAAACTTACTGCGGATTTATTGCCATCGTCGGACGTCCGAACGTTGGCAAATCCACCTTGCTGAACAAACTGCTCGGGCAGAAGATTTCGATCACTTCCCGTAAAGCGCAGACCACGCGCCACCGCATTGTCGGTATTCATACCGAAGGCCCGTATCAGGCAATTTATGTCGATACCCCGGGACTGCATATGGAAGAAAAGCGCGCCATTAACCGTTTGATGAATAAGGCGGCGAGCAGTTCGATTGGCGACGTTGAGCTGGTGATTTTCGTTGTGGAAGGCACCCGTTGGACGCCGGACGACGAAATGGTCCTGAACAAACTGCGCGATGGCAAAGCGCCGGTTATTCTCGCCGTTAACAAAGTGGATAACGTGCAAGAAAAAGCCGATTTGCTGCCGCACCTCCAGTTCCTGGCAAGCCAGATGAACTTTCTTGATATCGTACCGATCTCTGCTGAAACGGGTATGAACGTCGATACCATTGCCGGTATCGTGCGTAAACATTTACCGGAAGCTATTCACCACTTCCCGGAAGATTACATCACCGATCGCTCTCAGCGCTTTATGGCGTCTGAAATCATCCGTGAAAAGCTGATGCGTTTTCTCGGCGCCGAGCTGCCGTATTCCGTTACCGTTGAGATTGAACGTTTTGTTACCAACGAACGCGGCGGCTATGATATCAACGGGCTGATCCTCGTCGAGCGCGAAGGGCAGAAGAAGATGGTGATTGGCAACAAAGGCGCCAAAATCAAAACCATTGGTATTGAAGCGCGTAAAGACATGCAGGAGATGTTCGAAGCGCCGGTACACCTGGAATTGTGGGTGAAAGTGAAATCCGGCTGGGCCGATGACGAACGCGCTCTGCGTAGTCTCGGTTACGTAGACGATCTGTGAGTTAACACAGCGTGGAAGGGTGGCAGCGCGCATTTGTCCTGCACAGTCGCCCCTGGAGCGAAACCAGCCTGATGCTGGACGTCTTCACGGAAGAATCGGGGCGCGTGCGCCTTGTCGCCAAAGGCGCGCGATCTAAACGTTCCAATCTGAAAGGCGCGTTACAGCCTTTTACGCCGTTATTGCTACGCTACAGCGGACGCGGCGAGGTGAAAACCCTGCGCAGCGCCGAGGCAGTTTCTCTGGCGCTGCCGTTAAGCGGTATTACGCTCTATAGCGGCCTGTACATCAACGAACTCCTCTCTCGCGTACTGGAATATGAAACGCGCTTCTCCGAACTCTTTTTTGATTATCTGAACTGTATTCAGGCGCTGGCGGGAACCACCGGCTCGCCTGAACCGGCGTTGCGACGTTTCGAACTGGCGTTGCTGGGTCATCTGGGGTATGGCGTCAATTTCACCCACTGTGCAGGCAGCGGCGAACGGGTGGATGACACCATGACCTACCGTTACCGCGAAGAAAAAGGCTTTTTCGCCAGCGTCGTCATCGATAACAACACCTTTACCGGACGGCACCTGAAAGCGCTGGAGGCGCGGGAATTTCCGGATGTAGATACCCTGCGTGCCGCTAAACGCTTTACCCGTATGGCATTAAAGCCGTATCTTGGGGGAAAACCGTTAAAAAGCCGGGAGCTGTTCCGGCAATTTATGCCCAAACGCACAGTAAAAACGAAGAAAGATTAACGAGGATTGTCATGGCTGAATTACTGTTAGGCGTCAATATTGACCACATTGCCACGTTACGTAATGCGCGCGGCACCGACTATCCGGATCCGGTACAGGCGGCGTTTATTGCTGAACAGGCAGGCGCGGACGGCATTACCGTACACCTGCGCGAAGATCGTCGCCACATTACCGATCGCGATGTGCGCATTCTGCGTCAGACGCTGCATACGCGTATGAATCTGGAGATGGCGGTGACCGAAGAGATGCTGGCGATCGCCGTAGAAACCAGGCCGCATTTCTGTTGTCTGGTGCCGGAAAAACGCCAGGAAGTCACCACCGAAGGCGGCCTGGATGTGGCCGGACAGCGCGATAAAATGCGTGATGCCTGTGCGCGCCTGGCGGCGGCTGGCATCCAGGTTTCGCTCTTTATCGATGCCGATGAAGCGCAAATCAACGCGGCGGCGGAAGTCGGCGCGCCGTTTATCGAAATCCATACCGGCTGCTACGCCAACGCAGAAACCGATGCGGAACAGGCAAAAGAGCTGGCGCGTATTGCCAGCGCCGCGACCCTGGCGGCCCGTCTGGGGCTAAAAGTAAATGCGGGTCATGGCCTGACCTACCATAACGTCAAAGCTATTGCCGCACTGCCGGAAATGCACGAGCTCAATATCGGTCATGCCATTATTGGTCGGGCAGTGATGACGGGGCTGAAAGAGGCGGTGGCTGAAATGAAACGTTTGATGCTGGAAGCGCGCGGCTAATGGCGATTCTCGGCCTGGGAACGGATATTGTAGAGATTGCCCGCATTGAGGCAGTGATCTCCCGTTCCGGCGAACGTCTGGCAAGGCGTGTGCTCAGTGACAACGAGTGGGCTATCTGGGAGACGCATCAGCAGCCGGTGCGTTTTCTCGCCAAGCGTTTTGCGGTCAAAGAGGCGGCAGCGAAAGCTTTTGGCACCGGCATCCGCAACGGTCTGGCGTTTAATCAGTTCGAAGTGTTTAACGATGAGCTGGGAAAACCACGTTTGCGGCTGTGGGGCGAGGCGTTAACGCTGGCGGAAAAACTCGGTGTGGCGCACATGCATGTCACGTTGGCCGATGAACGCCATTACGCCTGCGCTACGGTCATTCTGGAAAGTTAGATTTGCCGGATGGAGGCGTAAACACGTTACCTGACCTACAGGCCGATATATTGTCGGCCTGATAAGCATAGCGCCATCAGACATTGTTGCGTTGGAAATGCGTTAACCCGCTTACAGTTTATCTGCGTGATGCATCAGAACAAACTTATCCCACAACTGTTCTTCGCTTTCGACATGGGCGGGATCCTGCAAAATCGTATTGGGGATCGGACAGACTTTCTGACAGGTCGGCGTTTCGTAATGGCCTACACACTCAGTGCATTTGTCGCTGTTAATCTCATAAATGCTGTCGCCCATTGAAATCGCCTCATTCGGGCACTCCGGCTCGCACATATCGCAATTGATACATTTTTTGGTGATTAACAGCGCCATCAGGAAATTCTCAGAAACAACACAAATCGGGCGGGCATTATACGCCTATTTTCTGCTCGGGCCAGCTCTTTTCTGGCGCTGATTTGTTATCTACAGTGTAAAAATTTTTGATCTGCTTGAGCAGGCAGATGGTTGCGTTATCCAGTGAAAGATCATTACTGTGCACCAGCATGACAGGAATAAAGAATGCGGGGATGCCCAGTGAAACCAGGCGAACATTTTTGGGTGTCGATAAATGGGTTAGCGAGCGGGTAATAAATGCGATGCCAATCTGCGCTTCGGCATACTCAAGGCATGAGTAGTGGTTATCCAGTTCGCAGATGACGTTAGGAACGACTTTGCGGTTATTAAATTCTGTGGTGATGATCCCTCTTAATAGCAGAGAGTCATTAAGCACGATAATGGGCTGGTCGTTTAAATCTTTTAGCTGCAGACGTTCGCGTGTCGCCAGAGGATGAGAAAGTGGGATTGCAGCGATAATTTCATCTTCAAACAGCATGGTCGAGCTTAGCTGGGCAGGGAGCGCTGTTCGATAAACAATGCCAATATCAACGGCGCTATCCGTCAGCTTTTTAATGGTTTGCTCAGTTGAAAACTCTTTAACATTTAAGGATATTGCCGGATGGTGTGCCATAAAGCTGCGAAAAGCGGGCAGGACCAGGTAGCTGCCTGACACCCCGATTGAAATAGTATCGCGCTGTTGATCCTGGTAGGGAAGAAGTTCATTTTCCGCATTTTTTAAATCCAGCATTATTTTGTTAGCGTGCCGTTGCAAAATAATGCCTGCTTTTGTTAATTTAATTCCTCTACCTTTTCGCTTAAATAATATTGTTTTAAGTGATGACTCAAGTTGTTTGATTTGCTGACTTAATGATGGCTGAGTGATAAACAGGCGACTGGCTGCCCGACCATAATGTAATTCATCACACAATATCAGGAAGGAATGTAGTTGTTTGATATTCATTAAAATTTAATGCCAATCGATTGGGTTTTGTTATAACGATTATAAAAAATACCAAATTGTTTGCCTATTTTGCTTTTTTTAAACTGTGATCAGTGCATTTTTAAAAAGGGAAAATTATGTCGGCATCAATCAACCGCTGGGGAATGCTTGCCGCTCACGTGTGCATCAATTTTGTGCTCGGGGGCGTCTACGCATTTAGCTATTTCAAAACACCACTCATGGCGCAATATCACTGGGATCCGGCTACGCTGGCGTTAGCATTCTCTATCAACATGGGGATCATTCCTTTACCGATGATTTGGGGCGGGAGAATGATCGACAATGGTAAAGGAAAGCAGGCGATAGTTATCGGCGGTATCCTGTTTTCTTTAGGTTTTATCTTGTCCGGGTTTGTGGATAATTTGCCCATGCTGTTTTTAACCTACGGCGTCATTGCCGGGTTGGGATCGGGCCTGGCTTTTACGGGTAATCTTAATAATATTCTGAAATTTTTCCCCGACCGTCGCGGTCTGGCCAGCGGTATCGTACTGGCGGGTGTTGGCGTCGGGACGCTACTTTGCACCCGCCTGGCCGAATATTTTATGGCGCAAACTCACGATGTTAGTCGGGCGTTGTTATATCTTGGTATTGTTTATCTGGTGGTTATTTTTATCGTCCAGTTCTTTATTCGTAGCGCGCCAGCAAAAGATAGCGGAGGAATTAAAGCGTCGCCACTGGATAAAAACTATCGGCACATGCTGAAAGATCTGCGCTTCTGGCTGCTGTTTATGATTCTGGCGCTGGGCGTGTTCTCTGGGATGGTAATTAGCTCAAGCTCTGCGCAAATTGGTATGACGCAGTACGGTTTACTGTCCGGTGCATTAGTCGTTAGCCTGGTATCGATATTTAACTCAATTGGTCGCCTGTTCTGGGGAGGGTTAACCGATAAATTAGGCGGCTATAATACTCTGGTTATCGTTTATCTTTTTACCTGCGTCTGTATGCTGCTATTGTTGTTCTTCAACGGCAATACTTCGGTATTCTATTTCAGCGCTCTGGGCGTGGGCTTTGCTTATGCCGGTATATTAGTTATCTTCCCTGGCTTGACCAGCCAGAATTTTGGTATGCGTAACCAGGGACTAAACTACGGCTTTATGTATTTTGGTTTTGCCGTCGGTGCGGTTATTGCTCCTTACGTCACATCCGCTATTGCAAAATATACCGGAAGCTACAATACAGTATTTATTTTAACCACGGTGCTATTGCTTATTGGAGTCGTGTTGACCCTGATAACGAAAAAATATGTCGCAACGGTTTTAGCCAAAATTCATTAATCAAATCATAAGGAAATAAAAATGAAAATTGCAATCGCAGGTGCAGGCGCTATGGGATGTCGTTTTGGCTATATGCTGCTGGAGGCCGGGCACGACGTGACGCTTATCGATAGCTGGCAGGAGCATGTCGACGCTATTCGTAGCAAGGGGTTGTTTGTCGAAACGGAAACGACTCAGAAGTATTACCCCATCCCTGCTATGTTGGCTGATGAATCCCAGGGGGAGTTTGAGCTGGTTATTCTGTTTACCAAAGCCATGCAGCTGGATAGCATGTTACAGCGTATTAAGCCATTACTGCCAGCCGCGAAAGTCGTGATGATTTTATCTAACGGTCTGGGAAATATCGAAACGCTGGAGAAATATGTCGATCGGCAGAAAATCTATGCGGGTGTGACGTTATGGTCCAGCGAACTGGAGGGGGCTGGGCATATTATGGCCACCGGTAACGGAACGATTGAACTGCAGCCGATTGCCAGCCAGGATTCGGCTCAAGAGGCTAAGGTCATTGCCACCCTTAATAGCGCTGGATTGAATGCTGAAATAAGCCCTGACGTATTATTATCGATCTGGAAGAAAGCAGCCTTTAATAGCGTAATGAACACCTATTGTGCGCTACTGGATTGTAATGTCGGCGGATTTGGTCAGCGGCCTGGTGCTTTAGATTTAGCGCAAGCGGTAGTTGATGAGTTTGTATTGGTTGCTGCCAGCCAGAATATTCCGTTGACTGAGCAAATGGTGATGAATACGGTGAAGAAAGTGTTCGATCCGCGTGAGAGCGGCCACCACTATCCTTCTATGCATCAGGATTTACATAAAGGCCGACTGACTGAAATCGACTATTTAAATGGTGCGATTGCGCGAATCGGCGCTCAGAACAATATTGCCGTACCGGTTAACACACTCCTGACGCAATTGATTCACGCTAAAGAAGCGCAATAAACTTGATGGCTCTTCTGCATGAGGCGGAAGAGCCATTTTCAAACCAGTTTTTTTACCAGCGCCTCGCTATGGCGAATACGCTCCGGCGCCCGCTCTAAATCCTGTTGTACCAGCGCCATAAACAGTAAGTCGGTCAACATCATTTGCGCATGTGTCGAGGAGATAGCGGCGCTGCGCGTCGCTTGCTCTTCGGCAATCGTATACAGACAGCGGGTGGCGCGCTGCTGCAAGGCGTTGGGAGAAAAACCGGTAATGGCCAGGATTTTCGCGCCTGCGCGTAATGTTTCGTCCGCCGCCAGGTTCAGCTCGCGCCGCTCCCCGGAATAAGAGATCGCCAGCAGCAGATCCTCCGGCGCCAGCGCCTGCACCGTCGCCAGCAGGGCGTGCATATCGCGCTCAACCACCGCGTTAATGCCAATCTTCAGTAGCTTCCAGGCAAAATTTTGCGCCACCAGCCCAGAGGCGCCAATCCCGGTGATCACAATACGGCGGGCGTGGCGCAGCATCGTGACGCTTTCTAACAGCTTTTCTTCACTGTTAACGTCCAACGTGGCGTGCATCGCCGCCACATTCTCTTTAATTAATTTTTCCCCGACCAGACGCATCGGATCGTCGCCGCGAATCTGGTTATGAACGGGAACGGAATGCGGATTAGGATTGCTGGCCAACGCTTCGCTGATAGCCAGTTTCAACGCCGGAAACCCTTTAAACCCCAGTTTTTGCGCGAACTTGACTACGCTGGATTGGCTGACGCCCGCTTCAGCCGCCAGTTGCTGCGAGCTCAGATGCCGCGCCGTATCCGGTTGCGCGAGCAGATAATCCGCCAGTTTCCTGTCGCTTTGCGCGAGATCCGGATAACGCTGGCGAATACGAATCAAACAGTTCATGGGCAGCTCCTGCGAAACGTGATGGCGACGACAAAACGAAATTTCACTCGCCTGGGGGAATATTCTATTCCATCATGGACGCTTATTATGAATTAAAAATTCCAGAGGGACAAAAATGAATCTTGGTACCTTAGTGTCTGAAACCCGTAACCCGCAAACGATGGATCTGGATGCGTTGCCTACTCCTGAATTAGTTAAGCGTTTTAATGAACAGGATACGCTGGTAGCGGAAGCGGTAAAAGCCACTCTGCCTGACGTTGCGCGTGCGGTGGATGCCGCTGCGGCGGCGCTGAAGTCTGGCGGACGTATCATCTATATGGGTGCGGGCACCAGTGGTCGGCTTGGCGTACTGGATGCCTCAGAATGCCCCCCGACGTTTGGCGTTCCGCACGGTCTGGTCGTCGGGCTGATTGCCGGTGGGCCGGGCGCGTTGCTGAAAGCGGTCGAAGGCGCGGAAGACAGCCAACAGGCAGGCGAAGATGATCTTGTCGCACTAAATCTGCAAGAACAGGATCTGGTCGTGGGGCTCGCGGCGTCGGGTCGTACACCCTATGTGATTGGCGGCCTGCGCTATGCGCGACAGTCCGGTTGTACCACTGTTGCCGTCTCCTGTAATCCAGATTCGCCTATTGCGCGGGAGGCTAATATCGCTATTTCGCCCGTTGTCGGGCCGGAAGCGCTTACTGGCTCCACGCGGCTGAAATCCGGCACCGCACAGAAAATGGTGCTCAATATGATTTCTACCGGCGCGATGGTGAAGTTCGGCAAGGTCTATCAAAACCTGATGGTGGATATGAAAGCCACCAACGTCAAACTGGTCGATCGCGCGTGTCGGATGGTCGTTGAAGCGACCGGGATAGGTCGTGAAGAGGCGGAAACGTTGCTGAAACAGACCGATTTTGAGGTTAAGCCCGCCATTTTGATGGCGCTTACGGGGCTGGATGCTGCAGCCGCCAGGGAAAAACTCGCTGCTCATCAGGGCTTTTTAAGGGCGGCGTTAGAACACTAAAGAGGTGTGTATGGATAAGACGGCAGCGTTCGCCAGCGACATTTTACGTGGTATCGGCGGAGAGCAAAATATTCTGCGCCTGGAAAACTGTATGACGCGAGTCAGGGTGGAGGTACAGGACGACAGCCAACTGGATATTCCGCGCTTAAAAGCGTTGCCTGGCGTCAGTGGATACGTAAAGCAAGGGGAGCAACATCAGCTGATCGTTGGGCCGGGGAAGGCTGCACAGGTGGTTGATGCGATGCGCGTGCAGATTGCCGCAGGTGGTGTAAAGCCGGACGATGCTATGGCGCGTACCAAATCCGAGGCGAAAGCGAAGTATAAAGCGCCGATGAGCGATGCGTTGCGTAAGCTGGCGAATGTTTTTATACCGCTTATCCCCGCCTTTATCGCATCCGGCTTGATTACCGGCATTATCAACATTCTTAAACGTCCGGATATCGTCGGCGATGTTGCCGTCCACTATCCTAACCTGCTGGGCCTGATGGGGATATTTGGTAGCGCGGTGTTCGCTATCATGAACATTCTGGTTGGCGTCAATACCGCGAAAGTCTTTGGCGGATCGCAGGCGTTAGGCGGCGTGATGGCGGGGATCCTTTCCAGCCCGCAACTGGCGCAGATTACGCTCTTTGGCGAGGAGCTTCAGCCGGGACGGGGCGGCGTCATCGCCGTCCTGCTGGTGGTGGCGTTAATGTGCTGGATTGAGCGCCAGTTCCGTAAGCTGCTGCCGGGGTCGCTGGAGTTAATTCTTAACCCTTTATTGACGACTGTTATCACCGGCGCGGTAGCGATTGTCGCTCTGCAACCGCTTGGCGGCTGGATTTCAGACGCTATCGCTCACGGCGCGTCCTGGGCAATCGTAAGCGGCGGTTTTCTGGTGGGCGCGGTGTTAGCCGGAACCTTCCTGCCGTTGGTACTGACCGGGCTGCATCAGGGGCTGGTGCCTATTCATGTGGAGCTGGTGCAAGCGCACGGCTATAACGCGCTGTTTCCCATCCTGGCGATGGCGGGCGTTGGTCAGATAGGCGCGGCCATTGCCGTACTGATGAAAACCCGCAATGTGCGGCTCAAAAAGGTGATTAAAGGCGCGCTTCCGGTCGGACTGCTGGGGATTGGCGAGCCGCTGATTTTTGGCGTCACGCTGCCATTGGGTAAGCCATTTATTGGCGCTTGCCTCGGCGGCGCGGTAGGCGGGGCGTTGATCAGCTACTGGAAAGTGGCGACGGTAATTACCTTTGGTATTTCCGGTTTGCCGCTGGCATTAACAATTGTTGCCGGAAAAGTCCTGTTCTATCTGTTAGGCTATTTAATAGCGGTAATTGCCGGGTTTATTTTTACCTGGCTGCTGGGGTTCAATGATCCAGAGGAGTAAGGTTTGGTCAGCCACGAGCGTCGTGTCGTCTTTTTTGATTTGGATGGAACGTTACATCAACAGGATATGTTCGGCAGTTTTCTGCGTTATTTGCTGCGCCGTCAGCCGCTAAATGCGCTGCTCGTACTGCCGTTGTTGCCCATTATCGGTATCGGTTTACTGGTAAAAGGGCGTGCGGCCCGCTGGCCGATGAGTCTGTTATTGTGGGGCTGTACTTTTGGCCATAGCGAAACGCGTTTGCAGGCGCATCAGGCGGATTTTGTCCGTTGGTTTCGCGCTAACGTCACGGCGTTTCCGGTTGTACAGGAGCGTCTGACCACCTATCTATTGAGCTCTGACGCGGATATCTGGCTTATTACCGGTTCTCCGCAATCATTGGTAGAGCAAGTCTATTTTGATACGCCGTGGCTGCCGCGCGTTAACCTCATCGCCAGCCAGATGGCGCGACGGTATGGCGGCTGGGTATTAACCGTGCGCTGTCTGGGCCATGAAAAAGTCGCGCAACTGGAACGTAAAATCGGTACGCCGCTGCGTCTTTATAGCGGCTACAGCGACAGCAAACAGGATAACCCGCTGCTTTATTTTTGCCAGCATCGCTGGCGGGTGACGCCGCACGGCGAGTTGCAGCAGCTCGAATAGTGAAACGCATAGCGTCTGTGTATAATGCCGCCCGCTTTCATTACCGGAGTTACCTCTTTGTCTGATGTCGAATTAGATCACGAATACTGGATGCGCCACGCGCTGACGCTGGCGAAACGCGCCTGGGACGAACGCGAGGTTCCGGTTGGCGCGGTATTGGTGCATAACCATCGCGTCATTGGCGAAGGCTGGAACCGACCCATTGGCCGCCACGATCCTACTGCGCATGCTGAAATAATGGCGCTGCGTCAGGGCGGTCTGGTATTGCAGAATTATCGGTTACTGGATACCACGCTGTATGTCACACTGGAACCCTGTGTGATGTGCGCAGGCGCTATGGTGCATAGCCGCATTGGACGCGTTGTCTTTGGCGCGCGCGATGCAAAAACCGGCGCGGCCGGATCGCTAATTGATGTGCTGCACCATCCGGGAATGAATCACCGGGTCGACATTATTGAAGGGGTGCTGCGCGATGAATGTGCGACGCTGCTCAGTGATTTTTTCCGTATGCGTCGTCAGGAAATTAAAGCCCTGAAGAAAGCCGACCGTGCGCAAGGCGCGGGGCCGACAGTATAGCGCAATGCCGGATAAGACGTTGCGCGTCGCCATCCGATAAGACCATCGCGCTATTTTTCTTCTTTCTTCTGCGGCGTAAACAGTAAAGACGGCGAATGCGTCAGGTAGCCTGATGACTGCGATAAAAACGACAGGAGGGGGAAGGGCGCTTTATTCAGCTCCTCCGGCGACACCGCCGGGTAATCCTGCGCCAGTTTCATGGCTTCCGCTTCCTGCTTTTCTTTTTCCTGCAAATACCCCACTAAACTTATCTGGTATTTACGGATATTTTCCACATAAGCATAAGCCTCATGTCCACGCGCGTAACCGTAGGTTAGCTTACTGTAATACGGTTTTTGGCTTAACAGAGGCAAACGCTGCTTCACATCGGTCCAGCTATCCGGATTGCCTTTGGTTTTTACCGTCAGCGATCTGGCATCGAGCATGTGCGCATAACCCATATTGTAGGCGGCTAAGGCAAACCAGATACGCTCGTCTTCCGGAACGGTTTCGGGAACTTTAGCCATCATATCTTCAAGATAGCGAGCGCCGCCGCTGATGCTTTGCTCCGCATCGGTACGGTCGGTCAGCCCCAGACTTTGGGCGGTATTTTTAGTCAGCATCATCAGGCCGCGCACGCCGGTTGGCGAGGTCGCCAGCGGATCCCAGTGCGATTCCTGATAAGAAATCGCCGCCAGCAGGCGCCAGTCTATCTCTTTGGCATATTTTTTAAATAACGGTTCCAGCTCCGGCAGGACGTTATCCACCGCTCGCAGGAAAGAGCGGGTATCAACGTAGTCGAAATCATCGCCATGCCCCAGATATTTCTCTTCGATCCGCGCCAGAGAACCGTCTTCATTGATCGAATTGAAAAAATCGAGCAGCGCGGCGGAGAGCGTATTATCGTCGTCCAGTCGGCTAAACCAGGTCACGGGCTGTTCATCCGTGACATCCAGCGCCACGGCCAGCTCGGGATGAACGCGCTGAAACAGACTGATCGCCACTGAATCGGCAATGGTGTAATCCAGTTTGCCGCTGATGACCTCTTCCAGCAGCGTCGTCGAGCCTTTTTTATCATCCACTTTCCAGCTCAGGTCGGGAAACTTTGTCTCTTTTAAACGCTGTAAATCATTGACCACGACGTGCCCTGGCGCAATGGTAAGCTGATTCTCGTTAACGGTCGCCAGCGAACGTGGGCGATATTGTCCGACCCGGTAGACGAGCTGTTGCGAAACCGAATAATACATGGGACCAGGCTGATAGTTTTTAACGCGCGCGCTGTCGTAGACCAGCCCTGCCGCGAGCAGGTCGGCATTGCCGTTATCGAGATCGTCAAACAACTGGCTGATATTCTGGCGCACCGTCACTTTCAGCTTCACGCCGAGATAGTTGGCGAACTGCTGCGCCAGTTCATAGTCCAGACCATATTTTTTACCGTTGATAACGGAATAGGTTAATGGCGAGTCGATCGTACTGACGCGCAGTACCCCCCGGGCTTGAATCGCGGCGATATGGTTTTCGGTTTTACCGAACCAGGGGATTGAGGGCCAAAGGGCTGCTGCCAGCAGCAGCGTCAATATGCCGATGAACAGATAATTAATCTTTAATTTTTTCAATTAGTTAATTCTCTGGATCGTGCGTTGCCTCGGGCTGAAAAAGATGTTTTGCTGCAATAGATAAGTCATTAATGAGCGGCATTTTGCGTAACAATGCGCCAGTTGGCAACTTATTCGCAACGATAGCCGCACCGTATGACAAGAAAAAGCGGTGATTTTATTTCTACGCAAACGGTTTCGTCGACGCGTCAGATTCTTTATAATGACGGCCGTTTCCCCCCTTGCGCACACCGAAGCTTAGAAGACGAGAGACTTATGATGGAAATTCTGCGTGGTTCGCCTGCACTGTCTGCATTCCGTATCAATAAACTGCTGGCGCGCTTTCAGGCTGCCAACCTCCAGGTCCACAATATATACGCTGAGTATGTCCATTTTGCTGACCTGAACGCCCCGTTAAATGATAGCGAGCAGGCGCAGCTTACCCGTCTGCTGCAATACGGCCCGGCGCTTAGCAGCCATACGCCGGCGGGTAAACTCCTGTTGGTCACACCGCGTCCTGGTACCATCTCCCCCTGGTCTTCAAAAGCAACGGATATCGCCCACAACTGCGGCCTGCAACAGATTGATCGTCTGGAGCGTGGCGTAGCGTACTATATCGAGGCTTCGACGTTGACGGCGGAACAGTGGCGACAAGTGGCCGCAGAGCTGCACGACCGTATGATGGAGACGGTGTTCTCTTCTTTAACCGATGCGGAAAAACTGTTTATCCACCATCAGCCTGCGCCGGTTTCCAGTGTCGATCTGCTGGGAGAAGGCCGTCAGGCGTTAATTGACGCCAACCTGCGTCTTGGTCTGGCGCTGGCGGAAGATGAAATCGACTATTTGCAGGAGGCGTTTACCAAACTGGGACGCAACCCGAACGATATCGAATTGTACATGTTCGCCCAGGCGAACTCCGAGCACTGCCGCCACAAGATTTTTAACGCCGACTGGATTATCGACGGTAAACCGCAGCCGAAGTCGCTGTTTAAAATGATTAAAAACACCTTCGAAACCACGCCGGACTATGTGCTCTCTGCCTATAAAGACAATGCCGCGGTGATGGAAGGATCTGCGGTGGGGCGCTACTTCGCCGACCACAATACTGGCCGTTACGATTTTCATCAGGAGCCCGCGCACATTCTGATGAAGGTCGAAACGCATAACCACCCAACCGCCATCTCTCCGTGGCCGGGGGCGGCGACCGGTTCCGGCGGCGAAATTCGTGATGAAGGCGCCACCGGGCGTGGCGCGAAACCAAAAGCCGGGTTGGTGGGCTTTTCTGTTTCCAACCTGCGTATTCCGGGCTTTGAACAGCCGTGGGAAGAGGATTTTGGCAAGCCGGAACGTATTGTCACCGCGCTGGATATCATGACCGAAGGCCCGCTGGGCGGCGCGGCGTTTAACAACGAATTTGGTCGCCCGGCGCTGACCGGTTACTTCCGTACTTATGAAGAGAAAGTGAACAGCCATAACGGTGAAGAGCTGCGCGGCTACCATAAGCCGATCATGCTGGCGGGCGGGATCGGTAATATCCGCGCCGATCACGTGCAGAAAGGCGAGATCGTTGTTGGCGCGAAGCTGATCGTCCTTGGCGGCCCGGCGATGAATATCGGCCTCGGCGGCGGCGCGGCATCGTCAATGGCTTCCGGCCAGTCTGATGCGGATCTCGATTTTGCCTCTGTTCAGCGCGATAACCCGGAAATGGAACGCCGCTGCCAGGAGGTGATCGACCGCTGCTGGCAGTTGGGCGACGCTAACCCAATCTTGTTTATCCATGATGTGGGCGCGGGCGGTCTCTCCAATGCGATGCCGGAGCTGGTGAGCGACGGCGGGCGCGGCGGGAAATTCGAACTGCGCGACATTCTTAGCGACGAGCCGGGCATGAGCCCGCTGGAAATCTGGTGTAACGAATCCCAGGAGCGCTACGTACTGGCGGTCGCGGCTGACCAGTTGCCGCTGTTCGATGAACTGTGTAAGCGCGAACGCGCGCCGTATGCGGTCATTGGCGACGCTACCGAAGAACAGCATCTCTCGTTGCATGATAACCATTTCGACAATCAGCCGATCGACCTGCCGCTGGATGTCCTGCTGGGCAAAACGCCGAAAATGACCCGCGATGTGCAAACATTGAAGGCGAAAGGCGATGCGCTGAACCGCGCGGATATCACGATTGCCGACGCGGTAAATCGTGTTCTGCATCTGCCGACCGTGGCGGAAAAAACCTTCCTTGTCACTATTGGCGACCGTACCGTCACCGGTATGGTGGCGCGTGACCAGATGGTTGGCCCGTGGCAGGTTCCGGTGGCTGACTGCGCGGTCACTACCGCCAGCCTCGACAGCTACTACGGCGAAGCGATGTCGATTGGCGAGCGCGCGCCGGTGGCGCTGCTGGACTTTGCCGCTTCCGCCCGTCTGGCCGTCGGTGAAGCGTTGACTAACATTGCCGCGACGCAGATTGGCGATATCAAGCGCATTAAGCTTTCCGCTAACTGGATGGCGGCAGCCGGTCATCCTGGCGAAGATGCCGGTTTGTATGACGCGGTTAAAGCGGTGGGAGAGGAACTCTGTCCGCAGCTTGGCCTGACGATTCCGGTGGGCAAAGATTCGATGTCGATGAAAACCCGCTGGCAGGAAGGTAACGAACAGCGCGAAATGACCTCGCCGCTGTCGCTGGTGATTTCCGCGTTTGCCCGCGTGGAGGACGTGCGTCACACCCTTACGCCGCAGCTGTCAACGGAAGATAACGCCTTGCTGCTGATCGATCTTGGCAAGGGCCACAACGCGCTGGGCGCAACGGCGCTGGCGCAGGTCTATCGTCAGCTTGGCGACAAACCCGCGGACGTGCGTGACGTCGCGCAACTGAAAGGCTTCTATGACGCCATGCAGGCGCTGGTCGCTGCGCGTAAATTACTGGCCTGGCACGACCGTTCCGACGGCGGTCTGCTGGTGACGCTGGCCGAGATGGCCTTTGCCGGCCACTGCGGCGTGCAGGTCGATATCGCCGCGCTGGGCGATGACCATCTGGCCGCACTGTTCAACGAGGAGCTGGGCGGCGTGATTCAGGTACGCGCTGAAGACAGAGACGCGGTCGAAGCGCTGTTGGCGCAGTACGGCCTTGCTGACTGCGTCCACTACCTTGGTCAGGCTCTGGCTGGCGATCGCTTTGTGATTACCGCTAATGACCAGACGGTATTCAGCGAAAGCCGCACTACGCTGCGTGTCTGGTGGGCGGAAACCACCTGGCAGATGCAGCGTCTGCGCGACAATCCGCAATGTGCCGACCAGGAACACGAGGCGAAAGCGAATGATGCCGATCCGGGCCTCAACGTGAAGCTGTCGTTTGATATTAATGAAGATATCGCCGCGCCGTACATTGCGACAGGCGCACGACCGAAAGTCGCTGTACTGCGCGAGCAGGGGGTGAACTCTCACGTGGAGATGGCGGCGGCGTTCCATCGTGCGGGCTTTGACGCGATTGACGTCCATATGAGCGACCTGCTGGGCGGTCGTATCGGTCTGGGCAACTTCCATGCGCTGGTGGCTTGCGGCGGCTTTTCCTACGGCGACGTGCTGGGGGCGGGTGAAGGCTGGGCGAAATCCATTCTGTTTAACCCTCGGGTGCGCGACGAATTCGAAACCTTCTTCCATCGTCCGCAGACGCTGGCGCTGGGCGTGTGCAACGGTTGCCAGATGATGTCGAATCTGCGCGAGCTGATCCCGGGCAGCGAACTGTGGCCGCGTTTTGTACGTAACCATTCTGACCGCTTCGAAGCCCGCTTCAGCCTGGTGGAAGTGACGCAAAGCCCATCGCTGCTGCTGCAAGGAATGGTAGGATCACAGATGCCGATTGCGGTTTCCCATGGGGAAGGGCGCGTTGAGGTGCGTGACGATGCGCATCTTGCCTCGCTTGAGAGCAAAGGCCTGGTCGCCCTGCGCTATGTCGATAACTTTGGTAAGGTGACCGAAACCTATCCGGCTAACCCGAACGGTTCGCCGAACGGCATCACGGCGGTGACGACCGAAAACGGTCGGGTGACGATTATGATGCCGCATCCGGAACGCGTATTCCGCACCGTCGCCAACTCCTGGCACCCGGAAAACTGGGGCGAGGATAGCCCGTGGATGCGTATCTTCCGTAATGCGCGTAAGCAGCTTGGTTAATTAGCCCGATAGCCATTAAGCCCCTCTTCACGAGGGGCTTTTTTGTAGACGGCGCTTATCAGGCCCACGGGGAAGCGCGGTTGTAGCTACCGTCTTGAACGTCAAGCGGTAGGCCGGATAAGGCGTTTACGCCGCCATCCGGCAATAAACTAGTGCTTATGCCGCAAGATTAAAGTGTCGGGAAATCCCGACATGAGTGGAGGTAGGTTGTCGCCAAAAAGAGACATTTAACCATTTGATTTAAAATGATTTTGTTTTTAGGTGTTGCAGGTGTTGCTGATTGGCGACAGAAAGGGTAAAAAACAGGCAGAGCCATTTTGAGCATGAATAACGATATTTTTCATATCTATCATTATGTTAGCAAAGTCTTTTGAATGTTGGCACAATTACTGCATAATGGTAACCAGTGGCTCATTCACCTTCTTATGTCAGCCCCTTAGGGACGCGCTACATAAACTTCGAATGACGCACAACAAGGTGCCTGCCGTCCAACTTCTGATAATAGCGTAGCTTTATCAACCTCCGGGCGAAACGTCGAGTTAGGCACCGCCTTATTCCATAACAAAGCCGGGTTTAGCCCGGCTTTGTTGTATCTGGCGCTTCCCTCGGTTAGCATCTTTTTTATTCTTCTTTTATGTGAGCGACACGTTGAAGCGCTGGTCTGTTTTCCCCCGTTCTTTACGACAATTGGTCATGCTGGCCTTTTTGCTGATCCTGCTGCCGTTGCTGGTTCTGGCCTGGCAGGCGTGGCAAAGCCTTAACGCGTTAAGCGATCAGGCTGCGGTGACTAACCGCAGCACGCTTATTGACGCCCGGCGCAGCGAGGCGATGACCAACGTCGCGCTGGAGATGGAGCGAAGCTACCGACAGTATTGCGTGCTTGACGATCCGACGCTGGCAAAAGTGTATCAAAGCCAGCGTAAGCGCTATAGCGATATGCTGGACGCCCATGCCGGCGTCTTGCCGGATGATAAGTTGTATCAGGCGTTACGCCAGGATTTAAACGCGCTGGCGCAATTGCAGTGTAAAGATAGCGGCCCGGAAGCGGCAGCGGCCGCGCGTCTGGAGGCCTTTGCCAACGCGAATACGGAAATGGTGCAGGCGACGCGTACTGTGGTTTACTCGCGCGGGCAGCAGTTACAACAAGAAATCGCCGAGCGCGGACAATTTTTCGGCTGGCAGGCGCTGGTGCTATTTCTGGTGAGCCTGGCGATGGTGCTACTTTTTACCCGCATGATTATCGGGCCGGTGAAAGGAATTGAACGGATGATTAATCGCCTGGGCGAAGGCCGTTCTTTGGGGAATACCGTCACCTTTACCGGTCCGCGTGAATTACGATCGGTGGGGCAGCGCATTATTTGGCTGAGTGAGCGTCTGGCGTGGCTGGAATCCCAGCGCCATCAGTTTCTACGTCACCTGTCCCATGAGCTGAAAACTCCGCTGGCCAGTATGCGCGAGGGGACAGAGCTGCTGGCCGATCAGGTGGTTGGGCCGCTGACGCCGGAGCAAAAAGAGGTGGTCGATATTCTGGATGACAGCAGTCGTAATTTACAAAAATTGATTGAGCAATTGCTTGATTACAACCGGAAACTGGTAGACAGTGCCACAGAGCTGGAAGCGGTCGATATCGCGCCGCTTGTGGATATGGTGGTTTCCGCCCACAGTTTGCCTGCCCGCGCTAAAATGATGCATACCGATGTCGACCTGGAGGCCGAACGCTGCATAGCAGAGCCCATGTTGCTGATGAGCGTGCTGGATAATCTCTATTCCAACGCGGTGCACTATGGCGCTGAATCCGGTAACATTTGTATCCGTAGTCGCTCTCAGGGCTCCACGGTTTATATCGATGTGGTTAATAGCGGCGAACCGATTCCGCAAACCGAAAGAGAAATGATTTTTGAGCCTTTTTTCCAGGGAAGCCACCAGCGAAAAGGGGCGGTAAAAGGCAGTGGGTTAGGGCTGAGTATCGCCAGAGATTGTATTCGTCGAATGCAGGGAGAGATCCAACTGGTGGATGACAACGCGCAGGAAGTCTGTTTTCGCATCTCGCTGCCATTGCCTGCATCTGACAAACACTAATATGAATTTAAGCCTGGTGCGTATGTCACACGTTTTCGTCCAAACTATTAAACGATGCCTTTTGCGGTGGGGAATACCGGTGGGCATATCGTGTCTGGCGCTGACCGCATGTGTTCCCCATGCTTCACAGCAACTGCCCGGTAGCGCAGCGCAGGACACGCTCCCCCATTATCAACTGGCGGATTATCTCCCGACGGCGTGCGCGGATATCTGGTCGCTACGCGGGCAGGCGGTAGAGACGAATCCGCTGTACTGGCTACGCACGATTGACTGCGCCGATCGTCTGATGCCGGTTCAGTCGCGCGCAGAGGCGCGCGCGTTGACGGATGATAACTGGCAAAATGCCTTCAGGCGCGGGATCTTACTGGCGGATGCAAAAATTACGCCGCCGGAGCGGCGCGCCATAGTGACCCGTCTGGAGGCGTTAAGCGCGCAAATACCGGCTCAGGTACGGCCCGTCTACCAAATCTGGCATGACGGTCAGGCGCTGCAATTAGCACTTTCTGCCGAACGTCAGCGTTATAGCAAACTCCAGCAAACGTCAGATAGTGAGCTGGATGCGCTGCGCCAGCAGCAACAGGCCTTGCAAACGCAGCTCGATCTTACCACCCGTAAGCTGGAGAGTTTAACCGATATTGAGCGCCAGCTTTCGACACGAAAACCGGCAGGGAATTACAACGCCGATACGCCGCATACGAATGACAAACCCGCGACGTCTGAAGATGGCGCGGCGCCGTCACAAGATGAGGTAACGCCATGATAAGCCGTAAACCGGCGCACCTGCTGCTGGTCGATGACGATCCCGGATTACTGAAATTGCTCGGTATGCGCCTGACCAGTGAAGGATACAGCGTCGTGACCGCAGAGAGCGGCCAGGAAGGACTGCGGGTACTGCATCGGGAAAAAGTGGATCTGGTAATAAGCGACCTGCGCATGGATGAAATGGATGGTATGCAACTGTTCACAGAAATTCAGAAAGTACAGCCGGGAATGCCGGTTATCATTCTGACGGCGCATGGTTCTATTCCGGATGCGGTGGCCGCTACCCAGAAAGGCGTATTCAGCTTTTTGACGAAGCCGATCGACAGAGACGCGTTATATAAAGCGATAGATGAAGCGCTGGAACAGTCCGCTCCCGCGACGGACGATAGCTGGCGCAACGCTATCGTTACCCGTAGCCCGCTGATGCTGCGACTGCTTGAACAGGCGCGCATGGTCGCGCAGTCGGATGTCAGCGTATTGATTAACGGACAAAGCGGCACCGGGAAAGAGATTTTCGCACAGGCGATTCATAATGCCAGCCCGCGCAGTAACAAGCCGTTTGTCGCCATCAACTGCGGCGCGTTACCGGAACAGTTGCTGGAGTCCGAATTATTCGGCCATGCGCGCGGCGCCTTTACCGGCGCAGTGAGCAATCGTGAAGGGTTGTTCCAGGCGGCGGAAGGCGGCACGCTGTTTCTGGATGAAATTGGCGATATGCCCGCGCCGTTACAGGTGAAGCTGCTGCGGGTGTTACAGGAGCGCAAAGTCAGGCCGCTGGGCAGCAATCGCGATATTGATATCGATGTGCGAATTATTTCCGCGACGCACCGCGATCTGCCGAAGGCGATGGCGCGGGGCGAATTTCGTGAAGATTTGTACTACCGGCTGAATGTCGTGAGCCTGAAAATTCCGGCGCTGGCGGAGCGTACCGAGGATATTCCGCTGCTGGCTAATCATCTGCTCAGACAGTCGGCACAGCGGCATAAACCGTTTGTTCGCGCCTTTTCTACTGATGCAATGAAACGGCTGATGACGGCAAGCTGGCCGGGCAACGTGCGCCAACTGGTCAACGTCATTGAACAATGCGTGGCGTTAACCTCTTCGCCGGTGATCAGCGATGCGTTGGTCGAGCAGGCGCTGGAAGGCGAAAACACCGCGCTGCCAACTTTTGCCGAAGCGCGAAACCAATTTGAACTGAACTATCTGCGCAAGTTACTGCAAATTACCAAAGGTAACGTGACGCACGCGGCAAGGATGGCGGGGCGCAACCGCACGGAATTCTATAAGCTACTCTCCCGTCACGAACTGGATGCGAATGATTTCAAAGAGTAGTTTTCATGCCGTAAAGTAGTGCGAAATATGTTACGTTTAACCGATCAAAACACAGGCGACCTTTTCAAGGAATAGCATGAAAAAGATTGATGCGATTATTAAACCCTTCAAGCTGGACGATGTCCGTGAAGCGCTGGCCGAGGTAGGTATTACCGGCATGACGGTCACCGAAGTCAAAGGCTTTGGCCGTCAAAAAGGCCACACCGAGCTGTATCGCGGCGCGGAATATATGGTGGATTTTCTGCCGAAGGTAAAAATTGAAATCGTTGTGCCTGACGACATCGTGGATACCTGTGTTGACACCATCATTCGTACCGCGCAGACGGGGAAAATCGGCGACGGTAAGATCTTTGTCTTTGATGTCGCCCGCGTTATTCGTATCCGTACTGGCGAAGAAGACGACGCGGCTATCTGATGTGCCGATTCGCTGCCCGTCTCCTCCTTGTGGGCAGCGAACCACCGTTTAATCGCCCTGCGGTAGCGCCGATGTAGTCCGGGTGCAAACCCATCTCAGGCCGACAATGGCGACGATCAGCGCCACGCAACTTAGCGTCCACTCGCCCATTTGCGAGAAAAAGTGTCCGTAGGCGGCTACCGCCGTATCACTAATTTGCGATTCCGTGGTTTGTTGCGCGACGACGCCAGCCAGCCAGTTAGCGACCGCGCCGGTCGCCAGCATATAAATACCGGTCAGTACGCCCGTGACGCCAGGCAGGTTGAGGCGGGTAATTTGCGCCATCGCGACCGGATCAATAAACAGCTCTGCAAAGCCCATCAACGCCAGACCTGCGATCATCATTCCCATTGATGCCTGCCCGTCTAACCGGGCCTGATGCGCGTTTAGCGCCAGCAGCATAAAACCGCCGCCCATCAATACCAGCCCCACGGCAAATTTAAGCCAGACGCGCAGCACCGAGCGGGCGCTCTCTTTCGGGCTGCTCAGCCACGCCAGCACCACGCCCGCCGCCATCACCGCAATCGCATTGACCGACTGGAACAATGCGGTGGGGACGGTCATATTCAGCCAGTGGCGGTTGACAAAACGATCGATGAATAAACTGATCGAACTTCCGCCCTGCTGCGCCAGAACCCAGAAGAGAGTGCCGGTGATCATTAACAGAACGATTTGCCACAAGGCGCGACGGTGTTCGGGAAATTTAACCATAATACGGGCGATGAGTTGCGCCGCGAAGACGCAGACAATGGCCAGCACATAGCCAGACCAGTTATTTTCCAGCAGGAGGGTGAAGAATACCGGCGCGATACACAGCATTAATACCAGCCAACCCCAGGTTGGAAGGGCGAATTTAACCGCCCGCAGCGCGGGGCGATTAACACCGCGCGTCTGCTGAAAGTGACGATGACCGCTTAAAAAGATGAGCAGGCCGATGAACATTCCCACGCCCGCCAGCGCAAAGCCGACATGCCAGCCATACCACTGCGCCGCCAGACCACAGGCGATCGGCGCGGCTATCGATCCAATATTCCCGGCGGCGTAGAGCAGCGAGAATCCCCCGTCGCGGCGGTTGTCATCAGGGGCGTAAAGTTCGCCCAGCAGACAGCTAATATTGGATTTAAACAAGCCGTAGCCGCAGATAATAATGGCCAGCGCCGCATATAAACTCAGCGTTGAATCAGATTCTAAGCCCAATACCACATGACCCAGCGTCATCAATAAGGCGCCGGTGATAACCGCCACGCGGTTGCCAAGCAGGCGGTCGGCAAGCCAGCCGCCAAGAATAGGGGTAACGTAAACTAAAGAGGCGTAGGCGCTGAAGAGGTTGATCGCGTGGCTGTCATTAAAACCAAGCTGGTGGGTAAGATAAAGGATGAGTAAGGCACGCATGCCGTAAAAGCTGAAGTATTCCCAAATTTGAATCGCCACGATGTAAAAAATCGCGCGCGGTTGTGAGGGTGTTTTCATAAAGTCTCCTTGCTGCGTGAAAAAAGGGAAGTGGCAAGCCACTTCCCTTTGGTACTTATTTCGTATTTTCTTTCAGCACCTTAACGGTGTAACGTCCGTCTGCCTGACGATAGGCGCCGTGGATATCGGTTTCGAAGCCCGGATAGTGAGCGCCGATTTCGCACAGCATTTGCAGGAATTCCAGTACCGGACGGCTTTCCTCGGTGATCATTTCACCAGGCATCACCAGCGGCACTCCCGGAGGGTAAGGAAGGATCATGTTGGCGTTGACGCGACCAACCATCTCTTCAAGATACACCTCTTCCGTTTCGCCATGCAGCTCTTTCTGGAACGCAGTATACGGCGTCATCACCATTTTCGGCAGCACTTCAAACGCACGGTACATTAAGTCCGGCAGATTATGATGTTCGACCAGTTTATGAATATTCTGCGCCAGTTCCTGGATGCGCATATTTTCATAAAACTCAGGCGCTTCGCGGTACAGTGCCGGCAGAATGTTTTTGACGCGCAGGTTCAGGTCAAAGGCGCGTTTAAATTCAGTGAGCGCGCGCAGCAGGCTCAGAGCTTTGGTTTTGTCGATACCAATGCTGAACAGGAACAGCAGGTTGTATGGACCGGTTTTTTCTACGATGATGCCGCGTTCATCGAGATATTTGGCGACCAGACTTGCCGGAATACCGAACTCATCCATCGTACCGTCTTTCTTCATCCCCGGCGTCAGGATAGTGACTTTGATCGGGTCGAGGTACATGTGTTCGTTATCGATATTTTTGAAGCCATGCCATGCGCTATCTGAACGCAGCGGCCAGCACTCAGCCCCATCGATATGTTCCGGCTGCCATACGTCAAAGAACCAGCCGTCGGATTCGCTTTTCAGGCGTTTAATTTCTTTACGGAATTTAATCGCACGTTCAATAGAGCCGTTAATCAGGCGTTTACCCGCATTACCTTTCATCATCGCCGCTGCGGTTTCAGTAGACGCTACGATACCGTAGTGCGGAGAAGTGGTGGTATGCATCATGTAGGCTTCGTTAAAGGTTTCTTCGTTAATGTCGCCTTTAACATGAATCATGGATGCCTGTGAAAACGCCGCCAGCAGTTTATGCGTGGACTGGGTTTCATAAATGATTTTGCCTTCTACACGGTCGCCGCTCATACCGCATTTACCCTGATAAATAGGGGAGAAATTGGTGTAAGGCACCCAGGCGGAGTCAAAATGAATGGACTTCACATCCAGAGTTTTCTTGATGTAGTCAGTGTTATACAACAGACCGTCATAGGTTGAGTTAGTAATAACAGCATGGACCGGCCAGGTTGCGTTAGGCGTCTCTTTTACCCGTTTAGCGATAGTGGCGTGCTGGAACTCGCTTTGCGGGATACCGCCAAGAATACCGTAGGCGTTACGGGTTGGGCGGAAATAAATCGGCGTAATGTCGCTCATCATCATCAGATGGGTCAGCGATTTATGGCAGTTACGGTCAATCAGTACCGTGCTGCCTGCCGGCGCGGAGTACATACCGACGATTTTGTTCGCCGTAGAGGTGCCGTTCGTCACCATGTAGCTACGTTCGGCGTTAAAGACGCGGGCGATATACTCTTCTGCTTCTTTATGCGGGCCGGAGTGGTCCAGCAGCGAACCCAGTTCGGAAACGGAAATCGAAATATCGGATTTCATCGTGTTCGGGCCGAAGAAATCATAAAAGATGCTGCCGACGGGGCTTTTCTGGAAAGCGGTCCCGCCCATGTGGCCTGGCGTACAGAAAGTGTATTTCCCTTCGCGCACATATTTGAACAGCGCTTTTGTCAACGGCGGCAGAATATTGTCGATGTATTCATCGGTATTCTGGCGAATTTTCGCCGCGATATCGGCTGCGGCGCCTAAAGCATATTCAAAGAAGCGAACCTGCATTCTCAGATCGTTGAGGCTGACGTCCAGCGTAGAGTAGCTGTTGGCGAAGGCGTACAGCGGCATATACTCGTTCAGCTTGCTAATCTCTTCGCAAAGCTCAAGGTTATATTTATCCCAGTCGAAAATGACGCCGCAAAGGCGGGAGTTATTTTCAATCAGCTTCAGCAGGTCTTCTCGGTCGTTTGGATAGACGATACGGAAATTTAAACCTTCCAGTGCACGATGCAGTTCACGAATAGGCTCTTCTTTAAAGTAGACGCCCATGTGGTTCATGATAGCAATAACGTTCATAGTCTTGTTCCTGGTAAAGTGGGCCCCTCCCGCTACGCTATAGCAGGTGACGAAAGGGGCTTTGAGAAAAAGGAGTTAGCGGTTAAAGCGCTTCAGCCGTATTGTTGTCGCTGTCGTTGTTCTGGCGCTGGTGCATTTTGCGACCGTAGAACATCAGGATGATCAGACTGACGATAAAGGTGCCGGAGAGTTCGAACGAGCTGGCGCCCATCAGTGCGATGAAGCAAAATGCGCAGCCCAGTACAGAACAAATCAGGCTTACCGAGTTACGGATGTTGAACCCTTCGAAGCGAATCAGGTCAACACAGGAGTAGAAGTACGGCAGCATGGTAAGCAGTACGGCAATCCCGGTCAGTTCGCCGAACAGGTCGGACGCTTTACCGCCGCTGGAGTTCATGATGGTGATCAGAATCATCAGCGCCGTCATTTTCACCGCAGCCAACAGCAGACCTTTTTTCGGAATACCGTTTTTATCCATTTCACCGTAAATTTTCGGGAAGTTGCCGTCGTTGGCGGCGCGAACCCCAGCCTGGCCGACCAGCATCATCCAGGAGCCCAGAGACGTCAGGCAGGCGAAAGCGGTAAAGGCGGAAACCAGCGGCGCAGCCCAGCCACCCAGAATCGTGGAGGTACTGATAGCGAACGGCGCGCCGGAAGAGGCCATAACGGAAGCTGGGAACATCCCGGCGATAACCTGAGTCGCGGCGATATAGATGATGCCTGCCAGCGCGGTACCCAGCATGGTTGCCAGCGGTACGGTGCGTTTCGGGTTTTTCACCATGCCGGTGCTGACGGCGGCAGACTCAACGCCAACGAACGCCCACAGGCAGAGCAGAATACTTTTAACAATGGCGTGAGAGTCGGTCGTCGTAGACGTGTTCCAGTTCGCGTGATAGGTCGCGATATCGAACCAATGCCAGCCGGCGACTGCGGTCAAGACTACCGGGATCAGCACCAGGAATAGGCCAATCGTTGTCAAGCGGCTGACCCAGGCCCCGCCCAGCATATTAATAAAAGTGAACAGCCAGACGATAGCAATACAGGCAATACCTGCCGGTATTGGATTATTTAATGCCGGGAAGAACGTAGAAAGATAAGAAACAGCGGTAATACCGATGGCTAAGTTACCAATCCAGTTTGCGTGATAATAAAGAACGCCGGTCTGGAAACCAAACGCCGGAGATATTTCCCCAGCATAAGCGATAGGGCCACCCTGTTGAGGGTTTTTGGTTGCCAGCCTCGCATAAACATAAGCCAGCGACATTGCCCCAATAATAGAAATTACCCAGCCCCAGATGGCAATGCCACCAATACTGGCAAGGTTGGCGGGTAATAATGCAATCCCGCTCCCCATCATATTACCGGCAACGACGCCAGTACAGGCAAATAGCCCGATCTTTTTGACAGAACTCATGTTCATTTCTCCTGAGCTGTATTTTTAAGAACCGGGCTTATGCTTCATATATGCTGCGTGCCCGTTCAACTGTCGACAAGATTAACGAATGGGTTGAGATAAGTCCTAAAGAAAAAGTGAAATAAACACAAACATGAAAAAACTGATAGATTGATTTTTTTGAATTAACATATAATTATCATGGAAAATATCATGAAAGGATAAACATCGTTTAATTACAAAGAGTTATATTTACATTTCTTTGCGATGAACATGTTGCCAAAATTAACATAAGCTATTTTTGGCAACATGTTCTTCACAAAATAAAAGCGAAAAATTTAATATCTTTTCGCTTTTATTTGTCATGGTTCAGCGTTAAATTTAATCTTCTGCCAGAAAACTATTCAGATAAGGGACAATTTTCTGAACGGATGTCTGAAATACGCCGTTCTCGATCCAGTACAGCGTGTTTTCACCTGGACGTAAATTAAAGGCGGTCAGATAGGCATCAGCGGCCAGACGATTCTCACCTTTCATTTCGTAAACTTTCCCCAACAGGACATAGTTAAACCACGACATTTCAAGCTCGATGCTTTTATTGATTTCCTCATACGCTGCATCGATATCACCTTTGCCCAAAAGATCAACGGTCTTGATTTTATAATAAACAGACGTTTTCTCAACGCCCGGAATTTGATCTATTTTTTTAAACTCTTCGTTCAGCGCAGCCACTTGTTCTTTATCAAACGGCTGTTGTGATTGCCGTAATACATCTACCAGCACTTTATATTCATAGGCATAGTTGAAATCAGGCGTTTCCTTAATAATGCCATTCAGAATATCGCTGGCTTTACTTAGCGCCTGCGCATCGCCGCTCAGAATAAGCTGGCGCGCCTCATAAAAACGCATCAGCGCGGTATTTTGCGGCGTTCTGAACAGGGCCAGTTGTTCTCGCATACGATTAGGCCAGGGCTGTGTTAAAACGAAAGACAGGCTATTAAACAGATCATCCTGGATGGACAACTGGTTAGTATTGGTGACGAAATAACGCTTATCCAGCATGGTTGAACCATCGGCGTTATCAATGAGCACCACAGACATAAAGCACTGCTGCGCCCGATAGTGGCGCTGATTGACAAACTGAATGGTTAACGTCTTACCGGAGCTGCTTGGCTCATTGACCCGGTAATTAGTTTTATCGTGCACCATAAAGGTCGAGTAGGTGTTCAGCAGGTCGGTGATTAAGCCGCCCAGACCGATGGCGTAGGACTCCTGCGAGACCCAGTTATTACAGGAATTGCCGCCTTCAAAACGAACATCTATATCTCGTGGGTTAAGTAATAACCGCGTTTTTGTTACCGCGGCATTATGATCTACCACCGACATCACGATAAACACCACCAGCGTCGCCAGCGAGAGTAGGAACATTACCCACGTCCAGAAAGCGGCGATACGCGGCTTTTTCGCCTTTTTAGTCGGCGTTTGCAAAGAGGCGGGCGGCACAGGCGTAGCGGCAGTAGCCCCCTCTGTCGGTTCTGCATTCATTGCTGCGATCGGCGGCGGCGGCGACGTTGATGAATTATCGATCTCATCGCTATTTTCTTCGCACCAGATAACCGGCGCCGTCAGCTTATAGCCGCGTTTAGGTACGGTAACGATGTATTCAGCATTGCTGTCTCCGCCATCTCTTAATGATTTGCGTAGTTCAGAAATGCTTTGGGTGACAACATGGTTGGTCACGATGGTGCGCATCCAGACATGATCAATAATGTTATCCCGGCTTAACACTTCATCCGGATGATGCGCAAAATACATCAGAAGATCGATCAGCCGTGGTTCAAGAGTAATCTGGCGTCCCTGACGACTGATCTGATTAACAGAAGGTGTAACCAGCCACTCTCCAATGCGTACAACAGGTTGCTGCATAAAAAGATGCCCTAACGAGCTAAGTCAAACGTTAATAATAACACGATTTGCACAGACTTTTTTTATTCCCCTTTTTTGTAAAAGAAAGGCATAAAAAGCAGCGCAATAAGCAGGGGAACGGGGAGGAAAACGGGCGTTCGCCTTAACGATAACGCCCGTTTTTTCAGAGGATTTCTTGCAATTACAGCACCTTATGCGGGCCGAAGCATTCGTAATGAATGTTTTCGTTATTCACGCCAAGTGAAACCAGTTGTTTTGCGGCAAACTGCATAAAGCCTACCGGGCCGCAAAGATAGAACTGCATTGCCGGATCGCTGATCGCGGCTTCCAGTTTGCTTAAATCCATCAGCCCTTCGCTGTCAAAGACGCGTTGGGCGCGATCGGCCTCGGTTGGCTCGCGGTACCAGGTATGGGCAGTGAAACGCGGCAGTGTACGGCCCAGCTCGCTCACTTCGTCGGCAAACGCATGAACGTCGCCGTTCTCCGCCGCGTGGAACCAGTTCACCTGCGCGGTATGCTGTCCTTTCGCCAGCGTATCGAGCATCGCCAACATCGGCGTCTGGCCGACGCCAGCGGAAATCAGCGAAACGGGGGTATCAGCGGCGACATTCATAAAGAAGTCACCTGCCGGCGCAGCCAGATGCACCACATCGCCTACGCTGGCGTGATTGTGTAACCAGCTTGATACCTGGCCGCCGTCTTCACGCTTCACGGCAATACGGTACCCTTTGCCATCGGGTTTACGGGTCAGTGAATATTGGCGGATCTCCTGATGCGCAAAACCTTCCGGCTTCAGCCAGACCCCTAGATACTGCCCGGGACGGTATTCCGCCACCGTACCGCCGTCGACTGGTTCAAACTCAAAGCTGGTGATCAGTGCGCTACGCGGGGTTTTTGCAACGATGCGGAAGGGGCGCGTGCCTTCCCAGCCGCCGTCTTTGCTGGCGTTCTCGTGATAAATCTCGGCTTCCCGATGAATAAAGACGTTAGCCAGTACGCCATAGGCTTTGCCCCACGCGTCCAGCACTTCCTGGCCCGGGTTGAACATTTCGTCCAGCGTCGCCAGCAGATGCGTCCCGACGATGTTGTACTGCTCCGGCTTAATCTGGAAGCTGGTGTGCTTCTGCGCGATTTTTTCTACCGCCGGCAGCAACGCCGGTAAATTTTCGATATTGCTGGCGTAGGCCGCGATAGCATTAAACAGGGCTTCGCGCTGATCGCCGTTACGCTGGTTGCTCATATTGAAGATTTCTTTGAGCTCCGGATTATGCGTAAACATACGGTCGTAGAAGTGGGCGGTCAGTTTCGGTCCTGTTTCAACCAGCAAGGGAATGGTGGCCTTTACTGTAGCGATGGTTTGTGCGTCAAGCATACGTGCTTCCTTTATGTGAAAATCTAATGATGTATATCAAATGCATCTTATAAAAATACCCTTGCATTGTAAATGGATCTTCTCTGCTTTACGTTATGGAGGTAACAACGTGAAAAATCTGCATCACAAAGCTGAAAAGAAATCCGTTGAAATTCGTCAGGCTCTCGTTCAGGAAACCCTTATCTGACGCACAGGTAATCGTTTGCGTAAAAACCTTTGTCAAGGCCTGTTATCGAAGAATGATTCGGTTATACTGTTGGCCGAAGTCCCACGGACTGCCTTTTCAGGCACAAATTTTATTGTTAGCTGAGTCAGGAGATGCGGATGTTAAAGCGTGAAATGAACATTGCCGATTATGATGCCGAATTGTGGCAGGCTATGGAGCAGGAAAAAGTACGTCAGGAAGAGCACATCGAACTGATCGCCTCCGAAAACTACACCAGCCCGCGCGTGATGCAGGCGCAGGGGTCTCAGCTGACCAACAAATACGCTGAAGGATATCCGGGCAAGCGCTACTACGGCGGTTGCGAATACGTTGATGTCGTTGAGCAGCTGGCTATCGACCGCGCGAAAGAACTGTTCGGCGCCGACTACGCTAACGTGCAGCCGCACTCCGGTTCTCAGGCTAACTTCGCTGTTTACACCGCGCTGCTGCAGCCGGGCGATACCGTTCTGGGGATGAACCTGGCGCAGGGCGGCCACCTGACTCACGGCTCCCCGGTTAACTTCTCCGGTAAACTGTACAACATCGTACCTTACGGTATCGATGAGTCCGGTAAAATTGACTATGACGAGATGGCGAAGCTGGCCAAAGAGCACAAGCCGAAGATGATTATCGGTGGCTTCTCTGCCTACTCCGGCGTGGTTGACTGGGCAAAAATGCGTGAAATCGCTGACAGCATCGGCGCATACCTGTTTGTCGACATGGCGCACGTGGCGGGCCTGATTGCCGCAGGCGTTTACCCGAACCCGGTTCCGCACGCTCACGTTGTCACCACCACCACCCACAAAACCCTGGCGGGTCCGCGCGGCGGCCTGATCCTGGCGAAGGGCGGCGATGAAGAGCTGTACAAAAAACTGAACTCCGCCGTGTTCCCAAGCGCGCAGGGCGGCCCGCTGATGCACGTGATCGCGGGTAAAGCGGTAGCGCTGAAAGAAGCGATGGAGCCGGAGTTCAAAGTTTACCAGCAGCAGGTGGCGAAAAACGCCAAAGCGATGGTAGAAGTGTTCCTGAACCGCGGCTACAAAGTGGTGTCTGGCGGCACTGAGAACCACCTGTTCCTGCTGGACCTGGTGGATAAAAACCTGACCGGTAAAGAAGCTGACGCCGCGCTGGGCCGTGCTAACATCACCGTGAACAAAAACAGCGTGCCGAACGATCCGAAGAGCCCGTTCGTGACCTCTGGTATCCGTATTGGTTCTCCGGCGGTTACTCGTCGCGGCTTCAAAGAAGCGGAAGTGAAAGAGCTGGCTGGCTGGATGTGTGACGTGCTGGACAACATCAATGATGAAGCCACCATTGAACGCGTGAAAGCGAAAGTGCTGGATATCTGCGCCCGCTTCCCGGTTTACGCGTAAGCGTTTGTGTTGTGTAAATGTCCCGATGGCGTTGCGTCTGTCGGGCATTACTTATGCGCCATAACGTGACGCCGCCGGAAGTCATTATCCGGCGGCGTTGCCGTTTGAACTTCTCCCTCCGCTTGTTAATCTTATGTTACCCTTGCCAGCGCAACCGTTTACCGCCAGACTATCGCCTCCAAACGGGAGGGAATCATGGCATTGCATTCCACGCGCTGGCTGGCGCTCAGTTATTTCACCTACTTCTTTAGTTACGGTATTTTTCTGCCCTTCTGGAGCGTCTGGCTCAAAGGTCTTGGGCTAACGCCGGAAACCATCGGTCTTCTGCTGGGCGTGGGTCTGGTCGCGCGTTTTCTCGGTAGTCTGCTCATTGCGCCTCGCGTAAGCGATCCTTCGCGGTTGATCTCCGCGCTGCGCGTACTGGCATTGCTGACGCTGGTATTTGCGCTGGCATTTTGGGCAGGAACGCATGTCGCGTGGCTAATGGTGGTGATGGTTGGGTTTAACCTCTTCTTTTCACCACTGGTGCCGCTGACCGATGCGCTGGCCAATACCTGGCAAAAGCAAATTACCCTGGACTATGGTCGGGTGCGGCTGTGGGGGTCCATCGCCTTCGTGATAGGGTCGGCGCTGACCGGTAAGCTGGTGAGTTTATACGATTACCAGGCGATTCTGGCGCTACTGACGCTCGGCGTCGCCTCGATGTTGCTGGGTATGTTGTTACGTCCCAGCGTGCCGCCGCAAGGGGAAAGCCGTCAGCAGGAGAGCGCAGGCTGGCCCGCCTGGCGTACGCTGGTGGCACAAAGTTGGCGTTTTCTCGCCTGCGTCTGCTTGCTGCAAGGGGCGCACGCCGCCTACTATGGTTTTAGCGCCATCTACTGGCAGGGGGCTGGCTATTCAGCATCGGCGGTCGGCTATTTATGGTCGTTGGGCGTGGTGGCGGAAGTGATCATTTTCGCCCTGAGTAAAAAGCTATTCCGTCGGTTTAGCGCCCGCGACTTGCTATTGCTTTCCGCTGTGTGTGGGATGGTACGCTGGGGACTGATGGGCTGGAGTACGGCGTTGCCGTGGCTGATTGTGATACAAATCCTGCACTGTGGCACGTTTACCGTTTGCCATCTGGCCGCCATGCGTTATATCGCTGCGCGTCAGGGAAGCGAGGTGATTCGTTTGCAGGCCGTCTATTCCGCTGTGGCGATGGGCGGCAGCATCGCGATTATGACGGTATTTGCCGGTTTTCTGTATCAACATCTGGGCGGCGGCGTGTTCTGGATTATGGCGCTGGTGGCATTGCCTGCTATCTTCCTTCGGCCCAAAGTGGTTGCCGCGTCATGATTCCAGGATCTTGCGGATCTGCTGCTGTTGGTGCGCTGTGAGGGTGCGATCCGCATGAATTAATGGCGGTGAGAAGAGCGGTAGCGGCGTGGCGTAAGGGGTAACAATCAGCGCTACGCCGCGCGGGCATCCCTCTTTTTGAAACGCCTGGAGCGATACCCGTCTGATATTCAGCGGCAACAGGGTCAGTTCACGCAGTTGCTGCTCAATATGCGTCTCCAGCGCATCATTTTTATCCGCTAACAATACGATCTGTCTTTCATGCAAATCGTTATCCTGCATTAGCCAGGCGCCGAAAATCACTGCCACCAGCCCCGTCTCTTCCTCGGAAAAGTGGATACCATATTCGGCTTCAAACCCGGCGAGCGCCTCACGTGTGGTGCGAACCAGACGCGGATAAAGACGGTTGAACTCTTCCGGAAGCGTATTATCGATGCCAATCGTGAATAAACTTCGGTTCAGCGCCTGGGCGAGATGGACATACAACTGATCGTTAAGCCCTTGTTCGTCGCTGAAGCGTACGTTCCCTTTTTCTCGAAAGCGCAGCACCAGCCGCGCCACCTCCAGCCGCAGTTGCTGCGCCCGTTGATGCGTGTCGCGAATCGGGTCGGGGAGGCGAATCATTGAAAACAGTAACGCCATAAACAGCGCTTCATTGAGCGGTGCGGCCTGCATCACGTGGCGCTGCCAGTGACGACCAATTTCCTGGGCGAGTGGATATTCCGCGCACGACTGCGCCCAAATCTGCTGCACAGGGTTGAATTCCGGGGTGATGCCGGCATGGTGTTGTAGCAGACAATACTGTAAAAAGAGACGCAGGAACTGCACGTCGCGATGTTCAAATGGTTTTTGCAACCGGCGGGCGCACAGATTGATGAGCGCGTGCAGATTAATATCGTCATACAGCGGACGCGCGATACCGCGCTGCTTTAGCGCGTTTTTTAAGGCCGGGGTAAACTGTTGCGTGACGAAGGTCGGGCATAAACGCAGGCCGCGCCTGAGCCAGTGTAAAAGGCAAAGGCGCTGATCGAGTGCTGTACCTTCGATCCGATAGCAACCGTTCTGGCATGTTGTGATGGCAAGGCGATGATAGCGCTGGATCTCCAGGCTTGTCTCAGTGATATCCTCACGGGCAGTATCATCATCAACGCCATTAAGCGCGCTGAAGATTTCCACCGTGGCAATTGGCTCCGGCTGGAAAAGCGTCAGCAATACCTGACAGCGGCGCTGGGGAGCGGAAAGTACAGATGGTGGGGCAATTGTCGGCATCATCTGTCAGGTCTCCCGTTAGTTTGTCTGGTAAGGATAGCTAAAGTTTGCGCGTGAAAAATGTGATAAGCGTGCTTTTAGGCCAGGAATGCTGAGGAACGTCACAGAATTTTTATCGCGAGGAACAGATGAAGCCAGTGAAACGCAGCGCCTTAACACTATTTCTTGCCGTTTTATCTTTCGTGGCGGCGGCGCATCCGCACAGCTTCATCCGTCTGCAAACGCAGGTGGTCAGTGAAAATGAGCAATTTGTGGCGTTAAAAATGCGCTGGACAATGGACGCGCTGACGTCCGCAGATCTGCTGTATGACGCCGGAAACGCGGCACCGGGGTCAGAAATATGGAAAAAGTTGGCGGCGGAAGTGATGGCTAACGTACTTGGGCAGCACTACTTTACAGAAGTGTGGCGCAATGGCGCGAAAGTGAAGTTTAAAAACAGGCCAACAGAATACGGTATGACGCGTGACGCGCATCAGGCGGTATTGACCTTTACGCTACCGCTGGCTGAACCGCAGCCGTTAAGCGGACAGACTTATACCTTTTCAACGTTTGATCCCTCTTATTATGTCGATATGCATTATGACCAGGACAGCGATATCACGATGCCGGAACCGCTGCGCGAAAAGTGTCGGATTCAGGTTTATACTCCTGCGCCCGGCGAAGAGACACTACGTTTCGCCCAGTCGCTGGATAAAGAGGACGCGCCGCCGGAGGATATGGATTTAGGTAAACAGTTTGCCCAAACGGTGACCTTGCAATGTCAGTAATTTTTTCTCAACGCGCTCCGGGGCGGCGCTGGCTCTCGCTGTGGCCATTGGCGTTATTCCTGCTACTGATGCTGGTTGGCGGTCTGTGGATGTGGCAGGCCTGGCCGCAGGTGATGTTGAAAAGCGCTCTTTGGCAGCGGGACGTAAATCAGCAGTTGAGCGCGCTGCTTAACGCGGTGGCGACGCATCCCGAGCGGGCGGGCGGATCGTTGCTTCTGCTGAGTTTTATGTATGGCGTGCTTCATGCGCTGGGGCCGGGACACGGCAAAGTGGTGATCGCGACATGGCTGGCGACGCATCCTTCGAAGCTGAAATCAAGTATCGTGTTAACCCTAGCCGCCGCGTTATTACAGGGGTTCGTGGCTATCGGGTTGGTGGTGGGCGTGCTGACCGTATTGCAACTTCCGGCCAGGCAGCTCCATCTGAGCGGTTTCTGGCTGGAAAAGGGGAGCTATGCGTTAGTTGGCGGGCTGGGCATCTTGCTGTGCTGGCGGGCCATAAAAAGGTTAAGCGCGCTGCTACGTAAACCTGCCTTTATCGCTTTTACGCCGCGCCATGTTCACCATGAAAAATGCGGCTGCGGACATCAGCATTTACCGACGCAGGAACAATTGCATAGCGGCGATGACTGGCGCGCGCGACTCATGATCGTACTGTCTATGGGGATGCGGCCCTGTTCCGGCGCGATAATGGTGCTGTTATTCAGTAAAGTGATTGGCGTTTTTAGCTGGGGAATGGCGTCGGTACTGGCAATGGCGGCGGGAACCTCGCTAACGATTACCTCGCTGGCGCTGCTGGTACACACTTTTCGTGCTCTGGCGGTGAAACTCAGTGGAAACAAAGCGCCGGCGTTATGGCGGCAGGTAGGCTGGTCAACGCTGGCGCTGGCCGGAGGGGTCATACTGCTTGTTGCGGCGTTGGTCATGTGGTTTAGCGTGCCGCAGCCTGTGGGCGGGCTGCGGCCATGGCGTGGTTGATTAGTGCCCGGCGGGTTTGAGATGCATCCGCGCGACGGATTCGTCTTCGGCCCAGTAAATGCGTTCGGCGACCATCGCTTCCGGATTGAGCTGAACGCCGCGCAGTACCCGTTCTTTAAAACGCAGGTAGCCGCCTTTGTCGATCAGATGGCCCATATGTAGATAGATCGGTTTTCCGCCGAGCATCTCTTTTTCAAATTCATACAGGTTAACGATCACCTGCTTTATCACATCTTCAGTCACCCAGTTGAGGAAGAGCTTGCCGACGCGCGGCGTCTTTTTACTGGTGCGTCCGCCCAGACGGACTTGCCAGAGCTGATCCGGCTTACGTTGCCAGGCCAGCGTCGGACAGGCCAGCACGCACTCGCCGCAGCCGATACAGGCGGACTCTTCTTTGACCGCTTTGCCGTTCTTCAGCGCCAGGCAGCCTACCGCGTGGTGACTACAGGCCTTCACGCAGGCGCCGCAACCGATACAGCGATCGGCAGTGAAGCGCATTTTCGCCACGCCAATAATTCCCAGATCGGCCATTGACGCCTTCGCGCAATCATTCGGGCAGCCGACGATGACCGTTTTGAGATGATAAGGGCTGGGATAGACCAGTTTTTCAAGACGACGGGACAGACCGGTCGTGTCAGTGTTGGCTTTCTGGCAAATGCGGTTCCCCTGACAGGCGACAATATTTCGCCCGCCAATAGCGAGATAGCCCGCTTTGGTATCCTCAACCTGGACGTCGCACAGTTCTATTTCAATCTCGCGAAGAAACGGCTCCAGCGCGGCGTTCACGTTGTCGATATCTTCGTAACGGATACCCGGCATCGCCAGCTTCTGGCGGGTAGTGAGGTGAATTTGTCCGTTGCCCCAGGTTTCGGCGATGTCACGCGCCACCGTTAGCAAATGCGCGGGCAAAATACCGCCGGGAATGCGGACGCTGATCATGGCTTCGCCGCGCACTTTTGACAGGCGATATTCGTTTTTCGCACGGGCTTTAATGATATCAATATCAATGCTCATGATGTTCTCCTTAATCGGCAAAACGTTGCGCGACGGCGTAGTTAAATATCGGGCCGTCGGTGCAGACATACACTTCGCCCATACGGCAGTGGCCGCACTTCCCGACGGAGCAGGCCATCCGGCGTTCGTAGTCCACCCAGATTTGCTCCGGCTTGAGCCCTTTTTGCAGCAGCATTTTTACGGTAAAGGTAATCATTATTGGCGGCCCAACGACGATGGCCTGCATGGTGTCGATATCGCTAAGCGTCATGTCGGCAAGCCGATCGGTCACCCGGCCAATCTGGTAACGGTCATCAGCCTCGCCTTCATCCAGCGTGAGCACCAGATTATGTTTGCCGCGCCACGTTGCCATTTCTTCTTTGTACAGCACGCAATCGCGATTTTTATAGCCGAGAATCATATCCAGTTGACCAATTTCCTGCGGATTCTCAACGAAATAGCGCATTAAGCCTTTCACCGGCGCGACGCCCGTGCCGCCTGCGACAACCAGTAAGGGTTTATGGCGCAGCGTATCGACCGGATAGCCATTGCCATAGCAGCCGCGTAGCCACACGTTGTCGCCTTCTTTCAGCGTAAAGAGGGCGCTGGTCACTTTTCCGACATTACGAATCAGCAGATCTATCCAGCCGTCGCCGTAGTCGGAAACGGAGATGGGCGCTTCGCCGACGCGCGGCAGCGACACCTCAACAAATTGCCCCCAGTGCGCGGGAAAATCGACGGCCACGCGGAAATTCCACTCCAGCGGCGTGTGGCGAGTAATACTGAGGATGCGGTACGCCGCAGGCAGCAAACTGTGCTGCGGTTTATCATGACAGGAACAATGTGACATGCGTTATGCCTCCTCTGCCAGCGCCTGCCGAACGGCAGCGGTCATTTTATTGATAATAAAAGAAAATTTGATGTATTGCGGGCAGCGATCGTCGCAGCGGCCGCAGCCGACGCACATATGTTCAATGCCGTTGCGCGCTTTGTAGTCATTGACCTTATGCAGGGCGCGGTAGCGCAGACGCTCGCCGGGTTTTTCGCGAAAACCATGACCGCCGGCCATGTCGCTAAAGCCCGGCACCATGCAGCTTGCCCACTGGCGACGGCGTTCGCCGCGCTGCGGATTTTCATCATAGGCGACGTCAAAGACGCTATAGCAGGTACAGGTTGGGCACCCGGTAGTGCAGCGGCCACAACTGATGCAGCGGCTGTCGTAGGCGTCCCATAGCGGATGGCGGGTGAGAATGTCGCGAATTTTTTGCGGATCGCGGCAAACGCTGTCCGGCGTGACGACGGTTTCCCGGTTTTCGCTGACGAAAGAGGGGGTATAGTCAGTCTCCTGCCCCAGCCCTTGTATCGCCGCCTCGATAAAGGGATCGCGGATGCTGACAAGCGCGCCCTCATCGCTAAAACGCATGGCGGCGCTATAACAGTCAGTTTTATTGGTACCCATTGAGACGCAGAAACAATTTTCGAAGCTTTCTTCACACTCAATAAGGACAAAACGAATATGCTCCCGTAGCAGCTGATAACTGTAATCGGAATTATTCCCATTTGATAAATACATATAATCCAGCCGCGACATGGCGTTAATGTCGCAGGCGCGGGCAAAGATGATTATCGGGGAAGTGTCTGTCTCGGCAATTTGAATGGTGTCTTTATCGAAATAAAAGAGCGTTTCGGTGATAGGGGCAATAATGGTATTCGGCGACATGTGCGATTTCTCGTGCCAGATGAGATCGCGCCAGCCGCTAATTCGTTGATAAATAATGTTGTCAGTGTCGGAAAAACGTCCGCCGCGAAACTCTGCGGACGGGGCAAACACGCGCCATTTTTTGTTTAATCGCTGGATAAGCAGACTAAACTCGTCAGGCGTAATTTTGATAGCCATCACATACTCCACAGTAATATTCAGGAAAAACAAATGAAAATAAATTGTTATAAAAATCAGTTGAATATTACTGTTACGCTAGCGCTAATCCACCGCCTTCGCTAACGGGAAAAAATGGTTTTTACTATCGGTATAATAAATATATTCTTAATCATAAAATATGCATATATACAGCGTCGCGCTATTTAGCGGATAGCGCGGTCTGAATAAATTTAATCATTGCATCACGGTAAAGGTTTGCATAACGTCCGGAAAAAGCATCAATGTGATCGCCGCCAGGAATGAAGATTTTTTGTTTGGGCTCTTGGGCGAGGGCATACAATTTCTCACTGTCCTGCCAGGGAATAACATGGTCTGCCGTGCCATGAAGAATCAATACCGGAATGGGGCTGACGCTGGCGATATTGCGATCCGCGCTATAGCGGTCATCAAGCAAATAGCCGCTGCCCGGGATCATCTGGTTGGCGATGGAGGAATAGGATAAAAACGTTGAGTCGAGAATAATCGCACGTATGCCCGCCTGGTCGGCGTAGCGCATATTTGCGCAGCCTACGCAGTGGCCTACGGCGGCCAGTACATTATTACCGCCCAGGCTCTGCCCCAGCAGTACCAGGCGCTCGGGGTTAACGTCGTCGCGATGCCGCACATAATCTATTGCGCTTTTCGTATCATCCAGTAGCCCTTCTTGTGATGGGGTGCCCTCAGATTCGCCAAAACCACGGTAATCAAACATAAACAGGTTTACGTTGCGTTCTGGCAGCCAGCTGACTAACGGCCAGTACGCCGACATATTTCCGGCGTTGCCATGGACATGAATCACCGTCGCGACGGCGTTTTCCGGCCTGCCGAAAGCAGTGGGAATAAACCAGCCGTGCAGATGCGTGCCATCTTTGGCGGTAAAGGTAATGGATTCAGCTTCGGCAGGGGTTGGTCCATAGACTTTATTGTCCGGGTAATAAAAGGCATTGATCGCTACGCGGGGTAGCAGGTAAATACAGACCACAATAATAAACAGAATAAAAAGGGATTTGACGATGCGTCGGGTATGTTGAAGGGTCATGTTCGCTTCCTTGCCGCTTTATGCCAATAGCGGAGCAGGGAGCGATCGTACAAAAACATGCAGGCAAGTAAAGCGATGAGGCTGTGTTTAGGAAAAACGCCTGAAAAGGCACGGCGGATGAGTGGCCCCATCCGCCGAAGAGACTTAGCGCTTCAGCGCATCGCTCAGTTCGTCGCGCATATTCGCCAGCATGGCTTTAACGACGCGCGGATTCCCCGCCACGATATTACCGGTCATCATGTAGTTATGACCGCCGGTGAAATCGCTGACGATACCGCCCGCTTCACGAACCAGCAGTTCGCCCGCGGCGAAATCCCACGGACGAAGGCCAATTTCAAAGAAACCATCGACACGACCTGCAGCCACATAGGCCAGATCCAGCGCGGCGGAACCGGTGCGGCGGAAATCGGCGCATTCGGTGAACAGCTTGCCGATAATATTAATGTAGGTGGTTGCGTATTGTTTGGCTTTGAACGGGAAGCCGGTAGCGAGGATAGTGCCGTCCAGATCGCGAGCGGTACTGCCGCGCAGACGGTAGCCGTTCAGTTGCGCGCCCTGACCGCGGGTGGCGGTGAACAGTTCGTTACGCATCGGATCGTAAACGACAGCCACTTCAGTACGGCCTTTAATGCGTACAGCAATGGAAACAGCGAAGTGTGGCAGACGTTTGATGAAGTTGGTGGTGCCATCCAGCGGATCGATAACCCATTGAACATCCTGATCTGTGCCAACGTGCTCACCGCTTTCTTCGGTGATAATAGTGTGTTGCGGGTAAGATTTGCGAATGGTGTCGATAATTACCGCTTCAGCGGCCTTATCTACGTTGGTCACAAAATCGTTACTGCCTTTTTGGCTCGCTTCTACAGCGTCCGGAGTTTCATAGTTTTTGGCAATTACATTACCCGCCTTGCGCGCTGCGCGCACGGCGATGGTCAGCATCGGATGCATCGGTCTCTCTCACTGGATGTTAAAGAACGGGAAAACGGCGCAGAGTATAGCAGCGAGATCGGAATCTGTCTTGGTTTTATGGTAAGATGTCAGAATAATCTTTAGCTGAAGAAAGACAATGCTGCAAAACATTCGAATTGTGCTGGTGGAAACCTCCCACACCGGCAATATGGGCTCTGTGGCTCGCGCTATGAAAACCATGGGCTTAACTAACCTGTGGCTGGTAAACCCGTTGGTGAAACCGGACTCCCAGGCCATCGCCCTGGCGGCAGGCGCCAGCGATGTGATCGGTAATGCGCAGATCGTCGATACGCTGGATGAAGCGTTGGTTGGCTGTAGCCTGGTGGTCGGCACCAGCGCCCGCTCCCGCACTCTGCCGTGGCCGATGCTTGATCCGCGCGAGTGCGGCTTAAAAAGCGTGGCGGAAGCGGCAAATACGCCGGTTGCGCTGGTTTTTGGTCGTGAGCGTGTCGGGCTGACTAACGATGAATTGCAAAAATGCCATTATCACGTCGCGATTGCCGCTAACCCGGAGTATAGCTCGTTGAATCTGGCGATGGCGGTACAGGTCATCGCGTATGAAGTCCGTATGGCCTGGCTGGCAACGCAGGAAAACGGCGACGCGGCAGATCATGAAGAGACGCCGTATCCGCTGGTGGACGATCTTGAACGTTTCTACGGCCATCTGGAGCAGACGTTGCTCTCCACTGGCTTTATTCGCGAAAACCATCCGGGGCAGGTGATGAATAAATTGCGCCGTCTGTTTACCCGCGCCCGCCCGGAAAGCCAGGAGTTGAATATTCTGCGTGGGATTCTGGCGTCTATTGAGCAGCAGAATAAAGGCAAGTAACCGCGTTAATACCGCACGGAACGCTAAATACCTGACTAATTTACTCAAGTAAATAGTTGACCAAATTACTCGGGAATGTCAGACTTGTCCCTGCTATGCAATACCCCCATTTTACAATAAAAAACCCCGGGCAGGGGCGAGTTTGAGGTTAAGTAAGACATGAGACTGACATCTAAAGGGCGTTATGCCGTGACCGCAATGTTAGACGTTGCGCTCAACTCCGAAGCGGGCCCGGTACCGTTGGCTGATATTTCTGAGCGTCAGGGGATTTCCCTTTCTTATCTGGAACAGCTATTTTCCCGTTTACGTAAAAACGGTCTGGTTTCCAGCGTACGCGGGCCGGGCGGCGGTTATCTGCTGGGTAAAGATGCTGGCAGTATCGCGGTCGGCGAAGTGATCAGCGCAGTGGACGAGTCCGTTGACGCGACCCGCTGCCAGGGGAAAGGTGGCTGCCAGGGCGGCGATAAATGTTTGACCCACGCTCTGTGGCGCGATCTGAGCGACCGTCTGACCGGTTTCCTGAACAACATCACCCTTGGTGAACTGGTAAACAACCAGGAAGTTCTGGATGTGTCTGGTCGCCAGCACACGCATGACGCGCCGCGCGCCAGTGGTCGTGCGCAGGACGCTATCGACGTTAAATTACGTGCTTAATTAAAATATTACGCCATCTCTTCTGGCGGCCTCATGCGGTGAATGCCGCGGTCGTCTGAAGGATGAAGCGTAAAAAAGAATTCAGAATCAGGCCGGGACGCGGACGTCCCGTCAACACGGTCGTACATCCAGCCGGTTGCCTGATTCCTTGCATTGAGTGATGTACGGAGTTTAAGAGCAATGAAATTACCGATTTATCTCGACTACTCCGCAACCACGCCGGTGGACCCGCGTGTTGCCGAGAAAATGATGCAGTTTCTGACCCTGGACGGAACCTTTGGGAACCCGGCGTCTCGTTCACACCGTTTTGGCTGGCAGGCTGAAGAGGCGGTAGATATCGCCCGTAACCAGATTGCTGAACTGGTCGGAGCCGACCCGCGTGAAATCGTCTTTACCTCAGGGGCGACGGAGTCCGATAACCTGGCGATTAAAGGCGCTGCCAACTTTTATCAGAAAAAAGGCAAGCACATCATCACCAGCAAGACCGAGCACAAAGCGGTGCTGGACACCTGCCGTCAGCTTGAGCGCGAAGGGTTTGAAGTGACCTACCTGGCACCGCAGCGCAACGGCATCATCGATCTCAACGAGCTCGAAGCAGCGATGCGTGACGACACCATTCTGGTTTCCATCATGCACGTGAACAACGAAATCGGCGTGGTGCAGGATATCGCGACCATCGGCGAAATGTGCCGCGCGCGCGGTATCATCTACCACGTTGACGCCACCCAGAGCGTGGGCAAACTGCCTATCGACCTGAGCCAACTGAAAGTGGATCTGATGTCCTTCTCCGGTCATAAAATTTATGGTCCGAAAGGCATTGGCGCGCTGTATGTGCGTCGTAAGCCGCGTATTCGCATTGAAGCGCAGATGCATGGCGGCGGGCACGAACGCGGTATGCGCTCTGGTACTCTGCCTGTCCACCAGATCGTCGGCATGGGCGAAGCTTACCGTATCGCGAAAGAAGAGATGGAGACCGAAATGGCCCGTCTGCGCGGTCTGCGTAACCGTCTGTGGAACGGCATCAAAGATATTGAAGAAGTTTACCTGAACGGCGACCTTGAGCAGGGCGCGCCAAACATTCTCAACGTGAGCTTTAACTACGTTGAAGGCGAGTCGCTGATCATGGCGCTGAAAGACCTGGCGGTCTCTTCCGGTTCCGCCTGCACCTCCGCCAGTCTGGAACCGTCCTACGTGCTGCGCGCGTTGGGCATGAATGACGAACTGGCGCATAGCTCTATCCGTTTCTCTTTAGGTCGTTTTACCACTGAAGAAGAGATCGACTACACCATTGATCTGGTTCGTAAATCCATTGGCCGTCTGCGTGACCTTTCTCCACTGTGGGAAATGTACAAGCAGGGTGTGGATCTGAACAGCATCGAATGGGCACATCATTAATCGGTATCGGAATCAGGAGAATTTATAATGGCTTACAGCGAAAAAGTAATCGATCACTATGAGAACCCGCGTAACGTAGGGTCGTTTGACAACAACGACGATAACGTGGGAAGCGGCATGGTTGGCGCGCCGGCCTGCGGCGACGTCATGAAGTTGCAGATTAAAGTTAACGATGAAGGTATCATTGAAGACGCGCGCTTCAAGACTTACGGCTGCGGTTCCGCTATCGCCTCCAGTTCTCTGGTAACGGAGTGGGTGAAAGGGAAATCCCTGGACGAAGCGCAGGCGATTAAAAACACCGACATTGCAGACGAACTGGAGCTGCCGCCGGTGAAAATTCACTGCTCTATTCTGGCGGAAGACGCGATTAAAGCCGCTATTGCGGATTACAAAAGCAAACGCGAAGCGAAATAAAATAGAACGTTAACATTGAGGTTTTGTTATGTCGATTACACTTAGCGACAGTGCAGCAGCGCGAGTTAATACCTTCCTGGCCAACCGTGGTAAAGGGTTTGGTCTGCGTCTGGGCGTGAGAACCTCCGGCTGCTCAGGTATGGCTTATGTACTGGAATTTGTTGACGAGCCAACGGCGGAAGACACCGTGTTTGAAGACAAAGGCGTTAAGGTAGTGGTTGACGGCAAGAGCCTGCAATTTCTGGACGGTACACAGCTGGACTTCGTAAAAGAAGGTCTGAACGAAGGGTTTAAATTCTCCAACCCGAATGTGAAAGATGAGTGTGGTTGCGGCGAAAGCTTCCACGTGTAACCGTGTTCCGCTGTTATACCGAGCATTCGTGCTGCAGAAAAGCGGCAAGCGAGTGAATCCCCAGGCGCTTACTTGAGTCAGTGACTGGGGGAACCCGCGCAGACAACGCATCTGCGGCGCGAAGTAAGAAGGTATAACCCCACCGTGGTCGCCTGCGTGTGGGGTTTGTTCTGACAGGCTATCCCTGAGAATGTTATGGATTACTTCACCCTCTTTGGCTTACCAGCCCGTTATCAGATTGACACCCAGGCGCTGAGCCTTCGTTTTCAGGATCTGCAACGCCAGTATCACCCTGACAAATTTGCCAACGGCACTCAGGCGCAGCAGCTTGCCGCCGTCCAGCAATCCGCCACGATCAACCAGGCCTGGCAAACGCTGCGTCATCCTTTGACGCGCGCGGAGTATCTGCTTTCCTTACACGGGTTCGATCTGGCCAGTGAGCAGCATACGGTACGCGACACCGCGTTTCTGATGGAACAACTCACGCTTCGCGAAGAGCTGGACGATATCGAGCAATCAAAAGACGACGTGCGGCTGGAAAGCTTCATCAAACGCGTACAAAAGATGTTTGATGCTCGTCTTCAGCAAATGGTGGAACAGTTGGACAACGCCGCGTGGGACGCGGCGGCGGATACGGTGCGCAAACTGCGGTTTCTCGATAAACTGCGAAGCAGCGCAGAACAACTCGAAGAAAAGCTGCTCGATTTTTAACTGGAATCTAACATGGCCTTATTACAAATTAGTGAGCCTGGTCTGAGCGCCGCGCCGCATCAGCGTCGTCTGGCGGCGGGCATCGACTTAGGCACTACCAACTCTCTGGTTGCGACGGTTCGCAGCGGCCAGGCGGAAACTCTGCCTGACCACGAAGGGCGCCACCTGTTGCCTTCAGTGGTTCACTATCAGCAGCAGGGCCATACGGTCGGTTACGCTGCGCGCGACAATGCCGCGCAGGATACGGCCAACACTATCAGCTCTGTGAAACGCATGATGGGACGCTCGCTGGCGGATATCCAGGCGCGCTATCCGCATCTGCCTTACCGGTTTAAGGCAAGCGTTAATGGGCTGCCGATGATTGACACGGCGGCTGGATTGCTCAATCCGGTACGCGTATCGGCTGATATTCTCAAAGCGCTGGCCGCGCGGGCTAGCGAATCGCTCTCCGGCGAGCTGGATGGCGTGGTGATTACCGTTCCCGCCTATTTCGATGATGCCCAACGTCAGGGGACGAAAGACGCCGCGCGGCTGGCAGGCCTGCATGTACTGCGCCTGCTCAACGAACCGACGGCGGCGGCGATTGCCTACGGTCTGGACTCAGGCAAAGAAGGCGTTATTGCTGTTTACGATCTCGGCGGCGGTACCTTCGATATCTCTATTTTACGCCTGAGCCGCGGGGTGTTTGAAGTGCTGGCGACGGGCGGTGATTCTGCGCTCGGCGGCGACGACTTTGACCATCTGCTGGCGGACTATATTCGTGAGCAGGCGGGAATTGCCGATCGTAGCGACAATCGCGTTCAGCGCGAACTGCTTGATGCCGCGATTGCGGCGAAAATCGCCTTAAGCGATGCCGATACCGTTCGCGTTAACGTTGCGGGCTGGCAGGGGGAGATCACTCGCGAGCAGTTTAACGATCTCATTTCCGCGCTGGTTAAGCGCACGCTATTGGCCTGCCGTCGCGCATTGAAAGATGCCGGCGTTGATCCCCAGGACGTTCTGGAAGTGGTCATGGTCGGCGGTTCGACCCGTGTACCGCTGGTGCGTGAGCGGGTGGGCGAATTTTTTGGCCGCACGCCGTTAACCGCTATCGACCCGGATAAAGTGGTCGCTATCGGCGCGGCGATTCAGGCCGATATTCTGGTCGGCAACAAGCCGGACAGCGAAATGCTGCTGCTGGACGTGATTCCACTCTCTCTTGGGCTGGAAACGATGGGCGGCCTGGTGGAAAAAGTCATTCCGCGCAACACCACTATCCCGGTGGCGCGCGCGCAGGATTTCACCACCTTCAAAGACGGCCAGACCGCGATGTCTATCCATGTGATGCAGGGCGAACGCGAACTGGTGCAGGACTGCCGCTCGCTGGCGCGCTTTGCGCTGCGCGGGATTCCGCCGCTGCCGGCGGGCGGGGCGCATATTCGCGTGACCTTCCAGGTAGACGCCGATGGCCTGTTGAGCGTCACCGCAATGGAAAAATCCACCGGCGTCGAGGCCTCCATTCAGGTCAAACCTTCCTATGGTCTGACCGATGGTGAAATCGCCTCGATGATCAAGGATTCCATGAGTTTTGCCGAGCAGGACGTGAAAGCGCGTATGCTGGCGGAGCAAAAAGTCGAAGCCGCGCGCGTGCTGGAAAGTTTGACCGGCGCGCTAACTGCCGACGCCGCGCTGTTAAGCGCCGCAGAACGTCAATGCATTGATGATGCCGCCGCACATTTAAGCGCGGTCGCACAAGGCGATGATGTTGACGCCATAGAACAAGCCATTAAAAACGTAGATAAACAAACCCAGGAATTTGCCGCTCGCCGCATGGACCAGTCGGTTCGTCGCGCGTTGAAAGGCCATTCCGTAGACGAGGTTTAACATGCCGAAGATTGTTATTCTGCCTCATCAGGATCTTTGTCCGGATGGCGCAGTTCTGGAAGCTGAGACCGGTGAAACCATTCTTGACGTTGCGCTGCGCAACGGCATCGAGATTGAACACGCCTGTGAGAAATCGTGCGCCTGCACCACCTGTCACTGTATTGTACGTGAAGGCTTCGACTCCTTGCCGGAAAGTTCGGAAGAAGAAGACGATATGCTGGATAAAGCGTGGGGGCTGGAGCCGGAAAGTCGACTGAGCTGCCAGGCCCGCGTTACCGACGACGATCTGGTTATCGAAATTCCACGTTACACAATCAACCATGCGCGTGAGCATTAACAGAGGGTAGTATGGGACTCAAGTGGACCGATAGCCGCGAGATCGGCGAAGCGTTATACGACGTATATCCTGATGTCGATCCTAAAACCGTTCGTTTCACCGATCTTCATCAGTGGATCTGTGAACTGGACGATTTTGACGACGACCCTAACGCATCCAATGAAAAAATTCTGGAGGCGATTCTGCTAGTCTGGTTGGATGAAGCAGAGTAAGTCAAATAACGGGCTGCCCTACGGCGGCCCGTTTGCTAATAAGGAAAATAACAATGACAGAAGCCATGAAAATTACGCTTTCCACGCAGCCTGCCGATGCGCGCTGGGGCGATAAAGCCACTTACAGTATTAATAACGACGGTATTACCTTGCATCTTAACGGTAAAGACGATCTGGGGTTGATCCAGCGTGCGGCGCGTAAAATCGACGGCCTGGGAATAAAACAGGTCGCGCTGACAGGTGAAGGATGGGATACCGAGCGTTGTTGGGCATTCTGGGCGGGTTACAAAGGACCAAAAGGCGTCCGTACCGTAATGTGGCCGGATTTAGACGATGCCCAACGTCAGGAGCTGGATAACCGCCTGACCATTATTGACTGGGTGCGCGACACCATTAATGCTCCGGCGGAAGAGCTTGGGCCGGAGCAACTGGCGCAGCGCGCGGTGGATCTGCTGTGCAGCGTCGCGTGCGATAGCGTCACTTACCGTATCACCAAAGGCGAAGATCTGCGCGAGCAGAACTATATGGGGTTGCATACCGTAGGCCGTGGTTCTGAGCGTCCGCCGGTACTGCTGGCGCTGGATTACAACCCGACGGGAGACAAAGATGCGCCGGTTTATGCTTGCCTGGTCGGTAAAGGTATCACCTTTGACTCCGGCGGCTACAGTATCAAGCAAAGCGCTTTTATGGACTCAATGAAATCCGATATGGGCGGCGCGGCGACAGTAACGGGCGCGCTGGCGTTCGCCATTACCCGTGGGCTGAATAAACGCGTAAAACTGTTCCTGTGCTGCGCCGATAATCTGATCAGCGGTAATGCGTTTAAACTGGGCGACATTATTCGCTACCGTAATGGCAAGAATGTCGAAGTCATGAATACCGATGCGGAAGGGCGACTGGTACTGGCGGATGGTCTGATTGACGCCAGCGCGCAACACCCGCAGCTAATCATTGATATGGCGACGTTAACCGGCGCGGCGAAAACGGCGCTGGGTAACGACTATCATGCGCTATTCAGTTTTGACGATACGCTGGCGGGGCGCTTGCTGACCAGCGCGGCGCAAGAGAATGAACCGTTCTGGCGTCTGCCGCTGGCGGAGTTCCACCGTAACCAACTGCCGTCTAACTTTGCGGAACTGAACAACACCGGCAGCGCGGCGTATCCCGCTGGGGCAAGCACCGCCGCGGGTTTTCTGTCGCACTTTGTTGAAAATTACCGCGAAGGCTGGCTGCACATTGACTGTTCCGCCACTTATCGCAAAGCACCGGTTGAGCAGTGGGCTGCCGGGGCAACCGGTCTGGGTGTGCGCACCATCGCGAATTTGCTGACCGCCTGAACGGTGTTTTTGTAGGCCGGGTAAGCGAAGCGCCACCCGGCATTTTGCCTGATGGCGACGCCGTGCGTCTTATCAGGCCTACAACCCATATACATAATTTGTGATTCCTATGTCCGAAACTAAAAATGAATTAGAAATCTTGCTGGAGAAAGCGGCGACTGAGCCCGCGCATCGTCCGGCATTTTTCCGTACCTTACTGGAGTCCACCGTCTGGGTGCCGGGCAGCGCTGCCGAAGGCGAGGCGATTGTGGAAGACAGCGCTCTGGATTTGCAGCACTGGGAAAAAGAAGACGGCACGACCGTCATTCCCTTCTTTACTTCTCTGGAGGCGCTGCAGCAGGCCGTGGAAGACGAACAGGCGTTTGTGGTGATGCCGGCGCGCACGCTGTTTGAAATGACGCTTGGCGAAACGCTATTCCTCAACGCTAAATTGCCGACCGGCAAAGAGTTTATGCCGCGTGAAATCAGCCTGCTTCTCGCTGAGGAAGGCAGTCCATTAAGTACGCAGGAAGTGCTGGAAGGCGGCGAGTCGCTTATTTTATCCGAAGTGGCCGAGCCACCGTCGCAGATGATTGATTCCCTCACTACGCTGTTTAAAACCATCAAACCGGTGAAACGCGCGTTTCTCTGCGCGATTAAAGAACATGCGGACGCCCAACCCAATCTGCTGATTGGCATTGAGGCTGACGGCGATATTGAAGAGATCATTCACGCAGCGGGCAATGTGGCGACCGACACGTTACCGGGTGACGAACCGATCGATATTTGTCAGGTGAGAAAGGGCGAGCAGGGTATCAGCCACTTTATGACCGAGCATATCGCACCGTTCTACGAGCGCCGCTGGGGCGGGTTCCTGCGCGATTTTAAACAGAATCGCATCATCTGAAGAAAAGAAAGCCGCCCAACAGGGCGGCCTCCTGGCTTACCTGCTCTGGACGTTGAGCGTTACGGGAACAGAGCTACCTGGGTGGCTTCTGTCTGCGTGAAGACACAACGTGCCAGAAACAAGAAGCACGACACAAAAGCATCGTACCTTCATGTTGCGGTCCTTGCGAAGACCGCATCACGGCAGCACCGCTGGCGATAATGCCGTGATAGCAGGCACTACGGTGTGCCTGCGCTTACGGCCATGGGTTATCCTCTCCTGAAGCCAGCGCCCGTTTGCGAGACGGCGGAAAGGGCCGGGAAAGATAATACCTCAAATGTTGAATAGTTTCCCGATAAATCATATTGACATTTGCTCCCTTAAAAGGGAGTATTAATCCCCTACGGTGTGCCTGCGTTGCTATGGCAACAAAGCCTGCTGGAAAGGCCGCGAACCGGACCAGCACAAAAAAACCGCTCAATTGAGCGGTTTTTTTGTGGCCTGCTTAAACCGAATTTATGTAGATTCGTTTTACATCAGCCTGAACGGTAGGCCGGATAAGCGTGAGCGCCATCCGGCATCATGTCGATTAATCGCCGAGCGCGTCCAGTTTTGCCCAAAGCTCCTCATGATAATTCTCCAGGTCAAGTAAAGCGGCATCGCGTTTTTCATTCATTTTTTGCTGTGCCTGCCATTGCGGAAGATGTAAATCCTCTTCGGTAAAGCCAATGTCTTTAGCGCGCGAAATAATATTATAGAGATATTCCACCAGGGAAGACTCCGCCAGCCAGAATTCATTTCGTTCCATGCGGGCAATAGGGTATTCGCCGTTGGCATCCCGTTCTGTGATATAGATAAAAATGGCCTGATCGCCGACATGATCGATACGAATTAATGCCGGAAGACGGGGATCGTTACTCCAGACAGGCATCAGATCTTCAATATCAATACCTGAGTCATCCATGCCAACGCCGTAATACGCCTCTTCATCAGGGGAGTAAGAATGAATTACTCCCTCTTTATCAATAGATCTTTGTAATGTTTCAATCACAGGCATATTATAATTGCTAAGTAGATCGCGGTCGTAGGCCAGTAGCGCCTTCAGGCTTTCAGGTAACTCAGTGGTTTCCGTATTTTGCGGATCGCGATACTTACGCACTCGCAGACGACTTATTTCCTCAGCAGGCATAGGATTAGGCACCTTATTGCGGTTAACCTTTTTAACCAACTCAATTAAATTAGCGAGTGAAATATCCATTTTCCATCCTTAAAAAATTATATTTACAGGAGTTATTTCCCGGTGAAAACCAAAACAGCGGTGATGATACTCCTTATACCCGGCGTAAAGTATTTACCGATAAAAAATAGGATTTTATTAAGAGAAAATAATGCCCGTTTGCAGGACAGCGGAAAAGAGCTGAATAAAAACAATGTCTGTAGATTCGTTTTACATCAGCCTGAACGGTAGGCCGGATAAGCGTGAGCGCCATCCGGCATGGCAGATATTAAGTGGGTTCAACCGGTAAATCGTTACGCGCGCCCCATTCGCTCCACGCGCCGTCGTAAAGCGTGACGTCAGGCACATCCAGCGTGGCGAGTGCCAGCACCACGACCGCGGCCGTCACGCCGGAACCGCAACTGGCGATAATCGGTCTGTCGAAACTCACGCCGTGGCTGAAAAAAACCTCATTCAGTTCGTCAGTGGTCTTTAATTCACCCTCATACACCAGTTCCGTCCACGGGACGTTTAGCGCGCCAGGAATGTGTCCGCGCCTCAGCCCCGGACGCGGTTCATCAGCCTGAGCGTTAAAACGCGCCGCCGGACGCGCGTCAACGATTTGTGCGGTTTTTTCATGGCTTGCCAGCAATACGTCGGTGAGACGCACCACGGCTTGCGGCGCGAATTTCGCCTCAAACTCGCCTCCTTCATGCGCTTCCTCGCCTTCGCGCAATAGCCATTCGTCGCGCTGCCAGCCCGCCAGTCCGCCCGCCAGAATGGACACTTTCTCGGCACCGAACGTGCGCAGCATCCACCATGCCCGCGGAGCGGAGAACAGATTGCCTTCATCGTATATGACCAGGTGTTTATCCTGGCGAACACCCAGTTCACGCATGGCCACCGCAAACGCTTCCGGGCGCGGCATCATATGCGGCAGCGGCGATGCGCGATCGGAAAGCGCTTCAATATCAAAAAACAGCGCGCCGGGAATATGTCCGGCGCGATATTCGCCCGCCATATCACGATGTTCCTGTCCTGGCGGCGCCATACGGGCGTCAAGAATCTGTATTTCCGGATCATCAATATGTTCGGCAAGCCAGTCGGCGGCGACAAAAAAGGCGGTGGTCATGGGCATCTCCATTGTTACCTGATTATGGACAAATTGTCGGACGTTTCCCGAAAAGGGACAAGTAGAAGAGGCTGTTTTGGCTGGCGAAACCACATTTCTGCGTAAAATTTTCGCATCATCACAGTAATACGGACTTACACAATAAAATTTCTCGCGCATAATATCTCATCAACCGTTGCTGACAGGCCGCTAAGGCCAGGGATGAAAGATGAAACATTTACGCGTGGTGGCCTGCATGATCATGCTGGCGCTGGCGGGATGCGATAACAACGATAAAACCGCCCCGACGACTAAAAGCGAAGCGCCAGCCGTAGCGCAGCCCTCGCCCGCGCAAGACCCGGCACAGCTACAAAAGCTGGCGCAGCAAAGCCAGGGTAAAGCGCTCACGCTATTAGACGCCTCCGAAGCGCAGCTCGACGGCGCGGCGACGCTGGTGCTGACGTTTTCAATTCCTTTAGATCCTGAACAGGATTTCTCCCGTGTGGTTCACGTGGTTGATAAGAAAAGCGGCAGCGTTGACGGCGCATGGGAGCTGGCGCCAAATTTAAAAGAGCTAAGGTTACGTCATCTGGAACCTGAACGCGTGCTGGTGGTCACGGTTGATCCCGCCGTTAAAGCGCTGAATAACGCCACCTTCGGCAAGTCTTATGAAAAAACGATTACCACGCGTGATGTCCAGCCCAGCGTCGGCTTTGCCAGCCGGGGATCGCTGCTACCGGGGAAAATAGCGGAAGGACTGCCGGTCATGGCGCTTAACGTCAACCATGTTGATGTGAACTTTTTCCGCGTTAAGCCCGGATCGCTGGCGTCATTTGTCAGCCAGTGGGAGTACCGTAGTTCTCTCTCTAACTGGGAGTCCGACAATCTGCTGAAAATGGCGGATCTGGTTTATACCGGTCGTTTTGATCTTAATCCGGCGCGCAATACGCGTGAGAAACTGCTGCTGCCATTAAGCGATATTAAGCCGCTGCAACAGGCGGGCGTATATGTGGCGGTAATGAATCAGGCTGGACACTACAACTATAGTAATGCCGCTACGTTGTTTACCCTTAGCGATATCGGCGTGTCCGCGCACCGTTACCATAATCGGCTGGATATCTTTACGCAAAGCCTGGAAAACGGCGCGGCGCAGTCGGGAATTGAGATTGTTCTTCTGAATGATAAAGGTCAGACGCTGGCGCAGGCGACGAGCGACGCGCAGGGACATGTGCAACTGGAAGCTGATAAAGCGGCGGCGCTATTACTGGCGCGTAAAGAGGAGCAGACCACGCTGCTCGATCTCACGCTTCCGGCTCTGGATCTGTCGGAATTTAATGTCGCTGGCGCGCCCGGCTACAGCAAGCAGTTCTTTATGTTCGGCCCGCGCGATCTCTACCGACCGGGCGAAACGGTTATCCTCAACGGATTACTGCGCGATAGCGACGGTAAAACGCTGCCCGATCAACCCGTTAAGCTGGAAGTGGTAAAACCAGACGGACAGGTGATGCGTACCGTCGTCAGCCAGCCGGAAAACGGGCTATACCGTTTGAATTATCCGCTGGATATCAACGCGCCGACCGGCTTGTGGCATGTCCGCGCCAACACCGGCGATAATTTGCTGCGGAGTTGGGATTTCCACGTGGAAGACTTTATGCCGGAGCGGATGGCGCTCAACCTGACGGCGCAAAAAACACCTCTGGCGCCTGCGGATGAGGTGAAATTCTCCGTTGTCGGCTATTACTTGTATGGCGCGCCTGCTAACGGCAATACCCTGCAAGGGCAACTTTTCCTGCGTCCGCTGCGCGACGCTGTCGCGGCCTTGCCTGGCTTCCAGTTCGGCAATATTGCTGAAGAGAATCTTTCGCGCAGCCTGGACGAAGTTCAACTGACGTTGGATAAAGGCGGACGTGGTGAAGTGAGTGCTGCCAGCCAGTGGCAAGAAGCGCATTCGCCGCTGCAGGTAATTCTACAGGCCAGCCTGCTGGAGTCTGGCGGTCGTCCGGTCACTCGTCGCGTAGAGCAGGCGATTTGGCCTGCCGATACGTTACCGGGAATTCGTCCACAGTTCGCCGCCAAAGCGGTATACGACTACCGTACGGATACCACCGTTAATCAACCGATTGTCGACGAAGACAGCAACGCCGCATTCGATATTGTTTACGCCAACGCGCAGGGCGAGAAAAAAGCGGTGTCTGGTTTACAGGTGCGGCTCATCCGCGAGCGTCGCGACTATTACTGGAACTGGTCGGAAAGCGAAGGCTGGCAGTCGCAGTTTGATCAAAAAGATCTGGTGGAGGGCGAGCAGACGCTGGATCTTAACGCGGATGAAACCGGAAAAGTCAGCTTCCCGGTGGAATGGGGCGCGTACCGTCTGGAGGTCAAAGCGCCGAATGAGACGGTCAGCAGCGTTCGTTTCTGGGCCGGCTATAGCTGGCAGGATAACAGCGACGGTAGCGGCGCGGCGCGTCCGGATCGCGTCACCCTCAAACTGGATAAAGCGAATTATCGTCCAGGCGACACCATTAAATTGCATATCGCCGCGCCGGTCGCCGGTAAAGGTTATGCCATGGTGGAGTCCAGCGACGGTCCGCTGTGGTGGCAGGCGATCGATGTGCCGGCACAAGGTCTGGAGCTCACGATTCCGGTGGATAAAACCTGGAATCGCCACGATCTCTATCTCAGTACGCTGGTGGTGCGTCCCGGCGATAAATCTCGTTCCGCGACGCCAAAACGCGCCGTGGGGTTACTACACCTACCGCTGGGGGATGAAAACCGTCGCCTCGATCTGGCGCTGGAAAGCCCGGCTAAAATGCGCCCGAATCAGCCGCTCACCGTCAGGGTGAAAGCCAGCGTTAAACACGGCGAAATGCCAAAACAGATCAACGTGCTGGTCTCCGCGGTCGATAGCGGCGTATTGAATATCACCGATTACGCGACGCCGGACCCGTGGCAGGCGTTCTTCGGTCAAAAACGCTACGGTGCGGATATCTACGATATTTACGGCCAGGTCATTGAAGGGCAGGGGCGGCTGGCGGCGTTGCGTTTTGGCGGCGATGGCGACGACCTTAAGCGCGGCGGAAAACCGCCGGTAAACCATGTCAATATCATCGCGCAGCAGGCGCAGCCGATCACGCTCAATGAGCAGGGCGAAGGGGTCGTAACGCTGCCGATTGGCGACTTTAACGGCGAACTGCGGGTTATGGCGCAGGCATGGACAGCGGACGATTTTGGTCGCAGCGAAAGCAAAGTCGTTGTCGCCGCGCCAGTGATTGCCGAGCTGAATATGCCGCGTTTTCTGGCGGGAGGGGATGTTTCGCGACTGGTGCTGGACGTCACCAATCTGACCGACCGCCCGCAGACGCTGAATATTGCGCTCGCCGCCAGTGGGTTACTGGAACTGCTTAGTCAACAGCCGCAACCGGTCAACCTGGCGCCGGGCGTGCGCACCACCTTATTCGTTCCGGTACGCGCGCTGGAAGGTTTTGGCGAAGGCGAAATCCAGGCGACCATTAGCGGTCTGAATCTGCCGGGAGAAACCCTCGGCGCGCAGCATAAGCAGTGGCAAATCGGCGTGCGTCCGGCCTGGCCTGCCCAAACGGTAAATAGCGGCATTGCGCTGGCGCCGGGAGAGAGCTGGCATGTACCAGAGCAGCATCTGGCAAACGTCTCGCCAGCCACGTTACAGGGACAACTGCTATTAAGCGGAAAACCGCCGCTCAATCTGGCGCGCTACATTCGCGAGCTGAAAGCATATCCGTACGGGTGCCTGGAACAAACCACCAGCGGGTTATTCCCGGCGCTGTATACCAATGCCGCTCAATTGCAGTCGCTCGGTATTACCGGCGATAGCGATGAAAAACGGCGCGCCGCGGTGGATATCGGCATCTCCCGCATACTACAGATGCAGCGTGATAACGGCGGTTTTGCGCTATGGGATGAAAATGGGGCGGAAGAGCCCTGGCTAACGGCCTACGCGATGGATTTCCTCATTCGCGCGGGCGAGCAGGGATATAGCGTCCCGCCGGAGGCCATTAACCGGGGCAATGAGCGACTGCTGCGCTATCTGCAGGATCCCGGCACGATGCTGATTCGTTATAGCGATAATACCCAGGCCAGTACTTTTGCCGCTCAGGCTTACGCCGCGCTGGTACTGGCGCGTCAGCAGAAAGCGCCGCTCGGCGCGCTGCGCGAAATCTGGGAGCGCCGTAGTCAGGCGGCTTCAGGACTGCCGCTGATGCAATTGGGCATCGCGTTAAACACGATGGGTGATGCCAGACGCGGCGAAGAGGCCATTACGCTGGCTCTGAATACGCCGCGTCAGGACGAACGGCAATGGATAGCGGATTACGGCAGTTCTCTGCGCGATAACGCTCTGATGTTGTCGTTACTGGAAGAGAACAACCTCAGACCGGACGCGCAAAACGCGCTATTAAGCTCGCTTTCTGAGCAGGCCTTCGGTCAGCGCTGGCTCTCTACCCAGGAGAACAATGCCTTGTTCCTCGCCGCGCATTCGCGACAGGCCAGCGCGGGCGCCTGGCAGGCGCAGACCTCGTTAGAGGCGCAGCCGCTGTCGGGCGACAAGGCGCTGACCCGTAATCTGGATGCTGACCAGTTGGCCGCCCTTGAGGTGACGAACACCGGTAGCCAGCCGCTATGGCTGCGTCTGGATAGCAGCGGCTATCCCTCATCTGCGCCTGAGCCTGCCAGCAACGTTTTGCAGATTGAACGACAAATACTGGGGACCGATGGTCAGCGCAAATCGCTGTCCTCGTTGCGTAGCGGCGAACTGGTGCTGGTCTGGTTAACGGTAGTGGCCGATCGCAATGTGCCGGATGCGCTGGTGGTGGACCTGCTCCCGGCCGGGCTGGAGCTGGAAAACCAGAATCTGGCTGACAGCAGCGCCAGCCTGCCGGAGAGCGGTAGCGAAGTGCAAAATCTGCTTAATCAGATGCAGCAGGCGGATATTCAGTATATGGAATTCCGCGACGATCGGTTTGTGGCTGCCGTCGTTGTCAATGAGGGCCAGCCCGTGACGCTGGTCTACCTGGCGCGCGCGGTAACGCCGGGGACGTACCAGCTTGCGCAACCGCAGGTGGAATCGATGTACGCGCCTCAGTGGCGGGCAACCGGCGCGAGCGAGGGGCTGCTGATTGTGACGCCTTAAATGAACGGTTGGCGTGGTAAACGTGGCCGCTGGCTGTGGCTGGCGGGCGCGCCGCTTTTTATTTTCCTGGCGTTATGGGCGGCGGATAAACTCTGGCCGCTGCCGCTCAATGAGGTCTATCCTGCGCGGGTCGTGGTAGCCCATGACGGTACGCCGCTGTGGCGCTTTGCCGACGCCGGGGGGATCTGGCGTTATCCGGTGACGATTGAAGAGGTCTCTCCCCGTTACCTGGAGGCCCTAATCAATTACGAAGATCGCTGGTTCTGGCAGCACCCTGGCGTTAACCCTTTCTCCGTCGCGCGCGCGGCATGGCAGGATCTTACCGCCGGGCGCGTTATTTCCGGCGGCAGTACGCTGACTATGCAGGTGGCGAGACTGCTGGACCCGCATTCGCGCACGTTCGGCGGTAAAATCCGCCAGCTTTGGCGTGCCCTCCAGCTTGAATGGCATTTGTCCAAGCGCGATATCCTGACGCTGTACCTGAACCGCGCGCCGTTCGGCGGCACGCTACAGGGTATTGGCGCTGCAAGCTGGGCCTACTTCGGCAAGCCGCCCGCGCGCCTGAGCTACGCTGACGCGGCGCTGCTGGCCGTATTGCCGCAGGCGCCGAGCCGGTTACGCCCCGACCGCTGGCCTGCGAGAGCCGAAGCGGCACGAAATAAAGTGCTGGATCGGATGGCGGCGCAGGGCGTCTGGCCTGCCGAAACGGTACGCGAGTCGCGTGAAGAGCCGGTCTGGCTGGCGCCGCGTCAAATGCCGCAACTGGCGCCGCTTTTTGCCCGAATGATGTTGAGTAAAAGCCAGAACGACAAAATTGTGACCACGCTGGACGCCGGATTGCAGCGGCAACTGGAAGATCTGGCGCGGGCATGGAAAGGGCGGCTGCCTGCACGCAGTTCGTTGGCGATGATCGTTGTCGATCATACCGATATGAGCGTGCGCGGCTGGGTCGGATCGGTAGACCTTAATGACGACAGCCGTTTTGGTCATGTCGACATGGTAACGGCGATCCGATCGCCGGGATCGGTACTCAAACCCTTTGTGTATGGTCTGGCGCTGGATGACGGCTTGATCCATCCCGCATCATTATTACAGGACGTTCCGCGCCGCACCGGAGATTACCGCCCGGGAAACTTCGACAGCGGATTTCACGGCCCGGTCAGCATGAGCGACGCGCTGGTACGCTCGCTGAATCTGCCTGCCGTTCAGGTACTTGAAGCCTATGGGCCGAAACGATTTGCGGCAAAACTGCGTAACGTCGGCCTGCCGCTATATTTGCCTGCTGGCGCGGCGCCCAATCTTTCGCTGATTCTGGGCGGCGCGGGCGCGCGGCTTGACGAGATGGCGGCGGCATACAGCGCGTTCGCTCGTCATGGGAAAGCGGCGAAACTACGGTTACAGCCGGACGATCCGCTGTCGGAAAGACCATTAATGTCGCCGGGAGCGGCGTGGATCATTCGACGGATTATGGCGGATGAAGCGCAACCCTTGCCGGATAACGCGCTGCCGCGCATTGTGCCGTTGGCGTGGAAAACCGGCACCAGCTACGGCTATCGCGATGCGTGGGCTATTGGCGTTAACGCGCGCTATATCATCGGCATCTGGACAGGCAGACCCGACGGCACGCCTGTGGTGGGGCAATTTGGTTTTGCCAGCGCGGTGCCATTGCTTAATCAGGTCAATAATCTGTTACTGGCGCATACGGGACGCCTGCCGGAAGATCCGCGTCCGCAGGCGGTAAGCCGCGGCGTCATTTGCTGGCCGGGCGGACAGACTCTGCCTGCCGGAGACAGCAACTGTCGCCGCCGACTGGCGACATGGCTGCTCGATGACAGCCAGCCGCCCACGCTGCTGTTACCTGAGCAGGAAGACATCAACGGTATTCGTTTCCCGGTCTGGCTGGATGATACGGGGCGGCGTGTCGCTGCCGACTGTCCGCAGGCGCGTGCGCATACGTTTATCGTCTGGCCGCGGCCGCTGGAGCCGTGGCTGCCGCCTGCGGAAAGACGTAGCGCTCGCTTGCCCGCGGCGTCCGACCACTGTCCGCCGCTACAGGGCAATGATGCCGCGCCGTTAATGCTGTCAGGAGTGAGGGATGGCGCGGTGATCAGGCAATTGCCAGGCCAGGAAAACGTCACGCTGCCCGTCTCGACTACCGGCGGCAAAGGGCGTCGCTGGTGGTTTTTAAATGGCGAACCTGTTAATGGTGAAAATAATCGCCTTTCTTTATTACTCAATATCGCTGGACGTTATCAACTTGTCGTAATGGATGAGTCCGGTCAGGTTGCAGCGGTTAATTTTGAATTAATACGTTAACAACTCTTCAGAATAAATTATGAATTTCATTTAATTTAAAGTTAATGAGAATTATTAATTTTTCCGGAATTACCCTTAATGAGGGAGCTTGATAAATATCAAGAGATCTAACACTTAAAAACGTGAGAATGGGTTTTTATTTGACGAGTCGGATCATGAAAAATATAAAAAGCCAGGGAAATGGCGAACAGCCCGCTATTTCTCGCCGCCACTTTATCCAGGCCAGCTCCGCGCTTATTGCGTTACCCTTTGTCTCCTCGCCAGCTACCGCTCAGGCGCGCGCTGTGACGGCAACTGAAAACAGGCCTGCGGAAAAAGTCGTTCAGACATGCAGCACTTTTGACTGCGGGGGCAAATGCGATATTCGGGCGCATGTTAGTGACGGTATCGTGACGCGAATTTCAACGCGACCGGATAATGCGCTGGATGCGCAAATGCCGGTGATGCGTGCCTGTGTTCGTGGACGCGCATACCGTAAATTTGTTTATCATCCTGACAGACTTAAATATCCCATGAAGCGCGTAGGAAAACGCGGTGAAGGAAAGTTCGAGCGAATTTCCTGGGATGAAGCGACAACCTTAATCGCCGATAATTTAAAATCGATTACTGAAAAATATGGCCCGGCTTCGCGTTATGTTCATGTTGGTACCGCCGTTTCCGGCGGCACCTTTTCCGGCGATAAAATGGCGCGTCGCCTGTTGAATCTGACCGGCGGCTATCTCGAAAGCTACCATTCTGTGAGTATGGGCAACACGGCGGCCGCGACGCCTTATACTTACGGCATTGCCGCCAGCGGCAGTTCGCTGGATACGCTTTTGGAGACCAAACTGGTGATTCTGTGGGGCCATAACCCGACGGAGACCATTTTTGGCCATACCAACTATTTCTTGCAGAAGATGAAGCAGAACGGTACGCGGTTTATCGTGGTCGATCCGCGCTATTCCGACACCGTTTCGTCGCTGGCGGATCAGTGGATCCCGCTGCTGCCCACCACCGACAATGCGCTGATGGACGCGATGATGTACGTCATCATCAGCGAGAATCTGCACGATCGCGCATTTATTGCGCGCTACGCTATCGGTTTTGATGAAGACTCAATGCCGGAAGGCGTACCGGCTAACGAATCGCTGGTGGCATATCTGACCGGCGCCAAAGACGGTGTCGTTAAGTCTCCCGAGTGGGCGGAAAAGATCACCCATGTGCCGGCGCAAACCATTCGCCAGTTAGCGCGTGATTACGCGAATACCAAACCCGCCGCGTTGATTCAGGGGTGGGGACCACAGCGCCACAACTGCGGCGAGCGCACCGCGCGCGGCTCGACCCTACTGGCGACCATTACCGGTAATGTCGGCATCAAAGGCGGTTGGGCTGCGGGTTACGGCGGCTGCGCTAACCGTAAATTCGCCGCGGGTCCGGAGATGCCGGATAACCCGGTAAAAGCCAAAATTTCGGTGATGAACTGGGTGCAGGCCGCAGACGACGCCAGCAAAGTGACGCCGGATATTGGGCTGAAAGATGCCGATAAGCTGGACAGTAACATCCGTATTCTGTTCTCGCTGGCCGGAAACTATCTGGCGAATCAGAACCCCGATCTGCACCAGGCGGTACGCGTACTGGAGGATGAATCAAAGATCCAGTTTATTGTCGCCAGCGATCTGTTTATGACGCCGAGCGCGAAATACGCTGATCTACTGCTGCCGGAAACCAGCTTCATGGAACGCTGGAACATCGGTGAAACCTGGGGCACGGCAAGCTACCTGATACTCTCTGAAAAACTGATTGAGCCTGAATTTGAGCGTCGCTCCGACTACGACTGGCTACGTGAGGTGGCGGCGAAATTAGGCATTGAGAATGAATTTAGCCAGGGGCGCGATGAGAAAGCGTGGATTGAACACATCTGGGAACAGACGCGCCTGGCGATGCCGGACGAAAATCTACCGGATTTCGCCACGCTGCAAAAGACCCGTCAGCATCTGTTCAAAAGCGCGCCATTTATCGCCTTTGAAGACAATATTCGCGATCCGGAAAATCATCCGTTCCCGACGCCGTCAGGGAAAATAGAGATCTTCTCGAAGCGCCTGTACGACATGCAGCATCCGGAAATCCCGGCGTTATCGCACTACGTTCCTGCGCATGAAGGCCCGGAGGATGCGCTGGCGAAAGATTTTCCGCTCCAGTTAATTACGTGGAAAGGAAAAAACCGCGCCAACTCAACGCAATACGCTAACCCGTGGCTGATTGAAGTGCAGCAGCAGACATTGTGGATCAACCCGCAGGATGCGCAAAAGCGCGGCATTACGCATGGCGACATGGTGCGTATTCATAACTCACGCGGGATTTGCGAAATCCCGGCGGAAGTGACGCCGCGCATTATTCCCGGCGTTGTCGCAATGCAGGCTGGCGCCTGGTGGCAGCCGGATGAAAACGGCGTTGATAAAGGCGGCTGTGCGAACGTCCTCAGCTCGGCCCGTATTACCGCGCTGGCGAAGGGAAATTCACATCAAACCATGCTGGTGGAGGTGGCTAAAGCATGAGTCAGTTTACACATTACCCGCCGGTGAGCGATAAACAACTGGGGTTTTTCATCGACTCCTCACGCTGCTCCGGTTGTAAAGCCTGCCAGGTGGCCTGCAAAGACAAAAACAATCTGGAAGTAGGCCGTCGTTTCCGCCGCGTCTATGAAGTCAAGGGCGGAAGTTTCATCCCGACCGGGCAGGGCGGGGTCAGCAATAACGTATTTGCTTATACGCTTTCCATTTCCTGCAACCACTGTGCGGACCCTGTCTGCACTAAAAATTGCCCGACTACCGCTATGCATAAACGCCCGGGCGACGGCATCGTGCGCGTTGATACCGACAAATGCGTCGGCTGTGGCTATTGCGCCTGGTCCTGCCCTTACGGCGCGCCGCAGCTTAACGAGCAGACCGGCCAAATGTCCAAGTGCGACATGTGCGTTGATTTACTGGCGAAAGGTGAACCGCCCGTCTGTGTTGCGACCTGTCCGCTGGAGGCCATCAAGTTTGGCCCGATTGATGAACTGCGCGCGAAGTACGGTAGCGTATGCGACGTTAACGGGCTGCCAGACTCATCCATAACCAAACCTAATCTGGTTGTCAAAGCGCATCAGGGCGCAGAAAAAGAGGGTAAACGCCATGCATGAGTTACCGCTGCTGATTTTTACGCTCTGTTTGCAAGGGGCTGTGGGTGTGACTCTGTGGCTGGCGTTGGGCCGCCAGTACGCCGTAGAGGGACGCGTGCCTGCACGCGGCGCGCTTCCCGCGATGGCGGGGGCGTTTGTACTGGCCTGCGTAGGGCTGCTTGCTTCAGCGCTGCACATGGGCTATCCCCTGAATGCGCTAAATGCGTTACGTCATGTCGCCAGTTCGTGGCTGAGTCGCGAAATCGTCTTTGCCAGCCTTTATCTGGCGGCGCTGGGGCTAGGGGTTGTGCTGCTGTTTTTCCGAAAGCCAGGCTGGCAGCCGCTACTGGCGCTGGCGGCAGCGTTCGGGCTGGTGGATGTATTCTGCATGGCGCAGGTTTATATCCATGCCTCGGTGGCGACCTGGCAGCATAGCAACACGCTGGCGCTGTTTTTTGGCACGTCAGGCATTATCGGCTCGGTAGTCATTGCGCTGGCTTATCTGCGCAACGCTGGCGCCGCAATGCGCTGCGCTGTGGTGGTGGTCGCACTGATGGTGCTGATTCGCCTGATCATGCAGCCGCTATGGCTGGCGGATATTAATGCGGTGGATACGACGGTCGTCACTTTCCCGCATCATCCGCTACAGGCGCTGGCGCAGTTGCGCGACATCTATCTTCTCGGCTGGTGTGTCTCAGCGGCGGGAATGCTCTGCTTTGCCGCAGGCGGTCTGCGAAACGCCAGAGGGACGCTGGTGGCGGGCAGCGTATTGCTGCTTATCGGCGAGATTATGCTGCGCTACGTCTTCTTTAGTATTGGCTGATGGTTAACCTGACGATCGATCCGGCGGTAGACGTGACGCAGGCTTGCGTCCGTCGTCGCTTTCGTTTTTCTTCCTGCCGCGCTTGCGCCGATGTTTGTCCGGCGCAGGCGTTTTCGCTGGCGCAGGGGCAGGTCAGCATAGATACGACGCGCTGCATAGCCTGTGGCGACTGTCTGTTTGTCTGTCCTGTTGACGCCATTACCGGTATCAAACCGGTTAAACGCTTTGTGCAGGGGGATACGTTGGTGGGGCCGTTTTCGCTACAGGCGCCAACGGTCGATGAACTGCTTCTCTGGCACAGCCAGTATGGTATTCGCTTTATTGATATTGCGGTGGAGCGATCGGCGCAGTGGCTGATGGCGCTGGCGAGGCTAAATTTAGCGCTGCGCCGCTACGGCGAGCCGGGCTGGTCTTTCAAACACGTTGTCGGCGCGGAGATTAACGCCTCGCGGCGCACTCTGTTTCATGTTCCGCGCGACGCCATTACCCCGTGCGCCGTCGAGCCGGGGAAACGGCGTCTCAGACAGGCGTTTTCCGCGTTCAGCGAATGCGTACCCGAAATCAGTCCGCAAGAGTGCAGGATGTGCGGCGCCTGCTGGCGAAGCTGCCCGGAAAACGTTATCCAGTTTGACGACAATACCCTGACGATAGTGGCGGCGCGTTGTACGGGATGCGGCGGCTGTGCGGCGGTATGTCCGCATCAGGCGCTGCGGCTGCGGTTTGACGTGGAACCCGCCTTAACGCGGCATAGTGCGGTGCATACGCTCATCTGCGAAAGCTGCAAACGTACTTTCCATGCTCTCACGCCTGAACACACGCACTGCGTGCTGTGTCAGTCCCCTGAGTTTGCTGTGCGCCTTTAACTTTTGTTGCTAATGCTCATTTTATTTTAAAAAAATGTTACCTGCATCCATAGGCAATTGATGGGATGCTCTTTATAATCCGCGCCTGACATAACAACAGAACATATTTCAGAGGTAAACATGGCTATTGAACGGACTTTTTCCATCATTAAACCCAACGCGGTGGCAAAAAACGTTATTGGCAGCATCTTTGCGCGCTTTGAAGCTGCAGGGTTCAAAATTGTTGGCACTAAAATGCTGCACCTGACCGTTGAGCAGGCGCGCGGCTTCTATGCTGAGCACGACGGCAAGCCGTTCTTTGACGGTCTGGTGGAGTTCATGACCTCTGGCCCTATCGTGGTATCCGTGCTGGAAAGCGAAAATGCGGTGCAGCGTCACCGCGATCTGCTTGGCGCCACCAATCCGGCGAACGCGTTGGCGGGTACGCTGCGTGCCGACTACGCTGATAGCTTAACTGAAAACGGCACCCACGGTTCGGATTCGCTGGAATCCGCGCAGCGCGAAATCGCCTTTTTCTTCGGTGAAGGCGAAGTGTGCCCGCGCACCCGTTAATCTCCTTCGTCTTTCACGCTGTAAATGCGTTGGCGATAAATTATCGGTTCAAATATTATTTTTGCTAATGCCGCGTGCAGACGTGGCATCCTTACGCCAGAATTTGTACAATGCAGCGCCCCCGGACGAGCAGTAAGCTTACCGGGGCGTTTCTTTTTTCAACCCTCCAGGGGCCATAACGTGTAATAACGAGGCCGGAATAGCATATGTCTGAACAAATTGTCACACCTGAAAGCAGTACCCCGGTAGTTCTTAACAACGAAACGAAAATCAACCTGCTGGATCTCAACCGTCAGCAGATGCGCGAGTTTTTTAAAAACTTAGGTGAAAAGCCTTTCCGCGCCGATCAGGTGATGAAATGGATGTATCACTATTGCTGCGATAATTTTGATGAGATGACCGACATCAACAAAGTGTTGCGCGGCAAATTAAAAGAGGTCGCGGAAATCCGCGCGCCGGAGGTCGTTGAAGAGCAGCGTTCCTCAGACGGCACCATTAAGTGGGCGATTGCTGTCGGCGATCAGCGCGTTGAAACGGTCTACATCCCGGAGGACGACCGCGCTACGCTGTGTGTCTCTTCACAGGTAGGATGCGCGCTGGAGTGCAAGTTTTGTTCAACTGCGCAGCAGGGCTTTAACCGCAACCTGCGCGTATCGGAAATTATCGGTCAGGTCTGGCGTGCGGCGAAAATCGTCGGCGCGGCCAAAGTCACCGGCCAGCGTCCGATCACCAATGTGGTCATGATGGGGATGGGCGAGCCATTGCTTAACCTGACCAATGTCGTACCGGCAATGGAAATTATGCTCGATGACTTTGGTTTCGGCCTGTCCAAACGCCGCGTCACGCTCTCAACGTCCGGCGTGGTGCCTGCTCTGGATAAACTGGGCGATATGATAGATGTCGCGCTGGCTATCTCCTTACATGCGCCGAATGACACTATTCGCGACGAAATCGTCCCGATCAACAAAAAATACAATATCGAAACGTTCCTGGGCGCGGTTCGCCGCTATCTGGAGAAATCCAACGCCAATCAGGGGCGCGTGACGATTGAATACGTAATGCTTGACCACGTTAACGACGGCACTGAACACGCGCATCAACTGGCGGAGCTACTAAAAGAGACGCCTTGTAAGATTAATCTGATTCCGTGGAACCCGTTCCCTGGCGCGCCGTATGGCCGCAGCTCTAACAGCCGTATCGATCGCTTTTCTAAAGTTTTGATGAGTTATGGTTTCACGACCATCGTACGCAAGACGCGTGGCGATGACATTGATGCGGCATGCGGACAGTTGGCAGGCGATGTGATTGACCGTACTAAACGTACTCTGCGTAAGCGTATGCAGGGAGAGGTGATTGACATCAAGGCTATTTGATAGCAGTTGCGCCACGGGGCATTCATTATACCGTGGCGCAATGTCAGTTGAATAATGTCTGGCGTTGTACTTGTCTGGTCAATAATAACGGTGCGTTTTTGTCGACTTTAAGGCAGTATGTAATGGTGCAACAAGAGTTTAGCCTTGTGTCTTAGCGGTTTTGTCATCTGCGGCCTGACAGGCTTATACTGTCTGACTAAGGTTAACTAACCTGATGTTTCGCGGTGTGGGCGGGCATTACGGCTCGTCGGCGCCTGAATCCTAATTTACACGTACCTGTAGCTGTAGCGAATGAATACTGAAGCCACGCACGACCAAAATGAAGCACAAACCACCGGCGTTCGTCTGCGCAATGCCCGTGAACAACTCGGACTCAGCCAGCAGGCTGTCGCTGAGCGACTTTGCCTGAAGGTTTCTACGGTACGCGATATTGAAGAAGATAAGGCGCCGTCCGATCTTGCTTCAACCTTCCTGCGCGGATATATCCGCTCATATGCGCGTCTGGTGCATGTTCCAGAAGAGGAACTGCTGCCGGGGCTGGAAAAGCAGGCCCCGCTGCGCGCAGCCAAAGTCGCTCCGATGCAGAGTTTCTCATTAGGAAAGCGTCGCAAAAAACGCGACGGCTGGTTAATGTCTTTTACCTGGCTGGTACTGTTTGTGGTCGTAGGGCTGACCGGCGCCTGGTGGTGGCAGAACCATAAGGCGCAGCAGGAAGAGATCACGACAATGGCCGATCAAAGCACGGCTGAACTGAACGCAGATAAAGACAGCGGCCAAAGCGTACCGCTGGACACCCGTGACGCGACAAGTCAGGATACGACGCCAGCGCAAACGGCTCCGGCTCCTGCGACGCCGGTTGATTCGACAGCGGCGACGCAAACGCCAGCGTCAACGGCAACGCAAAATACGGTAGTCGCGCCTTCGCAGGCGAATGTCGATACGGCTGCGACATCTGCCGCGCCAGCGGCAACGGAAACGCCGTCCGCGCTGCCGACCAGTCAGGCTGGCGTAGCGGCGCCTGCTGCCGATCCGAACGCGCTGGTGATGAATTTTACCGCTGACTGCTGGCTCGAAGTCACTGACGCCACGGGTAAGAAGCTGTTTAGCGGTATGCAGCGTAAAGATGGTAATTTAAACCTAACAGGCCAGGCGCCTTATAAACTTAAAATTGGCGCGCCGGCCGCGGTGCAGATCCAGTATCAAGGAAAACCTGTCGATCTGAGCCGCTTTATCAGAACTAATCAGGTTGCGCGTCTGACCCTTAATGCCGAACCGACACCGGCGCAGTAACAGACGGGTAACGCGGGAGATTTTTCATGCATAACCAGGCTCCGATTCAACGTAGAAAATCGACACGTATTTACGTTGGTAATGTGCCGATTGGCGATGGCGCCCCCATCACCGTCCAGTCGATGACTAACACGCGTACCACTGACGTGGAAGCGACGGTTAATCAGATCAAAGCGCTGGAACGCGTTGGCGCAGATATTGTTCGTGTTTCTGTACCGACCATGGACGCCGCCGAAGCGTTCAAGCTTATCAAACAGCAGGTTAACGTCCCGCTGGTTGCCGATATTCACTTCGACTACCGCATTGCGCTGAAGGTGGCGGAATACGGCGTTGACTGCTTGCGTATCAACCCCGGCAATATCGGTAACGAAGAACGCATTCGCATGGTGGTGGACTGCGCGCGCGACAAAAACATCCCTATTCGTATCGGCGTAAATGCCGGATCGCTGGAAAAAGATCTGCAGGAAAAATACGGTGAGCCGACGCCGCAGGCGCTGCTGGAATCAGCCATGCGCCATGTCGATCATCTCGATCGTCTCAACTTTGATCAGTTCAAAGTGAGCGTAAAAGCGTCCGATGTATTCCTTGCCGTTGAGTCTTATCGTTTGTTGGCTAAACAGATCGATCAGCCGCTGCATCTGGGGATCACCGAAGCGGGCGGCGCGCGTAGCGGGGCGGTTAAGTCGGCGATCGGTTTAGGTCTGCTGTTATCGGAAGGTATCGGCGACACGCTGCGCGTATCGTTGGCGGCCGACCCGGTGGAAGAGATCAAAGTCGGTTTCGATATTCTGAAGTCGCTGCGCATTCGCGCGCGCGGCATCAATTTCATCGCTTGCCCGACCTGTTCTCGCCAGGAGTTCGACGTTATCGGCACGGTGAACGCGCTGGAGCAGCGTCTGGAAGATATCATCACCCCGATGGACGTCTCGATCATCGGTTGCGTAGTGAACGGGCCGGGCGAAGCGCTGGTATCGACGCTGGGCGTGACGGGCGGCAATAAGAAAAGCGGCCTGTATGAAGACGGCGTGCGTAAGGACAGACTCGATAACGACGATATGATCGCGCAGCTTGAATCCCGTATTCGCGCGAAAGCAAGTCAACTTGATGAAGCGCGTCGGATTGACGTGCTGCAGGTTGAAAAATAAGAACGTGATGGGAAGCGGCGCGCTTCCCGTGTATGATTGAACCCGCATGGCTCCCGGTTCGTTCGGGGAAGCGCTGAGGGTTCATTTTTATATTCAGAAAGAGAATAAACGTGGCAAAAAACATTCAAGCCATTCGCGGCATGAACGATTATCTGCCTGGCGAAACCGCCATCTGGCAGCGCATTGAAGGCACACTCAAAAACGTGCTCGGCAGCTACGGTTACAGTGAAATCCGCTTGCCGATTGTAGAGCAGACCCCGTTATTCAAACGCGCGATCGGTGAAGTTACTGACGTGGTTGAAAAAGAGATGTACACCTTTGAGGATCGCAACGGCGATAGCCTGACATTGCGCCCTGAAGGTACGGCGGGCTGTGTACGCGCCGGCATCGAACATGGTCTCCTGTACAATCAGGAACAGCGTTTGTGGTATATCGGCCCGATGTTCCGTCATGAGCGTCCGCAAAAAGGCCGCTACCGTCAGTTCCATCAGCTAGGCGCCGAAGTCTTCGGCTTACAAGGCCCGGATATTGACGCGGAGCTGATTATGCTGACTGCACGCTGGTGGCGCGCGCTGGGCATCGCTGACCACGTTAGCCTGGAGCTGAACTCTATTGGTTCATTAGAGGCGCGTGCGAACTATCGCGATGCGCTGGTCGCGTTCCTCGAACAGCATCAAGAGACGCTGGACGAAGACTGCAAACGCCGTATGTATACCAATCCGCTGCGCGTGCTGGATTCAAAAAATCCGGACGTGCAGGCGCTGCTCAACGACGCGCCCGCTCTCGGCGACTATCTCGATGACGATTCACGCGAGCACTTTGCCGGCCTGTGTAAATTGCTGGACGCGGCGGGGATTGCCTACACCGTCAACCAGCGTCTGGTACGCGGTCTGGATTACTACAACCGCACCGTATTTGAATGGGTAACAAACAGTCTGGGGTCACAAGGCACCGTCTGTGCGGGTGGTCGTTATGACGGTCTGGTGGAACAACTGGGCGGTCGCGCTACCCCGGCAGTGGGCTTTGCGATGGGCCTGGAACGACTTGTTTTGTTAGTTCAGGCAGTTAATCCGGAATTTATTGCCTCTCCTGTTGTCGATATATACCTGGTAGCTGCCGGCGCACAAACGCAGTCTGCGGCAATGACGCTGGCGGAGCGGCTGCGCGATGAAATGCCAGGCGTGAAGCTAATGACAAACCACGGCGGCGGCAACTTTAAGAAACAGTTTGCCCGCGCCGATAAGTGGGGCGCCCGTATTGCACTGGTTCTTGGCGAATCTGAAGTCGCCGATGGGACTGTTGTAGTGAAGGATTTGCGCTCCGGTGAGCAAACGGCAGTGGCGCAGGACAGCGTCGCCGCGCATTTGCGCACTTTATTGGGCTAAGGAGAAGGACAGCGTGGAAATTTACGAGAACGAACACGACCAGGTGGATGCGATTAAACGCTTCTTTGCCGAAAACGGCAAAGCGCTGGCTGTCGGAGTGATTTTAGGGGTTGGCGCGCTGGTTGGCTGGCGTTACTGGAGCAGCCATCAGACGGAGTCCGCGCGTGCTGCTTCTCTGGCGTATCAAAATGCGGTGACGGCGGTAAGCGCCGATAAGCCGGATAGCATTCCCGCCGCAGAAAAATTCGCGGCTGAGAATAAAAATACCTATGGTGCGCTGGCGTCTATGGAACTGGCGCAGCAGTTTGTGGATAAGAATGAACTTAAAAAAGCCGAAGCCCAGTTGCAGCAGGGGTTGGCGGCCACCAGCGATGAAAATCTCAAAGCGGTGATTAATCTGCGTCTCGCTCGCGTTCAGTTACAGCTTAAGCAAGCTGATGCCGCGCTGAAAACTCTGGATGCCGTTAAAGGCGAAGGATGGACGGCCATTGTCGCTGATTTGCGCGGCGAAGCGTTGCTGAGTAAGGGTGATAAAAAAGGCGCGCGCAGCGCATGGGAAGCGGGCGTCAATAGCGATGCTTCTCCGGCGTTGAGCGAAATGATGCAGATGAAAATCAATAATTTGTCCATCTGAGAGGGACCCGATGCAATTGCGTAAATTACTTCTGCCAGGGTTGCTTTCCGTTACCCTGCTCAGCGGCTGTTCACTGTTTAGCGGCGAAGAAGATGTCGTCAAGATGTCTCCATTACCGCAGGTTGAAAACCAGTTTACCCCGACCACTGTCTGGAGTACCTCTGTCGGTAACGGAATTGGCGAATTTTATTCTAACCTTCATCCGGTAATGGCAGATAACGTGGTCTATGCAGCCGATCGCGCGGGCGTGGTAAAAGCGCTCAATGCGGATGATGGCAAAGAGATCTGGTCTGTGAATCTGGGCGAAAAAGACGGCTGGTTCTCTCGTTCGTCCGCGCTGTTGTCCGGCGGCGTCACGGTCGCGGGCGGTCACGTCTATATCGGCAGTGAAAAGGCCGAGGTTTATGCGCTGAATACCAGCGACGGCACTACAGCATGGCAGACGAAGGTCGCAGGCGAAGCGTTGTCTCGCCCGGTTGTCAGTGATGGAATCGTCCTTATCCATACCAGCAACGGTCAGTTGCAGGCGCTAAATCAGGCGGATGGCGCCATTAAATGGACGGTGAACCTGGATATGCCTTCGCTGTCGCTGCGCGGGGAATCTGCGCCGGCAACCGCGTTCGGCGCGGCTATCGTTGGTGGTGATAATGGTCGCGTCAGCGCCGTGTTGATGCAACAAGGCCAGATGATTTGGCAACAGCGTATCTCCCAGGCCACTGGCCCAACGGAAATTGACCGTCTGAGCGACGTTGATACCACGCCGGTTGTGGTAAACGGCGTTGTTTACGCGTTGGCGTATAATGGTAACTTAACGGCGCTGGATCTGCGCAGTGGTCAGATTATGTGGAAACGCGAGCTGGGTTCGGTCAATGACTTTATCGTCGACGGCGACCGTATCTACCTGGTCGATCAGAACGATCGCGTGCTGGCGCTGACCACTGACGGCGGCGTAACGCTGTGGACGCAAAGCGATCTGCTGCACCGTTTGCTGACCTCCCCGGTGCTGTATAATGGTGATTTAGTCGTCGGCGATAGCGAAGGTTATCTGCACTGGATTAATGTTGATGACGGGCGTTTTGTGGCCCAACAAAAAGTAGACAGTTCCGGTTTTCTGACCGAACCGACGGTGGCGGATGGTAAACTGCTTATCCAGGCCAAAGACGGTACGGTCTACGCAATTACGCGTTAATCGTCACGGTTGTGCGTTTTAAAAAACGGCTCCTGGTGTAGGGGCCGTTTTCCTGTTTTTAACAATGGCGCAAAATGCGCGCGTTGTCTGATGATTTTTTTAATGAGGCTTTAAACATGGTACCTGTGGTCGCGCTTGTCGGGCGCCCTAACGTCGGAAAATCCACGCTATTTAACCGTCTGACCCGCACCCGAGATGCGCTGGTTGCGGATTTCCCGGGTCTGACTCGTGACCGTAAGTACGGTCGTGCGGAAGTTGAAGGCCGCGAGTTTATCTGTATCGACACCGGTGGTATTGACGGCACTGAAGATGGCGTCGAAACGCGGATGGCGGAACAGTCGCTGCTGGCGATTGAAGAAGCGGATGTGGTGTTATTCATGGTAGATGCGCGCGCTGGCCTGATGCCGGCGGATGAAGCGATTGCCAAACATCTGCGTTCCCGTGAAAAACCGACCTTCCTGGTGGCGAATAAAACGGATGGTCTCGATCCCGATCAGGCGGTTGTCGATTTTTACTCGCTGGGATTAGGCGAAATTTACCCTATCGCCGCCTCACATGGTCGCGGCGTATTGAGCCTGCTGGAACATGTGCTTCTGCCGTGGATGGATGATGTCGCGCCGCAGGAAGAGGTGGATGAAGACGCGGAATACTGGGCGCAGTTCGAGGCGGAACAAAATGGCGAAGAAGCGCCGGAAGATGATTTTGACCCGCAAAGCCTGCCGATAAAGCTGGCGATTGTTGGTCGCCCGAACGTAGGTAAGTCCACACTCACTAACCGTATTCTCGGCGAAGAGCGCGTGGTGGTATACGACATGCCAGGCACTACTCGCGACAGCATTTATATCCCGATGGAACGCGACGAACGGGAATATGTGCTGATTGACACGGCGGGGGTGCGTAAGCGCGGAAAAATCACCGATGCGGTAGAAAAGTTCTCGGTGATTAAAACGTTGCAGGCGATTGAAGACGCTAACGTCGTACTGTTGGTCATCGATGCGCGCGAGGGGATCTCCGACCAGGATTTGTCTCTGCTGGGCTTTATCCTCAATAGTGGGCGCTCACTCGTTATCGTAGTCAACAAATGGGATGGCCTGAGCCAGGAAGTCAAAGAGCAGGTGAAAGAGACGCTGGATTTCCGTCTGGGCTTTATTGATTTTGCCCGCGTTCATTTTATCTCTGCGTTACACGGCAGCGGCGTCGGCAACCTGTTTGAGTCCGTACGCGAGGCTTACGACAGTTCCACTCGCCGGGTGAGCACTGCGATGCTGACCCGTATCATGACGATGGCGGTTGAAGATCATCAGCCGCCGCTGGTGCGCGGTCGTCGTGTAAAACTGAAATATGCCCACGCTGGCGGCTATAATCCGCCGATTGTGGTCATTCACGGCAACCAGGTAAAAGATCTGCCAGACTCCTATAAGCGCTATCTGATGAACTACTTCCGCAAGTCGTTGGAAGTGATGGGAACGCCGATTCGCATTCAGTTTAAAGAAGGGGAGAACCCGTATGCGAACAAGCGTAACACACTGACGCCAACGCAAATGCGCAAACGTAAGCGTCTGATGAAACATATCAAGAAAAGCAAGTAATGTTTTTTCAGTAATATTCCAGGCCTGACAAGCTCGCGCTATCAGGCCTTTCGAGTAAAAGTGAGTCACGCGCCTGAGGAGAATGTTATGGAAATAACCTGCCCCGTTTGCCATCACGCGCTGGAGCGCAATGGCGATACTGCGCATTGCGAGACATGCGCTAAAGATTTCTCGTTACAGGCAATTTGTCCTGACTGCCGCCAGCCGTTACAGGTTTTGAAAGCTTGCGGCGCAATGGACTATTTTTGCCAGAACGGTCACGGTTTAATTTCAAAAAAACGGGTTAATTTCGTCATTTCCGATCAATAAAACCGCTGTCGACGTTGCGCCGCAGAGCAGAGGCGCCGACGTCTTATCCGGCTAAAGGCAAAATAGTTATTCGATACTCCCGTAATATCAGCATAGTATTCTGCCCGGCGGCTATTTAATTCTTTTTATTTATTCAACTATTTATAGGGAATATTATTCCCTAAAATTAATATTATAAATAAATAGCAGCTTTCTTTTTTATTTATTATATCAATATTATTAGTCTGTTTCATATTAAACATTTCTTTTTAGGAATATATTTAGGCCTGTTGGTTATGATTCCGTGTGAATCATCCATATAATATCGTTTTATAGAGGCGTATTTATTTAACGACAGGGATATCATATGGTGCGAAGGATTCGCATTCTGGTTCTGCTATTAGTGTCTGGAGTATCAGTAGCGGCTTCCGGCGCAGATAACCCTGTATCTGCAAATAATGATGAAAGCCACTCCTCCCTGCCTGATTTAGCCAGCGAATCCGCGAAAAAAGAAGAACAGGAAAATAAAGGAAAGACCTTTAAAGAACGGGGCGCTGACTACTTTATTAATTCCGCCACCCAGGGCTTTGATAATCTCACCCCGCAAGCGTTGGAATCCCAGGCGCGCGGTTATATTCAAGGGCAAGTCACGTCTTCTGCGCAATCCTATCTCGAAGGTATGCTTTCGCCTTATGGTAAAGTTCGTACCAGTTTATCTATTGGCGAAGGCGGCGATCTGGACGGCAGTTCGCTGGATTATTTTATTCCCTGGTATGATAACCAGAGCACGCTTTTCTTTAGCCAGATTTCGGCTCAGCGTAAGGAAGACCGCACCATTGGTAACGTTGGGCTTGGCGTTCGCCAGAACGTCGGCAACTGGCTGCTTGGCGGCAACGCATTCTATGACTACGATTTTACGCGCGGTCACCGTCGATTAGGCCTGGGAACCGAAGCCTGGACGGATTACCTGAAATTCTCCGGCAACTATTACCATCCTCTTTCTGACTGGAAAGATTCCAAAGATTTCGACTTTTATGAAGAACGACCCGCGCGCGGCTGGGATATCCGCATGGAAAGCTGGCTGCCGTTTTATCCGCAGCTTGGCGCTAAATTAGTTTATGAACAGTACTACGGCGATGAAGTGGCGCTGTTTGGCACCGATAACCTGCAAAAAGATCCTCATGCCGTTACCGTCGGACTAAATTACACGCCGGTACCGCTGGTCACGGTTGGTACGGATTACAAAGCCGGTACTGGCGATAGTAACGATTTTAGCGTTAACGCGACCGTGAACTATCAGATAGGCACGCCGCTGGCGGCGCAGCTCGATCCGGAAAACGTTAAAATTCAGCACTCCTTAATGGGCAGCCGCACCGATTTTGTCGATCGTAACAATTTCATCGTTCTCGAATATCGCGAGAAAGATCCGCTGGACGTCACGTTGTGGCTGAAGGCCGACGCCACCAACGAACACCCGGAATGCGTGATTGAAGATACGCCTGAGGCCGCGGTGGGTCTGGAAAAATGCAAATGGACTGTCAACGCGCTGATTAACCACCATTACAAAATTATTTCTGCTTCCTGGCAGGCGAAAAACAACGCCGCCCGTACGCTGGTGATGCCGGTGGTGAAAGCGGATGCGTTAACCGAAGGTAACAACAACCGCTGGAATCTGGTGCTTCCTGCCTGGGTTAACGCCGATACCGAAGAGCAGCGCACCGCGTTGAACACCTGGAAAGTACGCATGACGCTGGAAGACGAAAAGGGCAATAAGCAGAATTCCGGCGTGGTGGAAATCACCGTCCAGCAGGATCGCAAAATTGAGCTGATCGTCGACAACATTGCCGATACCGATCGCAGCGATCACAGCCATGAAGCCAGCGCGCTGGCTGATGGCGAAGACGGCGTGGTGATGGATCTGCTGATCACCGATTCCTTTGGCGACTCCACGGATCGCAATGGTAACGAACTGGTGGACGATGCCATGACGCCCGTGTTGTACGACAGCAATGATAAAAAAGTCACCCTGGCCCAGACGCCCTGCACCACGGAAACCCCCTGCGTGTTTATTGCCAGCCGTGATAAAGAAGCGGGGACGGTGACGCTTTCCAGCACCCTGCCGGGCACTTTCCGCTGGAAGGCGAAAGCAGACGCCTATGGTGACAGTAACTACGTTGACGTCACTTTTATCGGCGACGACCTGAGCGCGCTGAATGCGGTGATTTATCAGGTCAAAGCCGCCAACCCTGTCAACCTTATCGGCAAAGAAGATAAGCACCCTACGGTCAATAATGCTTACCGTTTCCTGCTGTGGCGCGACAAGAATAAAGACGGCGTATTCCAGATGTCCGAGCAGCTCACGGAAGAAGAGATGGCGCTGTACGACTACCAGTGGGAGTTTACCGGGCAGAGTACAAACGGACATACCGGCGCGCTGGCCAACACCATGAATGAAGATCTTGTCCTGCCAGTAACCAATAAAGAGGCGGCGCAGAAGTTTGCCGCCAATGAGGAAGATGGCGTTCAGGGTTACGGCATACGCGTTACGTATAGCCAGAAATAGCGTCAGCGTTATGGCTGACCAGCCAGCCGCTGAATTTTGAGAAAAAGGAGAGTCTGAATGCAAGCAACAGTAAAACGGCGGCTGACGAAGGTCGCTTTAGCATTAGTAGTTGCCGGGTATTGCGCCGCGCCAGCGGTGGCGGCAAACGGTAATCTGAAATCGGGGCAGTGGCAGATTGTCTCTGAACAGACGGGCACCATTCAGGGTACGGTGCCGTGGATTACCCGTGCGGCGGATAAAACCGCGGATACCGACAAAGATCACGTAACGGTAACTATCGATCGCGGCGCTCGTACCGTTGTGACCGAAGGCGATAAGCAGTTCCACGTTGGCGATAAGGTCACGGTGAACTGGGCGATTGGCGATACGGAAGGCGACCTGGATACCGACAACGCCGCCACGAAACTGACGGTACAGTGGATGAGATACAGCGACCAGAATGGTAGCAATCCCGAAGAGATTGGCACCAAAGGTAGCGATACCTATGAAATTCAGGCGGGTGACGCCGACCACTATATCGGTATCAAAATCACGCCAACCACCACCACCGGTGATCCTGCCGTGGCAACCGAACTGCTGTTGAAAGACCTGTCGACCGATGCGGGCGGTGGTGCGGATGGTGACGATATTCCGGAAGGTCCGGTGGTGGATGAAAACGTCCATGTGGTTATTCATGAGAAAGATTCGAATACCAACCTGTTGAAGAATACAGGGACGAAACTCAAAACGAATACCACCTATCAGGTATTGCTGTGGAGCGATAAGAACGGCAACGGCACCTATGATGCCGGTGAAAACGTTACCGACCAGTATGACTACCGTTGGAAATTCGTTGGCACCAGCGCAATTGCAGGTACTGGTACCGGCGGTATCGTTAACGAAAGCTGGAACGATAAAGACCTTGTCATCCCGCTTACCAACGCCGAAGCGAAAACGGCGTTCGAGGGCGCGGAAGGCGGCGTTACCGTGGGTAGCGACGGTGTCCAGGGCTTTGCTTTGTCCATCGACTACAAACGCAAATAAGTTGTCCTCAACATACCACTCCCTGCGGGGAGTGGTATTTTCCGCGCACTTTGCTTAGCCGCGCGCTAAGCAAAGTGGGTTGAATCACGACAGAAAATGAAAACGGGTAGCTATCGCTCATGGACGGGAATCGGCAAGTGAATAAAGTTGTACATTTCTTACTGACATTACTGATCATGTTTGCAGCGTCGATCGCGCCTGCGCAGGCGCTATTGAAGGGCGGAACCTGGCAAGAGCTGAACTCAGTCACCGGCGCGGTTAACGGCACCGCGCCGCTGGCCGACGGCGCGATTATTCCCCTGTATCAGGGCAGTACGCTGCTTGACCCTACCAAAACCCACGATATTGAATTCAGCGCCATGCCGCGCGATTTTAGCGCGGATGCTGCCTCAACTTCGATGCAGGCGGTCAATTCCACCGATACCGAAGGCGATCTCTTTAGCGATCCGCCCACCATCGCCTGGGAAAACCGCCAGCCGCCCGCCATGGGTCTGGTATGGGCCGATGCCGCCACGCCCGATACGCCGCTCTCGCCGCAGCCGGTTCCGAACCTGACCTTTTGCGCCCAAAACCTCGCCGGGCGACAGCTGGTGGCCTGGGCGCAGGTGGAAGATGAAACCAACGTTCCCGCGCTGTGGCTCTTTACGAATACCGGGGTGCCGAATTATGCGACCATTCCGCTGTTAAGCCCGAAAGTGACGCTGAATATCAAACCAGCGGTGAGCGACCCTGTTTCTGTGAGCGGCGATCATGTCGATGCCAGTTTTGAAGCATCGAAAGTTAAGGTCGGAGAAAGTATTACTCTTACTGTCACCACCAAAGCGTGTGATGGCAAACCTGCGATCAATGCGCCGTTTGTGATCCGTCGCGAGGATGCAATAAATCGCCAGGGTGTGGTCAATAACGCTAACCCGGTGCGCGTTGGCAATACCGAGTTAACGACTGCGCAAACAGAATATCATGGTGTAACGGACGGGCAGGGCAACGCCACGGTGGTGGTAACGCAAGAGAACGGTCCGGGGGTAAAAACGCGACTTATCGTCTCTTCGCAAAACTATCCCACGCTGACCGACAATGTCGACGTCATTTTCACCACCATCACCAGTCCGGACAGCGATAAGGCCAGTATGTACGGCCACATGATAGAGAGCGCTACCGCGACGCTGAACGGTATAACCTACACCTTCACCCGCCCGAAGCTGGCGGCGGAAGCGAGCGGCGCTGACAAAAGCGTCGTCGATACCAACGAAACCTGGGCGCTGTTCGACTGGAACGGCGCCGATAACCATTGCAATATTCTGCCGGACGCCGAACAACTGGTGCAGATGCGACATGAGCACAGCACGCTGGAAACCTGGACCGGCTGGCCGGTGTCGGGCGATGCAGAATACTGGTCGTCAACCAAAGATCAGATGAGCAATTACCACGCTGCCGTGCATATGAACAGCGCGTCGGTCATCAGGGCCGCCAACAGCGACACGCTGCTGGTCAGTTGTGTGGATAAGGCCCAGCCTGCGGCACACCCGCAGATTACCCTCTCCCCGCAAGGGCCTTATAAAGCACAGGTGGGGGAATCGATTGATTTAGTGATGAGCGTTGTAGATCGGGACACGCAAAAACCGCTGCCTTATCGCTATATGGAGCTGTTTATTGACCCAGCGAAAAACCGCAAAGGAGAGCATCAGGACGCGTGGGATAACCAACGGGTTACCATCAATTCCGAAGATATGCGCGCCTCGTCGCCGGAGCACTATACCGGCGTGACTGACGTTAACGGCCAGGCGCATCTGACGTTAAAACACGACAGCGGCATGGGCGTCGAAACGCCCATCCGCATCGTGATGCCGGATGATGAAGGTGGCAACGTTGAGCTGCCCTTTAGCGTGATTTTCACCGTGATCACTAGCCCGGACGTGGACGGCGCCAGCATGTGGGGCCATATGCAGGGCGTGGTGGATGCAGGCAACCTGTATAAGCGCCCGCAGCTGGCGGTTGAGGCCAGTCATAAAGACGGTCAGTTCAGTGAAAATAATGAAGAATGGGCGACGTTTAATTCAGTCGATAAGGCCACCGCGCAGTGCGGCACTGGCCAGGTGCCAGATCAATCATCGCTTGAACATCTGTACAGTGAGAATGCCAGCGGCAAGATGGAAAGTGAGCACGGCTGGCCGACCAGTGACTTCTTTATTGCGGCGGATAATGACGAGTCGGGAACGGTGCATGTCAACCTGGAAAACGGCAATAGCGGCAAATTTACCAATCAGCCTAACTATCTGACCTGCTCGGCCAATGAAATGGTGGCGGTGCTGGACGTTTACTTCAATGACGACCCGGCGACCAAAAACGCCGATATGACCGCCAAAGTGGGTGAACAGATTAAGCTCAACATCCATTCGCGCAACGCTCTTAACGGCATGGCGATCGCCAATACCGACTTCACCATCACCATGGCGAACGGCAGGCGGCGCGACGGGCTGACGACCGGCTTTACCGATACCAGCAACGGCGAGATACAGTTTGACGGCGTCGGCTACGTTGCCGGGCAGGTTTATCACGGGATCACCGACGCCAACGGCGATGCGGCCATTATTCTCACCCAGAACAAGGGCGTGGGGCTGCTGACACCGTTAAGCATCGTGCCCATCGATTCATTAATCAGTACGCCGGTTTCCCGCAGCGTGAAGTTTACCGTCGCCACCAGCCCGGATACGCCAAAAGCCAAAATGTGGGGCCATATGACCGACACAATTACCGTGGGTGACTGGACCTTTGAGCGGCCCAAACTGGCGGGTGAAGTGAGCAACCCGCTGCGTACCCAGGACGAGAGCAATGAGACCTGGACGCGTGTGGCCCACACCGACGCGGCGAGCAACCCGGATGCGGGCGGCTGCGCGGCGAACCGCCTGCCGCGCATCGACCAGCTTGAGGCGCTGTACAACGCCAACAGCGGCGGCAAGATTCACAGCATCCAGGGCTGGCCAATCTACCTTAACTACTGGTCGTCCACCTACCAGAGCGCCACCACCTGGAAACTGATCGCGCTGGCGAACGGCAGTGAATTTGCCAACAGCAACGTCTCGATTTACACCAGCTGCCTGGCCAGCGACAACCCGGTACCAGCCGCCATCACCATTGAACCGGTCGATCCATCGCTGTGGTACGACGGCAGCGACGTGCATGCAGTCAAAGTGAAAAAGGGCGATACCCTACAGCTCAAGGTGACGGTGAAGGACGCCAGCGGCAACCCGATCCCGGAAGCGCCATTTGTGCTCACCCGCGGCGACGGTTACGATCGCCGGGGCGAAAAGTATACCGCTCAGGACGGCGACGATATGCAAGGCATCGTGACGCCCGTGGTGATCGACGGCGAATCGCTGGCCTGGACCACCACTAAAATGGGGTCGCAGACCGGCCCTGACGGCACCCGCATTATTAGTGTTACCCGCCCGGACACCCACGGCACCCGCACCGCGATTAACGCGACGCTGTATGAAAATGCCGCCGTGAGCGCCAGCATTGACACCATCTTTACCGTCGTCACCAGCCCGGATGTCAGCGTCGCCCGCATGTGGGGGCATATGGCGCCGTCGCTGACGGCGGCAGATGGCGCGGTGTACCAGCGTCCGCTGTTGTACGCTGAGCTGGCCAGTACGGACAATACTACGTCTAAGCAAGAAACCAACGAAACCTGGGCGATTTTTCATGGGCCAGCCAATACAGGGGCAAATTCGGCCCGCTGCGCGGCGGGCTATTACCCTGCCGTTGAGGCGCTGGATTCGCTCTACAGCAAATACCCGAACCGAACGATAAATACTGCCCAGGGCTGGCCGGTCTACTATTCTTACTGGAGCGGATCGAACTCGACGTCACTCTCCAGCGGGGCAAAAGTTGACTTCTATTACGTAGTCGATCTGGCTGATGGTTCGCGTCGGTCAGAAAACAGCTCGCCCAACTCTGTCTGGCAGTACCAAATTTGCGCCAGGACGCCGATACCGCAGGCCACGCAGATCACCCTCACCTCCCCGCAGGCGATGGATGACGCTATTCAGGCGGTGAAGGCGAAAAACAGCGAGTCGATCCCTCTGGTTATTAAGACCACCGATGCTGCGGGAAATCCGATGCCTTATACGCCTTTTTCGCTTAAACGCGACGCCGGGACGGCGCGCAACGCCGACTATAAATTTAGCGCCACCAACGCCACCAACATGACGGTAACGCCGCTCGCCGGTGCGCAGCAACAGTTTTACTATGCCTCGTCGGTTCTGAACGGCGTCACCGGCGCGGACGGTACGCTGGCCCTGACGCTTGCCGAACCCGGCGGCATAGGGGTGAAAAACGTGCTGACCGCGAATCTGTACGACACACCGACGGCGACCTCATCGCTGCCGGTGGCGTTCACCGTCCTCACCAGCCCGGACAGCGACAAGGCCAATATGTACGGCCATATGCCGGAAACCTTCACTGCCAGCAACGGCGCGGAGTTTAAACGCCCGCTACTTTATAGCGAGCTGTCGTCGACGACGAATACGTCTAGCTACAAAGAAACAAATGAAACCTGGTCCACGGTGAATAATTTTAATACCGGTAATTATGGCGCGTGTTCAATGAATCAGATGGCCGCGCTGGCGGATTACCAGTCTCTCTATGGCGATCACCCTGGCGGCAAGGTGACGACCGACATTGGGTTACCCGTTAAAAAGAAATGGTGGGCTGGCGATAGTCTGCTAAAAGATCAATATGTTAACTGGCAGTATATCGATCTCAGTACAGGTATAGGCGGCACCGCGCAGGAGACTCCTGGTAATTACTATTACCAGCTCTGTCTGACTGAACCGCGTCAGATGAAGATCGCGCTCTCTTCGGAAGCATGGAACGCGGACAAATCAGCGGCCGTGGCGAAAAAAGGCGAAACGATACCGATGACGATAACGGTAACGAACACCAGCGGGCAGCCGGTGAGCAACGCGACGGTGAAAATCATGCGCGGCGATGCGCTGTCGCGGGCCGGGAGTGTGTACACCGCCAGCAGCGCGGACGATATTACCTTAAGTAACGTTCAGCCTTCCGGTACGGCCACGTACCTGATGGGGACGACAGGCAAATATCTATACGCGCAAACGGATGTGCAGGGGCGGATAACGTTTACCGTGTCGCAAAATAATAGCGTGGGTCTTAAAACGCCCCTTAGCGTTACCCTTGCCGATGACCGTTCAGCAACGGACAGTAAGGACGTGATATTTACCGTACTGACCAGCCCCGATACCAACAAGGCGAAATATTGGGGCCACATGCCGGAAACGGTGACCAACAGCGCCGGCGTTACGTTCCAACGCCCATTGCTAGCGGTGGAAGCACCGTCAGGCAACACCAGTTACGATATCAATAACGAAACGTGGTCGTCGGTGAAGATGGACAGTCTGTCGAACGTTGGAGCGACGGGATGTGATGAGGATCGTCAACCGCTATATGACGATCTGCAAATGCTGTATAACGATAAGCCAAACGGCGCTATTGGTACGGCGTACGGCTGGCCTATTGGAGGAAATGAAAACTACTGGTGGGCGATGGATGTGGATACGAGTAGCCATAAACGTCAGACGATTAACTTGAGTACCGGCCAGAAACACACGACCACCTCACCATCATCGACTTATCGTCAGGTGTGCCTGGTGGAATCACATACGGTGACGTCCGCCAGTATTACGCTGACCTCAACGGCGATGGACAGCGCGAAAAACGCGGCGGTAGTGGAGAAGGGAGGCGCGATGCCGTTAACGGTGACGGTAAAAGATAGCAGCGGTAACCCGGTCGCCAACGTCGGTTTTACGTTGTCACGTGGCGATTCGAAAAATCGGGCAGGTACGGTGGTAACGGATGGCGACGTGGCAGCGGATGCCGGAGCAGACGATCTCATGCTTAAAGCGCTGACACCCGCAAGCGCCAGCCAAAGTATGACCAGCACCGGGATTGTCTTTACCGGTACTACCGGCAGCGACGGTACGGCAACGTTTACGCTTAATCAGGATAAAAGCCTGGGGTTGAAAACGCCACTCACGGTGAAACTGACGGACAATACGGCTCTTCACGCATCACTGGATGTGATTTTTATGGTACCTACCAGCCCGGATACGGATAAAGCGTTGTTCTGGGGAAATATGTCAGATACGACATCCGTCAATGGAAAAACGCTGTATCGTCCGTGGCTTCAGGCTGAGATGTTGTCAGGCGTGACGCCAGTATTCACCAACGGAGTGCATGCAAATAACGAGTACTGGGCGATGGCGCATACGGTGGACAACACTAAATGGGATATTGCCAAACAGTGTGGTAGCCTTAGCAAAGCACCGGATAATAACGACCTGCTGACGCTGTATCATTCTATTAGCTCGTTAGGCTGGCCGACGCAGGGCTATCCCTATTTATCTAAATCAACCTCGAGCGGCGGCATGTATTGCGGCGTGGATGAGAATACTAAGCAACAAAACTGCGCCATTCAGCCGGCAAGTTCAGCAGGTTATGTGACGTGTGGGGATTAACGTATTAAGCGTCTGACACGAAAAAAATCTGCTTTTCACGTTCAATTGAGCTTCACGAAAAAGTGATCGAAGCATTCATTGAAAAGTATATGTTCTGCTAATTGGAGTCACCACCGTTTGCCGCGAGTGTGTAAAAGCGCTGTCTCCCTTCTGCAACCCGGCATCTGGCGCTACCCATATACTCTAAATAATTCGAGTTGCAGGAACGCAGCCGCAGCACATGCAACTTGAAGTAGGACGAATATATTTACAATAACACCAGGTGTCGCATGATAAACACACCTTTTTGCCTCGCGAATCTATTTATTCCAATATATGTAATCATTAAATGTTATTTACAGTGTGAATGCTTATAGAATGGATAAATATATTTATATAAATTATAAATCAAACAGAAATTGACCTGCCATTGAAATAATCCTTGAAATTGGTTAATAATTTGGCTTTGATAATATATTGTAACAGGTGGTTGCAATCATTCGTAGCGCCATGTTTTTGTTATTTATTATTTAACTCATTGATATACACCATTTAAACGTTATTTACAGCCCAATCAAAATCAAGCTTGCTTCGTGAACGTTATTAAAAGGAAATTTAAAAATTGAACAGGACCTACAGTATTGTCTGGAGCGCCGTGCGAAATATGTATATCGTGGCTTCAGAACTGGCGCGAGGCCACAGCAAAGTTAAAATACAGGCGCACGCTAATGAAGTCTCCCCTTTTATTAAAAAGCCTGAGTCAGGATGGACAATTAGTGCAAAACACAATGCGCTGACCTTTGCAATTGTTGCCGCGCTTGGGCTCGCCAGCCCGCTGGCCATGGCCGATAATTCGGTGTCCTACATTGACGGAGTTGACCACGACCTGAACGCAGAAACGTCGCCGATGTTCTATTCTGGCGCCGATGTTCTATTCTGGCGCCGATGAAGGCGCCGCGCTGTACCTCGAAGGCTTACCTACTCAAGGCCAGGGCTGGCAGCCCACTTCAGCCACGGGCACGAATATCGAGATTGGAACGGACGGCGGTGGAGCCCCCCTTTCAAGTGGCGGTGATGCGGTGGCTACAGCGATTTCGCTCTATCGGGGAGCAACACTTGAACTGACCGAGGCAAAAATTTATACGAAGGGAAGATATACCCAAGGTATCAACCTCGACGAGCAAAGCAACCTGACGTTGAATGGAGGAAGCCTTGAGGTTGAAGGCAATTACGGCATTTTGACGCTCTATAAAAATTCACAAGCCACCCTGATTGGCACCGAGGTCACCGCAACGGCGGACACAAGCAGCGACATATCGTTACAGCAAGGCAGCACGCTGAACATCAAGGACGGGAGTAAAATCACGCTCACGAGGGGGCAATTGAGTGTGGTTGGCGACACGAACGGCAACGCCTTCCTGAATGTGAGCGATAGTACGGTGAGTTCTACGGGCGCGGATAGTACGGTTGTTGCCGCCAACCGGGGTATTCTCAATATCAAGAACTCTTCCGTCACGCACAATAACGCCACAGGTGCCGCCATTGAGGCATCAAGCGCGTCGACGCTGAACGTTTCCGGTGATGATAAGAGTCAGATGATCGTCAACTCCAAAGGCGTTGGCGTGAAAGGCATTGCTTCAAGCGTAGAGATTGACGGAGCAACCATCACCGCCGACGACGACGGCATTTTAATGACAAGCCAGGGAAAAAGCGGTTGGTATGACGATACTAACGCGTTAACCGTCAATAATGCGAACGTCGCCTCCCAAACCGCCGCGCTGCACGTTGACAGCAAAACGAATATTAACGACCCTATCGAGCTCACCAACAGCACATTGACCGGTCCGACCGCCATCAAACTGGAAAGCGCGGTGACCGTACAGGCTAACAGTACAACGCTTGATGGCAACGTTGACGCGGGAATCACCGCATCGTCCTTGTCACTGACCAATTCTTCACTGCAAGGAAGCGTCAACGGCGTTTATAGCTCATTAACACTTGACGCCGACAGCCAGTGGACCATGAGCGGCAGTTCGGCGCTTGGAAGCCTGACCAGCAATGGCGAAATTACCCTCGGAGACGGTAGCGCTTCGGCAAAAACATTACAAATCACTAACGCGCTCACGCTACAAAACGATAGCCAACTGAACATCACGCTATCTGCCACTGACTCCCCGGCGATCACCACCGCTAGCGCCACACTTGATGGTTCACTGACCTTAAATCTCGATTCAACAGCGGCTTTTGGAGACCCGACATCGGATCAACAGTTCAAGTCAATTACCCTGATTGATTCTGATAACGCAATAAGCACCAATGTTGACAGTCTGACAACGAATATCGACACCGACTCACTGCCAGATTACCTGACCTTCGGCGTCGACGTTGACGCTAACGATAACACCAACTTCGTTCTGGAGCAGCAGCTCAGTTGGAATGCTAACGCGACTTCCATTAGCGAAGCGAGCGGCACCTTTACCCTCGGTGATAATGAAACGTTTGAAGTTACCAGCGAGCTGAGTAAGGTTTCCCCCGTACCTGGCGGCTGGGACGGCGAAACGTTGACCAAAGAAGGCGATGGCACGCTCATTCTCAGCAACACGGCGAATGACTATGGCAATACCAACATTAACGGCGGTACGCTGTCTGCGAATGATGCCGCCGCGCTCGGCAGTGGCGACGTGGCCATTGCAGAAAGCGCAACGCTTGCGCTGAGCCAGGGCACGCTGGATAACAACGTGACCGGCGAGGGCCAAATTGTCAAAAGCGGTAGCGATGAGCTGATCGTGACCGGCGATAACAATTACTCCGGCGGCACCACTATTTCTGGCGGTACGCTGACGGTTGACCATGCGGATTCGTTGGGGACCGGGACTATTGCCAACAGCGGTGTGCTTCAGGTCGGCGAGGGCGAACTGGAAAATACGCTCTCCGGCAGCGGCTCGCTGGTGAAAACCGGTACGGGCGAGCTGACGTTAAGCGGCGATAACACTTACTCCGGCGGCACCACCATTGCCGGTGGTACGCTGACGGCTGACCATGCGGATTCGCTGGGGACCGGGACTATTGCCAACAGCGGCGTGCTTAAGGTGGGCGAGGGCGAGCTGGAAAATACGCTTTCCGGCACCGGTTCGCTGGTGAAAATCGGCACGGGCGAGCTGACGTTAAGCGGCGACAACACTTACTCCAGCGGCACCACCATTGACGACGGTGTGCTGATTGCCGCCAACGTTAACGCGCTGAGCGGCGGTGATGTCGACAACAGCGGTACGCTGATGCTGGATGCCAACGGCGCATTCGAGCTTGCGAACATCACCACCCATACCGGCGCCACTACCGCGCTGGCGGCGGGCAGCACCCTTGGCGCGAGCCAGCTCACCCAGGAAGACGGCAGTACGCTAAGTATTGACCTCGGCGCGGCCACCGACGACGCAGTAATTACCGCCGACAGCGTCACGCTGGGCGGCACTCTGAATGTTACCGGCATCGGCAGCGTTACAGACAGCTGGACGCCCGAGGCATACACCTACACGCTGATTGACAGCGACAGCGCCATTACGAGCGATTTCGACGATCTGACCATTGCAGGGATGAACCGCGAAGATGTTGACTTCCTGACTATCGACGGAAAAGTCGATGAAACGGACAACACCCACTATGATCTGACAGCCTCCCTCTCCTGGTATGCGGACAGAGACAACGCCACTACCGACGCCCACGGCACCTTTACCCTGAGCGACCCTGACGGCAGCTTTAACGTTGCGGCTACACTGACAGACGTTGATGACACGCTGGATCCGGGTAGCAGATGGGACGGTAAATCGCTGACCAAAGAAGGCGCAGGCACGCTGTTCCTCTCCGGCGACAACGACTACAGCGGCGGCACCACCATCAATGAAGGTACGCTGGTCGCCGCCAGTACGACGGCGCTGGGCACCGGTCTGATAGACAATAACGCCACGCTGGTGCTGGACGCAGACGGTGAAGTCAGCGCGGTGGGCGGCATCACCACTCATAGCGGCGCGACGACCCAACTGGCGCTCGGCACCTCGTTGGATCTCGGCGACAGCGCGTTAATTCAGCAAGATGGCAGTACGCTGAACGTTGAGCTGAATAGTGACTCAGTGCAACCGCTGATTACCGGCAGCAGCGCCACGCTTGGCGGCGATTTGGTCGTCAGCGACGCCAGCCTGCAAGCGCGCGCCTCTGACGCGGAGTTCCAGTCCTTTAAACTGATGGATATGACCAGCGATATCAGCGGCGACTTTACCAGCCTGACGATGAACCTCACTGACAAGCCGGACTATCTGACCGTAACCGGGACAATCAATCCTGAAGATGCGTCAGAATATCTGCTTACCGAAGGGCTGAGCTGGAATGCGACCGCCACGTCAGCGACGCCAGCACACGGCACCTTCACTCTGGGCGCAGGCGATAGCTTTGAAGTCACCAGCGTACTGGGCGATAAAACCGGCAACGGCGACTGGGATGGTAAAACGTTGACCAAACTGGGCGCGGGTAAACTGACGCTGAGCGGCGCGAACACTTACACCGGCGATACTAACGTACAGGAAGGCACGCTGTGGCTGTCCGGAGACGGTACGATTGGCGAAATGGGCAGCCAGCAGGCGGTGAACGTCGCTTCCGGGGCGACCTTCGGCGGCAGCAACGGTACGACCGTTAACGGTAAGGTGACCAACGAAGGGACGCTGGTCTTTGGCGACAGCGAGGAAACAGGCGCCATCTTCACCCTCAATGGCGATCTGATCAACATGGGGACAATAACCAGCGGTAGCAGTGCCAGCACGCCTGGCAATACGCTTTATGTCGATGGCAATTACACCGGCAACGGCGGCTCGCTTTACCTGAATACCGTCCTGGGCGACGATGATTCGGCGACCGATAAGTTGGTGATTACCGGCGATGCCTCCGGCACCACCGATCTGTACATCAACGGCATCGGCGATGGAGCACAGACCACTAACGGTATCGAAGTGGTGGATGTTGGCGGCGTATCGACCAGCGATGCGTTTGAGCTAAAAAATGAGGTTAACGCCAGTCTGTATACCTACCGTCTGTACTGGAATGAAAGTGACAACGACTGGTATCTGGCGTCAAAAGCACAGTCTGATGATGACGACAGCGGCGGTGATGACACGCCTTCGGATGGCGGTGACGATGGCGGTAATGTCACGCCTCCGGACGACGGCGGCGACGGCGGCGATGTCACGCCTCCGGACGATGGCGGCGATGTCGCACCGCAGTACCGTGCGGATATCGGCGCGTACATGGGCAACCAGTGGATGGCGCGCAACCTGCAAATGCAGACCCTCTATGACCGCGAGGGCAGCCAGTATCGTAATGCCGATGGCAGCGTATGGGCGCGCTTCAAAGCGGGTAAAGCGGAATCCGAGGCTGTCAGCGGCAATATCGATATGGACAGCAACTACTCCCAGTTCCAGCTAGGCGGCGACATTCTGGCCTGGGGTAACGGCCAGCAGAGCTTTACCGTTGGCGTCATGGCGAGCTACATCAACGCCGATACCGACAGCACCGGTAACCGTGGCGCAGACGGTAGCCAGTTCACCAGTAGCGCCAACGTAGACGGCTACAACCTCGGTGTCTATGCCACCTGGTTTGCCGATGCCCAAACGCATAGCGGCGCGTATGTCGATAGCTGGTATCAATACGGTTTCTACAACAACAGCGTAGAGAGCGGTGATGCGGGATCTGAATCTTATGATTCAACCGCTAACGCTGTCTCGCTGGAAACCGGTTATCGCTACGATATTGCGCTTAGCAACGGCAATACTGTCAGTCTGACGCCGCAGGCGCAGGTTGTCTGGCAGAATTACTCAGCGGATAGCGTGAAGGATAACTACGGCACCCGGATCGATGGTCAGGATGGCGACAGTTGGACAACGCGCCTGGGTCTGCGTGTTGACGGCAAGCTGTACAAAGGCAGCCGTACGGTTATCCAGCCGTTTGCTGAAGCTAACTGGCTGCACACCAGCGATGATGTGTCGGTATCGTTTGATGATGCCACGGTGAAACAGGATCTTCCGGCTAACCGTGCGGAGCTGAAAGTGGGTCTGCAGGCAGATATCGATAAGCAGTGGAGCGTTCGCGCTCAGGTTGCCGGGCAGACTGGCAGCAATGACTTTGGCGATCTGAACGGTAGCCTCAATCTGCGCTATAACTGGTAAGTTAGACAAAACCGGGCGGGTGTTCCCTGCCCGGTTTTGAGGCGAATGACAAACCGGTTGATCGTCAGATTATGGCTACACCTTATCCGACGTGGCGCGTAGGTTGGCTGAGGCGAAGTCGAAACCCAACATCGCGCTGCAAAGGGTGGGGGAATATTGGATTACGTGCCCGGCGTGACGGATTTGACTTCACTTTCAAGCCAGCCGTCCTCCAGTCGCGTGGTCATAATATCGCCTGCTTTGACCTGTTTGATCTTTTTCAGCACCTTGCCGTTCGTTGTCGTCGAAACCGTATAGCCGCGCGCCAGCGTGGCTAACGGGCTGACCGCTTCCAGATGCGTGACCGCGTTGCCAAAGCGTTCGCGCTGTTCGCTTAACCGTGAGCGGATATTCTCCGTCAGACGATATTCCAGCTGTTGGATGCGCGACTGCGCGCGGTGAATGCGCGGCTGCGGATTTTGCTGGCTCAGGCGTTGACTTACGCGCTGTTGGCGCTGAGTGGCCTGCTTAATCCTGGCCTCAAGCGCAAATCCCATCCGTTGGCGTAAACGTTCCAGCGCGGTTTGCTGATGGGCCAGACGCAGTTGCGGATGTTGCTGTTGCAGACGGTGAAAAATCTGCGTGAAACGGCGGCTGCGGTTGGCGAGGTAGTAGTCCATCGCCATGCCCAGACGCTGTTGGGCGGATTGAATCTGGCGCAACAACTCCTGCTGGTTGCGGCTGACAATTTCTGCAGCTGCTGATGGCGTCGGCGCGCGCAGGTCGGCGACAAAATCAGCTATCGTGACGTCCGTTTCGTGACCGACGGCGCTGACCACCGGAATACGGCTGGCAAAAATCGCCCGCGCCACGCGTTCGTCGTTAAAACTCCACAAATCTTCCAGCGAACCGCCGCCGCGCCCGACGATCAGTACATCACATTCGCCGCGCGCGTTCGCCAGTTCGATAGCACGAACGATCTGCCCCGGCGCGTCGTCGCCCTGGACCGCCGTCGGGTAGATAATTACGGGCAGGGATGGGTCACGACGCTTTAGCACGTGGAGAATATCGTGCAGCGCCGCGCCGGTTTTCGAGGTGATCACCCCCACGCAGTGGGCCGGGGAGGGCAACGGTTGTTTATGCTGCTGATCGAACAACCCTTCGGCCTGCAGTTTGGCTTTTAGCAGCTCATATTTCTGCTGCAACAAGCCTTCGCCCGCGGGCTGCATACTTTCGGCGATGATTTGATAATCGCCGCGCGGCTCGTACAGCGTGATATTGGCGCGGACTAACACCTGCTGCCCGTGCTGCGGGCGGAACGTCACCCGGCGATTGCTGTTACGGAACATCGCACAGCGCACCTGAGCGGTATCGTCTTTGAGCGTAAAGTACCAGTGGCCCGACGCAGGCTGCGTGAAATTAGAAATCTCGCCGCTGATCCATACCTGTCCCATCTCCTGTTCTAACAGCAGACGAACCGTCTGGTTAAGGCGGCTTACGGTAAAAATTGAGGAAGTTTGAGAGGATAACATGTGAGCGGGATCAAATTCTAAATCAGCAGGTTATTTAATCGATAGTAACCTGCTCACGGGGGATCGCAAGCACTATTTGCAAAAAAATGTAGATGCAACCGATTACGTTCTGTATAATGCCGCGGCAATATTTATTAACCTCCCAGGTGAGATATTGCCCATGCTACGTATCGCTAAAGAAGCCCTGACGTTTGACGACGTCCTCCTTGTTCCCGCTCACTCCACCGTTTTGCCGAATACTGCCGATCTCAGCACGCAGTTGACGAAAACTATTCGTCTGAATATTCCTATGCTTTCTGCGGCGATGGACACCGTGACGGAAGCGCGCCTGGCAATTGCCCTGGCCCAGGAAGGCGGCATTGGTTTTATCCACAAAAACATGTCCATTGAGCGCCAGGCGGAAGAAGTTCGCCGCGTGAAGAAACACGAGTCCGGCGTAGTGACCGACCCGCAGACCGTCCTGCCAACCACCACGTTGCATGAAGTGAAAGCCCTGACCGAGCGTAACGGTTTTGCGGGCTATCCGGTGGTGACTGAAGATAACGAGCTGGTGGGTATCATCACCGGTCGTGACGTGCGTTTTGTGACTGACCTGAACCAGCCGGTTAGCGTTTACATGACGCCGAAAGAGCGTCTGGTGACCGTTCGTGAAGGCGAAGCCCGTGAAGTCGTGCTGGCAAAAATGCACGAAAAACGCGTAGAAAAAGCGCTGGTCGTTGATGATAACTTCCATCTGCTTGGCATGATTACCGTAAAAGATTTCCAGAAAGCGGAACGTAAACCAAACTCCTGTAAAGATGAGCAGGGCCGTTTACGTGTCGGCGCGGCGGTCGGCGCAGGCGCGGGCAACGAAGAGCGCGTTGACGCGCTGGTGGCGGCAGGCGTTGACGTCCTGCTGATCGACTCTTCTCACGGTCATTCGGAAGGTGTTCTGCAACGTATCCGTGAAACCCGTGCTAAATATCCTGACCTGCAAATCATCGGCGGCAACGTCGCCACTGGCGCAGGCGCTCGCGCACTGGCGGAAGCCGGTTGCAGCGCGGTGAAAGTGGGTATCGGCCCTGGCTCTATCTGTACGACTCGTATCGTGACTGGCGTGGGCGTTCCGCAGATCACCGCTGTTTCTGACGCGGTAGAAGCGCTGGAAGGCACCGGGATTCCGGTTATCGCTGACGGCGGTATCCGTTTCTCAGGCGATATCGCCAAAGCCATCGCCGCAGGCGCGAGCGCGGTAATGGTGGGCTCTATGCTGGCCGGTACCGAAGAATCCCCGGGCGAAATCGAACTCTACCAGGGCCGTTCGTACAAATCTTACCGCGGCATGGGCTCGCTGGGCGCGATGTCCAAAGGTTCCTCCGACCGTTACTTCCAGAGCGACAACGCCGCCGACAAACTGGTGCCGGAAGGTATCGAAGGCCGCGTAGCCTATAAAGGTCGCCTGAAAGAGATCATTCACCAGCAGATGGGCGGCCTGCGCTCCTGTATGGGGCTGACCGGTTGTGCTACCATCGACGAACTGCGTACTAAAGCGGAGTTTGTGCGTATCAGCGGTGCGGGTATCCAGGAAAGCCACGTTCACGACGTGACCATCACCAAAGAGTCCCCGAACTACCGTCTGGGCTCCTGATTTTCTTCGCCCGACCTTCGCGTCGGGCGATTTATTTAATCTGTTTCACTTGCCTCGGAATAAGCGTCAATGACGGAAAACATTCATAAGCATCGCATCCTCATTCTGGACTTCGGTTCTCAGTACACTCAACTGGTTGCACGCCGCGTGCGTGAGCTGGGTGTTTACTGCGAACTGTGGGCGTGGGATGTGACAGAAGCACAAATTCGTGACTTCAACCCAAGCGGCATTATTCTTTCCGGCGGCCCGGAAAGCACCACCGAAGAAAACAGCCCGCGCGCGCCGCAGTATGTCTTTGAAGCAGGCGTGCCGGTATTTGGCGTCTGCTACGGGATGCAGACCATGGCGATGCAGCTTGGCGGTCATGTAGAAGGTTCTAATGAGCGTGAATTTGGTTACGCGCAGGTCGAAGTGTTGACCGACAGCGCGCTGGTTCGCGGTATTGAAGATTCCCTGACCGCCGACGGCAAACCGCTGCTTGATGTCTGGATGAGCCATGGTGATAAAGTGACGGCGATTCCGTCCGACTTCGTGACCGTCGCCAGCACCGAGAGCTGCCCGTTCGCCATTATGGCCAACGAAGAAAAACGCTTCTACGGCGTACAGTTCCACCCGGAAGTGACTCACACCCGCCAGGGGATGCGGATGCTGGAGCGTTTTGTACGTGATATCTGCCAGTGTGAAGCCCTGTGGACACCGGCGAAGATCATCGACGACGCCGTGGCGCGCATTCGCGAGCAGGTTGGCGACGATAAAGTGATCCTCGGTCTCTCCGGCGGCGTGGATTCTTCCGTCACCGCGATGCTGCTGCACCGCGCGATCGGTAAAAATCTGACCTGTGTTTTCGTCGACAACGGCCTGTTGCGCCTCAACGAAGCCGAGCAGGTGATGGACATGTTTGGCGACCATTTTGGTCTGAACATTGTTCACGTACCGGCAGAAGATCGCTTCCTGTCCGCGCTGGCTGGTGAGAACGATCCGGAAGCCAAGCGTAAGATCATCGGTCGCGTTTTTGTGGAAGTGTTCGACGAAGAAGCGCTGAAACTGGAAGATGTGAAATGGCTGGCGCAGGGCACCATCTACCCTGACGTTATCGAATCTGCGGCGTCTGCAACTGGTAAAGCGCACGTCATCAAATCTCACCACAATGTCGGCGGCCTGCCGAAAGAGATGAAGATGGGGCTGGTTGAACCGCTGAAAGAGCTGTTCAAAGACGAAGTACGTAAGATTGGTCTGGAGCTGGGCCTGCCGTACGACATGCTGTATCGCCATCCGTTCCCGGGGCCGGGCCTCGGCGTACGCGTACTGGGCGAAGTGAAGAAAGAGTACTGCGACCTGCTGCGCCGTGCTGACGCTATCTTCATTGAAGAGCTGCGCAAAGCGGATCTGTACGACAAAGTCAGTCAGGCGTTTACCGTCTTCCTGCCGGTCCGTTCCGTTGGCGTCATGGGCGATGGTCGTAAGTATGACTGGGTTGTCTCTCTGCGTGCCGTCGAAACCATCGACTTTATGACCGCACACTGGGCGCACCTGCCGTATGACTTCCTCGGTCGTGTTTCCAACCGCATCATCAATGAAGTCAACGGGATTTCCCGTGTGGTGTATGACATCAGCGGTAAACCACCGGCTACCATTGAGTGGGAATAAGCCGATAATCCTTCCTGTGTTTTCATGAACAGGTAAAAGTGAATTTAACCCTCTGTTTTTGCAGAGGGTTTTTGTTTATGTGCATAGATGAGTTTTCTGTGTAGCGCACAGCTCCTGACGGCAAATTTGACGTAATCATCGGAAAAGTAAACAGTACGAGAGCGATGGAGTAAGCAGCAGGAGTTCGAGCGAATGCGGCAACGTTTTGTGCTGTCTCAGCTCACTCATAGTTTTCCTCGAATTGCATGCATGAAAGCCAGACTACAATGTCCGCCGTGAGCGAGGAGCGGTCGTCCCATCCAGCGTAAGAACGTAAAAAAACCGCCGTGAGGCGGTTTAGTTGTTCAGTTAGGAAGTGGCGCTTGCGAGTCGTGCTGCAAATCCAATGAAGAACATACCTACCAGCGTGTTTCCAATGGTTGATAATCTACGGTTGCCTTTCAGACGGCTTAGCAGATAAGAGCCGCAGAAAACGAGGAAACCGAAATAAGCGAGAGTAATCGCGAACATTACCGCAGCAAGAATGATAAACGCCATCCAGGAGTGTTCAACCTGAACATTGATGAACTGGGCGAAAAAAGAGATATAGAACAGTAGCGTCTTTGGATTCAGTAGAGTAACCAGCATTCCGCGCCCGATGATCCCCTTAGCATTAGCTGAAGATTTCTTTTCCTCACTCGTTTCGATAGCGGGCTTAAAGATAGTGCGTATCGTCTGGACACCGAGATAGAAAAGATAGGCAGCACCTGCGTATTTGATGGCGTTAAACAAGGCAGGGGTTGAGCTTATGACCGCAGCCAGCCCACACCATGCCAGCAGAACCAGAAGTACGTCACTCATGAGAATGGAAAATATGGCAGCAAAGCCTCGTTTGATGCCGCTCGTAATGCTTGTTTTAATCACGAACATGGTCTCAGGGCCAGGAGCAAGGACTATCAGTGTCGCACCAAGCAGATACGTCCAGAAATTCACGATACCAAAATCAGCAAACATTTTTACTCCAGCTCTATTGTTTTCAACGAGGTTATTCTAACGTAACAGGCCATAATGAAAACACATCATGGCTACTTTCAATTCAGCCAATGTTCGCTTCTGGCACCAGGCCGACTACGCCTAAAAAGTTTCAGAGCTTACTGGGCTCTTTACAAAACAAATCCTGACGTATGGGACTGGTCACCTTATTCTCCTCCCACGATGGTTATCTTCCTGATTTCGCATTGACGATGGCGGATAGGGCGGAACCGCAGGTGACCTTTGAGTATACATTTATGGTAAAGCACTGCATCGACACAATAGCGGGTTCCTGAAGCGCGTTGAGGTTGAGCCACGTCCGGCTATCGCAGATGGGCTTTACCTTCGCTTTGCAGCAGATCGCGACGCCTTGAGCTTGTCCAGGTTATCCGTGGCGATTCAGATCGCCTAAATCACGTACTCGCCAATCGCAGGTTTCCATCTGCAAGCCATTCTATGTATTTAGAGCCTATCCCACCAGGCGTTATTGGCGCAGCCAGTTTGGACACGGACAGCGCGCTAAAACCGGAGCGTACACGTAGTACGTGAGGATTTTGAGCACTGCCAGGACCAAAATGGCAAGTAAAATAGCCCTAATGGGATAGGCTCTTACTAATAATCATGAAAATATATACCCTTCATACTTCAAGTTGCTTATGTGTTGGCTACGCTCGTTCACCCCAGTCACATAGTTATCTATGCTCCTGGGGACTCACTCCCTTGCCGCCTTTAAGCAACTCGAATTATTTTGGGTATACACCTAATCATATTACCGTTATGATAATAAAAAATGTCCAAATAATGGGTATTTAAAATATAATAACTTTATTTTTTAACTATATAACCAACGTCCAGCTTTAGCACTTTCAACGAGCATACCAACTGTTAGTGTCTTACGCGGATCAGGCTCTTTATTTCCAAAGTACTCTGGATTCAGATAGTTGAGTATGTCAAATCCTTCTGAATCTACATTCCAACGCTTGAAGTACTCTTGTAGAAGTTCTTCACTATCTTCAAAAACGAGTTTAAGATCATCCCTAATACTGGTATCAAGCGTGATGGTTCGCTTTGGCCCACAGAGAAAGTACTTTTTAGTGTTATATTCCTGATCGATAAAATCGATAATTTCTTTCTCAATATCTCTCATTAGAAGTACATCCACTGAATGCGATCTTTAGGAACCGCCACACAATTAAATGTATCTTTAATATCACGCTGGATATCATAAATCGTAGTGAATGTCATAACCCAACCGAGCCAGGGTACATTACGACCAACGAAACGACCTAAATTATTCGTTGAGCTTAGCTGTAATGAGTTGATGGTTTTGCCTGTCAACGTTGGTAATCTGATCCCAGGAGGCAGTTTATAGTTCAACCAATTACTGATGTACTTAGAAGCAATTGATGTTCCTGGCGTTGTCCCACGAGGTTTACCCCTCGTAGGTAGAACTGGTTGCCCTGAGATAACCAGTGCAGCATCGACCGCTGAGATCCCCAGATGATCGCTCACAACGGCGATGGTGATAGCCCACCATAGTTGTTGTGGTGTCAGGTTGGATAACCCGCCGTAGAAGTACGTACCATTCAATGTTTCAGTAGTGTCCATTTACTCACCCCTTCTAACCATGACCAAAAATTATACAACACCTAATCTCTTTGTTCTAACTAATAATTACGGGGTAGTAAGCGATTCACCTCTTTGAAAAAAAAGATCATCGGGGTTGTTTTGCAGTACATGATAGGGGCACGCTGAAGGCTATCGGGTTTTGTATTCGGTCGAGGGAATCTTAGTAACCGCGCATGTGATCTTATCACCCAGGCAGGATATCCCGCGGTTGCTCTTTAAGCGTCTGATCATGGCCTGAACCCATTGAGTGGGTTGTCTTTTTGCGTTAACGCTAAAGCTTCTTTTTCTTGCGCGGGCTTTTTAACGGATAACAGCTTAACGTTGTCCCGGCGTGGTGACAGAAAGCGATGACTGTTGCGCTTCTTTTTTATCCTGATGGTGCTGCCAGGCGCCGATAGAAGAGTAGACGAAACGTCCAAAGAAGAAGAGAAAACTGATAAGCAGTACGATACGGGTCATGCGAGTGTTAAATCGATGTCGTTTTCGCATACTGTTGGCCTGACTCACAAAGGGTTCCTTAACGTTGGCCCAGCGGTATGGGCGGGATCAGGCTGGGTTCTTCAAGGGTATTATCAAGGCGAAGAACGTAACAAGCCTGCGTTCACTCTACATTAAGGCATACTGCGAACCGATGGTCAATTCCTCTTAATGTAAAATTGCGTCAGTTGATTTATCTTATATTGTTATGGAAGATAATTTTAGTATTTACATTAATAATAAATTAATGATAACAAAGAATAAAAAGGCGAATAAAGGCTGCAGGAGAAAGGTAATAATTGACTTAAATCAAATGTTACTTTTGTTTAATAATTACAATCGATGACTATCGTGTGATGTATATCGCATCATCAATTTAAAGTCAGGTGGGATGCCTGTCTGTTAACGCCCCTTTGGGATTGGGGGGTTCTGCTGAGCATCTATGAAACTAAATAAAACTTATATAAATATCAGAGATAAATGGTGGGGACTACCGCTCATTCTTCCTTCGATTTTACTACCTGTTTTAAGTAGCGCAAATACTTATGCGCATACCAGCACTGGAAATGTGGTTCTTTTTTACCTGCCGTTAGCATTTATGCTTAGCCTGATGCTCTTTTTCGGCTGGGCAGCACTGCCGGGTATTGTGCTTGCTATCTTCTGGCGCAGATACCCGCAGACAGGTCTGTATGAAACCCTTTCTGTGACGATGCACTTTATCATTACTATCGTGCTAAGCTGGGGTGGTTATCGTGTCTTTTCCCCCCGGCGAAACAATGTTTCCCACGGCGACGCCCACCTGTTGTTTCAACGAATGTTCTGGCAGGTATTTTGTTCAGCAACATTATTTCTGGTCATCTACCAGTTTGCCGCTTTTGTTGGCATGTACGAAAGTAAAGCCAGCCTGATGGGGGTAATGCCCTTTAATATCAACACGCTGATTAATTACCAGGCGTTACTGGTCGGTAATCTTATCGGCGTGCCATTGTGCTATTTTATTATTCGTACTCTCCGCAATCCGCTGCACCTGCGGGGATATTATCAGCAATTAAAGCTACAGATTGATAGCAAGGCCACTAAAAAAGAGATCGTTATTTGGCTGGCCGTATTGACTACACTAATGTTTATACTGTGTATGCCATTGACTGATAATAGTTCAATATTTAGTACCAACTATACGCTTTCGTTATTATTGCCGGTCATGCTGTGGGGCGCGATGCGCTATGGCTATAAGTTTATTTCAATTATCTGGGCCGTCGTGCTAATTACGTCGATTCATTATTATCAGCGTTATATGCCCTGGTATTCAGGTTATGATACGCAATTAGCGATTACCTCTTCGAGCTATCTGGTTTTTTCTTTTATTGTTAATTATATGTCTGTACTGGCCACGCGTCAGCGCGTAGTGAGTGGTCGCGCACGGCGGCTGGCCTATCTTGACCCGGTTGTACATCTTCCCAATTTACGTGCATTAAACCGCGCGCTCAAAAATGCGCCCTGGTCTACGATCTGTTTTTTACACGTGCCGGGTCTGGAGCTATTGGGTAAAAATTATGGCGTCATGCTACGCATCCAGTATAAGCAAAAGCTCTCTCACTGGATTACGCCGATGCTGGCCTCAAATGAGTGTGTCTACCAGATGTCAGGGCACGACCTGGTGCTGCGTCTTAATACAGAGGCGCATCAGCAGCGTATTGAAGCGCTGGATAAACATATTAAGCAGTTTCGGTTTATCTGGGATGGACTGCCGCTACAGCCGCCTGTCGGCGTGAGTTACTGCTGCGTGCGTTCTCCGGTTAGCCACCTTTATCTGCTGTTGGGCGAATTAAGCACCAGTTCCGATCTTTCGTTGACGACTAACGCGCCGGAGGATTTACAGCGGCGCGGCGCAATGCACCTGCAGCGCGATTTGAAGGGCAGAATTGCGATGATGAATCGCCTGCAACAGGCGTTGGAGCACGATCATTTTTTCCTGATGGCGCAGCCTATTTTCGGTATTCGTGGGGACGTTTACCATGAAATTTTACTGCGACTCAGGGATGACAACGGCGATGTTATCAACCCGGACAATTTTTTACCCGTGGCGCATGAGTTTGGTTTGTCTTCCGCTATCGATCTTTGGGTGATTGAAAACACGCTGCGGTTTATGGCGGCCAGCCGGGAATATATGCCCGCGCATCGTTTTGCCATTAATCTGTCGCCAACATCGGTATGTCGCGCCCGTTTCCCTTCAGAAGTTAAGCAGTTGCTTAAACAATATCAGGTTGAACCCTGGCAACTGGTTTTTGAGGTAACGGAAAGCAACTCTCTCACCAATGCTGAGCAGGCGCAATTGACGCTGGGACAGCTACAGCAGTTTGGCTGTCAGATAGCGATTGATGATTTCGGTACTGGCTACGCCAGCTATGCGCGGCTGAAAAACGTTAACGCTGATATTCTTAAAATTGACGGCAGTTTTATTCGCAATATAGTGTCAAACAGTCTCGATTATCAGATTGTGGCTTCTATTTGTCATTTAGCGCGAATGAAAAATATGCAGGTCGTCGCGGAGTATGTCGAGAGCGAAGAAATACGCAGCGCAGTGCTCTCGTTGGGGATCGACTATCTTCAGGGATATTTAATTGGCGAGCCGCAGCTATTATCTGAGATTCAGTAAAGGCAGACGCCGCGGCGCGGCGTCTGGCTCACAATTTACGCGGCGATCTCCGGCGAGCTTTCTTCCTCAATATTGAGACGCCAGCCAGTTACCGCTTCCCAGTACTGCTGTTCTTTTTCCAGATCAAGCAGTACCAGCGCATTCTGGCTGAACCAGTCATGCGGAAAACATAACGTCCAGTGGCTGTCATCGGTCGTTAGCCGCAGCGTCGGCGGCGTGGTGGTCGCCTGCCGCTGGTTGTTCAGTAATACGCCCAGCCGAAGTAGCTGAATTAACGGCAGATACTGTTTTTTCTTAAACAGCGTAAAGCGGGGCATATCATCCAGTTTTATGGCTTTACGATGGTAACGCACCAGCGTCGCCATCATCATTTGCTGCTCCTGATTAAAGCCGGGCAAATCGCTGTGTTGCAGAATATAAGCCGAATGGCGATGTAAACCGCTGTGATTAATATTCAGTCCAACCTCATGCAGCATTGCCGCCCAGCGGAGCAACGCTTCAAGCTGCGGATGCGCCAGTTTTGGCTGCTGGGCCTGCCACTGCTCGTACATCTGCATGGTGGTTTCCAGCACGCGTCTGGCCTGTTCTCTGTCAATGTTGTATTGATTGGCCAGACTTTTTGCGGTACGGCTGCGAACATCCTGATGGCGGAAGCGGCCTTCCATTTCATACAGCACGCCTTCGCGCAACGCGCCGTCGGAAAGGCGAAGCTCGCGGATAGCCAGAGCATCAAAAACGCCGCACAGAATCGCCAGGCCCGGCACAAAGACCGCTTTTCGTTCTTCAGACAGACCCGGCAGGCTGAGCGCATTAAAGGAGCGGTGCTTCAACACTTCTGACTTCAGTTTATCGAGGCGCTCCGGCGTAATGAAGCCATCTTTCTCACCCAGCGCCAGGAGAACTTCATGAGCGGCCTTAATCGTACCGGAAGCGCCCATCGCTACGTTCCAACCCTGAATACGATACTGCCAGGTTAAGGTTTCCAGTTTTTGCGCCGCCGCCATTCGGGCGCGCTGGAAGTTTTCTTTATTGATAACGCCGCCGGGAAAGTAGAGCTGCGCGAAGCTCACGCAGCCCATACGACGGCTTTCAACCAGCCTGGGTTCGAAGTTTTCGCCAATGACCAGCTCTGTTGACCCGCCGCCGATATCGATCACCAGCTTGCGGCCTTTTTCCGGCTGCGTATGTTCTACGCCCATAAAAATCAGGCGCGCTTCTTCGTTACCGGAAATAATCTCTATCGGGTAGGGAATAACCTTTTCCGCGCGTTTGAGAAAATCAGCGGCATTTTGCGCCTGACGTAACGTATGGGTGCCTACGATACAGACGCTGGAAGGGGAGAAACCTTGTAAGCGTTCAGCAAACAACGACAGACAGCTAAGCCCACGTTCCATGGCTTCTTCGCTGAGGTTGTTATCTGCGCCCAGCCCGTCCGCCAGATGGACGCGCTGTTTTAAGCGCCCGATAATCTGCATTGCGCCGTCAACCACGCGGGCAATGACCATATGAAAGCTGTTTGAGCCGAGATCGACCGCAGCGAACTCCTGCGGGCGGGGGGATTTATCGTAAATTGGCATAGCGTTAGTCTGGTTGCTCGAGTGATTTGATGTAGTCATAAATTGCCAGCTGCGCCTGGACTTTACGGCGATTGCCGCGCGGTACGTAGCGGTTGCTGAGTTCTTTATCGATAAAACGCGCTTTTACCGTGTCGCTAAACAGAATGTCAATGATATCCAGGACGCGTTGTTTAAGCCGCGGGTCGAGGATAGGCGTAGCGACTTCGATACGGTAGTCAATATTACGCGTCATCCAGTCAGCTGAAGAGAGCCAAACTTGCTTATCACCGCCGTTTTCGAAAATATAAACCCGATCGTGTTCCAGATAGCGATCCACAATGCTAATCGCGCGAATATTATCGCTAATGCCTTCCAGTTGCGGAATAAGAGAACACATACCGCGCACCAGCAGATTGACCTGGACGCCCGAACCCGACGCGGCGTATAGCCTGTCGACCAGCCCTTTATCGACCAGGTTGTTAAGCTTTAAGGTAATCCCTGACGGTAAGCCTTGCTGGGCATTGGCGATTTCACGATCGATCATCTCATACAGCAGACGCCGTGAGTTTTGTGGAGAAACCATCAAATAATCGAAAGTGACCGGGCGATAGGGGTTTTCAATAAAATTAAAGACCCGGCGCACTTCATTGGTAATGCGCGCATCGGCGGTCAGCAGCGAATAATCGGTATACAGCCGCGCCGTTTTTTCGTTGAAGTTACCGGTGCCGATATGCGCATAACGCACCACGTCATCGCCCTCTTTTCGTGAGATGAGGAAGAGTTTGGCGTGAATTTTCAGCCCGGGCGCAGAGAAAATAACATGGACGCCCGCTTCGGTTAACCGCTTGGCCCAGTGAATATTTGCCTCTTCATCGAAGCGCGCCTGCAACTCCACCACCACGGTGACTTTTTTGCCGTTATGGGCGGCATGGATCATCGAGTCAATAATGCGCGAGTCTTTCGCTACGCGATAAATATTGATTTTGATCGCCAGCACGCTTGGGTCAAACGACGCCTGACGCAGCAGTTCCAGCACATGTTCAAAGGTGTGATAAGGATAATAGAGCAGCACATCACGTTCACGAATCGCGTCGAAACCGTTACGAAATTTCTCTTTATCAAACCAAAGATGGCGTAACCGCGGTAACGGTTTATTGACCAGGTTGGCTTTACCGACATTCGGAAAATTAATAAAGTCTTTAAAATTGTGGTAGCGCCCGCCGGGTACGATTGAGTCATACCGGGAGATCGTCAGTTTTTCCCGCAGTACGTCGACCAGCGCGGCGGGCATATCGCGTTGGTAGACAAAGCGCACAGGCTCAGCGGTCAGGCGCTGCTTCAGGCTGGAAGACATCAGCTCCATCAGACTGGATTCCATCTCATGCACCAGGTCATATTCGGCATCGCGGGTCATTTTCATCGAATAGGCATTAAGCGCGTCATAGTCGAAGAACCCTTTAAAAATGTCATCCAGGCAGTAGCGCAGAATATTATCCAGAAGAATCATTGGCTTGCGTCTGCGCGGTGTCTCCGGCGGCAGATTAACGAAGCGTGGGACTTTGTCGGACGGTATCTCCAGCAGCGCATAGTTGATGGTGTCGCCGCGGATAATCTCCACCGCCAGATAGGTGTAATCATCTTTTAAAAACTGAACAAGATCCGTCTCCCGGTTAATGAGAATCGGGGTAATATGCTGGCGCAAATAGTGCTTAAAATAGTGGCGCAACCAGCTTTGTTGGTTCACCGAGAGCTGACGCTCGTTGATCAGAAAGATTTGATTACGCGCCATTTCCAGCAGTAATTCGTTGTACAGGCCGTCGAACTCCTGGTCTGCTTTCAACACGCGGGACTGAATTTTGCCTAACAAATGGCGTGAATGAGAATTTGAACCCTGTTCTTCGCTGATAATAATACGTCGTTTCAGTTCAGCGAAACGCACTTTGTAGAACTCGTCGAGGTTATTAGAATAGATTCCCAGGAACCGCATCCGCTCAATCAACGGGTTGGATTTGTCCGCCGCTTCCTGTAACACGCGTTCGTTAAATGCTAACCAGCTCAGTTCTTTCTCGATATATAGCTTTTCCTGACCCATTACTACCTATACTCCGTTTTATTCACGGGACACTGCCTGATGATTATGGCGAGCATTACGCGTTAATGTCCAACTGCGCCAGAAAAATATGACAATAAACTGATAGCATAAAGGAAGGGAAAAGAGTAGGCCGGATAGGCATTTATGCCGCCATCCGGCAAGCAGACGCAGTCCTGTCCGATGACGTATTATTCGTCAGACGCATAACCTTGCGGCGGCAGACGACGCCCGTCCAGCCAGGCGGCGTTATCGCGCATCTTTAGGCGCCCCTGCGCAAACCAGCTAATCACCAGCGGATAAATCGCATGTTCCTGAGTCTGTACGCGTGCGGTGATATCATCTTCGCTGTCGTCGGCAAAAACCGGCACCTTCGCCTGGAGAATGACCGGGCCGCCGTCGAGTTCGTCTGTCACGAAATGTACCGAGGTACCGTGCTCCTCATCGCCGTTTTCCAGCGCCTGGCGATGGGTATGCAACCCCGGATATTTTGGCAGCAGGGAAGGGTGAATGTTCAGCAGACGCCCGTAGTAATGCGCGACAAACATCGGACTCAGAATACGCATAAAACCGGCCAGCACGACCACATCGGGCGCATACGCGTCTATCTTGCGAATCAACTCGCGATCGAAGGCGTCGCGGCTGTCAAACCGATCGGCAGTCAGCGCTTGCGCCGGAATGCCGGCTTCTCTGGCGCGTTCAAGGCCGAACGCGTCGGCCTTATTGCTGAATACTGCCCTGAGGGTGCCTTTAATTTTCTTCGCTTCGCAGGCATCGATAATCGCCTGTAAATTGCTTCCATTGCCGGAAATCAGCACCACAATATTCATTATTCAATAACCACACGCTGTTCGGAATCAGAGGCTTTGATGATACCGATTTTCCATGCGTTTTCACCTTTCTCGTTTAGCAGAGCAAGCGCTTTGTCCGCTTCCGGAGCGGAGAGCGCAATCACCATGCCGACGCCGCAGTTAAAGGTACGGTACATTTCATGTCGGCTGACATTACCGGCGGTTTGCAGCCAGGTAAAGATGGCGGGCCACTGCCAGGACGACTCATTAATTACCGCCTGGGTATTCTCCGGCAGAACGCGCGGAATATTTTCCCAAAAGCCGCCGCCGGTGAGGTGGGCGATAGCGTGCACATCGACGTTTTCAATCAGTTCCAGAACCGATTTTACGTAGATACGGGTCGGTTCAAGCAGATGATCGGCCAGCGGCTTCCCTTCCAGCAGAGTGGTTTGTGGGTCGCAGCCGCTAACGTCAATAATTTTCCGCACCAGCGAATATCCATTCGAGTGCGGGCCGCTGGAGCCGAGCGCAATCAGCACGTCGCCTTCGGCAACCCGGGAGCCGTCGATGATTTCTGATTTTTCGACTACGCCGACGCAGAAACCCGCCACATCGTAATCTTCGCCGTGATACATGCCCGGCATTTCCGCCGTCTCGCCGCCGACCAGCGCGCAGCCGGATTGCAGGCAGCCTTCGGCAATACCGTTGATCACGCTGGCAGCGGTATCGACATCCAGTTTACCCGTGGCATAGTAATCGAGGAAAAACAGCGGTTCCGCGCCCTGAACGACCAGATCGTTTACGCACATCGCCACCAGATCAATACCGATAGCGTCGTGACGCTTTAAGTCCATCGCCAGGCGAAGTTTGGTGCCTACGCCGTCAGTGCCGGAAACCAGTACCGGTTCACGATATTTTTGCGGCAACGCGCACAGCGCACCGAAACCGCCCAGACCGCCCATAACCTCCGGGCGGCGAGTTTTCTTCACTACGCCTTTGATTCGATCAACCAGAGCGTTACCCGCATCAATATCGACGCCGGCATCTTTATAGCTAAGAGAGGTCTTATCGGTCACTGCCTGGTTCCCCACGTTTTTTCTTGCGGTAAAAGTTAAATTCGGCGCAATTCTAACAGGGAAAGCAAACGTTTGCGAGCGTGGTCTGCGCCCTGGATATCCGGGCGATTTTTTTGGCATGGTTTCGGTCGCTGCTTGAAAATTTCTCTGTTGGTAAAAAAGAAAAGGATATCCAGCACTTGGTTTACGACAGGTGGTCTGGACAGGCCATTCACCCTTAAAATTGCTAAGATTCAAACGGTTGTTAGCCTTTATCGCCTGTTTCAACGTGAGTGATTTATACTCACTTTTCCGCTATCTGCGCTTTTGGTTGATCCAGGTCAAGCATACATTGTGTTGCGTCAGAGAGGAAAAGCGGTATAATCCGGCGATTTTTTTTGTGGTTGCCAGTCATCTGAGGATAGGAGAAGAGTATGAAGATCGTGGAAGTCAAACACCCACTCGTCAAACACAAGCTGGGTCTGATGCGTGAAAACGACATTAGCACTAAACGCTTTCGTGAACTCGCCTCAGAAGTAGGCAGCCTGCTGACATATGAAGCGACAGCCGACCTGGAAACGGAAAAAGTCACCATCGAAGGCTGGAATGGCCCGGTGGAAATCGACCAGATCAAAGGTAAAAAAATTACCGTTGTGCCGATTCTGCGCGCGGGTCTGGGTATGATGGAAGGCGTTCTGGAAAATGTACCGAGCGCGCGTATCAGCGTAGTCGGGATGTACCGTAACGAAGAGACGCTTGAGCCAGTACCTTATTTCCAGAAACTGGTATCGAACATTGATGAGCGCATGGCGCTGATCGTCGACCCGATGCTGGCGACCGGCGGTTCTGTCATCGCGACCATCGACCTGCTGAAAAAAGCAGGCTGTAGCAGCATTAAGGTGCTGGTGCTGGTCGCCGCGCCGGAAGGCATTGCAGCGCTGGAAAAAGCGCACCCGGACGTTGAACTGTACACCGCCTCTATCGATCAGGGGCTTAACGAGCACGGATACATTATTCCGGGGCTTGGCGATGCCGGCGATAAGATTTTTGGTACCAAATAAGTGAATAAATAATTAAAAGCCGACTTTAAGAGTCGGCTTTTTTTTGAATAAAACAACTCATAACAAACACACTTAGAGGAAAACACTATGACGCGCCGTGCTATCGGGGTGAGTGAAAGACCGCCGCTTTTACAGACAATCCCGCTTAGTTTACAGCACCTTTTCGCCATGTTTGGCGCGACCGTGCTGGTGCCAGTTCTGTTTCATATCAACCCCGCGACGGTTCTGCTGTTTAACGGTATCGGAACGTTGCTGTATCTCTTTATCTGCAAAGGTAAAATTCCGGCCTACCTCGGATCGAGCTTTGCCTTTATTTCCCCGGTACTACTGCTGTTGCCGCTGGGTTATGAAGTGGCGCTGGGCGGTTTTATTATGTGCGGCGTGCTGTTCTGTCTGGTCTCTTTCATCGTTAAAAAAGCGGGCACCGGCTGGCTGGATGTGATGTTCCCGCCTGCGGCAATGGGCGCAATCGTTGCCGTCATCGGTCTGGAGCTGGCTGGCGTCGCGGCGGGGATGGCCGGATTGCTGCCTGCGCAAGGGCAGTCGCCGGACACGAAAACAATTATCATCTCCATGGTCACGCTGGCGGTGACGGTGTTCGGCTCCGTACTGTTTCGCGGTTTCCTGGCGATCATTCCGATTTTGATCGGCGTGCTGGCGGGCTATGCGCTGTCATTCGCGCTGGGAGTGGTCGATACCACGCCGATTGCCCAGGCACACTGGTTTGCGCTGCCGACTTTCTATACGCCGCGTTTTGAATGGTTCGCGATCCTGACGATTCTGCCCGCGGCGTTGGTCGTGATTGCCGAGCATGTCGGTCATCTGGTGGTGACGGCGAATATCGTCAAAAAAGATTTAGTGCGCGATCCCGGTTTGCACCGCTCGATGTTCGCTAACGGACTGTCGACGATCATTTCCGGTTTCTTCGGCTCCACGCCGAATACCACCTATGGGGAAAATATTGGCGTCATGGCGATCACCCGCGTTTACAGTACCTGGGTTATCGGCGGCGCGGCGATTTTCGCCATTCTGCTTTCCTGCGTTGGCAAACTGGCGGCGGCGATTCAGATTATCCCGTTACCCGTGATGGGCGGCGTCTCGCTTCTGTTGTACGGCGTCATCGGCGCGTCGGGGATTCGCGTATTGATCGAATCAAAAGTCGACTACAACAAAGCGCAAAACTTGATCCTCACCTCGGTGATTTTGATCATCGGCGTGAGCGGCGCGAAAGTGCATATCGGCGCGGCAGAATTGAAAGGGATGGCGCTGGCGACCATCGTCGGGATTGGCCTGAGCCTGATTTTTAAACTGATTAGCCTGTTGCGTCCGGAAGAAGTGGTACTGGAGGCAAATGATGCGGAGCCTCCGCATCAGTAACGGGTTGCCGGGCAGCGATGCTGCCCGGTTCTATCTCACGGGAATTATGTGGTAAACTCAGCGCGATTTTATGTCATCCTGGGTTGAGGTATCTCTGAACACACCGGCACAGCTCTCTTTGCCACTTTATCTTCCTGACGACGAAACTTTCGCAAGTTTCTGGCCGGGGGATAACGCCTCTCTACTGGCCGCGTTACAAAACGTGTTGCGCCAGGAACATAGTGGATATATCTACCTTTGGGCGCGTGAAGGCGCGGGCCGCAGCCATTTGCTGCACGCCGCCTGCGCTGAATTGTCGCAGCGTGGAGATGCGGTAGGCTACGTCCCGCTCGATAAACGCACCTGGTTCGTGCCGGAAGTGCTCGACGGTATGGAACACCTCTCGCTGGTGTGTATTGATAACATTGAGTGTGTCGCTGGCGATGAACTGTGGGAGATGGCGATCTTTGATCTCTATAACCGCATTCTGGAGTCCGGTAAGACGCGGTTATTGATCACCGGCGATCGTCCGCCAAGACAGTTAAATCTGGGCTTGCCCGATCTCGCTTCCCGTCTGGACTGGGGGCAAATCTATAAACTCCAGCCTCTTTCCGATGAAGACAAACTTCAGGCGCTACAGTTGCGTGCCCGGTTACGGGGGTTTGAACTGCCGGAAGATGTCGGGCGGTTTTTACTCAAACGTCTTGATCGCGAAATGCGCACGCTGTTTATGACGCTGGATCAGCTCGATCATGCGTCGATCACTGCCCAGCGAAAACTGACGATCCCGTTTGTCAAAGAGATCCTGAAACTGTAATACGCCGCGACGGCGGCGTTCAACGGTTAACCGAGGATGTCCAGCACCTGCTCAGGCGGTCGGCCAATGCGCGCCTGACCATTTGCCACCACAATGGGGCGCTCCATCAGTTTAGGGTGTTCAACCAGCGCCTGGATTAACGCCTCTTCACTTAGCTGGCTATCCGCCAGGTGAAGCGTCTTATAGAGATCTTCTTTCTGGCGCATCAGTTCGCGCGTGCTGGACATGCCCAACATACGCAGCAGTTCCCGCACGGTGGCGGCGTCGGCGGGCGTATCCAGATAAAGCACCACTTCCGGTTCCACGCCGTTAGATTTCAGCAGGTTCAGCGTGTCGCGGCTCTTCGAGCAGCGCGGGTTATGGTAGATTTTAATCGTGTCGGTCATGAGTTCTCCTTGTGACGCCATCCGGCTAATAAACGGCGATTACATTTTCGTGTATGGCTTGAAGCGTTCCTGTAACTGGCGCAACTGGTCGATACGCGCATCGTAACGCGCCTGTTGCTGACTACCCAGTTTTGCCTGGGCGCTGGCGCTGCTGAGCAGTGAAATTGCCTGATCCAGTCGTCCCGCCAGCGCATAACTTTCAGCGCGCGCCGCCAGCTCCTGATCGCGGTTGTTCAGCGCGGCTTCGGCCTGAGCAAGCAGATCCCAGCCGTTACCGTCATCTTTATGGCTAAAGGTGTAGCGATTCAGAATGGTTTCCGCCGCTTTCGGCTGGCCTCCCTGGAGGTACGCATTGGCGAGGTTTAATTGCAGCACAGGATTAACGCGCAGATCGCGGGCATTTTTCAGGCGATTAATCGCGTCGTTGGCTCTTTTCTGCCCCAGGTCAATATCGGTGGCGAGGTCAAGATACCAGGCATTGTTCGGTTCCGCGCTTAACAGCGGCTGCAACGTTTTGCGCGCTTCATCGTACTTGCTCGCTTCCATCGCCTGCAACGCTCGGCCATATTGCGCCGCATGTTGCTGACGCACGTTGCCTTTAGACCACTGATCCAGCAGGTCGCTGGTAAGCTGGTTACGTCCGGAATTGTACATTCCCAGGGCGCGCGCTTTGGCGAGATAGAAGTCAGCGGAAGATTGCACCACGACCGGGCGCATCTGGTTGGCACGGTTGCGGGCATCCGCAAGGCGGCTTTCCGGTAAGGGGTGAGTGAGCAAAATTTCAGGCGGTCGCGTGGAGTAACGCGCCTGGTCGAGCAGTTTTTCGAGGAAAGAGGGCATCGCCTGTGGGTCAAATCCGGCGCGTTGCAGTACCTGAATACCAATACGGTCGGCCTCTTGCTCATTTTGCTGGGTGAAACTTATCATTCCCTGGCGCGTTCCCGCCAGAGTACCGGTTAGCGCCGCCATACCGGCCTGTGGGCTGGCCATGGCCAGCAAAATGGAACCCAGCGCGCCCACCCAGGTAAGCGGCGCGCTGCGCTTTTGATCTTCCATCGCGCGCGCCAGGTGGCGCTGCGTCACGTGGGAGATTTCATGCGCCATGACTGAAGCTAGCTGGCTTTCGTTATCCGCGTAGCGAAAAAGCGCCGAGTGCAGCACCACATTGCCGCCAAAGAACGCGAACGCGTTGATTTCGTCATTATTGATCAAGAAAAAATGGAAGGGCGTTTTGACGGAGTCGGCGTGCGAGACCAGACGCATACCCAGCGCGTTAATGTATTGCACCAGCAGCGGATCGTTGATTAACGGCGCGCTGCCGCGTAGCTGGCGCACATAAAAGTCGCCCATTTGCATCTCTTGTCCGATAGAAAGCGTGCTTCCTGCCGAGGTTCCCATATCGGGCAGCGTGTCGGCAGGGTCGGCAAATGCGGGCGCGACCTGACCGAGAGCCAATGCTGCAATGAGGGTTGCCACCAGGTTTTTTTTCAACTGCCTGAACATAACCTCTATCCTGTTGTTTTGAGATAGCCCTTTGACCAACGTCGTGAAATATCGTTCCACGCTCCGACACTTCATAAGTGTAACTGTGATGAGCACAGACTCACTATTTTAGTTTCCTGAATCAACGATAAAAAGCGAAGTCTTTTTTGTGACATTTCGATACAATTCGGCATCACAATCCCGCAGTTGAGTTCTGGGAAGGGTTTTATGCTCGAAATGTTAATGCAATGGTATCGCCGTCGCTTCAGCGACCCGGAGGCGATTGCCTTGCTGGTCATTCTGGTGGCTGGTTTTAGCATCCTCTTTTTCTTTAGCGGCCTGTTAGCGCCGCTGCTGGTCGCTATCGTACTGGCCTACCTGCTGGAGTGGCCGACGGCGCGCCTGCAGGCGATTGGCTGTTCCCGGCGCTGGGCAGCCTCCATTGTCCTTATCCTCTTTGTCGGCATTCTGTTATTAATGGCGTTTGTGGTGATGCCGATTGCCTGGCAGCAGGGTATTTACCTGATTCGTGATATGCCCGGTATGCTGAATAAACTGTCCGATTTTGCCGCGACCTTGCCGCGACGCTATCCGGCGCTGATGGATGCGGGCATTATTGATGCGATGGCGGAAAACATGCGTACCCGGATGCTTAACATGGGCGATTCGGTGGTGAAGTATTCGCTGGCTTCGTTAGTCGGGCTACTGACGCTGGCGGTATATCTGGTGCTGGTGCCGCTGATGGTCTTTTTCCTGGTAAAAGATAAAGAGCAGATGCTGAATGCCGTGCGCCGCGTGCTGCCGCGTAATCGCGGGCTGGCGGGGCAGGTGTGGAATGAGATGAATCAGCAGATCACCAACTATATCCGCGGAAAAGTGCTGGAGATGGTGGTGGTGGGCGTAGCGACCTGGCTGGGCTTTTTGCTGTTTGGCCTCAATTATTCGCTACTGCTGGCGGTACTGGTGGGCTTTTCGGTCCTGATCCCCTATATCGGCGCCTTTGTGGTGACAATTCCGGTGGTGGGCGTCGCGCTGTTTCAGTTTGGTCTGGGGACGGAATTCTGGAGCTGTTTTGCCGTTTATCTGATTATTCAGGCGCTGGATGGCAATCTGCTGGTACCGGTACTTTTCTCCGAAGCGGTGAATTTGCATCCGCTGGTGATTATTCTGTCAGTGGTGATTTTCGGCGGTCTGTGGGGATTCTGGGGGGTGTTTTTCGCCATTCCATTGGCGACGCTGATTAAAGCCGTTGTCCATGCCTGGCCGGATGGTCAGGTGACAGATGCCTCATCCTGAGCGGCCTGTACAAAAGTTGTAAAGCGTGAACGACATCATAGTGCTCTGCCGCCATTTTGCGCACGCCTGATGAGGGACAAGCGCTTAGAAAGCCGCTCTTTTTTTAATGCCGCACCGTGTTGCGGCATTTTTATTGTCGGAACCTACAAAATTCTCGCTGTAAAGCCGCCAAAATTTGGTGACTTAGCCTAAGCATTCTTCTGAGAAATTCGTTAATAAGTGACATCATTGATGCGAGATTGTTTTTTTAATGTGAAGCGATAACGAAACAGGGAATGAGTGTGTTGAGAAAACATTACTTGAAAGGGTATACCGCGCGGCAAATTGTACAGCGAGCCATGAAAATTATTCCTTACTCGGTAAACGTCATGGATGAACATGGCGTCATTATCGCGTCTGGCGAACCTTCGCGGCTTCGCCAGCGTCATGAAGGGGCCATTCTGGCGCTGAAGGAAAACCGTATTGTAGAAATTGATTCCGCTACCGCCAATCAGCTTAAAGGTGTGCGATCCGGCATTAATCTTCCCATCTCTTTTCATGAACAGCTTATCGGCGTGGTCGGCATTACCGGCGAGCCGGAGGAGGTTCGCGCGTATGCCGAGCTGGTTAAAATGGCGGCGGAGCTGGTGATCGAGCATATGGTGCTGATCGAACAGCGACAGTGGGATAAACGCTATCGCGAAGAGCTGATCAACCAATTGATTTTGCGAGAAAATTCAACAGAGTCGTTGCGCTCTATGGCGGCCTATCTGGGCATTGATCTGGCGGTTCCCAGAGTGGTGCTGATTATTGAACTTTCCCAGCCGGATCGCGAAGCGCTGCGCAATGTAATGGATTATTTCGAGAATCACGCGCGCAACCATTTGGTGACGTTTACCGAATTTAATGAATTAATCATTATTAAGCCTATCACGTTAAAAGAGGGAAAGTGGAATACCCGCCAGGAAATGGGTGAATTGCAGATTTTTAAATCATGGGCTGCATCATCGGGCTTTAGCCGTATTTTGGTTGGGGGCTATTTTGCCGGCGAGACGGGATTGCACCGATCTTTGCTCACTGCGAGAGCCACGCAGGCGATGGCGAAAAGACAAAAGCTGCGCAGCCAGTATATTTTTTATCATGACCACGCGCTTCCCGCGCTGCTAAGCGGGCTGTCTGAAAGTTGGCAAGTGCAGGAGTTATCGCGTCTGTGGCTGCAACTGGCGCAACATGACGCGAAAGGCGTATTGCAACAGACGCTGCGGACCTGGTTTGAACATAATTGTGACCTGACGCAAACGGCCAAAGCATTGCATATTCATGTGAATACATTGCGCTATCGCTTACAGCGCTGTGAGGATATTACGCACATAAAAATCAACGAGTTAAAAAGTACGCTTTGGCTTTATATCGGTATGGAGCTCCAGGCCGAATCTGTACCGTCCGACAAGTTACCGCTGCCTGGTCGAATCGAAATTTGTTGAAAGCTCCAGCGGATTTTTAGGCGGGTTTTTCCATACTGCGCGCTCCATGTTAAAGGAGGCGCAGTATATGACGTCGATATCCACCCTGGGAGCCATTGCCGCATTGGTTGTGGCCATCGTATTAATTTTAAGAAAAGTGTCGCCAGCCTACGGCATGATGGCGGGCGCGCTGGTCGGCGGTTTGATTGGCGGCGCCGATCTTCTGCAAACCGTGTCGCTGATGGTGTCAGGCGCGCAGGGCATCGTTAATGCCGTATTGCGTATTCTGGCCGCAGGCGTACTGGCGGGCGTATTAATTGAGTCCGGGGCGGCGAATACGATTGCTGAGACGATTGTCCGCAAAGTGGGGGAAACCCGGGCATTATTGGCATTAGCCATTGCCACACTATGTTTGACCGCTGTCGGCGTATTTATTGATGTGGCGGTGATTACCGTCGCGCCGATTGCGCTGTCGATTGCGCGTAATGCAGGCCTGTCAAAAAGCGCTATTCTGCTGGCGATGGTCGGCGGCGGCAAAGCGGGTAACGTGATGTCACCCAACCCGAACGCTATTGCCGCCTCCGATGCGTTTCATGTTCCTCTTACCTCTATTATGCTGGCGGGCGTGGTTCCGGGCATCGTTGGGCTTATTATCGCCTATCTGTTAGCGAAACGGCTGAATAATAAAGGCGCGGGCGTCGCCGATCATGAAGTGACTCACCATGATGACTCCGTCGCCAGACCCGGCTTTCTGGTGGCGATTAGCGCGCCGCTGGTCGCTATTTTCCTGCTTTCTCTCCGTCCGTTTGCCGGCATTTCCATTGACCCGTTAATTGCCCTGCCCGTAGGGGGATTGGTCGGTCTGCTGTTGATGGGACGCGCGCGCCACTGTAACCAGTACATGGTCGCCGGTCTGATGCGTATGGCGCCTGTCGCTATTATGTTGCTGGGAACCGGTACGCTGGCCGGCATTATCGCTAATTCCGAACTTAAAGATGTCCTGATTCATGGCCTCACCGCTTCGGGATTGCCGTCCTGGCTGCTGGCGCCCGTGTCTGGCGCCATGATGTCAATGGCGACGGCCTCAACCACGGCGGGAACGGCGGTGGCGTCCGGCGTTTTCTCTCCCACGTTACTTGAACTTGGCGTTTCCGCCCTGGCGGGAGCCGCTATGATCCATGCGGGCGCCACGGTGCTGGACCATCTGCCGCACGGCAGCTTTTTCCACGCGACGGGCGGCAGCGTCAATATGCAAATTCATGAACGTTTAAAGCTAATGCCGTATGAAACGCTGGTGGGGTTAGCCATTACCTTTATTTCTACTCTGATGTTCGGTTTCTTTGGTTTTGCAGGATAATCCCTATGAAAATTGTTATTGCTCCTGATTCATTTAAAGAAAGTTTGTCCGCAATGGCGGTCGCTGAGGCGATAGAAAAGGGGTTCCGCGAAATTTATCCTGACGCCGACTACGTTAAAGTGCCCATGGCGGATGGCGGGGAAGGAACCGTACAATCAATGGTGGAGGCCAGCGGCGGGCGTTATGTCGACCAGTGGGTACAAGGCCCGCTTGGGCAACCGGTGGCCGCGCGCTGGGGAATGCTGGGCGATAGCGATACCGCCGTGATTGAAATGGCGGCGGCATCCGGGCTGCATCACGTTTCGCCTGAATTGCGCAACCCGCTTAATACCACCAGCTACGGCACCGGCGAGTTAATCGTCGCGGCGCTGGAGCGTGGCGTAAAGCGTATTATTCTGGGAATTGGCGGCAGCGCGACGAATGACGGCGGCGCGGGGATGATGCAGGCGCTTGGCGTTATATTGCGCGATAAACAGGGGCGCTCGCTTTCTCCGGGCGGCGAGGCGCTGGCGGCGCTGGCCTCTATCGATCTGTCCGGTTGTCACCCATTGCTGCGTAAGGTATCGATAACCGTGGCGTGTGATGTCAACAATCCGCTGTGTGGTCCCCAGGGCGCATCGGCCATTTTTGGCCCACAAAAAGGGGCGACAGCGGAAATGGTGAACACCCTGGACGCGGCGCTGGAAAACTGGGGCCGGCATATTTATCAGGCTACGGGACGTGAGGTGATTAATGCTCCCGGCGCGGGCGCGGCAGGTGGAATGGGCGCCGCGCTTTTAGGGTTGCTCAATGCGGAATTACGCGCCGGCGTAGAGATTGTCGTGGAAACGCTACAGCTTGAGCAGGCGGTTAAAGATGCCGATCTGGTGATTACCGGAGAAGGTCGGCTGGACAGCCAAAGTATTTGCGGCAAGACGCCGATTGGCGTCGCCAGAGTGGCGAAGCGGTATCATAAACCGGTTATCGCGCTCGCCGGTGGGCTGCAACACGATCATCACGTTGTGTATCAGCAGGGTATCGATGCGGCGCTATCGATTTTGTCGCATATCGTTACGCTGCCGGAAGCCTTACACGAGGCGGAATATAACCTGAGCCTGTCGGCGCGCAATGTGGCGGCGATATGGCGTCTGGCGCGGCAAGCCTGACGGCGCATTCCCTTTCCAGGCCGCACATCAGCGCGGCCTGAGGCTTTTACGCGTTTTCTTTCAGCCAGTTCAGCACCACATCATGGTGATTGCTGGTTTTAAAATCATTAAAGACGTGTTCAATCTTACCATCAGCGTCAATCAAAAAGCTGATGCGGTGAATGCCGTCATACGTTTTGCCCATAAACGACTTTTCGCCCCAGACGCCGAACTGTTCACACACCTGATGGTTTTCATCGGACAAAAGGGTAAAGTTCAGCAGCTCTTTTTCAGCGAAACGGGAGAGTTTTTCAGGTTTATCGGTGCTGATGCCCAGCACGTCCACGCCTGCTTTTTTGAGCTCGTCCATGTTATCGCGTAAGCCGCAGGCCTGCACGGTACAGCCGGGTGTCATGGCTTTTGGGTAGAAATAAACCAGAACGCGCTGTCCCTGGAAGTCGGTCAAATTTACTTGTTCCCCGTCTTGATCCGGCAAGCTAAATTTCGGTGCGATATCACCGGCTTTCAGTGGATTCATTACTTAACTCCATCCTGTTCATCATGTTGTGAGTAATTGACGACGTTTATACTGCCTTGCGCATTGAGTTCTGTACATAGTGCTTTAAAGGCTTGCTCAATATTTGCGGAATTTTGCGACGCCGGGCTATGTGCGGTGATTTGAATAAATAATTGCGCAGCTTTATCACCTTCAGCCGGCTGCGTGCGGGAGACCAGCTCCGCAATATTCATTTCATGACTATTAAACAGCGCGGTGAATCGCTCAATTAAATGCGGGGAGTCGGCGACCTCAACCTGAACCCATACCGTCGCGGGCATTGCCGGGCGGGGTCGGTCGGACGTTCGTTTCATCACAATCAGCAGATCCAGCTCCGCGCCTTTTAACGGCAATGTCGATTCAATCAAGGTAATCGCGTTCCACGTGCCGGACAACAGCATAATAAACGTGAATTCATCGCCCAGCATCGCCAGTCGGCTGTCTTCGATATTACAGCCGCAACTGCTGACATGGCGAGTAATGGTATTCACAATACCGGGCCTGTCGGCGCCCAGCGCAGTGATAACCAAATAGTGTTGTGATGACGGTGTCAAACCAGTTATTCCTTTGAGCGGTGAGGTAATCTTAAGGAAACCATAAAAAAAACCTGCATACAACAATCAGAACGGCTTTGGTCGCTTGCTTTTATTGCCATACCAAACGTACCATTGAGAGACTTGTTTGCACAGAGGATGGCCCATGTTCACGGGAAGTATTGTCGCGCTTGTTACGCCGATGGATGAGAAAGGTAACGTCAGTAGGCCTTGCCTGAAAAAACTCATTGATTATCATGTCGCCAACGGTACCTCGGCGATTGTTTCGGTTGGCACCACCGGCGAGTCTGCCACGCTAAGCCATGATGAACATGGCGATGTCGTGATGATGACGCTGGAACTGGCTGACGGACGTATTCCGGTTATCGCCGGCACGGGCGCAAACGCGACCGCGGAAGCGATTAGCCTGACGCAGCGTTTTAACGATAGCGGCATTGTTGGCTGCCTGACGGTAACGCCGTACTACAATCGCCCCACGCAGGAAGGTTTGTTCCAGCATTTCAAAGCCATCGCGGAACACACTGACTTGCCGCAAATTCTGTATAATGTGCCGTCCCGTACCGGTTGCGATATGCTGCCGGAAACCGTGGGTCGTCTGGCGGAAATAAAAAATATTATCGCTATCAAAGAGGCGACAGGGAACTTAACCCGCGTTCACCAGATCAAAGAGCTGGTTTCAGACGATTTTATTCTGCTTAGCGGCGATGACGCGTCTGCGCTGGACTTTATGCAACTGGGTGGTCATGGCGTGATTTCCGTTACGGCTAACGTAGCGGCGCGCGAGATGGCTGACATGTGCAGACTGGCGGCGGAAGGGCAATTTGCCGAGGCGCGCGCTATCAACCAGCGTCTGATGCCGTTACACAACAAACTATTTGTCGAACCCAATCCTATCCCGGTGAAATGGGCATGTAAGGCATTGGGTCTTGTGGCGACCGACACGCTGCGCCTGCCAATGACGCCTATCACGGACCATGGTCGTGACATCGTCAACGCAGCGCTTCAGCATGCTGGCCTGCTGTAAAGTTTAGGGAGATTTGATGGCTTACTCAGTACAAAAGTCGCGCCTGGCGAAGGTTGCGGGTGTTTCGCTTGTTTTGCTGCTCGCTGCCTGTAGTTCCGATTCGCGCTACAAGCGCCAGGTAAGCGGCGATGAATCCTATCTGGATGCCGCACCGCTTGCTGAACTTCACGCCCCGGCAGGAATGATCCTGCCGATAACGACCGGCGACTACGTTATTCCGGTCACGAAGGGGAGCGGCGCGGTTGGTAAGGCGTTGGATATCCGTCCGCCAGCGCAGCCGTTAGCGTTAGTGAGCGGCGCGCGTACCCAGTTCTCTGGCGATACCGCTACGCTATTGGTGGAGAATGGTCGTAGCAGCACGCTGTGGCCGCAAGTCGTCAGCGTGATTCAGGCGAAAAATTATCCGATTGAAAAACGTGACGATGCCAGCCAGATCCTGACGACCGATTGGGTGAGCTGGAACCGCCTGGATGAAGACGAACAGTATCGCGGACGTTATCAAATCTCGGTGAAGCCGCAGGGCTATCAGCAGGCGGTAACGGTAAAACTGGTTAATCTGGAACAGGCTGGCAAGCCGGTTGCTGACGCGGCGTCGCTGCAGCGCTATAGCACTGAAATGATGAACGTCATTTCCGCCGGTCTGGATAAGACCGCTACGGATGCGGCAAATGCCGCGCAGAACCGTTCCGCCGCAACGATGGATGTGCAGAGCGCCGCTGATGATACCGGTTTACCTATGCTGGTCGTTCGCGGTCCGTTCAACCTCGTGTGGCAACGCCTCCCGGCCGCGCTGGAAAAAGTGGGCATGAAAGTCACCGACAGCACTCGTTCTCAGGGCAGCATGGCGGTAACGTACAAACCGTTGTCTGACAGCGACTGGCGGGATCTGGGCGCTAGCGACCCGGGCCTGGCGTCCGGAGACTATAAATTGCAGGTCGGCGATTTAGATAACCGCAGCAGCTTGCAGTTTATCGATCCTAAGGGGCATACTCTGACGCAAAGCCAGAACGACGCGCTGGTTGCCGTCTTCCAGGCAGCGTTCAACAAGTAATTTAACAGGGCTGGAGTAATCCGGCTCTTTTTTCTGATAAGATACGCAAACGTGTGCGTCGGTACAAAAACGCGATTTAACCGCTATTTCGCACCACAATTACAGGCCGACGTCTCCGGCAGGCGTAGCAGGAAATGAATACTTATCGTTAATTCACACCCAGGAGTGTTAAAGATGCAAAAGCAAGCTGAGTTGTATCGTGGTAAAGCGAAAACCGTATACAGCACGGAAAACCCGGACCTGTTGGTGCTCGAATTCCGCAATGATACGTCAGCAGGGGATGGCGCGCGCATTGAACAGTTTGATCGCAAGGGCATGGTAAATAACAAATTCAACCATTTCATTATGACCAAACTGGCCGAGGCGGGCATCCCGACCCAGATGGAACGTTTGCTGTCTGATACCGAGTGTCTGGTGAAGAAGCTGGAGATGGTGCCGGTTGAATGTGTGGTGCGCAACCGTGCGGCAGGGTCGCTGGTCAAGCGTCTGGGCGTGGAAGAAGGCATGGAGCTTAACCCGCCGATATTCGATCTGTTCCTGAAAAACGACGCGCTGCACGACCCGATGGTGAATAGTTCCTACTGTGAAACGTTCGGTTGGGTAAGTCAGGAAAATCTGGCGCGTATGAAAGAGCTAACCTACAAAGCCAACGACGTACTGAAAAAACTGTTTGATGACGCGGGTCTTATCCTGGTGGATTTCAAACTGGAGTTTGGCCTGTATAAAGGCGAAGTGGTGCTGGGCGATGAGTTTTCACCGGACGGCAGCCGCCTGTGGGATAAAGAGACGCTGGACAAAATGGACAAAGACCGCTTCCGCCAGAGCCTGGGTGGTCTGATTGAAGCCTATGAAGCCGTTGCGCATCGCCTGGGCGTGAAATTAGATTAATTCCGCTTCTGACCGGGGGGCAACTGCTCTCCGGTATCATCCTTTCCTCATTCTGATAGCGTTTACCTGTGGTAATCCTGTGCCTGACCGCCTACGATCATCTGTATAACAAAGAGAGAATGAGGTGATTATGCGCTGGCAAGGGCGTCGTGAAAGCAACAATGTAGAGGACAGACGTAATCGGCCAGGCGGCCCCTCGCTGGGTGGCCCAGGCTTTCGTCTTCCGCGCGGAAAAGGCGGCATCATTCTGTTGGTGGTGGTGTTGGTCGCAGGGTACTATGGGGTGGATTTAACCGGTCTGTTGACCGGCCAGCCGGTTTCGCAGCAGCAATCGACGCGTTCGATAAGCCCCAATGATGATGAAGCGGCAAAATTTACCTCGGTGATTCTGGCGACGACCGAAGATACCTGGGGTCAACTCTTTCAAAAAATGGGGCGCGGCTATCAGCAGCCAAAACTGGTGATGTACCGTGGTATGACGCGCACCGGCTGTGGTGCGGGTCAGTCCGTGATGGGGCCGTTTTACTGCCCGGCGGACGGCACCGTTTATATCGATCTCTCATTTTACGATGATATGAAAAATAAGCTGGGCGCGGACGGTGATTTTGCCCAGGGTTATGTCATCGCCCACGAAGTCGGCCACCACGTACAAAAACTGTTAGGTATTGAGCCGAAAGTACGCCAGTTGCAGCAAAACGCGTCGCAAACGGAGGTGAATCGTCTTTCGGTGCGCATGGAGCTACAGGCGGATTGCTTTGCCGGCGTGTGGGGACACAGTATGCAGCAGCAAGGCGTACTGGAGGCGGGCGATCTGGAAGAGGCGCTCAATGCCGCACAGGCTATCGGCGACGATCGCTTACAGCAACAGGGGCAGGGGCGCGTCGTGCCGGATAGTTTTACCCACGGCACCTCAGAACAGCGCTACAGCTGGTTTAAGCGTGGCTTTGACAGCGGTGACCCGGCGCAATGTAATACGTTTGGCAAAAACTTTTGATAAACCGGGGCAGGGATGTCTGATATCGATGCGCTACAGGCGTTAACGTCGCAAATGACACAGGAAGGCATTCGCCGTTTACTGGTCATCAGCGGCGATGCGGCGTGGTGCCGGGAGCGGGCCGAGGCGATACGCGCTGCATTGCCCGGTGACTGGCTGTGGGTCGCGCCTGACGCGCCCGCCCAGCCGTGCTGTACGCCACAGGCGTTACAAACGCTGCTGGGCCGTGAATTCCGTCATGCGATATTTGATGCCTGGCAGGGCTTTGACGCCGCAGCGTTTGCCGCCCTGAGCGGGACCTTGCAGGCCGGAAGCTGGCTGCTTCTGCTGATGCCGCCGTACGAGACGTGGGAAAGCAGGCCTGATACCGATTCACTGCGCTGGAGCGACTGCGCGCAGCCTATCCCTACACCGCAGTTTGCACAGCATCTTAAACGGACTCTTTCCCGCGATCCGCAAACGCTGCTGTGGCGACAGCGCCAGCCGTTTTGCTGGCCATCTTATCCTTCCCGTGAACGCTGGCGACCCGCCACCGGCGAGCCGCAGCCGGAGCAGGCGGCTATCTTATCGCGTTTACGTGAAATGCCGCCCGGCGTGGCGACGGTGATTGCCCCCCGTGGGCGCGGCAAATCGGCGCTGGCCGGGCAATTCATCTCCCGGATGGCGGGCACGGCTATCGTGACCGCACCGGCGAAAACGGCAACGGATATCCTGGCAGCGTTTGCCGGTGAGCGGTTCTGCTTTATGGCGCCGGATGCGTTGCTGGCGAGCGGGGCAAGAGCCGACTGGCTGGTGGTTGACGAGGCGGCGGCAATCCCCGCGCCGCTGCTGCTGCAACTGGTTTCGCGCTTTTCCCGCATACTACTCACCACCACCGTTCAGGGCTACGAAGGCACCGGACGCGGTTTTTTACTTAAGTTTTGCGCCCGTTTTCCGCAGCTTCACCGCTTCACGCTTCGTCAGCCTGTCCGCTGGGCGCCAGAATGCCCGCTGGAAAATATCGTCAGCGAGGCGCTGATATTCGACGATGAAGCGTTTGCGCAGGCGCCGCATGGCGCGATAGCAATCTCGGCGTTTTACCAGCAGACCTGGAGGGAGACGCCCGTGTTGCCGAGGGCTGTGTATCAGTTACTGTCGGGGGCGCACTATCGTACTTCGCCGTTGGATCTGCGCCGAATGATGGATGCGCCAGGGCAGCATTTCTTGCAGGCTACGGCGAATAACCGTGTGGCGGGCGCCCTCTGGCTGGTCGAAGAGGGCGGGTTATCCGCAGAACTCAGTCAGGCTGTATGGGGCGGTTTCCGGCGGCCGCGTGGAAATCTGGTGGCGCAGTCGCTGGCGGCGCACGGTAGCGACCCTTTAGCCGCGACGCTGGTCGGGCGTCGCGTAAGCCGTATCGCGGTGCACCCCGCCCGCCAGCGCGAAGGCATCGGTCAGCAGTTGATTGCCTGCGCGTGCGAGCAGGCGGCGCAGTGTGATTATCTTTCCGTCAGCTTTGGCTATACGCCGGAGTTGTGGCGCTTCTGGCAGCGCTGCGGCTTTGTGCTGGTACGGATGGGCAACCATCGGGAGGCGAGCAGCGGTTGCTATACGGCGATGGCGTTATTGCCGCTGAGCGACGCGGGAAAACGGCTGGCGCAGCAGGAACACCGACGTTTGCGCCGCGATGCGGATATCCTGACGCAGTGGAACGGCGAGGCGATACCGCTGGCGGCGTTAGATGAACAGGCGCTTAATGATGAAGACTGGCGTGAGCTGGTCGGTTTTGCGTTCGCGCACCGCCCGCTACTGACATCGTTAGGTTGCCTGCATCGTTTACTGCAATACAGCGCATTGCCATTACCGGCGCTGAGAGGGCGGCTGGAGGAAAAAGCCAGCGATGCCGAACTGTGCGCCCGGCTACGCATTTCAGGCCGTAAAGCTCTGCTGGCGTTGCAGCGTGCGCAGGCGGCGCAGGCGCTGATTGCGTTGGATGCCGGACGAACGCAGCGTTTGCGCGACGTAATGCCCGGCGGTGGGGACCATGCCGGATAGCGATAGCTGTCCGGCATGTTATCCGGTTACTTTTTCGGCTGATCTTTCTTCGGCCAGTCGTCTTCATCGTCCCACTTATCGTTAAAATCGCGATGCGGGGGCAGCTCAGGTTTATTGGCAAGGAATTTCTTATGGTCGATGCGTTTGAGATCTTTGATCACATTCAGCAGTACGCCTACCAGAAACACCAATACCAGAATCCACCAATATTTTGCCAGCCAGTCCATGCTTATTTCCTCTTACCGGAACGCTCATCAGGCGACGAGCTGTTCCATAATGCGTTGATACATACGGGCCAGTAGCTGGAGATCGGCGGCATTCACACATTCATTAATTTTATGAATGGTGGCGTTCACCGGCCCCAGTTCTACCACCTGCGCTCCCATACGGGCGATAAAACGTCCGTCGGACGTACCGCCCGTCGTCAGTAATTGCGGTTTAATTTCATTATAGTGCTCAATGGCGTTTACCACCGCGTCCACCAGCTTGCCGCGTGCGGTCAGGAACGGCTGGCCGGAAAGCCACCAGTCTACGGTATAACGCAGCTGATGCTTCTCAAGCAGCGCATGTACCCGCTCTTTGATCATCTCATCGGTCAGTTCCGTGCTGAAACGGAAGTTAAACTGCACGAACAGTTCGCCGGGAATGACATTATTGCTGCCGGTGCCTGCCTGGATATTGGCTACCTGCATACTGGTGGCCGGGAAAAAGTCATTGCCCCGATCCCACTCGATAGCGACCAGTTCATTAAGAAAAGGCGCAGCGCGATGAACAGGGTTATCCGCCAGATGCGGATAGGCGACGTGCCCCTGAACGCCATGAATAGTGAGGTTACAGGTGAGGGAACCGCGACGCCCGTTTTTGACGACATCGCCCACAATTTCAGTACTGGAAGGTTCGCCGACCAGACAGTAATCCAGCCGCTCGTTACGGGCCATCAGCGCTTCAACCACCTTTACGGTGCCATTTTTTGCGCTGGCTTCTTCATCAGAGGTAATCAAAAATGCGAGACGGCCCCGGTGATGAGGATGCTGCGCAACAAAACGTTCGGCAGCCACCACCATGGCCGCCAGTGAACCTTTCATATCCGCCGCGCCGCGACCGAACAACATTCCGTCGCGAATCGTAGGCTCAAACGGCGGATTGATCCAGCGATCGACATCGCCAGCCGGTACGACGTCAGTATGCCCGGCGAACGCCAGCGTTTCGCCACGCCCACGCCATGCCCAAAAATTTTGCGTGTCGCCAAAATCCATATGCTCAATGGTAAAACCGATTTTACGCAGGCGTTCAATCATTAATGCCTGACAGCCTGCGTCATCCGGACTCAGGGAGGGGCGACGAATAAGTTGCTGTGTCAGCTCAATAACCGGGCACGACATAGACTACACCTCATCAAAAAACTGCTGATAACGGGATTCACTGAAACCAAGCAGCATAGGCCTCCCGGGCGCGCAGAGCAATGGGCGTTTGATGATTGCCGGCTGTTCAACCATGAGAGCAGCGGCGGAGTCGGCATCGGTAATCCCGCTGCGGTCGCCTTCATCCAGTTTGCGCCATGTTGTGCCGCGCGTATTCAGTAAAGGCTGCCAGCCGAGTTCGGCAATAAAGGTATTAAGAAGAGGGAGGTCTATGCCATCCACACGGTAATCGTGAAAACGATAATCAATGCCATGCTCCTCCAGCCAACGGCGCGCTTTTTTGATCGTGTCGCAATTCTTAATGCCATAGAGGGTAATCATATTGAATCCTTTAACGCGAAATTCGAATAAATAATCAATAGTATCGTCTGCGGGATAATAAGTGTGGCTGTTAATGGTTATTTATCCAGCGCTGATCGGCAATCAATATAACATTGTTGAGTGAATGTGAATAATGATTCCAAAACGTTCCAGATGTGGCTTGTTTATAATTCGCGGGACAAATCCTATTTTGCGCACATGCAATTGATTGTTTTTTAACCCGATTTGATAAAGTAGTAGAAAAGGTATTAATGTTGCTAAATATTGCAGTAAGTCACATAAAATTTACGGCTACAGCGCCATAGTAATATCATAGACAGCGTAACCAGAGGATATCGCAACAATCGGTTAAATGAACTTCTCTCTATACCGCTAACTTCGTAGAATACCCATAATAATAAGAGAGGCTATTATGATTGAACGTGAACTGGGGAACTGGAAAGATTTTATCGAAGTCATGCTTCGTAAATAAATGCCTGGAAGGCACCGCGCTCCCATAGGGGATAAGAAAAGGCGACTCAACGAAAGTCGCCTTTTTTGTGCCCGACACCTCGTATCAGGCTGGCCGGGAGCTTATTCCGGGCGCGGCTTCAGCGGGAAGCGGCGACGTATCAGCACGAAAAACAGGGGTACAAAGAAGATAGCCAGAATGGTTGCTGAGATCATTCCCCCCATCACGCCGGTTCCGACAGCATGTTGGCTACCCGAGCCTGCCCCGGTGCTGGTGGCCATCGGCAATACGCCAAAGATAAACGCCAGCGAAGTCATCAGTATCGGTCGCAGGCGCTGGCGGCTGGCGTACAGCGTGGCGTCTAACAGCGCGTGTCCCTTCTGATTCATTTCGTTGGCGAATTCCACAATCAGAATCGCGTTTTTCGCCGAGAGGCCGATAACGGTCAACAGCCCCACCTGGAAGTAAACATCGTTTTCCAGCCCGCGCATCCAGGTAGCGAGTAGCGCGCCAATGACGCCGAGCGGCACAACCAGCATCACCGAGAAGGGCACCGACCAGCTTTCATACAATGCCGCCAGACACAGGAAGACGACTAATAGCGAAATAGCGTACAGCGCGGGCGCCTGCGCGCCGGAGAGCCGTTCCTGGTAAGACATGGCTGTCCATTCCAGGCCAAAACCGCCCGGTAGCTGATGCACCAACGACTCCATGACATCCATCGCCGTCCCGGTACTGACTCCCGGCGCGGCCTCTCCGACAATTTCTACCGCCGAATAGCCGTTATAACGTTCCAGACGCGGCGAGCCGGTTTCCCAGCGCGAGGTGGCGAAGGCGGAGAAGGGGACCATGCCGCCATCTTTGTTACGGACATACCAAAGATTAATATCGTCCGGCAACATACGATATTTCGCTGCGGCCTGAACATAGACCTTCTTCACGCGACCACGGTCCATAAAGTCGTTGACGTAGCTCGATCCCCAGGCTGTTTGCAGGGTGTCGTTGATATCGTCAATCGATACGCCCAGCGCCTGCGCTTTCCGTTGGTCAATATCAATTTGCAGTTGCGGGCTGTCGTCCAGGCCGTTGTGGCGCACGCGGGTCAAGGAACTGTTTTTCCCGGCCAGCTCAATGAGTTGATCTCGTGCGGCCATCAGCGCGTCATGGCCTGCTCCGGCGTGATCCTGTAATTCCATATCAAAACCGGCGGAGCTGCCCAGACCGCTAATTGCCGGCGGGCTGCTGGCGAAGACGCGAGCTTCTTTAATTTGGTTAAACGCTTTTGTCGCCCGCTCAATAATGGCGAACGAGGAGCCGGTGGTGGGATCGCGCGCGTCCCAGTCTTTCAAGCGAACAAACATGCGCGCGACGTTTTGCCCATTCCCGCCAGGGCCGGAACCTACCGTCGAGAAGACCGACATAATGTTGTCTTTCTCATGGGTGAAGTAATAGTTTTCAACCTTTTCAACGACTTTCAGGGTCTGCTGTTGCGTAGAACCGCTCGGTAGCTGGATAGACGTAGTGAACATGCCCCGATCTTCTTGCGGTAGAAAGGAGGTGGGGAGACGCAAAAACAGGAACACCATGCCGCCAAGCAACAGAACATAAATCAGAATCCAGCGCAGGCTGCGATGCAAAATTTTCGCTACGCCTTTCTCATAACGTTCGGCATTACGATTGAAGGTACGGTTAAACCAGCCGAAAAATCCGCGTTGCCCGTGCTGTTCGCCTTTGTGCAGCGGTTTTAATAACGTTGCGCACAGCGCCGGTGTCAGGATCATGGCGACCAGCACCGACAGCACCATTGCCGAGACAATGGTGATAGAAAACTGACGATAAATCGCCCCGGTGGTACCGCCAAAGAACGCCATCGGCACGAATACCGCAGACAGCACCATCGCGATACCGACCAGCGCCCCCTGGATTTGTCCCATGGATTTGCGCGTCGCTTCACGCGGCGTGAGCCCTTCTTCGCTCATGATACGTTCGACGTTTTCCACCACCACGATGGCATCGTCGACCAGGAGCCCGATCGCCAGCACCATCGCGAACATGGTTAATGTGTTAATACTGTAGCCGAACGCGTAAAGCACGGAGAAGGTGCCCATTAATACTACCGGCACGGCGATCGTCGGAATTAGCGTGGCGCGAAAGTTTTGCAGGAACAGGTACATCACCAGGAAAACCAGAGCGATAGCCTCCAGCAACGTTTTGACCACATCGATAATCGAGGCTTTGACAAAGGAGGTGGTTTCATACGCGATCTTGTATTCCAGCCCTTGAGGGAAGTACTGCGCCAGCTCGTTGAGGCGATCCAGCACCAGCTTCGCGGTCGCCATTTCGTTCGCGCCGGAAGCCAGCTTAACGCCAAGACCGGAAGCCGGCTTGCCGTTAAAACGGCTGAGGTAGTCATACTTTTCCGCCCCCAGCTCCACGGTGGCGACATCGCCCAGTTTGACCTCGGAACCGTCCTGATTAACGCGCAGGGTGATATCGCGAAATTGTTGCGGCGTTTGCAGCAGTGACTGCGCATTAATGGTGGCGTTCAGCGCCTGTTTGTCGACCGAAGGCGTACCGCCAAGCTGCCCGACGGCGATTTGCGCATTCTGCGACTCAATTGCATCGGTCACGTCTTTCGTGGTCATCTGAAAACTATTCAATTTGGCCGGATCGAGCCAGATACGCATAGAGTACTGTGAACCATAAGCGTCAATATCGCCGACGCCGTTGACGCGGCTGAGCGGGTCCTGAATATTACTGGCGACGTAGTCGGCGATATCCTGCTTGTCCATAGAGCCGTCGGTAGAGACGAAAGCGATGGTCAAAATATTGGTATCGCCCGTTTTGCGTACCGTGACGCCTTGATCCTGTACCGCCTGCGGCAGTTTACGCATCGCGGACTGTAACTGGTTTTGCACCTGCTGAACCGCCTCATCAGGATCGGTTCCCGCAATAAAGCTCAGGGTGATGGTCGCCTGTCCGGTGCCGCTACTTTGTGATGACATGTACATCAGATTATCGAGGCCCGTCATATTCTGCTCAATAACCTGGGTTACGGTATTTTCCAGCGTTTGCGCCGACGCTCCCGGATAATTCGCGGTAATACGTACGTTGGGCGGCGCCAGATCGGGATATTGTTCAACAGGTAAAGAGAAAATGGCTAACGCCCCTGTCAGACACAACAGGATAGCCAGCACCCAGGCAAAAATGGGGCGATCGATAAAAAAATTCGCCATTAAAGGGAAACCTCGTGTTTCTACATATCGTTATAGATTTGAACTGCTTCACTGTAGCGGCAAGCTACGAGCCAAACGTGGAGAAATAAAGGAGATAATGTAAATTATCATGCGCTTTTACAGCATACTTTTTGTGCCAACGCCGGAAAGCCTGACATCTGGCCTTCCGGCGATTTGCCGTTCTTTACGTTAACTGACTCTCTTCCTTGTTGGAGGAGCGAAAACTGATACTGACCAGTGTGCCGCCGCCGGAGGGTTGCGAAAAATTCAGCGTGCCGCCAAGGCGCTCCGCGCGCTCACGCATTATATTCAGACCATAGTGTCCGGCAGGCTCATGCGGTTCGCCGATACCAATGCCATTATCGCGAATATAAACGGTATGATCGCCGTCAGGCGCGGTGACGCAGCTCACGGCGATTTCGCTCGCGTTGGCGTGTTTAATGGCGTTCAGGACCGCTTCGCGCACAATTTGCAACAAATGCACCTGCATTTGCGCATCCAGCGCCAGCGTGGGTAAACGGCAATCCAACGTGAGTTTGGCCGGGGTCTGACTCTGTAAATCTTCCAGCATCTCATGCAATGCGGAGGGTAAATCGGCCTGCTGTAACGTCAGACGGAACGTGGTGAGTAGCTCGCGAAGCTGACGGTAGGCGTCGTTCAGCGCTCTGGAAAAATCCGCCATGATGCTTTGCGCGCCGGCGTTATCCTCAGGAATAGCGCGCTTCAAAAGCGTTAACTGAATACGTAAATAAGAAAGTACCTGCGCCAGCGAATCGTGTAGCTCACGGGCAATCGTCGCGCGCTCTTCCATTAACAAAAGTTGCTGGAAGTGTTTTTGCGCCTGATTAAAGTACAAACCACGCCCCAGCATCGTGGAGACGCTGTTCAGCAGCGGCGTAGAGGCATTAACGTTGGGGCTTTGCCAGTGGAGTTCGCCATAGACCGTGTCCTGCATCGTCACTGGCAGCATTTGCATCGGCAGGTCGGGGCTTTGCGTGCCTTCGCTAATCCGCCAGTTATCGCCCACGGTTAACTCCAGATACCAGGCGGCGTCATGTTCACGGACAATTTGCAAAATATGGCGAAAACAGTGGACATCGATTTGGCTGGTATTCAGCGCCTGGGAGCACTGGTATAACACCTCCAGGCGGCGATGCGCTTCGTGCAGATCGTGCGTTTTTTCTTCCACCGAGGCTTCCAGCGAACGGTAAAGTTTATGCAGCTCGCTCGACATCTGACTAAACGTTTTCGCCAACAATCCCAGCTCATTGGGTAAGCTGGTATCCAGCGGCAGCGGGGCGAACTGACCATGTTCAATACGCTGACTGGCGGTGACCAGTTGATTCAGCGGGCGAACGACCTGCTGGCGAATACGCCGTAGGGTAAAAAAGACCAGCGTAAATATGCCGATACCGCCCGCCAGCGATATGGCGACGACCAGCATGACTTTACGCTCGGCGTAATGCTGTAACGCCAGAACGAAGAGATCAATTTGATCGACATAATTGTTGATATTGGTCTGATACCAGGCAATGTCGCCGTCCTGTAGGCGGCTATTCATCTCCAGCCAGTTGGCGTGCAGGCGCGCGTAGCGAGTTTTCACCGCCTGCGGCACATACCAGGCGTTGAGATTTTGCAGTACCGGCGAGTTGAGCGCGTGCTGGAAAAGTTGACGATGCGCATTAATCTGCGGGCTACGGCTTTGCAGATCGTAACCCAGCCGATAGCTCTGCATTCGTAGCGAACCAGCGATATTGATCGCTTCGGCATCCCGTAAACTGCTGGTCAGCGTCAGTAATGCGCTGCCGGTGGACAGAATAGACAACAGCACAATATAGAAAAAAGCCTTAGCCAGACTGGCTGAGACCGGGCGTTTAACCGTCACGCTGGCACTCCCCGCATTTAGCTGAATCGCAATCGCATTTGCTTTGAAATAAATTGATCTGCCACAGGTTCTGGACAGATAGTTGTGCTTCCTGGGCAGATGAACATTGCCGACCCCGCCTTCGTCAGTTAATAACAATGCTCATATAAAGAATAAGGTTTTTACAACCAAAACAGAAGGATGCCATGAATCGTTTTATTATGGCCAATAGCCAGCAGTGTCTGGGCTGCCATGCCTGCGAGGTCGCCTGCGTAATGGCTCACAATGATGAGCGACATGTCCTGACGTCACAGCGCTATCAGCCCCGAATTACTGTCATCAAACATCAGCACCAGCGCAGCGCGGTCACATGTCACCATTGCGAAGATGCGCCCTGCGCCCGTAGCTGTCCGAACGGCGCGATCGCGCATATTAACGACAGCGTGCAGGTCAATGCGCAGAAGTGCATCGGCTGTAAATCCTGCGTCGTCGCCTGTCCATTCGGCACCATGCAGATGGTATTGACGCCCGTCGCGCCAAACCAGTTCAAAGCCAGCGCGCATAAATGCGATCTGTGTCAGGGACGTGAACAGGGTCCGGCCTGTGTGGAAAATTGCCCGGCGGATGCGCTGCAACTGGTCACCGAAGACTCGTTGACCCGTCTGGCTAAAACGCGACGGCTGCGTACCGCCCGGCAGGAGATTCGCCCCTGGCATACCGTGGATACACAACACAGTGGGACAGCAAGCAGCAAAGTCGAGCGTATGCAGGCGACGCCGACGCGCGGCGAACCGGATAAACTGGCGATTGAAGCGCGTAAAACCACCTTTGAGGAAATTTATCTGCCGTTTCGCGCCGCGCAGGCGGAGCGTGAAGCGGCCCGCTGCCTCACATGCGGGGAACACAGTATCTGCGAATGGACCTGTCCGCTGCATAACCATATTCCCCAGTGGATCGAACTGGTGAAAGCCGGCGATATTGATGCGGCGGTAGAGCTTTCCCACCAGACCAATTGTCTGCCGGAAATTACCGGGCGCGTCTGTCCGCAGGATCGGCTATGCGAAGGCGCGTGTACACTCCGCGATGAGTATGGCGCGGTTACCATCGGCAACATTGAGCGCTATATCTCCGATCGCGCTCTGAGCAAAGGCTGGCGTCCCGACCTGTCGGACGTACAGAAGAGCGATAAGCGCGTGGCGATTATCGGCGCGGGGCCGGCAGGTCTTGCCTGCGCTGACGTGCTGGCGCGCCATGGCGTAAGCGCCACCGTCTACGATCGCCATCCGGAAATCGGCGGTTTGCTCACCTTTGGTATTCCGGCTTTCAAACTGGATAAATCTCTGCTGGCGCGCCGTCGGGAGATCTTCAGCGCGATGGGGATTCGTTTCGAGCTTAACTGCGAAGTAGGGAAAGATATTCCTCTGGAGACGCTGCTGGAGAGTTATGACGCCGTCTTTGTCGGGGTAGGAACCTACCGTTCCATGAAGGCTGATTTACCGAATGAAGACGCGCCGGGGGTATATGATGCGTTGCCATTCCTCATCGCCAATACCAAACAGGTGATGGGGCTTCCGGCGTTGCCTGACGAGCCGTTTATTGATACTGCGGGTCTTAACGTGGTTGTGCTGGGCGGCGGTGACACCGCAATGGACTGCGTACGTACGGCGCTGCGTCATGGCGCTGCCAACGTCACCTGCGCTTATCGCCGCGATGAGGCCAATATGCCGGGGTCGAAAAAAGAGGTGAAAAACGCGCGGGAAGAGGGCGCGAACTTTGAATTTAACGTTCAGCCGGTTGAGTTGGTGCTGGATACGCACGGGCGCGCCAGCGGTATTCGCTTTTTGCGTACGCGGCTTGGCGAACCGGATGGTCAGGGGCGACGCCGCCCGGTACCTGTACCGGACAGCGAGTTCGTGATGCCGGCGGATGCGGTCATTATGGCGTTTGGTTTTCATCCGCATGGTATGTCGTGGCTGGAATCGCATGGCGTGAAGGTGGATAACTGGGGACGTATTGCCGCCAGCGTCGAGAGCGAGTTTCGTTACCAGACGTCCAACCCGAAAATTTTCGCTGGCGGCGATGCGGTGCGCGGCGCCGATTTGGTGGTGACGGCGATGGCAGAAGGCCGACATGCCGCGCAGGGGATACTCGACTGGTTAGCTAAATAAGCGTATTTGTAGGCCGGTTAAGGCCTGGAACGGTTAAATGATTGAGTGATAAAAAATCTTAAACTTATTGGCTAACCTTACTCCGTTTGCAGAAATGTTGACGCTCGCAGGGCTGGACGCCCTGCGATAAACATTTTTCCGTCGGGTCGACGTTTAACAGGCCTGATGAGGCCAATCTTAGTATTGAAAATAGAGTGTAAATTGAAGGAAGGGACGCTATCAGAATCCCTTCTTAGAGCCTATCCCATTAGGGCTATTTTACTTGCCATTTTGGTCCTTGGCAGTGCTCGCCAAAACGCGTTAGCGTTTTGAACGCCGCTAGCGGCGGTCCGAAGGGCGAGCGTAGCGAGTCAAACCTCACGTACTACGTGTACGCTCCGGTTTTTGCGCGCTGTCCGTGTCCAAACTGGCTGCGCCAATAACGCCTGGTAGGACAGGCTCTTAATTTTTATTTTAAGGAACCATATATCTGGTCAACAATCCAGCCATACGTCGCCGCAGGTAATAATCCACTGACAAAAACATTCGGATTTACTTTAGGATTTGCTACCGGAGAGTGCGGCCTGTTACCTAAAATCACAATCGCCATATGATTAACCGGATCGATAGACGTCAGCGTTCCGGTCCATCCGGTATGTCCATACGTTTGCGGACTGGCTAATACCCCGAACGTGGGGGTCATTGAGGCGTTGCCGTTAACGCGCCACCCCAGACCAAAGGTAGCGTCTTCTGGCGAGCGGCGAGTAAACTGCGCAACCGTTTTGTCGTCGAATAGCTTCACGTTACCGTAGCCGCCCCCATTGAGCATGACTTGCATTAACACAGCCATATCATGGGTGTCAGAAAACAGTCCGGCGTGTCCTGAAACGCCGCCCATTGAGTACCAGGCTTTTTCATCATGCACCTGGCCCCATAGTGTATTGGTGCGAATATTGGGGAAATGAATCACGCCGTCACGCGTATTGCCGTGTAGTTCCGTTGCGGCGATTTGCGGCGGCGTGAAGCCTTTCATCAGCGGGTTAAAGACGGTATGTTTTAATCCGAGCGGTTTATAAATGGTGGTTTCGACGTAGCGATCTAATGGCATTGCCGTTATCGATTCAACGATAAAACCAAGAATCATATAATCCACGTCGCTATAGATATGCTTTGACCCAGGTTGATATTCCAGCGGCGTCTTTTTAATCATCTCCAGAGTAGTGCTTTTACTCTGTGAGAATAATTTACCGGCGACGTTTTTATTAGGATATTGTGGGTCGGCAGGAAAGCCCGCGACGTGATGAAGAATATCAATAATGCGGAGTTTATCTTTGCCTTTTATTTTATCCCCAGGCATATCCTTAAAGCCGGGGATGTATTTTGATACCAAATCATTGACATCTATTTTTCCTTCATACACCAGTTTTTGCAATGCAAAGTTAGTGGCATACATTTTTGTGTTTGAAGCCAGGTCATACATCGTGTTAGTGGTCGCCCGAATGGGATGGGCTAACAGCGTGGAACCGTCATATTTTTTAGCATAGCCCCAGGCTTTTTGTAGAACAATATGATTATCTTTTATCACCAGAAGATTGATGCTGGGATATCCGGCATCAATTTGATTTTGAATCCAGCCATCAAGTCGGTGAAGTTTTTGGCTATCAAACCCCACCTGATCAGGGCTCGCGGTGGTCAATACCGGATACCCAACGGCAAAAGCTGAAAGGGAAAACGTCAGTAGAACCGTCGCAACGAGAGTAAATTTCATGATGATTCCCTCAGTCTCACTCCGGCCGTCAAATCATATCGCGAGCATGGACTCTGCGGCCCGGAGAAGCAGAATATAGTCATGGCAGTGACAGAAAAATATGGCTGTACGTCCGTTCAGTCGGCATTAAGGATTAACCCTTCAGCAGACAAAACCGACCTCACGGCGTAATATTAATGCTCTTTTTACACCCTGGAGCCAGCATGTCGCAAACCATTACGCTTATTAAGGATAAAATTCTTTCTGATAATTATTTTACTCTGCGCAACATTACCTATGACCTGACCCGTCGTAATGGCGAGGTTATCCGTCACAAGCGTGAGGTTTACGATCGCGGGAATGGCGCAACCATTCTGCTTTACAACTCAACTAAAAAAACCGTAGTTCTGGTTCGTCAGTTTCGCGTGGCGACATGGGTCAACGGTAATCAAGACGGTATGTTAATTGAAACCTGCGCTGGCCTGCTTGATAACGACGAGCCGGAGGTCTGTATCCGTAAAGAGGCCATTGAAGAGACAGGGTATGACGTTGGCGAGGTACGCAAGATATTTGAGCTGTATATGTCGCCAGGCGGCGTCACGGAGCTGATTCATTTCTTCATTGCCGAATATCATGATAGCGAGCGCGCCAGCATCGGCGGCGGCGTGGAGGATGAAGAGATTGAGGTGCTTGAACTGCCGTTTTCCCGGGCGCTGGAAATGGTGCGCTCAGGCGAGATTCGGGACGGTAAGACCGTGTTATTGCTTAACTATTTACAGACGTCTCATCTAATGGACTGAAAAAAAAGAAATATATTTCTTTACACAAAAAAGACCAATCCGATAAATCTGATTGAGAACCCTGAGGCGCGCAAGGAAGATACCGCCTTAGCTGTGTTGTTCTGAATCTGGGGTTGTTCCGTTCATGCGCTACCGCGTTATTCTTTTTTGTCTGTTTGGCCTGTTGCCGGTCCAGCTACTGTGGGCTGCGCCAGCGCAACGGACTTTTTCCGACTGGCAGGTCACCTGCAATAACCAAAATTTTTGCGTAGCGCGCAATACTGGCGAACATCATGGGCTGGTGATGACATTAAGCCGTAGCGCCGGGGCGCGTACCGATGCGGTACTGCGTATCGACCGCGGCGGTTTGGCGCCGCCCGACGCTAAAGAAGCCGCAATTGCGCCTCGCTTATTGCTGGATGGCAAACCGCTTTCGTTCAACAGTCCACACTGGCGCGTGTCGCCCTGGCATCTCATGACCGGCGATCCTGCCACCATCACCGCATTTTTACAGACGATTCAGGATGCGCAGGCCATCACCTTAAAAAACGGCGTTCAGACGCTTTCGCTGGCGGGATTAAAAGCGGCATTACTGTTTATCGACGCGCAACAAAAACGTGTGGGCAGCGAAACCGCCTGGATTGAAAAAGGAAACGAACCGCCGCTCAGCGTGCCCCCGGCACCGGCATTAAAGGGGATCGCCGTTATTAATCCAACGCCCGTACCGCTGAGTGAGGAAGAACGCGACGATCTGCTGGACTACGCAGCATGGCGGGTAAACGGCATTCGCTGTTCGCTTGACCCGCTGCGTCGCGAGACGCAGGTCAGCGCGTTGACGGATGATAAAGCGTTATTGATTGTTAACTGCGAAGCCGGCGCCTATAACACTATTGATCTCGCCTGGGTAGTTTCACGCAAAAAAACGCTCGCCTCGCGCGCCGTACGTTTGCGGCTGCCGTTTAATCGCGGCGTCGAAAGTAATGACATGGAGTTGATGAACGCCTTCTTTGACGAGAAAACGCGCGAGCTGGTGACGTTGGCGAAAGGGCGGGGGTTAACCGACTGTGGTATCCAGACGCGCTGGCGTTATGATGGCGATCGTTTTCGTCTGGTACGTTATGCCGAAGAACCGAGCTGCGATAACTGGCACGGGCCGGATGCCTGGCCTACGCTGTGGATCACGCGTTGAATCCTGGTTGTTATCCCCTTTTCAGAATAGGGATACACCTATTGAGGTTTCATTTATGGTATAGAGATTGCTACGTTACGGTAGGATTGTTACTTTACCCGATAGCCTCACCACAGCAGGAAATAGTATGAAAATAAATAATGGCCCCGTATTATGCCCCCATTGTGGCTGCCTGAGCGCTTATTATGAAATAGATCGGCTGGCGGCGATAAGAGAGAAAGTGAATAAAGAAGGCGGATCAGCGGCATGGGATTCAACATTACAGGCGCATAAAAAAAAGGCCTTTTGCCTGATGTGCCATAAATCCATTGATGAGGTCGTCATCGGGCAGTCAGATGCGCCTGAGTCTACGAAGTAATTTTGCACAGCCTACAAACAGGTCTGCAGACTGTGCAAAGTCTGTGTTGCTAACGCTCGCCTTAGCCTTTGATGTTTAGCACCCGGCGGGCTTTTTCTACAATATTTTCCACGGTAAAGCCAAAATACGGGAACAGTTTGTCAGCCGGAGCGGATTCACCGTATCCCGTCATGCCGATAATTGCGCCTTTTAGGCCAACATATTTATACCAGTAGTCGGCTATACCGGCTTCCACCGCGACGCGGGCGGTCACGTGCGCCGGTAGCACTGATTCGCGATATGCCTCGTCCTGCGCATCGAAAATATCCGTTGAAGGCAACGACACCACGCGAACGTTATGCCCCTCGCCAGTCAATTTTTCCGCCGCCTGGAGGGTAATTTCCATTTCCGATCCGGTAGCGATCAGAATGATATCCGGCTTGCCGCCGCTATCTTTGAGAATATAACCGCCGCGGGCAATCGCTTTCACCTGTTCCGGCGTGCGTTCCACCTGCGCCAGATTCTGCCGCGAGAGAATCAGCGCCGTCGGCCCGTGGTGACGTTCAATGGCCAGCTTCCAGCCGACCGCCGCCTCAACCTGATCGCAGGGACGCCAGGTGCTGAAGTTTGGCGTTAAGCGCAGGCTCGCCAGTTGTTCCACGGCCTGGTGCGTCGGGCCATCTTCGCCCAAACCGATGGAGTCGTGGGTATAGACCATAATCTGCCGGGCTTTCATTAAGGCCGCCATACGCGCCGCGTTACGCGCATATTCGACAAACATCAGAAACGTGGCGGTATACGGTACAAAGCCGCCGTGGTGGGCGATGCCGTTGGCAATGGCGGTCATGCCGAATTCGCGCACGCCATAGTGGATGTAATTACCTGCCGGATCCTCTTTCAACGAGGTCGAACCTTTCCAGATAGTCAGGTTGCTCGGCGCCAGATCCGCCGATCCGCCCAACAGTTCCGGCAACAGGGGACCATAGGCATTGAGCGTATTTTGCGATGCTTTACGGGTGGCGATTTTGGCCGGATTAGCCTGCAAGTCGTTAATAAATTTTTGCGTGGCGGACTCCCATGTCTCCGGCAGTCCGCCGCTCATCCGGCGGGTAAACTCCGCGGCCAGCTCAGGATAAGCCTTCTCATAAGCAGCAAACTTTTCCTGCCACTGCTGCTGCGCTTTCTCGCCTTTTTCACGGCCATCCCACGCGCGGTAAATCTCTTTTGGGATCTCGAACGCCGGATGATGCCATCCCAGTTTCTGGCGGGTCAGCGCCACCTCTTCTTCGCCCAGCGCCGCGCCGTGCGACTCCTCCTTCCCGGCTTTATTCGGCGAGCCAAAACCTATCACTGTCCGACAGATAATTAGCGAAGGTTTATCTTTTACGCTCTGGGCTTCGAGAATGGCTTTTTTCACCGCTTCCGGATCGTGCCCGTCAATGTCATGCACGACATGCCAGTGGTAGGCTTCAAAACGTTTGGCGGTATCGTCGGTAAACCAGCCTTCGGTTTCGCCATCAATGGAGATGCCGTTGTGATCATAAAAGCCGATCAGTTTGCCCAGCCCCAGCGTACCAGCCAGCGAACACACCTCATGCGAGATCCCCTCCATCAGACAGCCGTCGCCCATAAAGACATAGGTATAGTGGTCGACAATCTCATGGTCCGGCCGGTTGAACTGTGCGCCTAACGTACGCTCGGCAATCGCCAGCCCGACGGCATTCGCCAGCCCCTGGCCCAGCGGTCCGGTGGTGGTTTCAACGCCGGGCGTATAGCCAATCTCCGGGTGACCTGGCGTTTTAGAGTGCAGTTGACGGAAGTTTTTTAACTCCTCCAGCGGCAGGCCATAACCGGTTAAATGCAGCAGACTATAGAGCAGCATGGAGGCGTGACCGTTGGAAAGGATAAAACGATCACGGTCATACCAGGTCGGATCGGTGGGGTTATGTTTAAGAAAATCGTTCCATAGCACTTCAGCGATATCCGCCATCCCCATCGGCGCGCCGGGGTGCCCGGAATTGGCTTTTTGAACGGCATCCATGCTCAGCGCACGAATCGCATTGGCAAGGTCTTTACGGGACATAAATCACTCCATGCAAGGTTTATAGTTTGGCGGCAAGCAGGTCTTCCAGTTTGCGCTGGTCAACGGCAAAAAGACGGATACCTTCCGACAGCTTCTCTACGGCCATCGCGTCCTGATTATGTTCCCAGCGGAACTCCGCTTCCGTCATTGGCGTAGGACGGTGGAACATCTGCGAGGAAGGCACCAGTTTACGGATCACCGGTTCTTCTTTTTCTTTCAGCTCTTTAAGCAGGTTAGGGGAAATAGTCAGTCGATCGCAGCCGGTTAGCGCGAGGATTTGCTCAGTACGGCGGAAACTTGCCCCCATCACGATGGTTTCATAGCGATGCTGTTTAAAGTAATCGTAGATATTGCGTACCGATTTCACGCCGGGATCTTCCTCCACGACATACGGTTCCAGTGGACTACGCGCCTGATACCAGTCGTAAATTCGGCCCACGAACGGAGAGATCAAATAGACGCCCGCTTCGGCGCAGGCGCGCGCCTGGGCAAAAGAGAACAACAACGTCAGGTTGCAATTAATACCCTCTTTTTCGAGCTGCCCGGCGGCGCGGATACCTTCCCAGGTTGCGGCGAGCTTGATCAGAATGCGTGATTTATCAATACCCTGCTGCTGGTAGAGATCCACCAGATGGCGCGCTTTCTCGATACTTTTTTCTTTATCGAATGATAACCGCGCGTCGACTTCAGTGGAGACGCGACCGGGAATACTTTTCAGTATTTCCGCGCCAAAATTGACCGCCAGTTTATCGCTGGCTACTGCAACCTGCTGTTCCTGCGTACCGCCGTGTTTTTTCCCCCAGCCAATCGCATCCTCAATCAAATGACCATACTGCTCAAGCCCGGCGGCTTTCAGCAGTAAAGAGGGATTTGTCGTGGCATCCTGCGGCTGGTAGTGGCGGATGGACTCGATGTCGCCGCTGTCGGCGACGACGGTAGTGAATTGTTTGATGCCGTCTAGCTGGTTCATAGGAAATACTCCTTGAAAAGTAAAGTGTTAGATGAGTGTGTTGATTCACACTTCTGAAAGATTGATACACTACATAACCAAAAAGCATAGCAGACAGGCATGGTATTGCTGGTATAAGCAGGTAACATGGCTGTTATAAGTTGATAACAAACTCTTGCGCCGCGTCGTGATAGTTTGCAGACCTTCAAAGTTTGTGTTGCGCAGTACGGTGATAATGTGCGGCGCACCAGGCCGCGTCACTTTTTGAACGATACGTGAAAGGAACAACAAAATGGATGAGCAGTTAAAACAAAGCGCCCTTGATTTCCACGAATTTCCGGTACCCGGTAAAATTCAGGTTTCTCCGACTAAGCCCCTTGCCACCCAACGCGATCTGGCGTTGGCTTACTCGCCAGGCGTGGCGGCGCCCTGCCTGGAAATCGAAAAAGATCCGCTGGCAGCCTACAAATACACCGCGCGCGGCAACCTTGTCGCGGTCATTTCCAACGGTACAGCGGTGCTGGGGTTAGGCAACATTGGCGCGCTGGCCGGCAAGCCGGTCATGGAAGGTAAAGGCGTTCTGTTTAAAAAATTCGCCGGCATTGATGTGTTTGACATTGAAGTCGATGAGCTTGACCCGGACAAATTTATCAATGTGGTCGCAGCGCTGGAGCCGACCTTTGGCGGCATTAACCTCGAAGACATTAAAGCGCCGGAATGTTTCTATATTGAGCAGAAACTGCGCGAGCGCATGAACATCCCGGTTTTCCATGACGATCAGCACGGAACGGCGATCATTAGTACGGCCGCCATTCTTAATGGCCTGCGAGTCGTAGAGAAAAATATTTCCGACGTGCGAATGGTCGTCTCCGGCGCAGGGGCGGCGGCAATCGCTTGTATGAACCTGCTGGTCGCGTTGGGGATGCAAAAGCACAACATCGTGGTGTGCGACTCTAAGGGCGTTATTTACAAAGGCCGTGAGCCGAATATGGCGGAGACCAAAGCGGCCTATGCGGTAGACGACAGCGGCAAGCGCACGCTGGATGAGGTCATTGACGGCGCGGATATTTTCCTCGGCTGTTCAGGCCCGAAAGTGCTGACTCAGGAGATGGTGAAGAAAATGGCCCGCGCGCCAATGATTCTGGCGCTGGCTAACCCGGAACCGGAAATTCTGCCGCCGCTGGCGAAAGAAGTGCGTCCGGACGCCATTATCTGTACCGGTCGTTCCGACTATCCGAACCAGGTGAACAACGTATTGTGCTTCCCGTTTATCTTCCGCGGCGCTCTGGACGTCGGCGCGACGGCGATCAACGAAGAGATGAAACTGGCGGCGGTCCGTGCGATTGCCGAGCTGGCGCATGCCGAACAGAGCGAAGTGGTGGCCTCGGCCTATGGCGATCAGGACCTGAGCTTTGGGCCGGAATACATTATTCCGAAACCGTTTGACCCGCGTCTGATTGTCAAAATCGCTCCGGCGGTCGCGAAAGCGGCAATGGATTCCGGCGTGGCGACGCGCCCGATTGCTGACTTTGATGCCTATATCGATAAACTGACCGAGTTTGTCTACAAAACCAACCTGTTCATGAAGCCGATCTTCTCGCAGGCACGCAAAGATCCGAAGCGCGTAGTGCTGCCGGAAGGGGAAGAGGCGCGCGTGCTGCACGCAACCCAGGAGTTGATAACCCTGGGGCTGGCGAAGCCCATCCTGATCGGGCGTCCGAGCGTGATCGAAATGCGTATCCAGAAACTGGGGCTACAGATCAAAGCGGGCGTTGATTTCGAGATCGTGAATAATGAATCCGATCCGCGCTTCAAAGAGTACTGGAGCGAGTATTACCAGATCATGAAGCGTCGCGGGGTAACTCAGGAACAGGCGCAGCGTGCGATGATCGGCAACCATACGGCCATTGGCGCGATCATGGTGCAGCGTGGGGAAGCGGATGCGATGATCTGCGGCACCATCGGCGACTACCATGAGCATTTCAGCGTCGTGAAAGCCGTCTTTGGCTACCGTGACGGCGTGCATACGGCAGGGGCGATGAACGCCTTACTGCTGCCAAGCGGCAACACTTTTATCGCCGATACTTATGTTAACGAAGATCCCACGCCGGAACAGTTGGCGGAGATCGCCGTAATGGCGGCGGAAACCGTTCGCCGCTTTGGTATTGAGCCGAAAGTCGCGCTGTTGTCGCACTCTAACTTTGGTTCCTCAAATTCGCTGTCCGCCAGCAAAATGCGCGAAACCCTTGAGCGGGTACGCGAACGAGCGCCCGATCTGATGATTGACGGTGAGATGCACGGTGATGCGGCGTTGGTGGAAAGTATTCGTAATGACCGGATGCCGGATAGCCCGCTGAAGGGAGCCGCCAATATTCTGGTGATGCCGAATATGGAAGCCGCCCGCATTAGTTACAACTTACTACGCGTCTCCAGTTCCGAAGGCGTCACGGTCGGCCCGGTCCTGATGGGCGTGTCTAAACCGGTACATGTATTAACGCCGATCGCCTCTGTACGCCGTATCGTGAATATGGTGGCGTTAGCGGTAGTTGAAGCGCAAACCACGCCGCTTTAATAACGCATTACTCTCTCTTCTGGCGCAGGTTCTCCTGCGCTTTTTTTATGCGCCGCTGGGCTTCGCCATGGCATGAAAGGCTCGGGTGGGGATATTCTGGAACCTATTGCGTTACCCCTACTTATTTCACTGAATCTGTACTATGCACAAATCGAGTGATACGCATTATTTTTATCAATGGTAGTAATACAAAGAATAGTCGGTGAGTATTTATTGCGGAACAGGCTTAAATTCAGAATGACGCCTGAAAATGTGATGCACCACGATATTTATCGTTAACACCTTCGACAGAAGTCCCTTTTATTTTCTTTCTCTTAGTGATCTACCTCACCTTTTACATCACCTTGCCGAATTTTGTTATTTACTCCGACAAAAAATTGCCACGATGACGGCAGTTTCAGTGGAGACGGTGAGCAATGAATAAAGAACGCATTATTCAGGAATTTGTGCCGGGCAAACAGGTCACGCTGGCGCATCTCATTGCGCACCCTGGTGAAGAACTGGCGAAAAAGATCGGCGTTCCCGATGCCGGCGCGATTGGCATTATGACCTTAACGCCGGGGGAAACGGCCATGATCGCTGGCGATTTAGCGATGAAGGCTGCGGATGTACACATCGGTTTTCTCGACAGATTTAGCGGCGCGCTGGTGATTTATGGCACCGTCGGCGCAGTAGAAGAAGCGCTATTACAGACGGTCAGCGGGCTGGGGCGATTATTAAACTTTACCCTGTGTGAGTTAACAAAAAGTTAATTGGTGGCGGTAATGAAACGTATTGCTTTTGTCGGCGCGGTCGGCGCCGGAAAGACAACGCTTTTTAACGCGTTACGGGGAAATTATTCCCTCGCCAGAAAAACGCAGGCCGTGGAATTTAATGATCATGGCGATATCGATACGCCGGGTGAATATTTTAGCCATCCCCGTTGGTATCACGCCTTAATTACCACGTTGCAGGATGTGGACACGCTGATTTATGTCCACGCGGCAAACGATAAAGAAAGTCGCTTACCTGCCGGGTTATTGGATGTTGGAACCCGTAAACGATATATCGCCGTTATCAGCAAAACGGACATGCCGGATGCCGACGTCGCCGCTACGCGGCAGTTGCTTTGCGAGATTGGGTTCCGGGAGCCGATTTTCGAGCTCAACGGCCACGACCCGCAAAGCGTGCGGCAGTTGGTGGATTATCTGGCGGCTTTCAGTGAACAGGAGGAAGAGGCAGGTGAAAAAACTTATCACAGCTAACGATATTCGTGCGGCCCACGCCCGCGGCGAACAGGCGATGTCGGTAGTGCTGCGCGCCAGCATTATTACCCCGGAGGCTCGCGAAGTGGCGGAACTACTGGGCTTCACGATTACCGAATGCGACGAGTCCGTCCCGGCATCCACATCGGCGCAGGCGTGTAAAAGCGAAAGCCAGCGCATTCGGGAAGCCATCATCGCGCAGCTCCCGGAAGGGCAGTTTACTGAAAGCCTGGTGGCGCAGTTGATGGAAAAAGTGCTGAAGGAAAAGCAGTCGCTGGAACTGGGGACGATGCAGCCGAGCTTTACCTCCGTCACGGGTAAAGGCGGCGTGAAAGTCATTGACGGCAGCAGCGTGAAATTTGGCCGCTTCGACGGCGCCGAACCGCACTGCGTCGGCTTAACCGATCTGGTTACAGAGCAGGATGGCAGCAGCATGGCCGCCGGGTTTATGCAGTGGGACAACGCCTTTTTCCCGTGGACGCTGAACTACGACGAAATCGACATGGTGCTGGAGGGCGAATTGCACGTACGCCATGAAGGCGAAACCATGATTGCCAAAGCCGGAGATGTGATGTTCATCCCTAAAGGCTCCAGCATTGAATTTGGCACGCCAACGTCCGTGCGCTTTCTGTACGTCGCCTGGCCTGCAAACTGGCAATCCGTATGAACGATTTCATCACCGAAACGTGGCTCAGAGCGAATCATACGCTCAGCGAAGGATCGGAGATCCATCTGCCCGCTGATGCACGACTGACGCCCTCGGCCCGGGAACTGCTGGAAAGCCGCCGCCTGCGCATTAAGTTTCTGGATCCGCAAGGCCGGCTGTTTGTCGATGATGACGAACAGCAGCCGCAGCCGGTACATGGCTTAACCAGTAGCGATACGCACCCACAGGCCTGCTGTGAACTGTGCCGCCAGCCGGTGGTGAAAAAGCCCGATACGCTGACCCATCTGACGGCGGACAAAATGGTCGCCAAAAGCGACCCGCGCCTCGGCTTTCGCGCCGCGCTCGACAGCGCCATCGCGCTAACCGTGTGGCTACAAATCGAACTGGCGGAACCCTGGCAGCCGTGGCTTTTCGATATCCGCTCGCGGCTGGGCAACATTATGCGCGCCGACGCTATAGATGAACCACTGGCGGCGCAGTCTATCGTCGGGCTGAACGAGGATGAGCTGCATCGGCTTTCCCACCAGCCGCTGCGCTATCTCGACCACGATCACCTGGTGCCGGAGGCCAGCCACGGTCGCGATGCGGCGCTGCTTAATCTCCTGCGAACCAAAGTCCGCGAAACGGAAACCCTCGCCGCACAAGTGTTTATTACCCGTAGTTTTGAGGTCTTGCGCCCGGACATTTTACAGGCGCTGAACCGTCTCTCCAGCACGGTTTACGTGATGATGATTTTGAGCGTGGCGAAACATCCGCTGACGGTCGCCCAAATTCAACAACGGTTGGGAGAGAAGCCATGATCATTGAACGCGCCCGCGAACTGGCGGTACGCGCCCCCGCCAGAGTCGTCTTTCCCGATGCGCTGGACGAACGCGTGCTGAAAGCGGCGCATTACCTGCAACAGTACGGTCTGGCTCGCCCCGTTCTGGTCGCCAGTCCGTTTGCGCTGCGTCAGTTTGCCCTGAGTCATCGTATGGCGATGGATGGCATTCAGGTCATCGACCCACACAGCAACCTGAGTATGCGCCAGCGTTTTGCGCAACGCTGGCTTGCCCGTGCCGGAGAAAAAACGCCGCCGGACGCAGTGGAAAAGCTTAGCGACCCGCTGATGTTCGCTGCCGCCATGGTGAGCGCCGGTGAGGCTGATGTGTGTATCGCAGGCAACCTGTCGTCAACGGCGAATGTGCTGCGCGCAGGGCTGCGGGTGATTGGCCTGCAACCCGGGTGCAAAACATTGTCGTCTATTTTCCTGATGCTGCCGCAGTATGCCGGTCCGGCATTAGGGTTCGCCGATTGCAGCGTAGTGCCGCAGCCGACGGCGGCGCAGCTGGCGGATATCGCTATCGCCAGCGCCGACACCTGGCGGGCCATTACCGGCGAAGAGCCGCGCGTGGCGATGCTGTCATTTTCAAGCAACGGCAGCGCCCGTCACCCCAATGTTGCCAACGTGCAGCAGGCGACAGATCTCGTTCGCGAACGTGCGCCGCAACTGCTTGTGGACGGTGAATTGCAGTTTGACGCCGCTTTCGTACCGGAGGTCGCCGCGCAAAAAGCGCCTGACAGCCCGCTGCAAGGCCGCGCCAACGTGATGATTTTCCCGTCGCTGGAGGCGGGCAATATTGGCTACAAAATCGCTCAGCGTCTGGGAGGCTATCGCGCTGTTGGGCCGCTAATTCAGGGGCTTGCCGCGCCGCTTCACGACCTCTCCCGAGGCTGTAGCGTGCAGGAAATTATCGAACTGGCGTTGGTGGCAGCCGCGCCGCGCCAGGCTGACGTGAGCCGCGAACGCAGCTTACACACACTGGTTGAATGAACGGTCCCGTTCTGGACCCCTTTAATGAGAGGAAAACACGATGGAAGCATTAGGAATGATTGAAACCCGGGGCCTGGTTGCGCTGATTGAGGCCTCCGATGCGATGGTAAAAGCCGCACGCGTGAAGCTGGTCGGCGTGAAGCAGATTGGCGGTGGCCTGTGTACGGCCATGGTGCGTGGCGACGTGGCGGCGTGCAAAGCCGCAACCGATGCTGGCGCCGCTGCGGCGCAGCGCATTGGCGAGCTGGTCTCCGTACACGTGATTCCACGCCCGCACGGCGATCTGGAAGAAGTGTTCCCGATCAGCTTCAAAGGCGACAGCAACATTTGATGGTAGGCCGGATAAGACGCGCAGCGTCGCCATCCGGCATGAATGCGCGCCATTGCCTGATGGTACGCAGATTCAAGGCCTACGACCCAACGGGCAATCCATGGAGGCGGATATGAAACTGGCAGTCGTCACAGGACAAATCGTATGTACCGTCCGCCATCAGGGACTGGCGCATGACAAATTGCTGATGGTGGAAATGATCGATGCCCAGGGCAACCCCGACGGGCAGTGTGCCGTCGCTATCGACAGTATCGGGGCGGGAACCGGAGAGTGGGTACTGCTGGTCAGCGGCAGTTCCGCGCGTCAGGCGCATCGCAGCGAATTATCACCGGTCGATCTGTGCGTCATTGGCATCGTCGATGAAGTGGTGGCTGGCGGGAAAGTGGTTTTCCATAAATAGGACTGAACATCATGAATCAACAGGATATTGAACAGGTGGTGAAAGCGGTACTGCTGAAAATGAAAGACAGCAGCCAGCCGGCCAGCACTGTTCATGAGATGGGCGTTTTTGCCTCCCTGGATGACGCAGTGGCGGCAGCAAAACGGGCCCAGCAGGGGCTGAAGAGCGTGGCGATGCGCCAGCTTGCCATTCATGCCATTCGCGAAGCGGGCGAAAAACACGCCCGAGAATTAGCGGAACTTGCCGTCAGCGAAACCGGCATGGGACGCGTTGACGATAAATTTGCTAAAAACGTGGCGCAGGCGCGCGGCACGCCGGGCGTCGAGTGTTTATCTCCGCAGGTGCTGACCGGCGATAACGGCCTGACGCTGATTGAAAATGCGCCGTGGGGCGTGGTGGCCTCGGTCACGCCGTCCACCAATCCGGCGGCGACGGTGATTAATAACGCCATCAGCCTGATTGCCGCAGGCAACAGCGTCGTGTTTGCCCCGCATCCGGCGGCGAAAAAGGTCTCTCAGCGGGCAATCACCCTCCTCAATCAGGCGGTGGTCGCCGCCGGCGGCCCGGAAAATCTGCTGGTCACCGTGGCGAACCCGGATATCGAAACCGCCCAGCGGTTGTTCAAATATCCCGGTATTGGCCTGCTGGTGGTGACTGGCGGCGAAGCGGTGGTGGACGCGGCGCGTAAACATACTAATAAACGCCTGATCGCCGCCGGTGCCGGTAATCCCCCGGTGGTGGTGGATGAGACCGCCGACCTGCCGCGCGCTGCACAATCCATCGTCAAAGGCGCGTCGTTTGATAACAACATCATCTGTGCCGACGAAAAAGTGCTGATTGTGGTGGATAGCGTCGCCGACGAGCTGATGCGTCTGATGGAAGGTCAGCACGCGGTGAAACTGACCGCCGCTCAGGCCGAACAGCTCCAGCCGGTGCTGCTGAAGAATATTGATGAGCGCGGCAAAGGCACCGTCAGCCGTGACTGGGTCGGTCGTGACGCGGGCAAGATCGCCGCAGCCATCGGCCTGAACGTCCCGGATCAAACGCGCCTGCTGTTTGTGGAAACGCCCGCTAACCATCCCTTTGCCGTCACTGAAATGATGATGCCGGTACTGCCGGTGGTACGGGTCGCCAACGTCGAAGAAGCCATCGCCCTGGCGGTTCAGCTTGAAGGCGGTTGCCACCATACGGCGGCGATGCACTCGCGCAATATCGACAACATGAACCAGATGGCGAACGCCATCGACACCAGCATTTTCGTCAAAAACGGGCCGTGCATTGCCGGGCTTGGATTGGGCGGAGAAGGCTGGACCACCATGACTATCACCACGCCAACCGGCGAAGGCGTGACCAGCGCGCGTACCTTTGTGCGGCTGCGTCGATGCGTGCTGGTGGATGCGTTTCGCATTGTATAAGGGATGACTCATGGCGCACGACGAACAACTCTGGCTCACCCCAAGACTGCAAAAAGCGGCGGCCCTGTGTAACCAGACGCCCGCCGCCAGCGACACACCGCTGTGGCTGGGCGTCGATTTGGGCACCTGCGACGTGGTGTCGATGGTGGTTGACGGCAACGCCCAGCCGGTGGCGGTGTGCCTTGACTGGGCCGACGTTGTGCGTGACGGCATCGTCTGGGATTTCTTCGGCGCCGTCACCCTCGTGCGCCGCCATCTCGACACCCTTGAACAGCAGCTCGGCTGCCGCTTTACCCACGCGGCGACCTCGTTCCCGCCGGGCACCGACCCGCGTATTTCGATCAACGTGCTGGAGTCTGCCGGGTTAGAAGTCAGCCACGTACTGGATGAGCCGACGGCGGTGGCGGATCTGCTGGCGCTTGATAATGCAGGCGTGGTGGATATTGGCGGCGGCACTACCGGCATTGCCATCGTCAAACAGGGCAAGGTGACTTACTCCGCCGATGAAGCCACTGGCGGGCACCATATCTCCCTGACGCTGGCGGGCAACCGCCGTATTCCCCTGGAAGAGGCGGAACAGTACAAGCGCAGCAATGCGCAGGAGATTTGGCCGGTAGTGAAGCCGGTGTACGAAAAGATGGCGGAGATCGTTGCTCGCCACATTGAAGGGCAAGGAATTGCTGATTTATGGCTGGCGGGCGGTTCCTGTATGCAGCCGGGCGTGGAGGCGTTATTTCGCCAGCGTTTCCCGGAGTTACAGGTGCATTTACCGCAGCACAGCCTGTTTATGACCCCGCTGGCGATAGCCAACAGCGGGAGAGCGAAAGCGGAGGGACTCTATGCAAGCTGAACTACAGACGGCGCTGTTTCAGGCATTCGACACCCTGAATCTGCAACGGGTGAAAACGTTCAGCGTACCGCCGGTCACGCTGTGCGGACTTGGGGCGCTCGGCGCCTGCGGCCAGGAAGCGCAAGCGCGAGGCGTAAGCCATCTGTTTGTGATGGTCGACAGCTTCCTGCATCAGGCGGGAATGACCGCGCCGCTGGCACGCAGCCTGGCGATGAAGGGCGTGGCGATGACGGTCTGGCCGTGTCCGCCAGGCGAGCCGTGCATCACCGATGTCTGTGCGGCGGTGGCGCAACTGCGTGAGGCGGCGTGCGACGGCGTAGTGGCCTTTGGCGGCGGTTCGGTGCTGGACGCGGCGAAAGCGGTCGCCCTGCTGGTGACTAACCCTGACCAGACGCTGAGCGCCATGGCCGAGCACAGTACATTACGCCCGCGTCTGCCGCTGATTGCGGTGCCGACCACCGCCGGAACCGGTTCTGAAACCACCAACGTGACGGTGATTATCGACGCGGTCAGCGGGCGCAAGCAGGTGCTGGCACACGCGTCACTAATGCCGGACGTAGCGATTCTTGATGCTGCCGTGACCGAAGGCGTTCCGCCAAACGTGACGGCGATGACCGGTATCGATGCGTTGACGCATGCGATTGAGGCCTACAGCGCGCTCAACGCCACGCCGTTTACCGACAGCCTGGCGATTGGCGCGATAGCGATGATTGGCAAATCGCTGCCGAAAGCCGTGGGTTACGGCCACGATCTGGCGGCGCGTGAAAATATGTTACTGGCCTCCTGTATGGCGGGAATGGCCTTTTCCAGCGCCGGTCTGGGGCTGTGTCATGCGATGGCGCACCAGCCAGGGGCGGCGCTGCATATTCCGCACGGCCAGGCCAACGCTATGCTGCTGCCAACGGTCATGGGCTTTAACCGGATGGTATGCCGCGAACGCTTCAGTCAAATCGGCCGGGCGCTAACCAATAAGAAATCGGACGATCGCGATGCGATTGCGGCGGTGAGCGAGCTGATTGCCGAAGTGGGGCAGAGCAAACGGCTGGCTGACGCTGGCGCCAAACCCGAACACTACAGCGCATGGGCGCAAGCCGCGCTGGAGGATATTTGTCTGCGCAGTAACCCACGCACCGCCACACAGGCACAGATTATCGACCTGTACGCGGCTGCCGGGTAATGCCTGTAGGCCGGATAAGGTGCTCGCACCGCCATCCGGCAATAACACGGCGTTAATGCCGGAGGCGACGTAAACGTCTTATCCGGCCTACAAATCATAAATGGCAGGGAGTAAGGGCTATGGGAATTAACGAAATCATCATGTACATCATGATGTTCTTTATGCTGATTGCCGCCGTGGACAGAATCCTGTCGCAGTTCGGCGGGTCGGCGCGCTTCCTCGGTAAATTCGGCAAGAGTATCGAGGGGTCTGGCGGCCAGTTTGAAGAGGGCTTTATGGCGATGGGCGCGCTGGGACTGGCGATGGTCGGTATGACCGCGCTGGCGCCGGTGCTGGCGCATGTACTGGGGCCGGTTATTATCCCGGTATACGAAATGCTGGGCGCGAACCCATCCATGTTTGCGGGTACGCTACTGGCCTGTGATATGGGCGGATTCTTCCTCGCCAAAGAGCTGGCCGGCGGTGATGTCGCGGCGTGGCTATACTCAGGATTAATACTTGGGTCGATGATGGGGCCGACCATTGTGTTCTCCATTCCGGTGGCGCTCGGCATTATCGAACCGTCTGACCGCCGCTACCTGGCGCTTGGCGTACTGGCGGGTATCGTCACCATTCCGATTGGCTGCATTGCGGGGGGACTGATCGCCATGTACTCAGGCGTGCAGATCAATGGTCAGCCAGTGGAGTTTACCTTCGCGCTGATCCTGATGAACATGATCCCGGTATTGATCGTCGCGGTGCTGGTAGCGCTGGGGCTGAAGTTCATCCCGGAAAAAATGATCAACGGTTTCCAGATTTTCGCCAAATTTCTGGTGGCGCTGATCACCATCGGTCTGGCGGCTGCGGTGGTTAAATTCCTGTTGGGCTGGGAGTTGATTCCGGGACTCGACCCGATCTTTATGGCGCCAGGCGACAAACCCGGCGAAGTGATGCGCGCCATTGAAGTGATCGGCTCTATCTCCTGCGTGCTGCTCGGCGCGTATCCGATGGTGCTGTTACTGACCCGCTGGTTTGAAAAACCGTTGATGAATGTCGGTAAGCTGCTGAACGTAAATAATATTGCGGCGGCAGGCATGGTAGCGACCCTGGCGAACAATATCCCCATGTTCGGCATGATGAAGCAGATGGATACCCGCGGCAAAGTGATTAACTGTGCATTTGCCGTCTCTGCGGCGTTCGCGCTGGGCGACCATTTAGGCTTCGCCGCCGCCAACATGAACGCCATGATCTTCCCGATGATTGTCGGCAAGCTGATCGGCGGCGTGACGGCGATTGGCGTGGCGATGATGCTGGTGCCGAAAGATGACGCCGCCCAGGTGAAAACCGAAGCGGAGGCGCAATCGTGAACACTCGCCAGCTACTGAGCGTCGGTATCGATATCGGCACCACCACCACGCAGGTGATCTTCTCGCGCCTGGAGTTGGTTAACCGTGCGGCGGTGTCGCAGGTGCCGCGCTACGAATTCATCAAACGCGACATTAGCTGGCAAAGCCCGGTCTTCTTTACGCCCGTGGATAAGCAGGGCGGTCTGAAAGAGGCCGAACTTAAAGCGCTGATTCTGGCCCAGTATCAGGCCGCAGGCATCGCGCCTGAATCGGTGGACTCAGGGGCTATCATTATCACCGGCGAAAGCGCCAAAACCCGCAACGCCCGTCCGGCGGTCATGGCGCTCTCGCAGTCGCTGGGCGACTTTGTGGTCGCCAGCGCCGGGCCGCATCTGGAATCAGTCATTGCCGGTCACGGCGCCGGGGCGCAAAGCTTGTCTGAGCAGCGGATGTGCCGGGTGCTGAATATTGATATCGGCGGCGGCACGTCTAACTACGCGCTGTTTGACGCGGGAAAAGTCAGCGGCACCGCCTGCCTTAACGTCGGTGGTCGCCTGCTGGAAACCGACGCTCAGGGGCGCGTGGTTTATGCCCATCAGCCGGGGCAGATGATTATCGATGAGGTGTTCGGTTCGGGTACTGATGCTCGCGCCTTAGCTGCCGCACAGTTGGGACAGGTGGCGCGGCGGATGGCGGATCTCATCGTCGAGGTTATCACCGGCGCGCTCTCGCCGCTGGCGCAATCGCTGATGCAAACCGGGCTGCTGCCCGCCGATATTACGCCGGAGGTGATCACCCTTTCCGGCGGGGTGGGCGAGTGCTATCGCCATCAGCCCGCCGACCCGTTCTGCTTTTCTGATATCGGGCCGCTGCTGGCGACCGCGCTGCATGAGCACCCGCGTCTGCGCGAGATGAACGTGCAGTTTCCGGCGCAAACCGTACGCGCCACGGTCATTGGCGCTGGGGCCCATACGCTCTCGCTTTCCGGCAGTACTATCTGGCTTGAAGACGTCCAACTGCCGCTGCGCAACCTGCCGGTGGCGATCCCGCAGGATGACGCCGATCTGGTGAACGCCTGGCGGCAGGCGCTTCTCCAGCTTGATCTCGACCCGCAAACCGACGCTTACGTGCTGGCGCTTCCCGCCACGCTTCCGGTGCGTTACGCCGCATTACTCACGGTCATCAACGCGCTGACGGCTTTTGTCGCGCGTTATCCCAATCCACATCCCCTGCTGGTGGTGGCCGAGCAGGATTTTGGTAAAGCGCTGGGCATGTTATTGCGCCCACAGTTACCGCAACTTCCGCTGGCGGTCATCGATGAGGTGGTCGTGCGGGCGGGAGACTATATCGACATTGGTACGCCTCTTTTTGGCGGATCGGTTGTGCCGGTGACGGTGAAATCACTCGCATTTCCTTCCTGAGGGAACGACTTATGAAACTAAAGACCACATTGTTCGGCAATGTTTATCAGTTTAAGGATGTAAAAGAGGTACTGGCTAAAGCCAACGAACTGCGTTCGGGGGATGTGCTGGCCGGGGTTGCCGCGGCAAGTTCGCAGGAGCGCGTAGCGGCAAAACAGGTACTGTCGGAAATGACGGTGGCGGATATCCGCAACAATCCGGTGATTGCCTATGAAGAGGACTGCGTGACGCGCCTGATTCAGGACGACGTCAACGAAACGGCCTATAACCGGATTAAAAACTGGAGCATCAGCGAACTGCGCGAATACGTGCTGAGCGATGAAACCTCCGTGGACGACATCGCGTTTACCCGCAAAGGCCTGACCTCCGAAGTGGTGGCGGCAGTAGCGAAAATCTGCTCCAACGCCGACCTGATCTACGGCGGCAAGAAAATGCCGGTGATCAAAAAAGCCAATACCACCATCGGTATTCCGGGCACCTTTAGCTGCCGTTTGCAGCCGAACGATACCCGTGACGATGTACAGAGTATCGCCGCGCAAATCTACGAAGGGCTTTCTTTCGGCGCAGGCGATGCGGTGATCGGTGTTAACCCGGTGACCGATGACGTGGAGAACCTGACCCGCGTGCTCGACACCGTTTACGGCGTTATCGATAAATTCAATATTCCGACCCAGGGCTGCGTGCTGGCGCACGTCACCACCCAGATCGAAGCGATTCGTCGCGGCGCGCCGGGCGGACTGATTTTCCAGAGCATTTGCGGCAGCGAGAAGGGCTTAAAAGAGTTCGGCGTGGAACTGGCGATGCTCGACGAAGCGCGGGCTGTGGGGGCGGAGTTCAACCGCATCGCCGGGGAAAACTGCCTGTACTTTGAAACCGGGCAAGGGTCTGCGCTGTCGGCTGGTGCGAACTTTGGTGCCGACCAGGTGACGATGGAAGCGCGTAACTACGGGCTGGCGCGCCACTACGATCCGTTCCTGGTGAACACCGTGGTGGGCTTTATCGGGCCGGAGTATCTCTACAACGACAGGCAGATTATCCGCGCCGGTCTCGAAGATCACTTTATGGGCAAGCTGAGCGGCATCTCGATGGGCTGCGACTGCTGCTATACCAACCATGCCGACGCCGACCAGAACCTTAACGAAAACCTGATGATTCTGCTCGCCACTGCCGGCTGTAACTACATCATGGGGATGCCGCTCGGCGACGACATCATGCTCAACTACCAGACCACCGCTTTCCACGATACCGCCACCGTCCGTCAGTTGCTGAATTTACGGCCATCGCCGGAGTTTGAACGCTGGCTGGAAACGATGGGCATTATGGCAAACGGTCGTCTGACCAAACGGGCGGGCGATCCGTCACTGTTCTTCTGATGACGCGGGGATAACACCATGGATCAAAAACAGATTGAAGAAATTGTACGTAGCGTGATGGCGTCAATGGGACAGGACGTACCGCAGCCCGTCGCGCCGTCAACGCAGGCAGGCGCAAAGCCGCAGTGCGCCGCGCCGACGGTGACCGAAAGCTGCGCGCTGGATTTAGGTTCCGCAGAGGCAAAAGCCTGGATTGGCGTCGAGAACCCGCATCGTGCGGACGTGCTGACCGAACTGCGTCGCAGTACTGCGGCACGCGTCTGTACGGGGCGTGCCGGGCCGCGTCCACGTACCCAGGCGCTGTTGCGCTTCCTGGCGGATCACTCCCGTTCGAAAGATACCGTGCTCAAAGAAGTGCCGGAAGAGTGGGTCAAAGCGCAAGGGCTGCTGGAAGTGCGTTCGGAGATCAGCGACAAAAACCTGTACCTGACGCGCCCGGATATGGGGCGTCGCCTGAGCCCGGAAGCTATTGACGCGCTGAAGTCGCAGTGCGTGATGAACCCGGATGTGCAGGTAGTGGTCTCCGATGGCCTCTCTACGGATGCGATCACCGCCAACTATGAAGAGATCCTGCCGCCGCTGCTTGCCGGTCTGAAGCAGGCCGGGCTGAACGTCGGCACGCCGTTCTTTGTGCGCTATGGCCGCGTGAAGATTGAAGATCAGATTGGCGAAATTCTCGGCGCGAAGGTCGTCATCCTGCTGGTGGGCGAACGTCCGGGGCTGGGGCAGTCGGAAAGCCTCTCCTGCTACGCCGTCTATTCCCCGCGCGTGGCGACCACCGTCGAGGCCGACAGAACCTGTATTTCAAACATTCATCAGGGGGGGACGCCGCCAGTAGAAGCTGCCGCCGTGATTGTGGATTTGGCCAAACGGATGCTGGAGCAGAAAGCGTCCGGCATCAACATGACCCGTTAAGGAGACATCATGCCTGCATTAGATTTGATTCGACCTTCAGTGACTGCCATGCGCGTGATTGCCTCCGTGAATGACGGCTTTGCGCGGGAACTTAAATTACCGCCACATATACGTAGCCTCGGACTCATCACGGCAGATTCTGATGATGTGACCTATATTGCCGCTGACGAAGCGACAAAACAGGCGATGGTGGAAGTGGTCTATGGCCGCTCCCTCTATGCCGGGGCGGCTCACGGGCCGTCGCCTACCGCTGGTGAGGTGTTGATTATGCTGGGCGGACCGAACCCGGCGGAAGTGCGCGCCGGTCTGGATGCAATGGTCGCCAGCATTGAAAACGGCGCGGCGTTCCAGTGGGCGAACGATGCGGAAAATACCGCATTCCTGGCGCATGTGGTTTCGCGTACCGGCTCGTACCTCTCGTCTACCGCAGGTATTGCGCTGGGCGATCCAATGGCCTACCTGGTGGCGCCGCCGCTGGAAGCGACATTCGGCATTGACGCGGCGATGAAATCCGCTGACGTTCAGCTGGTGACTTACGTCCCGCCGCCGTCGGAAACCAACTATTCGGCCGCGTTCTTAACGGGAAGCCAGGCCGCGTGTAAAGCCGCCTGCAACGCCTTTACCGACGCCGTGCTGGATATCGCCCGTAACCCTGTCCAGCGTGCGTAACGGAGGCTGCCAATGATCAATGCCCTGGGATTACTGGAAGTGGACGGAATGGTCGCCGCCGTCGATGCGGCGGATGCCATGCTGAAAGCGGCCAACGTGCGTTTGCTCAGTCATCAAGTGCTCGACCCTGGCAGGCTCACGCTGGTGGTGGAGGGCGATCTGGCGGCGTGTCGTGCGGCGCTGGATGCCGGAAGCGCCGCCGCGCAGCGCACAGGCCGTGTGATTAGCCGCAAAGAAATTGGTCGTCCGGAAGAGGACACCCAGTGGCTGGTTGGCGGGTTTGCGCGTGCGACAACGCCGACTGAGAAAGCGCCCCAGGTACCCGCAACGCCTGAGTTCGCTGAAGCGTTACTGGCGCTGCTGGCATCAGTACGCCAGGGAATGACGGCGGGAGAGGTGGCCGCGCATTTTGGCTGGCCGCTGGAGCAGGCCAGAAACGTGCTGGAACAACTCTTTTCTGACGGAGCGTTGCGTAAACGCAGTAGTCGCTATCGCATCAAAAATTAATCTGTCGGAGGGCCGGGCGTCCTGGCGGGCGTCCGGCATAGAAGATCATGAAAAAGACCCGTACAGCGAATTTGCACCATCTTTATCATGAAGCGTTACCCGAAGACGTTAAACTTACGCCCAGAGTCGAGGTGGACAATGTTCATCAGCGACGGACGACGGATGTCTATGAACATGCTCTGACTATCACCGCCTGGCAGCAGATCTACGATCAGTTACACCCGGGTAAATTTCATGGCGAGTTCACGGAAATCCTGCTTGATGAGATTCAGGTGTTCCGTGAATACACCGGCCTGGCGCTGCGTCAGTCGTGTCTGGTTTGGCCAAACTCTTTCTGGTTTGGTATTCCGGCGACGCGCGGCGAACAGGGATTTATCGGCGCGCAGGGGCTCGGCAGCGCCGAGATTGCCACCCGACCGGGAGGCACCGAGTTTGAACTGAGCACGCCGGATGATTACACCATTCTGGGTGTCGTTATCTCGGAAGATGTTATTTCCCGTCAGGCCACGTTTTTGCATAACCCGGAAAGGGTGCTGCATATGCTACGTAACCAGTTAGCGCTGGAGGTAAAAGAGCAGCATAAAGCGGCGCTGTGGGGCTTTGTGCAGCAGGCGCTGGCCACCTTCAGCGAGAGTCCTGAAACCCTGCATCAACCTGCGGTGCGTAAGGTCTTGAGTGATAATTTGTTGCTGGCGATGGGCACGATGCTGGAAGAGGCGAAGCCGATTCATAGCGCCGAAAGCATCAGCCATCAGGGATATCGTAGGCTACTGTCGCGGGCGCGGGAATATGTGCTGGAAAATATGTCGGAGCCGCTGACGGTGCTCGACTTATGTAATCAGCTACACGTAAGCCGTCGCACGCTGCAAAATGCGTTTCACGCCATTTTGGGCATTGGCCCCAATGCGTGGCTGAAACGTATTCGCTTAAACGCAGTACGCCGGGAACTGATTAGCCCGTGGTCGCAGAGCGCCACGGTCAAAGATGCCGCGATGCAGTGGGGATTCTGGCATCTGGGGCAATTTGCCACCGATTATCAGCAATTATTTGCCGAAAAACCGTCGTTGACGCTGCATCAACGGATGCGGCAATGGGCTTGATATTGATGGGGAGGCTCTCCGGTTGCTGATAACGTGCGCGTGTCGGGAATTGCCCGGTGGCGGCTGGCGCCTTACCGGGCCTACGGATTCGCTGCTGTCTGTGGTTGGTAGCCCGGACAAGGCGCGCCAGCGCCGCCTCCGGGGAACCGCGCGCAACGTGCAAAACAGTTTTGTCATCAGGTCATGAGGATGAGCGTTTATGTTTGCTGATAAGACGTTGCCGTTGTTTGGCAGGAGGGGCAGATAAACCCGTAAAGCATCATAAATTCCCTTCAATCATGATGCTATCATATTGATGCAGAAGCGGTTGTATCCATTCTATAACATATTGAATAAAGGAAGCGTACTCTCCGTTGCTGCGCGCAATTATCAGCCAGTGCGAGATTATTTTCTCGCATTCAGCAAGTGTAAATTCATTCCAGCTTGTGTAATCAAAGGACTTATCCTCATGATTTCGTGGGTATAGCTTATTAATTCCAGCGGCCAGTATCTCAAAATCGGACTCGTAAATCATCAGACAGTCAACACTATAATCCCATCCCCCATCCGGATCTTCTTTATAAGGATAGATAAAACATCCAATTTTACTCTCTGTGCGACGATGTCTTTTTCGTAGAGTTGTTCGGCGCCCTTTAAGATTAAAATCAAGGTAATAAGGTGGTATTGGGGTATGCAGTGCGGTGGTTATTGCGATCAGGAACTTAGACCACTCTTTATGGTGTATTTCGCGGCTACACCAATAATCGACATCAATATATTTTTCTGACCATCGTAGATCGCAATACTGTTTTTTATGGTTCACGTGGAACGTTGTATCTGTATGGTAATCGTTTATTTGTTGCGTTCCCCAGTATTCGCGAAAAAATTCAGCTAACCTGTTTTTTTGCTCTTCAGGGGATAATGAGGGCGCAGAGATGAGGCGGGCGTTCATTGCTACTTCCTTAATGTCATATGTGTTTAAATCCAGTCGCGTACCTGAATAAACTCGCTCAGCGCCGCTTCCGGGCTACCCGCTTCTGGCTGCCAGTCGTACTCCCAGCGCACCAGCGGCGGCATCGACATCAGGATAGATTCAGTGCGCCCGCCGGTTTGCAGACCAAACAGGGTGCCTCTGTCCCATACCAGATTGAACTCCACGTAGCGACCGCGGCGGTAGAGCTGAAAATTACGCTCCCGCTCTCCCCAGACCATCGCTTTGCGTCGTTCGACAATCGGTAAATACGCCTCGGTGTAGCCGTTACCGACCGCCTGCATAAAAGCAAAACAGTGGTCGAAATCCGGCGTATTCAAATCGTCAAAAAACAGGCCGCCGATACCGCGTTGTTCGTTGCGGTGTTTGAGGAAAAAGTAGTCGTCGCACCACTTTTTATAGCGCGGATACACATCGTCGCCAAACGGCTGGCACAGGTCGCGGGCGGTGCGATGCCAGTGAACGGCATCCTCTTCAAAGCCGTAGTAGGGGGTTAAATCGAACCCGCCGCCAAACCACCACACCGGATCGGCGCCCGGTTTTTCGGCAATAAAAAAGCGCACGTTAGCATGGCTGGTGGGAATATACGGATTGTGCGGATGCACCACCAGCGATACGCCCATCGCTTCAAAGCTACGCCCGGCCAGTTCTGGCCGATGCGCGGTGGCGGACGCGGGCATCGCATCGCCGTGAACGTGAGAGAAATTAACGCCCGCCTGTTCGAAAATCCCGCCGTTGCGTAATACCCGGCTGCGTCCGCCGCCGCCCGCTTCGCGTCGCCAGCTATCTTCGACAAAGTTTGCGCCATCCACAGCGGATAACGTTTGGCAAATATCATCCTGCAGGCGTAGCAGAAACTGTTTTACGTGATGTGCATCGGGTTTCATGATTACCGTTTCTTCGTGTGTGCTTTCTGATTATCAAACCAGTGAAAATAACTGATGATGCCGTTGGCGATCGCCGTAGCGATTTTCTGGCGAAACGCCGTCGTGCCCAGCAGGCGTTCTTCTTCCGGATTGGTAATAAACGAGGTTTCGACCAGTACCGACGGAATTGACGGTGATTTTAGCACCACGAAAGCCGCTTGTTCGGTAGTGCGGCTGTGTAATTTATGTATGGGTTTGATTTTCTTGAGAATATGCGAACCCAGCGTCAGACTGTTTTTAATCGTATCGGTTTGCACCAGATCAAACAAAACTTGTTGTAATAGATGATCCCGGTCAGTGGCTTTTTTACCCGCCACTTCGTCTGCGCGGTTTTCACGTTCGGAGAGATACTTCGCCATGGCGCTACTGGCCCCGCGGTTGGAAAGCGCAAAAACGGAAGCGCCCGCCGCTTTCGGATTGGTAAAACCATCGGCATGAATGGACATAAACAGATCCGCGCCGTGCTTATGGGCGATTTCCACCCGATCGTACAGCGGAATAAAGGTATCCCCTGTCCGGGTTAAACGCGCATCGATTCCGTGATTTCGCAAAATAGCGCGTACGTTTTTGGCAATTGCCAGTACGACGTGTTTTTCCTGAGAACCGTTGCGGCCAATCGCGCCGGTATCGATGCCGCCGTGTCCGGGGTCGAGCATCACCAACCGTTTACTGCCGGTTTTTTTGGTTTTGGGTTTGCTGTGACCATTACTGGTTTTTAGCGTTTCTTCTTTGGCTATTGCGTGCGACATACCTGACAGCGTCAGGGCCGCCAGACCTGTTTTGAGTACCTGGCGGCGCGAAGTGAGAGTTTTTAGGAGTTTAAAAGTGCTCATACGGCCTGAGTTGTGAAAATTAAGTTCAAGATGTTATATCGTATCGCGTAATCCGTTACGACGGTTGGTGATGAGAATTGTTTTACTTTTCATTTCAATACGTGACACATCGCCATTATGCCATTTTTTCCGCTACATCGCGTCAGATATTGGCTGAATCAGATGTTTGCGCCATAATCTTGGTTTTTCCACCCGAAAAGGCAACGAATACCATGGAAATACGCGTTTTTCGCCAGGAAGATTTCGAAGAGGTGATTACCCTCTGGGAGCGTTGCGACCTGCTGCGTCCATGGAACGATCCTGAAATGGATATTGAACGCAAGGTGAATCACGATGTCAGCTTGTTCCTCGTTGCGGAAGTTAGCGGCGAAGTCGTCGGTACGGTAATGGGCGGTTATGACGGGCATCGCGGCTCGGCGTATTACCTGGGCGTTCACCCGGAGTTCCGCGGGCGCGGCATTGCGAATGCGCTGCTTAACCGGCTGGAAAAAAAACTCATCGCCCGCGGGTGTCCGAAAATCCAAATTATGGTGCGCGATGATAACGATGTTGTGCTGGGCATGTATGAACGTCTGGGGTATGAGCATTCTGACGCCCTAAGTTTGGGTAAACGCCTGATTGAAGATGAAGAGTACTGAGTTTCATCCAGCCGATTATGATGTACACGGACGTTTACGCCTGCCGTTTCTGTTCTGGTGCGTACTGCTACTTCAGGCGCGCGCCTGGGTACTCTTTGTCATTGCCGGTTCATCCCGTGGACAGGGTAATACTTTGTTAAACTTTTTTTATCCCGACCATGATAATTTTTGGCTGGGGCTGTTGCCCGGCGTTCCGGCGGTAGTGGCGTTTTTACTCAGCGGGCGGCGTGAAGCGTTTCCTGGTGTGTGGCGCTGGCTGCGCGGATTCCTGATCCTCGCTCAACTGGTGTCGTTGTGCTGGCTGCCGGCGATGTGGCTGGGTGGCGACCCGGTCAACGGCGTCGGGCTGGCGCTGCTGCTGGCGGACATCGTCGCGCTGATCTGGCTGTTAACCAATCAACGTTTGCGTGCCTGTTTTTCCCTTGAGAAAGAATAACGGCACTTTTTGGCGAACCCGTACTCCAACCAACGTTAATTAATAAAAGAAAGGAAGTGAGATGAAATCGCTGCGTTTGACTTTACTCGCACTGCCGCTGGCGCTGACCGGCTGCTCGACGCTCTCCTCGGTCAACTGGTCTGCCGCAAATCCATGGAACTGGTTTGGTTCCTCGACAGAAGTCACTGAGCAAGGCGTGGGAGCGCTGACCGCCGCCACGCCGCTGGAAGAGCCGGCTATTGCAGAGGCATTAGATGGCGATTATCGCCTGCGTAGTGGTATGAAAACCGATAACGGCAACGTGGTGCGCTTTTTCGAAGCGATGAAGGGCGACAGCGTCGCGATGGTGATCAACGGCGAGCAGGGAACCGTGAGCCGTATTGATGTGCTGGACAGCGATATCCCAACTGCCGCGGGGGGCAAAATCGGTACGCCGTTTAGCGACCTTTACAGCAAAGCTTTTGGTCACTGCGAGCCGGTTTCCAGCGATAGCCATACCAGCGTCGAATGTAAAGCTGAGGGAAGTCAGCATATTAGCTATGTTTTCTCCGGCGAGTGGAGCGGACCGGAAGGCTTAATGCCTCCTGATGACGTCTTAAAAAACTGGGACGTGCGCAAAATTATCTGGCGTCGTTAATTTGCGCCTGAACAAACCGCTTCGCTTAAAAACAAGGTAAAATAGCCTCCATTAATGCCACGACTGCGTGGCATTCTCATTTTCAGGAGGAATCATGTCTCAGGTTCAAAGTGGCATTTTGCCGGAACATTGCCGTGCGGCAATTTGGATTGAAGCCAATGTAAAAGGCGACCTGGACGCCCTGCGCGCGGCCAGCAGAACATTTGCCGATAAACTGGCGACCTTCGAAGTCAAATTTCCGGACGCCCATCTTGGGGCCGTTGTGGCGTTTGGCAACAATACCTGGCGTGCCCTGAGTGGCGGCGTCGGGGCGGAAGAACTGAAAGATTTTATTCCTTATGGTAAAGGACTGGCGCCAGCCACGCAGTATGACGTGCTGATCCATATCCTTTCCCTGCGCCACGATGTGAATTTTTCTGTTGCTCAGGCGGCGATGGAAGCCTTCGGCGACTGTATCGACGTGAAAGAAGAAGTTCACGGCTTCCGTTGGGTGGAAGAACGCGATCTGAGCGGCTTTGTCGACGGGACAGAGAACCCGGCGGGCGAAGAGACGCGTCGTGAAGTGGCGGTGATCAAAGATGGCGTGGATGCCGGCGGCAGTTATGTGTTCGTGCAGCGTTGGGAACACAATCTCAAGCAACTTAACCGGATGAGTATTCACGATCAGGAGATGATGATCGGGCGTACCAAAGAAGCCAATGAAGAGATTGACGGCGATGCGCGTCCGGCAACATCTCACCTGAGCCGCGTCGATCTCAAAGAAGATGGCAAAGGGCTGAAGATTGTGCGCCAGAGCCTGCCATACGGCACCGCCAGCGGTACTCATGGTCTCTATTTCTGCGCTTACTGCGCACGCCTGCACAATATCGAACAGCAGCTTCTGAGTATGTTCGGCGATACCGACGGTAAACGCGACGCGATGCTGCGCTTCACCAAACCGGTGACTGGCGGCTACTATTTTGCGCCGTCGCTGGATCGCCTGTTAGCGCTATAAGGTAAAACCCTGTCGGATGGCAGCGCAAACGCTTTATTCGACCTACGATTGGTAGGCCTGATAAGCGCAGCGCCATCAGGCAGAACAGCATGAAACAGCATAAAAATGCCCATCCCCGCCTCCGCGGGGATTTTTTTACCTAATATTTACCTGAATTAGTGAGCTATTCCTCAGCACTTATTTGTTATTACTGTATTTTCAGTGTTAATGGAGTGTAAGACTCCATATTCAAAAGGAGACATTGAAAATGGGTAAACTCACGGGCAAGACAGCATTGATTACGGGCGCATCGCAGGGCATTGGCGAAGGGATCGCTCGCGTATTCGCACGCCACGGCGCGAACTTAATCTTGCTGGATATCTCCGATGAGATTGAAAAGCTGGCGGATGAGCTGGGCGGGCGCGGACATCGCTGTACTGCCGTTAAGGCTGACGTCAGAGATTTTGCTTCGGTGCAGGCGGCGGTTGCGCGCGCCAAAGAGACTGAAGGTAGAATTGATATTTTGGTGAATAACGCTGGCGTGTGCCGTCTGGGCAACTTCCTCGATATGAGTGAAGAAGATCGCGATTTCCACATTGATATTAATATTAAAGGTGTCTGGAACGTCACCAAAGCCGTCCTGCCGGAGATGATTAAACGTAAAGATGGCCGCATTGTGATGATGTCTTCCGTCACGGGAGATATGGTGGCGGACCCGGGTGAAACGGCCTATGCGCTGTCAAAAGCCGCCATTGTCGGTTTAACCAAATCGCTGGCGGTAGAGTATGCGCAGTCCGGTATTCGTGTGAATGCCATTTGCCCCGGTTATGTAAGAACGCCGATGGCGGAAAGCATTGCCCGTCAGTCTAACCCTGACGATCCGGAATCGGTATTAACGGAAATGGCAAAAGCTATTCCGCTACGCCGTCTTGCCGATCCGCTGGAAGTAGGGGAACTGGCGGCATTTCTGGCTTCCGATGAGTCCAGCTATCTTACCGGAACGCAAAACGTCATTGATGGCGGCAGTACCCTGCCTGAAAGCGTAAGCGTAGGCGTCTGATTGATGCCGGTCTCCTCCCCGCGCCGCGTGGGGAGGGATTCTCTTATTCCCTTTTCAACTTTCAAATCATCAAACGGTATATAAAACCGTTACTCCTTTAGCGCTGGTTATAAATATGATGACCATAAGAAAGTCATTAAATTTATAAGGGTGCGCAATGGCCGTTAACTTACTGAAAAAGAGACCCCTGACGCTGGCAGCAATGCTGTTACTGGCAGGGCAGGCGCAGGCAACGGAGCTGCTGAACAGCTCATACGATGTCTCCCGCGAGCTGTTTGCCGCCCTTAACCCGCCGTTTGAGCAACAATGGGCGAAGGATAACGGCGGCGATAAGCTGACGATTAAGCAGTCTCATGCCGGGTCATCAAAACAGGCGCTGGCGATTTTGCAGGGTCTGAAGGCAGACGTCGTGACCTACAATCAGGTGACCGACGTACAGATTCTTCATGATAAAGGCAAACTGATCCCTGCCGACTGGCAAAGCCGTCTGCCGAACAACAGTTCGCCATTCTATTCCACGATGGGCTTCCTGGTGCGCAAGGGGAACCCGAAAAATATTCACGACTGGAGCGATCTTGTACGTTCCGACGTGAAGCTGATTTTCCCTAACCCGAAAACCTCCGGCAACGCCCGTTACACGTATCTGGCGGCATGGGGCGCGGCGGATAACGCGGACGGCGGCGATAAAGCCAAAACCGAACAGTTTATGATCCAGTTCCTGAAAAACGTCGAAGTGTTTGATACCGGCGGCCGCGGCGCTACGACTACCTTTGCCGAGCGTGGTCTGGGCGATGTGCTGATTAGTTTTGAATCGGAAGTGAACAACATCCGCAAACAATATGAAGCCCAGGGATTTGAAGTGGTGATCCCGAAAACGAACATTCTTGCTGAATTCCCGGTTGCCTGGGTGGATAAAAACGTGCAGGCCAACGGCACAGAAAAAGCCGCCAAAGCTTACCTGAACTGGCTGTATAGCCCGCAGGCGCAGACCATCATCACCCATTACTACTACCGCGTGAATAACCCGGAAATCATGGGCAAGCAAGCAGATAAATTCCCGCAGACCGAACTGTTCCGCGTGGAAGACAAGTTTGGTTCCTGGCCGGAAGTGATGAAAACGCACTTTGCCAGCGGCGGCGAGCTGGACAAACTGTTGGCGGCGGGGCGTAAGTAATGCTTGCCGTTTCTTCCCGACGCGTGCTGCCCGGCTTTACGTTAAGCCTCGGCACCAGTTTGCTGTTTGTCTGCCTGATCCTGCTGTTGCCGTTGAGCGCGCTGGTGATGCAGCTCTCACAGATGAGCTGGTCGCAATACTGGGATGTCGTGACCAACCCTCAGGTGGTGGCTGCCTATAAAGTGACGCTACTGGCGGCATTTGTGGCATCGATTTTTAACGGCGTGTTTGGTCTGCTGATGGCGTGGATTTTAACCCGCTACCGTTTTCCGGGGCGCACGTTGCTGGATGCGCTGATGGATCTGCCATTTGCGCTGCCGACAGCGGTAGCGGGGTTAACGCTGGCCTCGCTGTTCTCAGTGAACGGTTTCTACGGTCAGTTTCTTGCGCAGTTTGATATCAAAGTGACCTATACCTGGCTCGGTATTGCGGTGGCGATGGCCTTTACCAGCATTCCATTTGTGGTGCGCACCGTCCAGCCGGTACTGGAAGAGCTGGGGCCGGAATATGAAGAAGCGGCACAAACGCTGGGGGCCACCCGCCTGCAAAGTTTTCGCAAAGTCGTGCTGCCTGAGCTGTCGCCTGCGCTGATTGCCGGCGTGGCGCTCTCTTTTACCCGTAGCCTTGGCGAGTTTGGCGCGGTGATTTTTATCGCTGGAAATATTGCCTGGAAAACAGAAGTGACCTCGCTGATGATTTTTGTGCGTTTGCAGGAGTTTGATTACCCCGCCGCCAGCGCCATTGCCTCGGTGATCCTTGCGGCATCACTGCTGCTGCTGTTCTCAATTAACACTCTGCAAAGTCGCTTTGGTCGACGTGTGGTAGGTCATTAATGGCGGAAGTGACTCAATTGAAGCGATACGACGTCCCCCGTATTAACTGGGGAAAATGGTTTCTGATTGGCGTCGGGATGCTGGTTTCGGCGTTTATCCTGCTGGTGCCGATGATTTACATCTTCGTGCAGGCGTTCAGCAAAGGGTTAATGCCGGTACTGCAAAATCTGGCCGATCCGGACATGCTGCACGCCATCTGGCTGACGGTGTTGATTGCCTTGATCGCAGTGCCGGTGAATCTGGTGTTCGGTATTCTGCTGGCGTGGCTGGTGACGCGCTTTAACTTCCCCGGACGTCAGCTACTGCTGACCCTGCTGGATATTCCCTTTGCCGTCTCACCGGTGGTGGCCGGTCTGGTCTATCTGCTGTTTTACGGCTCCAACGGCCCGTTGGGCGGCTGGCTGGATGAGCATAATTTGCAAATGATGTTCTCCTGGCCGGGGATGGTACTGGTCACTATTTTTGTCACCTGCCCGTTTGTGGTGCGCGAACTGGTGCCAGTGATGCTCAGTCAGGGCAGTCAGGAAGATGAGGCGGCGATTTTACTGGGCGCATCCGGCTGGCAAATGTTTCGCCGCGTGACGTTGCCGAATATTCGCTGGGCGCTACTTTACGGCGTGGTGTTAACCAACGCCCGCGCGATTGGCGAGTTTGGCGCGGTGTCGGTGGTGTCCGGCTCGATTCGCGGCGAAACGTTATCGCTACCGTTACAGATTGAATTACTGGAGCAGGACTACAACACCGTCGGCTCCTTTACCGCCGCCGCATTGTTGACGCTAATGGCGATTATTACCCTGTTTTTGAAGAGCATGTTGCAATGGCGTCTGGAGAATCAGGAAAAACGCGTGCAACAGGAGGAAAATCATGAGCATTGAGATCGCCAGAATTAAGAAATCGTTTGGTCGTACTCAGGTACTGAATGATATCTCGCTGGATATTCCTTCCGGCCAGATGGTTGCCTTGTTGGGGCCGTCAGGTTCCGGCAAAACGACGCTGCTGCGCATTATTGCCGGGCTGGAACATCAGTCCAGCGGCCATATTCGTTTCCACGGTACGGACGTTAGCCGCCTGCACGCGCGTGAGCGTAAAGTCGGTTTTGTGTTTCAGCACTATGCGCTGTTTCGCCATATGACGGTGTTTGACAACATCGCTTTTGGCCTGACGGTGCTGCCGCGACGCGACCGCCCAACTGCGGCGGCGATTAAAACGAAAGTGACGCAATTGCTGGAGATGGTGCAACTGGCGCACCTCGCGGATCGCTTCCCCGCCCAGCTTTCCGGCGGACAAAAACAGCGCGTGGCGCTGGCGCGCGCGCTTGCCGTAGAACCGCAAATTCTACTGCTGGATGAACCCTTTGGCGCGCTGGATGCCCAGGTACGTAAAGAGTTACGTCGCTGGTTGCGCCAGCTACATGAAGAACTGAAATTCACCAGCGTCTTTGTCACCCACGATCAGGAAGAAGCGACGGAAGTGGCGGATCGGGTGGTGGTGATGAGTCAGGGCAATATCGAACAGGCTGATGCGCCGGATCGGGTGTGGCGTGAACCGGCAACCCGCTTCGTACTGGAGTTTATGGGCGAGGTGAACCGCCTGACAGGCACCGTCCGCGGCGGGCAGTTTCACGTTGGCGCGCATCGCTGGCCGCTGGGTTATACGCCCGCGTACCAGGGGCCGGTCGATCTGTTCCTGCGTCCGTGGGAGGTGGATATTAGCCGCCGCACCAGCCTGGATTCTCCGCTACCAGTACAGGTCATTGAGGCCAGCCCGAAAGGTCATTATACACAGCTAGTGGTGCAGCCGCTGGGGTGGTATCACGATCCGCTGACGGTGGTGATGGCGGGTGAGGATGTTCCGGTTCGCGGCGAGCGTTTGTTTGTTGGACTGCAAAAAGCGCGTCTGTATAACGGCGACCAGCGTATTGAAACGCGTGAAGAGGAACTTGCTCTGGCGCAATCGGCCTGATAGGTTAATTTGTATAGTTATCGCCCGGTGGCGCTACGCTTACCGGGCCTACAGCGTATATCGTGATTTTGTAGGCCGGGTAAGCACAGCGCCACCCGGCATTTTTATTGAGCTGAAAACGTGAATACATTAGAACAAACCATCGGCAATACGCCGCTGGTCAAATTACAACGTCTGGCGCCGGATAACGGCAGTGAAATCTGGGTCAAGCTGGAAGGCAATAATCCGGCAGGATCGGTGAAAGATCGCGCGGCGCTATCGATGATTGTCGAGGCGGAAAAGCGCGGGGAAATTAAACCGGGCGATGTCCTGATTGAAGCGACCAGCGGCAACACTGGCATTGCGCTGGCGATGATCGCCGCGCTGAAAGGTTATCGCATGAAGCTATTGATGCCAGACAACATGAGCCAGGAGCGTCGGGCGGCAATGCGGGCCTATGGCGCGGAACTGATTCTGGTCACTAAAGAGCAGGGAATGGAAGGGGCGCGCGATTTAGCGCTCGCTATGTCTGAACGAGGCGAGGGCAAACTGCTCGATCAGTTTAATAATCCCGATAACCCGTATGCCCACTACACGACCACCGGCCCGGAAATCTGGCGGCAAACGTCAGGTCGCATCACCCATTTTGTCTCCAGCATGGGCACGACCGGCACCATTACCGGCGTGTCGCGTTTTCTGCGCGAGCAGGAAAAACCGGTCACTATCGTTGGCCTGCAGCCGGAAGAGGGCAGCAGTATTCCGGGCATTCGACGCTGGCCTGCGGAATATATGCCGGGCATTTTTAACGCCTCGCTGGTAGATGAGGTGCTGGATATTCATCAGAATGATGCCGAAAACACCATGCGTGAACTGGCCGTTCGTGAAGGGATTTTCTGCGGCGTCAGCTCTGGCGGCGCGGTAGCGGGCGCGTTACGCGTCGCACGAGCCACGCCCGGCGCGGTAGTGGTGGCGATCATCTGCGATCGCGGCGACCGTTACTTGTCTACCGGCGTGTTTGGTGAAGAGCATTTCAGCCAGGGGGCAGGGATTTAAACGAGGTGCCATCGTCGTATGGCACCCGTGTGTTATAGCGTTTTATCCGTTTCCGCAATAAGCGCATGTAAATAAGGCTGCGCGTTTTCATCGCTTTTACCGGGAATTTTAACGATATAGGGTTTTCCGGTGATGGACGACGACGACGCGACTTTATCGATAAACTGTTCGGCGGTGTCGATACGATTGCGCGTGTTGCCCAGTTTTAAGCGCAGGTGCGATACGGCTTCCTCGCAGTTATGCGCATCACCGTTACGAACGAATGTCAGATCCTTTTTCTGCGCTAGCGCATTCAGCATGACGTTAATGCGCGCTTCTTCGTGGGCGTTTAGCTTCGCCCAGGCGGGGAGGGTCAGCAGGAGCGCAACGACGGCGCAGACAATTTTCTTCATGGTAAAATCCTTTTTCATGCGATAATCACTGCACCTCAGACCGTTAGCCGGGTAATAAGTTGCACTCCTGGTGTGGTTATTTCTGTGAGTGCGCCAGCGTGAGTTCATCCAGAAAACGCCACAGCTTTTCATTCATTTGCTGGTAATCCCATGCGCGCATCTCGGCAACCGAGCGGATAAAACGCTTCCCTTGCGCGTCGGCCAGCTCCTGCTGCGAATGTTGGATTAATCCTTCAACCGCCTCGACGGTAAATTCCATATGACACTGGAAGCCGTAGACAAAATTACCGTACTGCACTATCTGACGTGGACAGCCGGCACTTTCGGCCAGCACGGTCGCCTGATCGGTGAGTCCTGGCATATCGTTGTGCCAGTGGCCGACGATTAACGGAGAGCCAAAGTGGGCGATAAGCGGATGCCGCAGACCGGCTTCAGTGAGCGTAATAGGGTAGTGACCAATCTCTTTTTCCGGACTCTGGCACACAGCGGTGCCCAGCGCCTCGCCAATGAGCTGCGAACCAAGACAAATGCCGATAACCATTCGCCGGGCCGTAATCGCCTGATTAATTAAGTGCTGTTCGGCGCGAGAGTCAAAGTACGGGCACTCTTCGCGGGTGGTGCGCGGCGACTGCGGACCGCCAAATACCACGAGCATATCGAACTCATCGGCATTGGGCGGTAGCGCTTCTCCGGCATAGACGCGCGACCATGAAATGGTATAACCGCGATCTTCAGCCCATTTCAGATAAGCGCCAGCGGATTCAAACGACTCATGGACAACAAAATGAACTCGCACGTTATTTTCTCCTGTTAGCGATTTAGCGCCTGATGGATATCAGCCGCCAGCGTGTTGATCTCGCTGTCATTTAATGTCGACAGCGTGATACGTAGACCGTGAGACGGCGCGCTTACGCCAAAGGCTTCTCCCTCACGTACCAGCCAGCCGGATTTTGCCAGCGTAAACGCGGTAGCCTGGCTATGGGTGTCCAGCGGGAGCCAGACATTCACGCCGTCGCCGGGAGAAATGGCGATGCCATATTGCTGTAGGGCGCGGGCCAGTTTTTGTTGCCGGGTGGCGTAAAACAGCCGCGTTTGCGCCAGCCTGTGCTGATACTCAGGGTCGGTCAGGCAGGCGTAGACCAGATCCTGTAACAGATGGCTGACCCACTGACTACCGGCATTTAGCCGCAGCCGAAGTTTTGCCGAGGTCGCGCTGTCGCTGGCGACAATAGCAAGACGTAAATCAGGGCCGAGGGCTTTGGAAACGGAGCGTATCACCGCCCAGTGTTGCGTTGTCTGCGCAATAACCGACTGCCAGGGCGACGAAGAAAGTAGAGCGAAGTGATCGTCGATAATGATCACTACCTGAGGGTAACGCGCCAGTATATTTTGCAGCGCAGCGGCACGGCGAGCGCTCAGGCTACAGCCGGTAGGGTTGTGTGCGCGCGGCGTTAAGATCACTGCCCGCGCGCCCTGGTTTAGCGCCTGCTCCAGCTTTTCAGGCTGCATTCCTTCGCTATCTACGCTGACCGGGCTGGCGCTAAAACCGGCATAGCGCAGCATATTGATACTGCTTAAAAAACAGGGATCTTCCACCGCGACGCTGTCGCCCGGCAGCAGATGCGCGCAAAGCAGTCTTTCGATAGCGTCGATAGCTCCGCTGGTGATATCAATTTCGCCTGCGACGGGAGTGGCATCCCGTAGCCAGCGCGCCGCCCAGGCGTGTAGTTCAGGGGAAACGGGCGTATCGCCGTAGAGATGCGGCGTGCGGCTGAGACGGGCAAAATAACGGCTAAGGTCAGGCAGACGCTGCGGATCGGGATTGCCGCCGGAAAGGTCGTGCAGAGGCGTATGCGGATCGCCGCCTTCCAGCGCTACGGGAGACGGACTGCCTTTAATCACCGTCCCATTGCGGCCTAAACTTTGCGCCAGTCCCGCCGTTATCAGCCGTTTATACGCCGCTGCGACGGTATTGCGGTTCACCTTTAATTCGCTTGCCAGCTCCCGTACCGGCGGGAGCGAATCCTCCGCCCGTAACGTGCCGGCGATAATGTGTTGACGGATACTGTCAAAAATTTCGTTAGCGGTTTTTCCGTCGATCATTATTGACCTATGACAAAATGAATTTTAGCATATGACAATGATAATGAGGCGGTAGCCTGCTGTCCAGCGAGAGGAAAATTTTATGGGACAAGAGAGTGATATTCAGTCAGTGCTCTTCGACGACAACCATCGGGCGTTACAGACCGATATCGTCGCCGTCCAGTCACAGGTCGTGTACGGCAGCGTAGGCAACAGTATCGCTGTTCCGGCCATTAAAGCGCAGGGACTACGCGTGACGGCGGTTCCGACGGTGCTGTTCAGCAATACGCCGCACTATAAAACGTTTTATGGCGGCATTATTCCCGCCGAGTGGTTTGCAGGCTACCTTACGGCGTTGAATGAGCGCGATGCGCTACGTGAATTAAAAGCGATTACCACCGGTTACATGGGCAGCGCAGACCAAATTGTCTTGCTTTCGAAGTGGCTAATGGCGATCCGGGCTTCGCATCCGGAGGTGTGTATTCTTGTTGATCCGGTCATTGGCGATACCGACAGTGGAATGTATGTGCAGGCGGAAATTCCGCAGGCTTATCGCACGCATTTGTTGCCGCAGGCGCAGGGGCTAACGCCGAACGTATTTGAGCTGGAGATGCTGAGTGGTAAACCGTGTCGCACGCTGGAAGAGGCGGTGGCGGCGGCGCAATCGCTGCTTTCCGATACGCTGAAATGGGTGGTTATCACCAGCGCGCCGGGCGAATCTCTGGAGACCATAACGGTTGCCGTCGTTACCGCGCAGGTCGTGGAGGTCTTTGCCCATCCGCGGGTGGCGACGGAGTTAAAAGGGACGGGAGATCTCTTTTGCGCCGAGCTGGTCAGCGGTATTGTGCAGGGAAAAAAACTGACGACCGCGGCAAAAGATGCGGCGCAGCGCGTGCTGGAGGTGATGACCTGGACACAGCAGTGTGGCTGTGATGAGTTAATTCTGCCGCCGGCAGGGGAGGCGCGATGAAGAGTTATCGGCTGGTAGTTCGCCAGCAGGGACGTATCGTGGGGCATTTTGAAACGAGCGGGCTGGACGCGCTGGAAGATATTTGCGTAGCGCGGGCGATGTTTGGCATCACTGGCGGCTATCAGTGCGAGTTGCAAGTGTCCGATTCCGAACGCAGGATGCTGGAGAGTGGCCCGGATGGGATGAAGATCCTGATGCGCGAGAAGTGCTTTCGCCCGGTGACCTCGCAGTTGTAACTCGTGGATTGGCGCTGAAATGTTCGCAACCTTGTAGGCCTGATAAGCGTAGCGCCATCAGGCTGTGCGCCGCACCATCGCCGGATGGCGGCGCAAGCGCCTTATCCGGCCTACAGGCAAAAAAAATGGCGCCCAAAGGCGCCATTCTTCACTGCGGCAAGAATTACTTCTTAATGCGGATAACCGGAGTTTCACCCACGGTCACGCTACCAGACAGTTTGATCAGTTCTTTGATTTCATCCATGTTGGAGATAACAACCGGAGTCAGGGTAGACTTGGCTTTTTCTTCCAGCAACGGCAGATCGAACTCGATGACCGGATCGCCAACTTTCACGCGCTGACCTTCTTCAGCAATACGCTTGAAGCCTTCGCCTTTCAGCTCAACGGTGTCGATACCGAAGTGAACGAACAGCTCAATGCCGCTATCGGATTCGATAGAGAACGCATGGTTGGTTTCAAAGATTTTGCCGATGGTACCGTCAACAGGGGCGACCATTTTGTTACCGGTTGGTTTGATAGCGATGCCATCACCAACGATTTTTTCAGCAAAAACTACATCCGGCACGTCTTCGATGTTGACGATCTCGCCAGAGAGCGGGGCAACAATCTCAATAGTTCCGGTGTCTTTCTTATCATCAGAAACCAGAGATTTTAGTTTATCGAACAAACCCATGATCTTCTCCTAAGCAGTAAATTGGGCCGCATCTCGTGGATTAGCAGATTGTTTTTTCTTCAATGAACTTGTTAACCAGCGTCATTAACTCGTCCGTTGTCGGTTGAGCAAGAGCCTGCTCTGCTAACACCTTCGCATCTTCGAAGTTCGTGTTACGGATAATCTTCTTAATGCGCGGGATAGAAATGGCGCTCATAGAGAATTCGTCCAGACCCATCCCCAGCAACAGAAGTGTAGCACGTTCGTCGCCTGCAAGCTCACCACACATGCCAGTCCATTTACCTTCTGCATGAGAAGCATCAATAACTTGCTTGATCAAGTTCAGTACGGACGGTGACATTGGCTGGTAAAGGTGTGAAATCATATCATTACCACGGTCAACTGCCAGGGTGTACTGCGTTAAATCATTGGTGCCGATACTAAAGAAATCAACTTCTTTGGCTAAATGACGCGCAATTGTCGCCGCAGCCGGTGTTTCCACCATCACGCCAATCTCAATGCTTTCGTCAAATGCTTTACCTTCGTCACGCAGTTCCTGTTTGTAGATTTCAATCTCTTTGCGCAGCGCGCGAACTTCTTCAACAGAGATGATCATCGGGAACATAATGCGCAATTTACCGAAAGCGGAGGCACGCAGAATCGCGCGAACCTGGTCACGCAGGATCTCTTTGCGATCCATGGCGATACGCACGGCGCGCCAGCCCAGGAACGGGTTCTCTTCTTTCGGGAAGTTCATGTACGGCAGCTCTTTGTCGCCGCCAATGTCCATGGTACGGACGATAACCGCCTGCGAGCCGCACGCTTCAGCGACCGCTTTATAGGCGGCAAACTGCTCTTCTTCCGTCGGCAGCGCGTCGCGATCCATGAACAGGAATTCAGTACGATACAGACCAACGCCTTCCGCGCCGTTACGCTCAGCGCCTTCAACGTCGCGAACGGTACCGATGTTGGCGCAAACTTCAACCTGATGTCCATCCAGCGTGATTGCCGGCAGATCTTTCAGTTTTGCGAGTTCCGCTTTCTCGGTCGCAACCTGCTCCTGGACGGCGCGCAGTTGCTCAATAACATCGTTGGTCGGGTTGACGTAAACCTGGTTGTTTACGGCATCCAGAATCAGATAGTCGCCGTTTTTCACCTGAGCGGTGACGCTACCGGTACCTACGATCGCTGGCAGTTCCAGAGAACGCGCCATGATGGAGGTATGAGACGTGCGTCCGCCCGCGTCGGTGATGAAGCCCAGCACTTTCTGCAGGTTCAACTGTGCGGTTTCTGACGGCGTCAGGTCAGCGGCAACCAGGATAACTTCTTCCTGAATCGCGCTCAGATCGATAATGGCCAGACCCAGGATGTTGCGCAGCAGGCGCTTACCGATATCACGTACGTCAGCCGCACGCTCTTTCAGGTATTCGTCATCCAGTTCTTCCAGGGCAGTGGCCTGACCTTCGATAACTTCATGCGCGGCTGCGTCAGCCGTCATGTGCTTATCTTTAATCAGGGCTATGATTTCCTGCTCCAGCTCCTCATCTTCGAGCAGCATAATATGCCCTTCAAAGATGGCTTCTTTTTCTTCACCGAACGTTTCACCAGCTTTTGTCTTGATCGCTTCCAGTTGCGCAGATGCCTTGGCACGACCGCTCAGAAAACGTTCAACTTCCTGATCAACCTTGTCGGCAGAAATTTTTTTCCGGTCAATGACGATTTCGTCTTCTTTCAGCAGCAGTGCTTTGCCGAAAGCGATACCCGGGGATGCTAAAATGCCTGAAATCATAACCCTACCTTACTTGTGACTGATTTTTAAAAGAACCCGGAAAAAAACTTACTCGAGTTCCGCCATCAGTTTGACCAGATGTTCAACCGCTTTCTGCTCATCTTCACCTTCTGCGGAGATGGTGACGACGGTGCCTTGAGTCAGGCCCAGAGTCTGCAGTTTAAACAGGCTTTTCGCGCTGGCGCTTTTGCCGTTGGAAGTCACAGTAATCTCAGAAGTGAAGCCTTTTGCTTCTTTAACAAACTGAGCAGCAGGGCGGGTGTGCAGACCGTTCGGAGCGGTAATGGTAACTTCTTGCTGGAACATTGTATTTCCCCAACTTATAGGTTTAGTGTTGTGGAACTAAAGTCTAGCCTGGCGGCTCAACTTTAGCCTGTATTGTTAGCGCCGGCGTAAACGGGACGCGACACAAAAGGTGTTCTACGCAATCCGTTGCTGGCAACTTATGGCCGCTGACGTTTCGCTCGTCATTAAACATTATGCCGCGAAAGGAAGATTTGAACCAAATCATAAAATCGATTCAGCTAACGCTTTTCCTGTAACGATTAATTTCGCGCATCAAAATAATTAGTCTGGTTAAATACCAGTTCCGGCAGGGTGAATCAATGCCAGGTGAGGTGAAAGTTTGAAGCAGGCCACAAAAAAGCACCCAAAAAGGTGCTTTTTTACGCGTTTTTAACATGTTGGCATCACTGTTGCAGTTCTTTCTCAGTAAAGAGATCGGCGAACAACGCGGTGCTCAGATAACGCTCACCTGATGAAGGTAGGATAACCACAATATTCTTATTGGTAAAGCTTTCATCTTCCTGCAGCTTAAGCGCTGCAGCAACCGCGGCGCCGGAAGAAATTCCCGCCAGAATACCTTCCTCTTCCATCAGACGGCGCGCGGTAGAAATGGCTTCTTCATTGGTGATGCCAACCACTTTATCAATCAGTTTCAGATCCAGGTTGCCCGGGATGAAGCCTGCGCCGATGCCCTGAATTTTATGTGGGCCCGGTTTGATCTCTTCACCAGCCAGCGCCTGGGCGATAACCGGGGAGTCAGTGGGTTCTACCGCAACGGTGATAAGATCGGTTTTACCCTTCGTCCCTTTGATATAACGCGTGACGCCGGTTAACGTACCGCCAGTGCCGACGCCGGAGATAAACACATCCACCTGACCATCGGTGTCTTCCCAGATTTCCGGGCCGGTGGTTTTTTCATGGATTTCCGGGTTGGCAGGGTTGCTGAACTGCTGGAGCAGGAGATATTTTTGCGGATCGCTGGCGACAATTTCTTCGGCTTTCTGAATAGCGCCTTTCATCCCTTTCGCCCCTTCGGTCAGCACCAGATTCGCGCCTAATGCTTTGAGTAGCTTGCGGCGTTCAATGCTCATGGTCTCCGGCATGGTCAGGGTGAGTTTGTAACCGCGCGCGGCGGCGACATACGCCAGCGCAATACCGGTGTTGCCACTGGTCGGCTCCACCAGTTCCACGCCAGGTTTCAGTACGCCACGCTTTTCGGCATCCCAAATCATATTGGCGCCGATACGGCACTTGACGCTGAAGCTCGGGTTGCGCGACTCCACCTTCGCCAGAATGCGTCCATTACCGATACGGTTCAGTCGAACCAGCGGCGTATGACCGATAGTCAGCGAGTTATCTTCATAAATCTTACTCATGGCCTGTCCTTAACTGTATGAAATTGGGATACCTTCCCAGCATACCTTCCAGCCAGATATGGGGAAGTAAGGATTTCGCATATCTATATGCTGATGGTGAATAATGGTTATCAGTATGGAATAAGAGACAGCATAAGAGCCTATCCCATTAGGGCTATTTTACTTGCCATTTTGGACCTGGGCAGTGCTCAAAATCCTCACGTACTACGTGTACGCTCCGGTTTTTGCGCGCTGTCCGTGTCCAAACTGGCTGCGCCAATAACGCCTGGTGGGATAGGCTCTAAGCCATCTCTTATTTATACATTTTTACGTTATTTCCATAACGCGTGCTTAGCACGCCAGCAATCAACCCACATTGCCGTCGCGCCACAGACGGCGACAGGCATAATGAAAAGGTTAAGCACCGGAATCATCGTAAAGAGGCTGGTGAGCGCGCCAAATTGCATATTCGCCACCTTCTGCGTGCGCAACGCGGCGCGCATCGTTTTAAACGGCACTTTGTGGTTATCAAACGGGTAGTCGCAATACTGGATCGCCAGCATCCAGGCGCTGAACAAAAACCACAGCACCGGCGCGATGGTTTGGCCAATGCCAGGAATAAAATAGAGAACCAGCAGCACGATAGCGCGCGGCAGATACCACGCCAGCTTTTGCCATTCACGTTTCATAATGCGCGGTACATCTTTCATGATGCCGAGTATGCCGGTATCTGGCGGCGTTGCGCCGGTTAACCGCGCCTCAAGCTGTTCGGCTAAAAGGCCGTTAAACGGCGCGGCGATCCAGTTGGCGAGGGTAGAGAAAAAATAGCCAAAGACCAGCAGAACAGAGATAACCGCAATCGGCCACAGCAGATAGCTCAGCCATTGCAGCCAGTCCGGCACATGACTCATCAACGAAGGTATCCAGGCGTCAAGCTGGGTAAACAGCCACCAAAATGCGCCGCCCATCAGCACAATGTTGACCAGCAAAGGTAAAATAACAAAGCGGCGGATTCCCGGTAGGGTGACTAACTTCCATCCTTGCGAGAAATAATAGACGCCGCTACGTGGTACGGTTGTGGATGATGAAACCATATTCAGGACATACTCCTTTTTCTTAAAGCCCTGGGTAAACGTGGGATATCTTACCCGGTTATCAGACGGTGGATAGTTCGGAAATGTTCGAAAAAACAGCAAAAAGCACATTTTCCTTCATCTTTATGCTGCGAAAGCCAACAGTACACTTGCACTTGACGTAATCGGCAAATACTCTTAGTGAGTAAATGTTTGCCGTGGTGGCAAGGTGTTAGAACAACAGAGAATATAATGATGCAGGATTTGCGTCTGATATTAATCATTGTTGGCGCGATCGCCATAATCGCTTTACTGGTACATGGTTTCTGGACCAGCCGTAAAGAACGATCTTCTATGTTCCGCGATCGTCCACTAAAACGCATGAAATCGAAACGCGACGACGACTCGTATGACGACGATGTCGAAGAAGACGAAGGCGTGGGTGAAGTTCGTGTTCACCGCGTAAATCATGCCCCCGGCCAGTCGCAGGAGCATGATGCCCCTCGTCAGTCGCCGCAACACCAGTACCAGCCGCCTTATGCGTCTGCGCAACCGCGTCCAGCGGCGCCGCCGCAGCCGCAAGCGCCGATGCAACAGCCGGTTCAGCAACCGGTCCAACCTGCGCCGCAGCCTCAGCAGGTTCAGCCATCTGCGCCGCCGGTACAGCCGCCGCAACAGCAGTCTGCACCGCCGTCGCAAGCGCCGCAGCCTGTTGCGCAGCCCGCGCCGCCGCCATCAGCGCAAACCTTCCAGCCTGCGGAACCTGTGGTTGAGGCTGAACCGGTAGTGGAAGAAGCGCCGGTTGTGGAAAAACCGCAGCGTAAAGAGGCGGTCATCATTATGAACGTCGCGGCCCATCATGGCAGCGAGCTTAATGGTGAAGTGTTACTGAACAGTATTCAGCAGTCAGGCTTTAAATTTGGCGATATGAATATTTTCCATCGTCATTTGAGCCCGGACGGCAGCGGCCCGGCCTTGTTCAGTCTCGCGAATATGGTCAATCCGGGAACGTTCGATCCTGAAATGACGGACTTCACTACGCCTGGCGTCACTATCTTTATGCAGGTACCGTCTTACGGCGATGCGCTGCAGAATTTCAAGCTGATGCTGCAATCCGCGCAGCATATCGCTGATGAGGTCGGTGGCGTCGTGCTGGATGACCAGCGTCGGATGATGACGCCGCAGAAACTGCGCGAATATCAGGACCGCATCCGCGAGGTGATGGACGCTAACGCCTGAGGTTAACGCAGGTGTGACATTTTTAACGTAACCCCCGCCTGTCGGGGGTTTTTTATCATTGATGGTGTGATATGGAACCAATCGAACAACAACTGACAGAACTGCGAACCACGCTTCGCCATCATGAATATCTGTATCATGTGATGGATGCGCCAGAGATTCCCGACGCCGAATATGACCGCCTGATGCGGGAACTGCGAGAGCTGGAGGCGCAACGTCCGGACCTTATCACGCCGGATTCGCCCACGCAGCGCGTTGGCGCGGCGCCGCTGACGGCATTCAACCAGATTCGCCATGAAGTACCGATGCTGTCGCTCGATAACGTATTTGATGAAGAAAGCTTCCTGGCGTTTAACAAGCGAGTGCAGGATCGTCTAAAAAGCACGGAAAATGTCATCTGGTGCTGCGAGCTAAAACTGGATGGCCTGGCGGTCAGCATTCTGTATGAAAACGGCGTGCTGGTGAGCGCTGCGACGCGTGGCGACGGCACCACCGGTGAAGATATCACTTCAAACGTGCGCACGATTCGCGCCATTCCGTTAAAGCTGCACGGCGATAACATTCCGGCGCGTCTTGAAGTTCGCGGAGAGGTATTTTTACCGCAGGCCGGGTTCGAAAAGATCAATGAAGACGCGCGCCGTACTGGCGGCAAAGTGTTTGCTAACCCGCGTAACGCGGCGGCGGGCTCGCTGCGTCAGCTCGATCCGCGTATTACGGCGAAGCGACCGCTAACATTTTTCTGCTACGGCGTCGGTATTCTGGAAGGCGGCGAGTTGCCGGATACGCATCTGGGGCGTTTGCTGCAATTTAAAGCGTGGGGGTTACCGGTCAGCGATCGCGTGACGCTGTGCGATTCTCCCCAGGCGGTACTGGATTTTTATCACAACGTCGAAAAAGATCGCCCCACGCTCGGTTTTGATATCGACGGCGTGGTGATTAAGGTCAACTCGCTGGCTTTGCAGGAACAGCTGGGCTTTGTGGCCCGCGCGCCGCGCTGGGCGGTGGCGTTTAAATTTCCTGCTCAGGAGCAGATGACTTTTGTGCGCGACGTTGAGTTTCAGGTAGGGCGCACCGGGGCGATTACGCCGGTAGCGCGTCTGGAACCGGTTCAGGTGGCTGGTGTGCTGGTCAGCAATGCCACGTTGCATAATGCCGATGAAATTGAACGGCTTGGCTTGCGTATTGGCGATAAGGTGGTTATCCGTCGGGCAGGCGATGTGATCCCTCAGGTGGTCAACGTGGTTCTGTCCGAACGCCCTGAAGAGACGCGTCCGATTGTGTTTCCAACGCACTGTCCGGTGTGCGGATCGGACGTAGAGCGCGTTGAAGGCGAAGCCGTTACCCGTTGTACCGGCGGGCTGATTTGCGGCGCGCAGCGTAAAGAGTCGTTGAAACATTTTGTGTCGCGCCGGGCGATGGATGTAGACGGGATGGGCGATAAGATCATCGACCAACTGGTGGAAAGGGAGTATGTCCATACGCCAGCGGATCTGTTCCGTCTGACGGCGGGTAAACTGACCGGCCTGGACCGAATGGGGCCAAAGTCCGCGCAAAATGTTATTAACGCGCTGGAAAAAGCCAAAGCGACGACCTTTGCGCGTTTTCTCTATGCGCTGGGCATCCGTGAAGTGGGTGAGGCGACGGCAGCGGGGCTGGCGGCTTATTTCGGCACGCTGGAGGCGCTGCAGGCCGCCACCATTGACGAGTTGCAGAAAGTACCTGACGTGGGGATTGTGGTCGCTACGCACGTCTTTAACTTTTTTGCCGAAGAGAGTAATCGTGATGTGATTGGGCAGCTACTGGCGGAAGGGGTGCACTGGCCCGCGCCGGTAATCATTAATGTGCAAGAGATCGATAGCCCGTTTGCCGGTAAAACCGTGGTACTAACCGGTAGCCTGAGCCAGATGTCCCGCGATGACGCTAAAGCGCGTTTAGCGGCGCTGGGCGCGAAAGTGGCAGGCAGCGTATCGAAGAAAACCGATCTGGTGATTGCCGGTGAAGCGGCGGGTTCGAAACTGGCCAAAGCGCAGGAACTGGGTATTACCGTGATTGATGAAGCGGAAATGATCCGCTTACTGGGTGCCTGAGATGGAAAAAGAGCAGTTGGTTGAAATCGCCAACACCGTGATGCCGTTCGGCAAATATCAGGGACGTCGATTGATCGACCTTCCGGAAGAGTATTTGCTGTGGTTTGCCCGTAAAGATCAATTTCCGGCGGGTAAACTGGGGGAGTTGATGCAAATCACGCTGCTGATTAAAACCGAGGGGCTGACGCAACTGGTGCAGCCCCTTAAACGCCCGCTTTAAGCTTTCGCGGCGCGGCTTTCCTGCTGCGCCTGTAACTTCTCGGTCTGGCGTTTGTAGCGCCGTGCCAGCCCTGCGCAGACCATCAGTTGGATCTGGTGGAAGATCATCAGCGGTAATACCATCATACCCAGCACTGACGTCGGAAACAGAATATTGGCCATCGGAATCCCGTTGGCCAGGCTTTTTTTCGAACCGCAGAAAACAATAGTGATTTCGTCGGCTTTATTGAAGCCGCATTTACGGGCGACAAAGACGTTAATGGCGATGACGATCGCCAACAGTATGAGGCTGACCACGACGATAAACAGCAGCGATCCCCAGCCGACTTTGTGCCAGATGCCGTTGACCACCGCTTCGCTGAACGCCGAGTAGACCACCAGCAAAATAGAGGTCTGATCTGTTTTCGCGATCCACTTTTTGTTGCGCGCGACCCAGTTGCCGATCCACGGGCGAGACAGGTGTCCCAGCACAAAAGGCAGCAGCAGTTGCAGCATAATTTTGCCCACCTCTTCCAGACTGCCCTGCGCGCCATGAATATTCATTACCAGACCGACCAGCAGCGGCGACAGGAAAATGCCCAGCAGACTGGACGCAGACGCTGAGCACACCGCGGCCGCGACGTTACCGCCCGCGAGTGAAGTAAATGCAATTGCCGACTGCACGGTGGCGGGCAAAATGCACAGATACAGAAAGCCACTGTAGAGCATAGGGTCGACATTGACAGGCGCCCACCAGGCAAACAGTACGCCGAGGACAGGAAAGAGCACAAAAGTGCTGCACATGACCCACAGATGCAACCGCCAGTGGCTGCCGCCAGCGATGATCGCTTCACGTGAAAGCTTCGCGCCATGCATAAAAAATAGCAGAGCGATGGCCGCTGTCGTAATGCCTTCAACGACAGGCACAAAGCCGCCTTCCGCCGGGAAAAAAGAGGCCAGTAGTACCACGGTGATAAGTGTCAGCGTGAAAGGGTCAAGGATACGAAAAAGTTTCATAAAAACTCCTGAAAGTCGGTGCAGCTATTTTGCGTTTTTCGCTTTGAGAAATAAAATTGATTTATTGCATCTATATATGAATCTAGTCGATGAACTATTCACTGCGTCAACTGCGTATTTTTATTACCGTCGCCCAGGCCAAAAGTTTCAGTCGGGCAGGGGACAGGATTGGACTGAGCCAGTCTGCGGTCAGTCATAGCGTAAAAGAGCTGGAGCGGCAAACCGGCGTCAGACTGCTGGATCGCACTACGCGTGAGGTGGTGCTGACCGAGGCGGGGCAACAACTGGCGACGCGTCTGGAGCGGGTGCTTGATGAACTGAACAGCATACTGCGCGATGCAGGCAGAGTTGGGACACAGTTAACCGGCACCGTGCGCGTTGCCGCGAGCCAAACCATTTCTGCACATCTTATTCCGCAATGCATTGCCCAAAGTAATTCACTTTATCCCGCTATTGATTTTGTATTGCACGATCGTCCGCAGCAGTGGGTGCTGGAGAGCATCCGCCAGGGAGAAGTGGATTTTGGCATCGTTATCGATCCCGGCGCAGCGGTGGATTTACAGTGTGAAGCCATCTTATCAGAGCCTTTTTTACTGTTGTGTCGCCAGGATCATCCGCTGGCGCATCAGGAATGGGTGAGCTGGCAGGATCTTAAACAGGCGTCGCTGGTCTTACAGGATTACGCTTCCGGCAGTCGACCGCTGATTGATGCGGCGCTGGCCCATTTTGCTATTGAGGCGGATATCGTGCAGGAGATTGGTCATCCCGCCACGCTTTTTCCAATGGTGGAAGCGGGAATCGGCATCAGCGTGCTGCCCGCGCTGGCGTTACCGCTCCCGCAGGGCAGCCACTTACAGGTTAAACGGCTGACGCCCGTAGTTGAAAGGCAGCTCATGCTGGCGCGGCGAAAAAACCGATCGCTCTCCACGGCGGCGCAGGCGTTGTGGGACGTGGTGCGTACCCAGGCCAGCGAATTAACCGCCGCGAGGGCGAAAGATCCGCTGTATCAGCTATAAATATCTATCTGTCCGTGTGTGAGGTGCGGTCTTGCCCTGCCATTTTTGACAGGGCTGTGTGTTAAAACAGGTATTTGATGGAATAAATAATGCCATCCTGCAGGAAGGATTCTCCTAACTTATTATCAGCGTAACGATATTGTACTCCTGCGGTCAGGTGAGGAGTCGCATTCCACCACAGCGCTACTGCGCCATTAATGCCATCTTTCCCGCCATTGCCCGCAGCGTAGGACGCATCGCGGTCAAACTCATACTCATTCCAGTTCGTTACGCTGAATTTCTCACTACCCAACGAGAAGCTATAGCCGGCCACCCAACCTAATACATAACCATTATCGCCTGTGTAGTAGGTCTGATCGGTATAACGTTTGGCAAAGAAGGGTTTAAACCAGTAACCGTTACCTGTGAAGTTATAGCCTAAACCATAGAGAAACATGTCATCATGGAAATTAGCGCGATGAGGTGAACCGTACGTCCCGTAGGCATGGAGATAGAGGTTTAATCCTGTATCGCTCAGATAAATACGGTTGGTATTTTTAAAGGTGTAACGCTGTTCGCTGCCTGGTTTAACGTGGCGGCCATTGTAAAAATTTTCCCAGTCGAAGAACCCGTACATTTCTCCCCAGCTAAAATTCGCTCCGCCTTCCATTTCCAGGTACCCAAAATCATCTTTATGGGATTTTTTACTGGTTTTTTCCGTGGTGTCTGATGTCCAGTCGAGGTAATGGAGGCCGATATCGGCGAACCCGCCTTTAAATTCCGCATGGGTGAGTGCGGGAATAATGAGTAAAGAAGAAAGCGTCAGAGTAAGAATTTTTTTCATAGCATATTTCCCTATGCCGATAATTATTAATGGGTTAATTAAAAAGAGGCAATTTATAAATATGAAAGCGGCATATTGTTAATATGAAGTGCAAGCAAAAACCAATACTGTTTTCCCTCTGTATTAATACAGAAGCGATCTAAATCTATCGATATTAAATGGCTATTGATGACACGTGAAAAGTGTATTGGTCAGCAAGGGGCGATGGTCGTTATAAAAAGGAGTCAAATTAAATCCGATAGAACAAGGAAACTTATGCCTCACGCTCTTTTTTCTCATAATCCTGAGTATTGTGTTGATATTATTCATGCACATAAACCGGCATTTACCCCGCGCGTCGCGTTTATTTTAGGCTCCGGGTTGGGTGCTCTGGCGGACCAAATCGAAGATGCGGTAGCCATTTCTTACGAGAAATTGCCGGGATTTCCCGTCAGCACCGTACACGGCCATGCTGGTGAACTGGTGCTCGGCCATCTGGCGGGTGTTCCGGTGGCCTGTATGAAAGGCCGCGGGCATTTTTATGAAGGGCGTGGAATGGCGGTGATGACCGATGCCATTCGCACGTTGAAATTACTGGGCTGTGAAGTGTTGTTCTGCACCAATGCGGCAGGATCTCTGCGTCCGGAAGTGGGGCCGGGTAGCCTGGTTGCGCTTAGCGATCACATTAATACGATGCCTGGTACGCCGATGGTGGGGCCAAACGATGATCGTTATGGCGATCGCTTCTTCTCGCTGGCTAATGCTTATGACGCAGATTATCGCGCCATGCTTCAGTCCGTTGCGGCAGAGGAGGGATTCCCCCTCACTGAAGGCGTATTTGTTTCTTATCCGGGTCCGAACTTCGAAACGGCGGCAGAAATCCGCATGATGCAGATTATTGGCGGCGATGTGGTCGGAATGTCCGTTGTCCCTGAGGTGATTAGCGCACGTCATTGTGGTCTCAAAGTTGTTGCTGTCTCAGCGATCACCAATCTGGCGGAAGGGCTGGGCGATGTAAAACTCTCCCATGCGCAAACGCTGGCGGCGGCTGAACTTTCTCGGCAGAACTTTATAAATCTGATTTGCGGCTTTTTACGTAAGCTGGCCTAAACACAATGACTACGGCCCCGTATTGGGGCTTTATCTCACGGCAAGGAATAAAAAATGGGTATTACGTCCCGCTTAAAAGTCATGTCGTTCTTGCAATATTTTATCTGGGGGAGCTGGCTGGTTACCCTGGGCTCTTACATGATCAACACTCTGGATTTTACCGGCGCGAATGTCGGTATGGTCTACAGCTCAAAAGGGTTGGCAGCGATTATCATGCCGGGCATTATGGGGATCATTGCTGATAAATGGCTGCGCGCTGAGCGAGCCTACATGCTTTGCCATCTGGTTTGCGCGGGGGCGTTATTGTACGCCACCACCGTTACCGATCCCCAGACGATGTTCTGGGTGATGTTGGTTAATGCGATGGCGTATATGCCAACGATTGCATTATCCAATAGCGTTTCGTACTCCTGTCTGGCGAAAGCAGGTCAGGATCCGGTAACGTCATTTCCGCCCGTGCGCGTTTTCGGCACAATAGGTTTTATTGTTGCGATGTGGACGGTGAGCCTGATGGGGCTGGAACTGAGCAGTGCGCAATTATACATCGCTTCTGGCGCATCGTTATTGCTGGCCCTGTATGCGCTGACGTTACCGAAAATTCCGGTAGCCGAGAAGAAGGCGAACACCACGCTTGTCAGTAAGCTCGGACTGGATGCTTTTGTTCTGTTTAAAAATCCACGCATGGCAATCTTCTTTTTGTTTGCGATGATGTTGGGGGCGGTGCTGCAAATTACCAATGTCTTCGGTAATCCGTTCCTGCATGATTTTGCCCGTAATCCTGAGTTTGCCGATAGTTTTGTGGTGAAGTATCCCTCTATCTTGCTTTCAGTTTCGCAGATGGCGGAAGTGGGCTTTATCCTCACCATTCCGTTCTTCCTTAAACGCTTTGGTATTAAAACGGTAATGCTGATGAGCATGTTGGCGTGGACGCTGCGTTTCGGCTTCTTTTCCTTTGGCGATCCATCCCCGTTTGGCTTTGTGCTATTGCTGCTGTCGATGATTGTTTATGGCTGCGCATTTGATTTCTTCAACATCTCAGGGTCAGTATTTGTAGAGCAGGAGGTGGACTCAAGTATTCGCGCCAGCGCGCAGGGGCTGTTTATGACCATGGTTAACGGCGTGGGGGCGTGGATTGGGTCTCTTTTAAGCGGTATGGCCGTGGATTATTTTTCTATTGATGGCGTAAAAGATTGGCAAACCATCTGGCTGGTCTTTGCCGCCTACGCTCTGGCATTGGCCGTTATTTTTGCATTGTTCTTTAAATATCAGCACCATCCAGAAAAACTGTCGACCAAATCATTAGCACATTAATTTTATTTGACTGGCGAGAGGATGTTCGCCAGTCCATTTTTATGAACAAGGACACAGCATGAAAGAAATTATTCTCTCCTCCGGTATTGGATTTGGTATTGGCGCATTTTTTACTTTATGCCGTATACCTATTCCCGCACCAAATGTTTTACCCGGGGTATTATCTATTGTATTTATGTATATTGGGTATCTTGTCGTTAAATCTATTTTTTACTAGGTAATATGGTAAATTCCAGACGTTATCCCTTATTCCTGGAGTGCGATAGTGATGGAACGAGCCCATCGTATTGATCTAAAGCTATTACGTTATTTCCTCGCTGTTGCAGAAGAATTGCATTTTGGCCGGGCTGCTGCCCGGTTAAATATGTCACAACCTCCCTTGAGTATCCATATCAAAGAACTTGAACAGCAACTGGGTACATTGCTGTTTATTCGTCATTCCCGCAGCGTTGCATTAACCCATGCCGGGAAAGTTTTAATGGAGGAGTCACGTCGCTTGTTAGCCAATGCAAATCAGGCGCTGGCGCGAGTGGAGCAGATTGGTCGCGGTGAAGCGGGGCGCATTGAATTGGGTGTGGTTGGTACGGCGCTGTGGGGAAGAATGCGTCCTGCGATGCGTCACTTTTTGAAAGCAAATCCCAATGTTGAAGTACTTTTTCGCGAAAAGTCTCCCGGTATGCAAATGGCGTTGTTAGAGCGTCGGGAACTTGATGCAGGGATCTGGCGTATGGCTATCGAACCGGCAGTCGGTTTTACCAGCATACGTTTGCATGAATCTGCATTCATGGTTGCAGTTCCGGAAGATCACGATCTGGCATCCAGAGATTCTGTGCCGCTGGCGGCGTTGCGCAATGAATATTTTGTTACGTTGCCTTCCGTACATTCTGATTGGGAATTTTTACAACGTGTATGCCAACAGGCAGGCTTTTCGCCAATGATTATTCGGGAAGTGGTTGAGCCGCAAACGGTGTTGGCGATGATCAGTATGGGGATTGGGATTACGTTGATGGCTGATGGCTATGCGCAAATGAGCTGGCCGGGTGTGGTGTTCCGTCCGTTAGAGGAACGTATTCCGGCGGATTTGTATATTGTGTATGACCAGCAGCAGGCAACGCCAGCACTGGAGAAACTGGTGGCGGCGTTGACGGTATGATGTCTGTGCCGGATGGCGACTAACGTCTTATCCGGCCTACGTGTGCGGTGTCGTCTGTGCCGGATGGCGATTAACGTCTTATCCGGCCTACGCGTGCGGTGTCGTCTGTAGGCCTGATAAGCGCAGTGCATCAGGCAAGACCCGAACATATCGCAGATAGCAAAAAAGCGCCTTTAGGGCGCTTTTTTACATTGGTGGGTCGTGCAGGATTCGAACCTGCGACCAATTGATTAAAAGTCAACTGCTCTACCAACTGAGCTAACGACCCGAAGTGGTGGGTGATGACGGGATCGAACCGCCGACCCCCTCCTTGTAAGGGAGGTGCTCTCCCAGCTGAGCTAATCACCCGATACTACGCTGGATATTACTGACTAACCGAAGTTAGTGGTGGGTCGTGCAGGATGACTCGGCTTCGCCTCGCCCTACGGGCCGTTGCTGACGCAACGTTATCCTTCACGTTTTATTCTCGTTTCCACCGAACGATTGGTGGGTCGTGCAGGATTCGAACCTGCGACCAATTGATTAAAAGTCAACTGCTCTACCAACTGAGCTAACGACCCGAAGTGGTGGGTGATGACGGGATCGAACCGCCGACCCCCTCCTTGTAAGGGAGGTGCTCTCCCAGCTGAGCTAATCACCCCCGCTGTGTGGAGTCGCATTATAGGGAGAGTTGAAAATGAGTCAACGCATTTTCTAAAGTTTTTGTTTGTTCGTCGTAAAATTAAACAAAACGATCGTGAATTACCCCGCACTGCATGATTTCTATACGGAAATAGCAAAGCGCAGCGTTCTGACCGGATCAACATTGAGGAATCAAGCCACAGTGATAGAATACAAGGCTATTCATCTTTCCAGGATTTGCCGGTTGTCGGCATCTTTATAAACGTAAGGCCATTTCATGAAAATCAAAACTCGCTTCGCGCCTAGCCCGACAGGTTATCTGCACGTCGGCGGCGCGCGTACTGCTCTTTATTCCTGGCTTTTCGCACGTCACCACGGCGGTGAATTCGTGCTGCGTATTGAAGACACCGATCTTGAGCGTTCCACGCCGGAAGCCATTGAAGCCATCATGGATGGTATGAACTGGCTGAACCTGGAATGGGACGAAGGCCCATATTTCCAGACCAAACGTTTTGATCGCTATAACGCGGTGATTGACGAGATGCTGGAGGCGGGAACAGCCTATAAATGCTACTGCTCTAAAGAGCGTCTGGAGCAACTGCGTGAAGATCAGATGGCGAAAGGCGAGAAGCCGCGTTATGACGGGCGTTGCCGTCACAGCCACGAACATCATGCCGACGATGAGCCATGCGTGGTGCGCTTTGCCAACCCGCAGGACGGTTCCGTTATTTTTGATGATCAGATCCGTGGCCCGATCGAATTCAGCAATCAGGAACTGGACGATCTGATCATTCGTCGTACCGACGGTTCCCCAACCTACAACTTCTGTGTGGTGGTGGACGACTGGGATATGGAAATTACCCATGTGATTCGTGGCGAAGACCATATCAACAATACTCCGCGCCAGATTAACATTCTGAAAGCGTTAAACGCGCCGGTGCCGATGTACGCGCATGTGTCGATGATTAACGGCGACGACGGTAAAAAGCTGTCTAAACGTCACGGTGCGGTGAGCGTGATGCAGTATCGCGATGACGGTTATCTGCCGGAAGCGTTGCTGAACTATCTGGTGCGTCTGGGCTGGTCCAGCGGCGATCAGGAAATCTTCACCCGCGAAGAGATGATTAAACTGTTCTCCCTCGGTGCGGTGAGCAAGTCTGCGAGCGCGTTCAACACCGATAAACTGCTGTGGCTGAACCACCACTATATCAATACGCTGGCGCCGGAATATGTGGCGACGCATTTGCAGTGGCATATCGAGCAGGAAAATATCGACACCCGTAACGGCCCGCAGCTTGCTGAACTGGTGAAGTTGCTGGGCGAACGCTGCAAAACTCTGAAAGAGATGGCGCAGAGCTGCCGCTACTTCTATGAAGACTTCAGCGAGTTTGACGCCGATGCGGCGAAAAAACACCTCCGCCCGGTGGCGCGTCAGCCGCTGGAAGTGGTGCGCGACAAGCTGTCGGCGATTACGGACTGGTCAGCAGAAAACGTCCACCACGCGATTCAGGCCACGGCGGATGAGCTGGAAGTGGGGATGGGTAAAGTGGGGATGCCGCTGCGTGTGGCTGTGACCGGTGCCGGGCAGTCGCCTGCGCTGGATGTCACCGTACATGCGATTGGTAAAACCCGCAGCATTGAGCGCATCAACAAAGCGCTGGGCTTTATCGCCGAGCGTGAAAGCCAGCAGTAACGCCCGCTGAAACAGAATAAACGGCAGGGCAGACGCCTGCCGTTTATTCTTTGTTAGTCCGCCTCATTGATACCTAAACGCGTCAGAAATCCGCGAATACCTTCCCGCGATAAAAACAGCGCCAGTTTTTCCTGTTCCTGAGCAGACATATTTTCAACGGCATCAATAATTTGTCGATAAGCGTGACTGTGCGCCGCGTTCGCATATTCTGCGAAAGCCTCTTCCGCCTGATAAAACGCAGGCAGTTTGCGAAAAGCCGGAATATTGAGAATAAACTCCCGCACGCTGGCATCAATATGGATGAGTCTTGCGCGTCCGCCTTTGACGCCGGGAAATTTTTCGGTTTTCCAGTGTTGTTCTCTGATCCAGCGATTGACGGTTTGTCTGGCCACGCCGAGGCATTCAGCCAGCTCTTCAGTGGTCATTTTACTGCGTAATCTTTTCATATTATTTGCTATCGCGTATCCCTAAGCGTTGTAACAAACCGGTAATCCCTTCACGCACGAGGAGAGAGGTAAACTGTTTCTGCTCGGATGAGGTCATCTCTTTGGCGAGCGTCATGAGCAGCGCTTCAAGCGATGCGTTGCTGGCAGGCGTGAATGTGTCTGCGTGATGGTCAACTGAACGTTCAGCGCTGCGGATATATTCACGAACCTGTTCGTTTACATGAACCAGACGGGCTTTACCGCCCTGGACGCCAGGTTTGGGCGATGTTGCCCAGCCTTCTTTCCGTACCCATTTATTGATGGTTTGTCGGCTGTAACCGGTGAGATTAGCGAGTTCTTCTGGCGTCATCCGTTCCTTGAACATAACGATTCCCTGAATAGTCGTGGGGTTAATTAGTGGTTCATTTTATAGCACCATTTTAGTCGAAACCGTGACGTGTTTAACTACTGAATGCGAGTTGTGCCGCAATGTCCTTTATTTGAATGCTTTTTCAGCGATTGAATTCGGCAAGTTCATTTTGCCGTTGACACATGCCGAGGGAATTCATATGATGCCGCCCGTCAACTCGACAAGCTTTACGTAGTGGGGCTATAGCTCAGCTGGGAGAGCGCTTGCATGGCATGCAAGAGGTCAGCGGTTCGATCCCGCTTAGCTCCACCAAATTTACTCCCGATAAATTTGGCGTATACGTAAAAGCACTATGGGGCTATAGCTCAGCTGGGAGAGCGCTTGCATGGCATGCAAGAGGTCAGCGGTTCGATCCCGCTTAGCTCCACCAACATTCAAACCCTCGCTGAAAAGCGGGGGTTTTTGCTTTTTGTCACAAAATTCATGGCGTCTGATCTGCTCTTCAGGTGCGTTTGTTTGCCGCTGCTTTTGCGGTCAATATGAGCTTTTGTTAGATTGCTTCATAATGCGAATATACTTATTATTCATGCGCCTTATATAATGATGTGAGCATTAAAGCAATGCCGGATAAGTGTAACGTATTAAAAAATATAAAAATATTCTTACTGGCCTTCTGCCTGACCGTTCCGGCTATTCTGCTATCTCGTCTCATTTCTCCCCGCGCCACAATTGATTCCAGCTATATCTTTCTGGCCTGGCTACCGCTCTGCGTCATGTTTTCCGTGCTGTTCTTATTTGGCCGCCGTGGCGTCGCGCCGATGGTAAGCGGAATGATGTTGACTAATGAATGGAATTTTCATTTACCTCTGCCACAGGCGATGGTGCTGCTATTTTGCCAGACGTTTCCCGTGTTGCTGGTTTGCGCTATCGTACGCTGGCAGCTGGGCGCGCGCTGGCGCTACGGAATACCCAACCAAGGCATCTGGCTACGCGTTTTCTGGTTAGGGTTAATGACGCCGTTTGGCATAAAAATCAGTATGCATCTGGCGGGGCACTACCTGGCTTTCCCGGTGACCATCTCTACCTTCTTTGGCACCGGCACCGCTATTTTCTCGATTGTTGATTTATTGAGTCTGATTTCTGCCGCGCTTATTTTTACCCTCTTTTTCTATTATCCGCTGCGGATGATAGTCAGCCCGCACTATATTCGTATTTTCTGGCGGAGGGATATCGCTCCTTATCTCGCCAAAGAAAAACGCCTGTTTACGCTTCTCTGGTTTGCCACTCTGGCGACGCTATTAGCGGTGCTGTGTACGCCTTTCGAGACAAAGTATATTGCTGGCTATCTGGTGCCAGTCCTGTTCATTGGATTTACCATCGGCGTGGGGAAAATCAGCTATCCGCTGTTGAATTTTAGTTGGGCTCTCACTGCGCTATTCCTGCTTAGCTATAACCGCAATTTTCTGCAGGGCGTGGGCTCAGAATATTCGCTGGCATTTATCCTTTCAGTTCTCATTTCTTTTAGTATTTGTTTGTTGTACATGGCGCGGATTAATCAACGCAGCGAATGGTTGAATCGACAATGGCACTCGCAGGCATTGACCGATCCGTTGACGCAACTGCCTAACCTGCGCGCGCTGGAGCAGTTTCTTTTACAGGATGCCGGGCAAAGCGTGTGTTATCTACGCATGGAAAACCTGGAATTTCTGAGCCGTCATTACGGTATGCAGATGCGCGTGCATTGCGAACGCGAGGTGTTTCGCGTATTGCAGCCGCTGCTGCTGGAAAAGGAGAAAATTTTCCATCTGCCGGGCAGTGAATTATTGCTGGTATTGACGGGACCGGAGACGGAAGCCCGCCTGCAATATATGCTTAATGTGCTTAATAACCGCAAAATTTACTGGAACAATACCGGTCTGGACATGGAATACGGCGCATCGTGGGGAACATTCGATGGTCGCCAGGAAACCTTGCAACCGCTGTTGGGGCAGTTAAGCTGGCTGGCGGAGCAATCCTGTTCGCATCGTCGGGTGCTTGCACTGACCCAGAGTATTGAAGCCGCTTCCGGGCAGACGACGGAACGGGTGCTACGGTTGCAGAAAATCCGTCAGGCGCTGGAGCGTGGCGCGCTGGTTTTGTATGCGCAACCCATTCGCGACGCGCAGGGAAAAGGGTATGACGAGATTCTGACGCGGCTTCGGTGCGACGACGGTATCATGATGCCGAATCAGTTCATTCCGCTTATCGCCCAGTTTAACCTGAGCGTACGGTTTGATATGCAGGTGATGGAAGCGCTCCTGCAATGGTTGTCCGCGCATCCTTCGGCGGAGCAGGGGGCGCGTTTTTCGGTTAATTTGATGCCGCTGACGCTGCTGCAAAAAGAGACGGCGTCGCGCATTATGCAGCTTTTTAAACGCTATGGCGTCCCGCCTGCTTCGGTCATCATCGAAATTACTGAAGAACAGGCCTTCTCTCATTCCGAAATCAGTATGCACAATATCAACCAGCTGCGTAAGTTTGGTCTAAAAATCGCCATTGATGATTTCGGCACCGGTTATGCAAACTATGAACGGCTAAAACGCCTCAAGGCGGACATCATTAAAATCGACGGTTGTTTCGTAAAAGATATTCTGACGGACTCCCTGGATGCGATGATTGTGAAATCCATCACTGATTTAGCGAAAGCGAAATCGTTGAGCGTCGTGGCTGAGTTTGTTGAAACGCCTGCGCAGCGCGATCTGCTATTGCAGCTTGGCGTACACAGTTTGCAGGGATATCTGATTGGCCGCCCGCGCCCGTTAGGCAAATAAGCGGCATAAAAAAACCGGGGATAGCTCCCCGGTTTCTACATTAAACCCAGACTTACAGTACCAGCGCCGCGATAGAGGCGGACAGTACGCTCACCAGCGTAGAACCGTAAACCAGTTTCAGACCAAAACGGGAAACCACGTTGCCTTGCTCTTCGTTCAGGCCTTTAATCGCGCCCGCAATAATACCGATGGAAGAGAAGTTCGCGAAGGACACCAGGAAGACGGAGATAATGCCTTCAGCGCGTGGAGAGAGGGTAGAGGCGATTTTCTGCAGATCCATCATCGCCACGAATTCGTTGGAAACCAGTTTGGTCGCCATGATACTTCCTACCTGCAGCGCTTCACTGGACGGTACGCCCATTACCCATGCGACCGGGTAGAAGATGTAACCCAGAATGCCCTGGAAGGAGATGCTGTAGCCGAACCAACCGGTAACCGTTGCGAACAGCGCGTTCAGCGCCGCGATCAGCGCGATGAAACCGATCAGCATCGCCGCGACGATAATCGCCACTTTAAAACCTGCCAGAATGTACTCGCCCAGCATTTCGAAGAAACTTTGGCCTTCATGCAGGTTCGACATCTGAATATTTTCTTCGCTGGCATCAACGACATAGGGGTTGATCAGCGACAGAACGATAAAGGTGCTGAACATGTTCAGAACCAGCGCTGCGACCACATATTTAGGGTCCAGCATGGTCATATACGCGCCCACGATAGACATGGAAACGGTAGACATTGCGGTCGCCGCCATGGTGTACATGCGGTTACGGGACATTTTGCCGAGGATATCTTTATAAGCGATAAAGTTCTCAGACTGGCCGAGGATCAGCGAGCTGACAGCGTTAAAAGACTCCAGTTTGCCCATACCGTTTACTTTGGACAACAGAAAACCAATAGCGCGGATGACCACTGGCAGAACGCGGATATGCTGAAGAATACCGATCAACGCGGAAATAAAGACGATCGGGCACAATACTTTCAGGAAGAAGAACGCCAAACCTTGATCGTTCATACTGCCAAAGACGAAGTTTGTCCCTTCGTTGGCAAATCCGAGCAGTTTTTCAAACATCTCGGAGAAACCTTTTACGAAGCCAAGGCCAACATCCGAGTTCAGGAAGAACCAGGCCAGTAATACTTCGATAACAAGTAACTGAATGACGTAACGAATGCGAATTTTTTTACGGTCGCTGCTAACCAGCAGTGCGAGTACCGCAACAACGGCAAGCGCCAGGACAAAATGAAGGACGCGGTCCATATTTGCTCCAAATATGAGGCAGGTTTAATTTTCGTGCACATTCTATGCAACAGCCGTAAAGAAAACGAGATCCAACACACACTATAATAAGGACCTGTGACGAGATTCAAAATTAGTGATCTGTAATACACTTTTACTGTACTGAATATGAAAATGAAAAGTTATATCAGTGTGCTAATCTTGTAATGTTAAGCCAAACTGTTCTGATACAGGTCGTCAACGTATCGGTCTATCGTTTCACACTATCAAAGTAATCACCCGTACCCATTGAAATGCACTTGATAATCATTATCAATAAACATAGCATGAAACATAGCAAAGGCTATGTTTTTGAGGCAAAAGATGACTGACAATCGCGTAGAGAATAGCAGCGGACGGGCGGCGCGCAAGCTAAGGCTCGCATTAATGGGACCTGCGTTCATTGCCGCGATTGGTTATATCGATCCCGGTAACTTCGCGACCAATATTCAGGCCGGCGCCAGCTTTGGCTACCAGCTACTCTGGGTGGTGGTCTGGGCGAACCTGATGGCGATGCTGATTCAAATCCTCTCGGCAAAACTCGGAATCGCCACGGGCAAGAACCTGGCGGAGCAAATTCGCGACCATTATCCGCGCCCGGTAGTCTGGTTTTACTGGGTACAGGCGGAAATCATCGCGATGGCCACCGATTTAGCTGAATTTATCGGCGCGGCAATAGGTTTTAAGCTGATCCTGGGCGTCTCTTTATTACAGGGCGCGGTATTGACCGGTATCGCGACGTTTCTGATTTTAATGTTACAACGCCGCGGTCAAAAACCGCTTGAAAAAGTCATCGGCGGTTTACTGCTTTTTGTCGCCGCTGCTTACATTGTGGAGCTGTTTTTCTCTCAGCCTGATATGGCGCAGCTCGGCAAAGGAATGGTTATCCCGGCGCTACCGAACCCGGAAGCCGTATTCTTAGCCGCCGGCGTGCTTGGCGCGACGATTATGCCGCACGTGATTTATCTGCACTCGTCATTAACGCAGCATCTGCACGGCGGAACGCGGCAACAACGGTACTCAGCAACGAAATGGGATGTCGCTATTGCTATGACGATTGCCGGTTTTGTCAATCTGGCAATGATGGCGACCGCCGCGGCGGCGTTTCATTTTAGCGGCCACACCGGCATCGCCGACCTCGATCAGGCATACCTGACGCTGGAACCGTTACTAAGCCATGCGGCGGCAACGGTGTTTGGTCTTAGTCTGGTAGCGGCAGGGCTTTCCTCCACTGTGGTAGGGACTCTGGCGGGGCAGGTGGTGATGCAAGGGTTTGTCCGTTTTCACATTCCGCTGTGGGTACGGCGCACCATTACCATGCTGCCCTCATTTATTGTAATTTTGATGGGGCTGGACCCTACCCGAATTCTGGTGATGAGCCAGGTGCTGCTGAGTTTTGGTATTGCGCTGGCGCTGGTGCCGCTCCTGATTTTCACCAGTAACGCTACGCTAATGGGCGAGCTGGTGAACACGCGGCGGGTAAAACAGATTGGCTGGATAATTGTCGTGCTGGTCGTCGCCCTGAATATCTGGTTGCTGGTTGGAACGGTGATGGGGTTGTCATAAAGACAGAAAGATAGCAGGCCCGATGCGTGAACGTCATCGGGCTATTATTCAGCAGGAGGCTTAGTGATGATGTTTGTGACCCCGGCCTCGCCCGCGATGATCGTCGCGATCGCGCCAGCCTTCCCGATAACCGCGTTCATACGCTTTACGCTTATCCCAGCCGCGATGATAGCCGTTGTCATGGCGCCACCAGCGATTTTTACGCCATTCATAATGGTTGTGCCAGTAATCACGGTCGCGCCAGCGACCACCGTCCCAGTAGTTACCGTAATCATCGCGATCGCCAATCTGTAATTTTATTGAGGGCAACAGGGTGATTTCGCCCGCATTCGCGGCAAGCGGTGTAAAAGCCAGCAAGGCTGCCGCCAGAATCAGTGACCTGAACATACTTTCTCTCCTTCACGATCGAGCCGTCGCCGGCCTGTTAATGCAATATTACAAAGCAGTAAAGATTTGTTTCATCGCCTTAACTCTTAAATCATGAAGGAGAGCATTTTTTGCTAAAACCGGCCCTCCAGAATAGCGTCAATTTCTGCACATTCCGCCGCCGAAAAACGGCGATTGGCCAGCATTCCTACGGCGTCTTCGATTTGCGACGGTTTGCTGGCGCCAATCAGTACCGAGGTAACGTTATCGTTACGCAGCACCCAGGCGAGCGCCATCTGAGACAATTTTTGGCCCCGTCGTGCAGCCAGTTCATTCAACCGGCGAACTTTTTCCAGTTTGTCGGCGGTAATCTGTTCTGGTTTAAGGAAACGGCTTCCGCTCGCCGCGCGGGAATCTTCCGGAATGCCATTCAGATAACGGTCAGTGAGCTGCCCGCCCGCCAGCGGCGAGAAGGCAATACTGCCGACGCCTTTTTCCTGCAACAGCGCCAGCAGCCCGTCCTCTACCCAACGCTCAAAAAGCGAATATTTAGGCTGATGAATCAGGCAAGGCGTGCCGAGATCCTCCAGAATATCGATAGCTTGTCTGGCCAGATCGGCAGGATAGTTAGAGATCCCCACGTACAACGCTTTGCCCTGGCGCACAAGGTGATCTAACGCTTTCATCGTCTCTTTAAGCGGCGTTTCGGGATCGGGACGATGGTGATAAAAGATATCGACATACTCCAGCCCCATACGTTTCAGGCTTTGATCGAGGCTGGCGATAAGGTATTTCCGTGATCCCCAGTCGCCATAAGGGCCATCCCACATGGTGTAGCCCGCTTTGGTGGAGATGATTAACTCATCGCGCCACGGTAAAAAATCTTCCTGCAGAATGCGGCCAAAATTGCATTCTGCGGAGCCCGGCGGCGGCCCATAATTATTGGCGAGATCAAAGTGGGTAATGCCCAGATCGAACGCGCGTTGCAGCAGCGCCCGGCTATTTTCTACCCGTGTCGCATCGCCGAAGTTGTGCCATAACCCCAGCGAAATAGCGGGAAGTTTGACGCCGCTGCGCCCGCAGCGACGATACTCCATTGTGTGATAACGATTCTCATCGGGCTGATAAATCATGACCTTTCCCCCTGTGGCGTGAATAAATAGTGTATACGGTTACACTCGCCAGGCGGTATCCGGCTTTTACTGTTTGCCGCTGTAAACATTGTTTTCCAGGCTTTCATCCCCGTCGTGCTGGACAGCCATCGGCATTCCTTAATACTCAACATAATGTCAACGTCAGAAGGAAAGCTGTCATGCAAAACCCCTATACCGTGGCCGACTATTTGCTGGACAGACTGGCAGGATGCGGCATTGGCCATCTTTTTGGCGTACCGGGCGATTATAACTTGCAGTTTCTTGACCATGTGATTGACCACCCGACCCTGCGTTGGGTGGGATGCGCCAATGAGCTGAACGCCGCTTATGCCGCGGACGGCTATGCACGCATGTCGGGCGCTGGAGCGCTACTCACCACCTTTGGCGTGGGAGAACTTAGCGCTATTAACGGTATCGCGGGCAGTTACGCGGAATATGTCCCGGTCTTGCATATCGTCGGCGCGCCCTGTAGCGCTGCGCAGCAGCGTGGCGAATTGATGCACCATACCCTCGGTGACGGCGATTTTCGTCATTTTTATCGCATGAGTCAGGCGATATCCGCTGCCAGCGCAATATTGGATGAACAGAACGCCTGCTTCGAGATTGACCGCGTATTGGGTGAAATGCTTGCCGCACGCAGGCCAGGATACATCATGTTGCCCGCCGACGTGGCGAAAAAAACGGCCATCCCGCCTACGCAGGCGCTGGCGTTGCCCGTGCATGAAGCGCAAAGCGGCGTGGAGACGGCTTTTCGTTACCACGCCCGTCAGTGCCTGATGAACAGTCGGCGCATTGCGCTCTTGGCCGACTTTCTTGCCGGGCGTTTTGGTTTACGACCACTGTTGCAGCGCTGGATGGTGGAAACGCCCATCGCTCATGCGACACTACTGATGGGGAAGGGGCTTTTTGATGAGCAGCACCCGAACTTCGTTGGCACCTATAGCGCTGGCGCCAGCAGCAAAGAAGTGCGTCAGGCCATAGAGGACGCCGATAGGGTTATCTGCGTCGGCACCCGTTTTGTCGATACCCTTACGGCCGGATTCACCCAACAATTACCGACGGAACGCACGCTGGAGATTCAGCCTTACGCGTCGCGCATCGGCGAAACCTGGTTCAACCTCCCGATGGCGCAGGCGGTGTCTACGCTGCGCGAACTGTGCCTGGAATGCGCTTTTGCGCCGCCGCCGACGCGTTCCGCCGGACAGCCAGTGCGGATTGATAAGGGAGAACTGACCCAGGAAAGCTTCTGGCAAACCTTACAGCAGTATCTCAAACCCGGCGATATTGTCCTTGTCGACCAGGGGACCGCCGCCTTTGGCGCTGCCGCGCTGTCGCTTCCTGACGGCGCGGAAGTTGTGGTTCAGCCGCTGTGGGGGTCTATCGGCTATTCCTTGCCCGCCGCGTTTGGCGCGCAAACCGCCTGCCCCGATCGGCGGGTAATTCTGATTATTGGCGATGGCGCGGCGCAGCTCACGATTCAGGAGATGGGCTCGATGTTACGCGACGGGCAGGCGCCGGTCATCCTGCTGCTCAACAATGACGGCTATACCGTAGAGCGCGCCATTCACGGCGCGGCCCAGCGGTATAACGACATCGCGAGCTGGAACTGGACGCAGATACCACCGGCGCTAAACGCGGCGCAACAGGCGGAGTGCTGGCGGGTGACGCAGGCTATCCAACTGGCAGAGGTCCTCGAACGTCTGGCGCGCCCACAACGTCTGTCATTTATTGAAGTGATGTTGCCAAAAGCCGATCTGCCGGAATTACTGCGTACCGTGACCCGGGCGCTGGAAGCCCGCAACGGGGGATAATGGCCCCCGCTGCGCCGGATTAGGGTTCGTGACGGTTGGCGGCCAGCAACGGTTTTCCCGCCAGCAATAGCCAGGCGGGGAGCATCACAATGCAGAGCAGCGGCAGCAGATTGGTATCCGGTACGACGACTGCCGCCATAAACAGACTGAGCCAGCCGTCGCGCGTCACTACCAGCACTAAGCCAAGAATCGCGCAGGAGACGGTAATCGCCGCGGGTACGGCCTCAACATGGGCATGGAGCATGAGCCCCAGCGCCGCGCCGATAAACACAGCCGGAAAAATGCGCCCGCCGCGAAAGCCGCTCGCCGCCGCGATGACCAGCGCGGCGAGTTTGACGACGGCTAAGGTAAAATAATCTCCCGCGCCCAACGTCTGGCTAAACGCCATTTGTTGCATTTCGTCCAGGCCTTTAAACAGGGTAAGCGGCCCGCCAATGACGCCCAGAATACCCAGTATAAAACCGCCAATGCCGAGAATCAGGACCGGATTTTTCAGGCGGTGCAGCAACTCATGCAGACGCGGAAGGCACCAGACGGCGACCATCCCGGCGGCAATGGCGATCGCCGCGACGATCGCTCCGCTGGCAATGTCCACCAGCCGCATCTGCGTGTAATGGGCGATGGGTAACGAAAAATGCGGATGAAAGAACAGGCTGGTGGTGAGTGACCCCGCCGCTGCCGCCATTAACGGCGCAAACAGGCGATCCCACATGGGAATATCGTTAGAGCCGCTAAGCGTTTGCGAAAAAATCAGCGCTGCGGCGACGGGCGTGCCGAATAGCGCGCCGATGGTGCCCGCTGAGGCCAGAATCGTCCAGTCTAACGCCGTGATACGCGGAAACAGGCGGGAGCCGAAAGCCGCCGCCAGCGCGATATTTATTGTCATTATCGGATGCTCTGGCCCCAAACTTACCCCACCAGCAAGGCCGATGATTAAGGCGAGAAGCAGCCCGGGCAGCGCAGATGGCGAGACCGGCATACTGATTAACGGTTCGATGGCCGGATCGGGGCCAGCGTGTCCGGGACTGTAACGGATAATCAAACCCACCACGATCCCGGTTAGCGTGAGCATACCCACTATCCAGAACGGCGAATCATAAGCGATGCCGATGCTGGTGGGCAGTCGTTGCCAAAGAAATTGCTGAAAAACCGACGCGACTTTCATCGCCGCGATTAAAACCAGGCTTGACGCTACGCCAATAATCAGCGCGGGGAGCGACAGCAGCAGCATCGTTCGGGCACGCGGGTGGAACATAATCTCTTCCTTACACGGGGTCGTATACCTATTTTGCACAGCCTGCCCGACGGCATTGCTGCAATTGGTGCTGAAACAAGAAAGTAATTCTGTGATGAAGATCTATATTTATAGGCAGTCAGCCTGATGGCCGTTGTTGTTATGCCCCCATGAATTTACAGTGTGACAAAGACTTATTTTGACTTTAGCGGAGCAGTAGAAGAATGACAAAGTATGCTTTAGTAGGAGATGTAGGCGGCACGAATGCGCGTCTTGCCCTGTGTGATATCGCCAGTGGAGAAATCTCGCAGGCCAAAACGTATTCCGGCCTGGATTATCCCAGTCTTGAGGCCGTGGTGCGCGTTTATCTTGATGAGCATAGCGTCAGAGTGGAAGATGGTTGTATCGCCATAGCCTGCCCGATTACCGGTGACTGGGTAGCGATGACTAACCATACCTGGGCTTTTTCTATTGCGGAAATGAAAAAAAATCTCGGCTTTAGCCATCTGGAAATCATCAACGATTTCACCGCCGTGTCGATGGCGATCCCGATGCTGAAAAAAGAGCATTTAATTCAGTTCGGCGGCGGCGAACCGGTAGACGGCAAACCTATTGCGGTGTATGGCGCGGGAACCGGCTTGGGCGTGGCGCATCTGGTGCATGTGGATAAGCGTTGGATTAGCCTTCCGGGCGAAGGCGGGCATGTCGATTTTGCGCCTAATAGCGAAGAAGAAGCTATGATTCTGGAAATATTGCGCGCCGAAATTGGCCACGTTTCCGCCGAGCGCGTGCTGTCTGGCCCGGGGCTGGTGAATCTTTACCGGGCGATTGTTAAGTCCGACAACCGTCTGCCGGAAAATCTGCGCCCGAAAGATATTACCGAACGCGCCCTGGCGGATAGCTGTATCGATTGTCGCCGCGCGTTGTCGCTCTTTTGCGTCATCATGGGGCGATTTGGCGGCGATCTGGCGTTAACCATGGGAACATTTGGCGGCGTTTATATCGCTGGCGGTATTGTCCCGCGCTTCCTGGAATTTTTTAAAGCGTCCGGCTTCCGTGGTGGCTTTGAAGATAAAGGCCGCTTTAAAGATTATGTACACGGTATTCCGGTCTATCTGATTGTCCATGATAACCCTGGCTTGTTAGGTTCCGGCGCGCATCTGCGCCAGACATTAGGTCATATTCTATAAGCCAGATGGTGGCATAAACGCCTTATCCGGCCTACAAAAGTGTGTCATCTGTAGGCCTGATAAGCGCAGCGTCATCAGGCAATTAATCATTCTCTTGCCAGTCTCAAACCGCGTGCCTCACGCGGTTTTTTTTCGCCTGTTACCGGCCATGCCGACACGCGTCACATTTCTGCTTAGCAGAATTACTTATCCAGTAAAAGCATTATTCATCTGGTAACAAGCGTAGGCTTCTCACCGTCATAATTTCCCTCGTTAACTATTACGAGGAAAACGTTATGACTAAAAAACTGATTGCCGTTTGTGCGTGTCCGATGGGCCTGGCTCACACCTTTATGGCGGCGCAGGCGCTGGAAGAGGCGGCGGTAGAAGCGGGATACGAAGTCAAAATCGAAACCCAGGGCGCTGATGGTATTCAAAACCGTCTCACGGCGCAGGACATTGCCGAAGCGACGTTAATTATCCATTCCGTAGCAGTAACGCCGGAGGATAACGAGCGTTTTGAATCACGCGATGTATACGAGATCACGCTTCAGGATGCCATTAAAAATGCTGCGGGCATTATCAAAGAAATTGAAGAGATGATTGCCGCCGAACAACCGTAATTCTCGACAGGGATACAGATATGGCCATTAAAAAACGCAGTGCGACTGTTGTACCCGGCGCATCCGGCGCGGCAGCGGCAGTCAAGAAACCGCAGGCCTCTGGTAATAGCTTCTGGGGCGAACTACCGCAGCATGTGATGTCCGGAATTTCACGCATGGTGCCGACGTTAATTATGGGCGGGGTGATCCTCGCTTTCTCGCAGTTGATTGCCTATAGCTGGCTGGACATTCCCGCGGATACCGGCATCATGGACGCGTTGAACAGCGGAAAATTCGCTGGTTTTAATCTCTCCTTGTTGAAGTTCGCCTGGTTATCGCAATCTTTCGGCGGCGTGTTATTTGGTTTCGCCATCCCGATGTTCGCTGCCTTTGTGGCGAACTCCATCGGCGGCAAACTGGCGTTTCCGGCTGGTTTTATCGGCGGTTTGATGTCCACTCAGCCAACGCAGGTGCTGAATTTTGATCCGGCCAGCCTGCATTGGGTGACCACCGCGCCAGTCCCGTCAACCTTTATCGGCGCGCTGATTATTTCTATCGTCGCGGGATATCTGGTGAAGTGGATGAACCAAAAAATCCAGTTGCCTGACTTTCTGCTGGCCTTTAAGACCACCTTTTTACTGCCGATTCTCTCCGCCATTTTTGTGATGCTGGCGATGTACTACGTGATTACGCCCTTTGGCGGCTGGATTAATGGCGGAATTCGCACGTTGCTCACCGCGGCGGGTGAAAAGGGGGCATTAATGTACGCGATGGGAATCGCCGCCGCGACTGCCATCGACCTCGGCGGTCCCATTAACAAAGCCGCAGGATTTGTTGCCTTTAGTTTTACCACTGACCATGTGTTGCCGGTGACGGCGCGTTCCATCGCGATTGTCATCCCGCCGATTGGTCTGGGGCTGGCGACGCTGCTCGACCGTCGTCTGACCGGTAAACGTCTGTTCAACGCGCAGCTTTATCCGCAGGGTAAGACGGCGATGTTCCTGGCGTTTATGGGGATCAGCGAAGGGGCGATTCCCTTTGCGCTGGAAAGCCCGATCACCGCCATCCCGTCTTACATGGTCGGCGCCATCGTGGGGTCGACGTTCGCCGTCTGGCTGGGCGCGGTGCAGTGGTTCCCGGAGTCGGCAATCTGGGCGTGGCCGCTGGTAAGCCATCTCGGCGTCTATATCGCGGGTATTTTACTGGGCGCGGTGATAACGGCGCTGATGGTGATCTTCTTGCGCCATATGATGTACCGCCGGGGTAAATTGCTGATTGAAAGTCTGTGAAATAAGGACTGATAACATGACGCGACTGACATCGCTTCGCCAATGGCTCACCGAGCGCCAATTAGATGCGGTACTGATCTCCTCGCGCCCGAACAAGCAGCCGCATCTGGGCATTTCCAGCAGCTCAGGATTTGTCCTGATCAGCCGCCAACATGCGCATATTTTGGTTGATGCCCGTTATTACGCCGATGTGAAAGCGCGCGCGAACGGATATTGCATACATCTGCTTGGCGGGCAACAGACGCTGGTGTCGCTGGTGAATCAGATTATCGCTGCGGAAAATCTGCAAACGCTTGGCTTTGAAGGCGCGCAGGTCAGTTGGGAGACGGCGCGTCGCTGGCAGACAGAACTGCAGGCCACCATGATCAGCGTCTCCATTGACGCGCTGCGGCAGGTTAAAACGGCGGTGGAAATCGACCGTATTCGTGAAGCATGTCGCATTGCTGATGCGGGTGCGGAACACATTCGCCGCTTTATCGCGCCAGGCCAGAGCGAGCGGGAAATCGCCGCTGAACTGGAGTGGTTTATGCGCCAGCGCGGCGCGGAGAAAGCCTCCTTCGATACTATTGTCGCCAGCGGCTGGCGTGGCGCGCTGCCGCACGGCAAAGCCAGCGATAAAATCGTGGCGGCGGGGGAATGGATAACTCTCGATTTCGGCGCGCTGTATCAGGGATATTGTTCCGATATGACCCGAACTTTTCTGGTGCCCGGCGCGGGCGCGCCGCAGGAGCATCCGCTGTTTCCCGTCTATCACATTGTCCTTGAGGCACAGCTTGCCGCCATTGCGGCTATTCGTCCGGGCGCGCGCTGTCTGACGGTGGATGCCGCCGCGCGCGACGTTATCGACCGGGCGGGATATGGCGAGTTTTTCGCTCATAACACCGGCCATTCTATCGGCATTGAGGTACATGAAGATCCCCGCTTTTCGCCTGATGACCACACAGTACTTGCACCGGGAATGCTACTGACCGTGGAGCCGGGCATTTATCTGCCGGAGCTGGGCGGGGTACGCATCGAAGATGTTGTACTGGTCACGTCGGAAGGCGCGGAAGTGCTCTATTCCATGCCGAAAATCGTATTACTGACAGGAGCCGCATGATGGATTTATCGCTACTGAAAGCGCTGTGCGAGGCGGATGCTATCGCCGCGTCAGAACAGGAGGTTCGCCAGATCTTACTCGACGAAGCGGATCGCCTGCATAAAGAGGTGCGCTTCGATGGCTTAGGATCGGTATTGATCCGACTTAATGCCTCGGATGGCCCGAAAGTCATGATCTGCGCGCACATGGATGAAGTGGGATTTATGGTGCGCAGTATTTCCGGCGAGGGGGCGATTGATGTGCTGCCGGTGGGCAATGTGCGAATGGCGGCGCGTCAGCTCCAGCCGGTCCGCATCACCACGCGGGAGGAATGTAAAATTCCCGGCCTGCTTGATGGTGAGCGCAGCGGCAACGAGGTGAGCGGACTGCGGGTCGATATTGGCGCGCGTTCTTATGACGAGGTGATACAGGCGGGGATTCGTCCCGGCGATCGTGTGACTTTTGATAGCGCGTTTCAGGTGTTGCCGCATCAGCGGGTGATGGGTAAAGCCTTTGATGATCGGCTCGGTTGCTATCTGCTGATAGCGTTGCTGCGTGAATGGCACGATGCGGAATTAGCGGCGGAAATCTGGCTGGTGGCCAGTTCCAGCGAAGAGGTGGGATTACGCGGCGGTCAAACGGCGGCCCGCGCCGTTGCGCCGGATTTAGCCATCGTACTGGATACCGCCTGCTGGGCGAAAAACTTTGATTATGGCGCGGCGAATCATCGGCAAATCGGTCAGGGACCGATGCTGGTGCTGAGCGATAAGTCGCTGATTGCGCCGCCAAAACTAACCGCCTGGGTTGAGAGCATCGCAGCGCAAGCGGAAATACCGCTACAGTTGGATATGTTCAGCAACGGCGGAACGGACGGCGGGGCGGTGCATCTGAGCGGAACGGGCATCCCGACGGTGGTGCTTGGTCCGGCAACCCGCCACGGACATTGTGCCGCCTCGATTGCCGACTGTCGCGACATTCTGCAGACACAGCAGTTGCTATCGGCGCTGATGACCGGTTTTACGCGCGATACTGTGGCTCGCCTGACGGATTTCAGGTGCTGATTTCGCGCTAAAGGAGTAGTTATGTTAACGATAGAGTTTCTCTGCCCGCTGCCTAACGGTATTCATGCGCGTCCCGCGTGGGAGCTGAAAGAACAGTGCAGCCAGTGGCAAAGTGATATTACTTTTATTAATCATCGTCAGAATACGCGGGCGGACGCGAAAAGTTCGCTGGCGCTTATCGGCACCAGTACGCTGTTCAATGATAGCTGCGTTCTGAATATCAGCGGGCGTGATGAAGAACAGGCTAAACGATCGCTGGAGGCCTGGCTTGCGCACCATTTTATCGACAGCGATAGCGTTCAGCCAGGGCCAGCCGAACTAGCGGCGCATCCGTTGCCGCGATCGCTGCTTCGCCTGAATCCGGATTTGCTGTACGGCGATGTGCTGGCAAGCGGCGTGGGCGAGGGGATTCTGACGCTGTGGCAGAGCGATAATCTGGAGGGCTACCGTACTATTCCCGCGAGCGCTGAAGATCTTACCCGCCTTGAAAATAGCCTGGCGACGCTGGCGGAACAGCTTAATCAACAGCTTCGCGAGCGTGACGGCGAGAGTAAAACTATTTTAAGCGCTCATCTGTCGCTGATTCAGGATGATGAGTTTGTGGGGAACATTCGTCGCTTAATGGTTGAACGCCATCTGGCGCTGGGAGCGGCGATTATTGCCAATATGGAACAGGTTTGTCGCCAGCTTTCAGCCTCGGCAAGTGATTATCTGCGCGAGCGGGTGAGCGATATTCGCGATATCACCGAGCAGTTGTTGCACATTACCTGGCCTGAAAAACAGCCGCGTAATGCGCTGGTGCTAACGCGTCCCACCCTTCTGGTGGCGGAAGACTTAACGCCCAGCCAGTTTTTAAGCCTCGATTTACAGTATCTGTCCGGTATGATCCTCGAAAAGACCGGGCGGACGTCACATACTTTGATTCTGGCGCGCGCTTCCGCGATCCCGGTGCTTAGCGGGCTCTCTGCCGAGGCCATTGGTCGTTATGCGACCCGGCCTGCGGTGCTGGACGCGCAGTGCGGCGTACTGGCGATTAGTCCGGATACCTCGGTGCGCGGCTATTATGCCGTGGCGCAGAAGCTGGCGGATAAACGACAACAGCGGCAGGCGTGCGATGCGGCGTTGCTTGCCTGTACGCAGGACAACCAGCGTATCGATATTGCGGCGAATATTGGCACCGCGCTGGAGGCGCCTGGCGCGTTTTCTAACGGCGCGGAAGGCATTGGCCTGTTTCGTACCGAAATGCTGTTTATGGATCGCGACAGCGCGCCGGATGAGCAGGAGCAGTTTGAAGCCTACCAACAGGTTTTGCTGGCGGCGGGCGAAAAGCCGGTGATTTTCCGCACCATGGATATTGGCGGCGATAAACATATCCGCTATTTCAATATTCCGCAGGAAGAGAACCCTTTTCTTGGCTACCGTGCGGTGCGCATCTACCCTGAGTTTGCCGGGCTTTTTCGCACCCAGCTTCGCGCAATTTTGCGGGCTGCTGTTTTCGGTCATGCGCAGTTGATGATTCCGATGGTGCATAGTCTTGACCAGATTTTATGGGTAAAAAGTGAGCTGAAAAAGGCGGTTGCGGAGCTGCATGGGGAAAGGCTGCGACACGCGCAGGATATTCCGTTGGGGATTATGGTTGAGGTGCCGTCGGTCTGTTACATCATCGATCATTTCTGCGATGAGGTGGATTTCTTTAGCATCGGTTCGAACGATATGACGCAATATCTGTACGCGGTCGATCGCAATAATCCGCGCGTCTCGCCGCTGTATAATCCGATTACGCCATCGTTTTTACGCATGTTGCGGCAGATTATCCACACTGCCCATGAGCGAGGTAAATGGGTCGGCATTTGCGGCGAACTGGGCGGAGAAAGCCGCTATTTACCGCTACTTTTGGGACTGGGGCTGGATGAGCTAAGTATGAGCAGTCCACGTATTCCGGCGGTAAAAAGTCAGTTACGTCATCTGGATAGTCAGGCGTGTCGGGCGCTGGCAAGTCAGGCTTGCGAGTGTCGCAGCGCCCAGGAGATAGAAGCTCTGCTGAATCAGTTCGCGCCAGAAAAAGAGGTACGACCGCTGTTGGCGCTGGAAAATATCTTTGTCGGCGAGCCGCTCAGTAATAAGGAACAGGTTATCCAGTTTCTGTGCGGTAATCTTGGCGTTAACGGGCGTACCGAACATCCGTTCGAACTGGAAGAGGACGTCTGGCAGCGTGAGGAGATTGTGACCACCGCCGTCGGTTTTGGCGTGGCGATCCCCCATACCAAATCGCAATGGATTCGCCACTCGTCGATCAGTATTGCGCGTCTCGCACAGCCCGTAGACTGGCAGTCGGAGATGGGTGACGTAGAGTTGGTGATTATGCTGACGCTTGGGGCGGATGAAGGGATAAATCATGTGAAGGTTTTTTCACAGCTCGCCCGTAAGCTGGTAAATAAAAACTTCCGTCAGTCGCTGTTTGCCGCCAATGATGCCGACAGTATTCTGGCGTTGCTGAAGGCGGAGTTAACGTTTTAGCATGGGATAACCGCCTGATGGCGCTGCGCTTATCAGGCCTACGTCCGTGAGTGATGGTAGGCCAGATAAGGCGTTTACGCCGCCATCGGGCGAGCGGTTTGTTACTGAAACCGCGCGCTGTAATCCCCTGGCGTCAGGCCAAACTGACGTCGGAACAGACGGCAAAAATAATCGCTATCCTGATACCCGCAACGCAGCGCGACTTCGTTAATCGGCAAGTGGTATTTCTGCAACATAATACGCGCTTTCGCCATTCGCACCCAGCGAACATACTCCACAAAACTCATGGTGCCATGCTGAGTAAATAGCCTGGACAGGTGGTTGGCGGTGATGTTAAAGAACTGTGCAACGCTTTCTCTGTTTAACGGCTGGGCGTAGTTATCCTGTACCCAGTTACAGATACTGTGATAGAGAAATTCAGTGCGTGGACGGCAGATATCGGGGGGCGTATTCACCACGTTCCGGCACAAATGCAGGAGGCTGAGCACCAGCGGCTGGATAATATTTTGTTCCTGAGGCGAACGGCTTAAATGGGTAAGCGCGGTCAGCATTGCTTCGCCTTCGCCACGTTGCAAATGTGGCAATTCGATACGGCGCGTCGGACGTAAAAGCGATGCTGTACGGTTTTCGTAAAACAATAAACCCAGCCAGGAGGGCGCGAATACCAGACTAAGCAGCATCACCGGTTTATCGCTAACCGCCAGGTTCGCCGCACGGGCAGGGATAAACAACATTTCGCCTTCCGTCAGCCGACGCTGCGTTTTTTCCAGTTGATTACCGTATTCTCCGCGCAAGACGATATCCAGCCGCGGGAGGTCGATACATAAGCTGCCGGAGGGCAGGGAGGGTGGTTGGCTGGCAAACCATACGCGTCCTAATCGGTGTGGATTCAGCACCAGGCCGCTAAACAGATCGGCAAAAAATTGTTGGTCTGCCGGTAAGTCTGTTTTTTTCATTGCCTTTCCTGTGCATGAATGCTTCAACTTTCTGAATTATTTCACTTTACTCTTGCTGAGCGAAAGGTCAAACACCAGTGCGTTGAGTCATCACGTCATGGCGGTTAGTCAGGCGAAAACAGGGATTTATTTTACTATACGTATCCGGTTCGCTGCCTTATTTACGCTTTCATCGCGGCAGCTTGCCGGAAAGGATCCTCATTTTCGGGGAAATGTCCCTGAAAAACACCGCAATATGACATGATCGAATACCATTATCATTAGTAAGGATTTTGGTTAAAGAGGAAAAACCACAAAATCAAAAGGGGATTATTTGAGATAAGGTTTATTGACAGGAAATTATCGTCGGCTGCGCCACGTTACGTAAATTCAATGATATCAATTTGTTAATAATATGATTTATTTGATGTTATAACTGACACGCTTAAAAAGTAAGTTTTTACGCTTGTTCCTCTTTTTTGTCGCTAAAAATATTTTCATTAGCCTCTCGACAGGAAGAAAATTTTCAGGCTATTTTCTAAAGGAGCCACCATCGTGGCAGCGTCGCTCGGACGGTCCGGGCGCTAACGTTAATCTGAGGATATTATGGCTGACTTCCGCCCTGAACGTCGCTTTACGCGTATCGATCGCCTTCCGCCCTATGTTTTTAACATCACCGCTGAACTCAAAATGGCTGCGCGTCGGCGCGGCGAAGATATTATTGATTTCAGTATGGGTAATCCTGATGGCGCAACCCCTCCCCACATTGTCGAAAAACTTTGCACCGTCGCGCAGCGTCCGGATACGCACGGTTATTCCACGTCTCGCGGCATACCGCGCTTACGCCGCGCGATTTCTCACTGGTATCAGGAACGTTATGATGTCGATATCGATCCGGAAACCGAAGCGATTGTGACCATCGGTTCCAAAGAGGGACTGGCGCATTTAATGCTGGCGACGCTGGATCATGGCGATACGGTTCTGGTGCCGAACCCCAGTTACCCGATTCATATCTATGGCGCCGTTATCGCCGGGGCGCAGGTGCGTTCGGTTCCACTGGTAGAGGGGGTGGATTTCTTCAACGAGCTGGAGCGCGCTATTCGCGAAAGTTATCCGAAACCGAAAATGATGATTTTGGGTTTTCCATCTAACCCTACGGCCCAGTGCGTCGAACTGGAATTTTTTGAAAAAGTGGTCGCTCTGGCTAAACGTTATGATGTGCTGGTGGTGCACGATCTGGCGTATGCCGATATCGTGTACGACGGCTGGAAAGCGCCATCCATTATGCAGGTGCCCGGCGCGCGCGACGTGGCGGTTGAATTTTTCACACTGTCGAAAAGCTATAATATGGCGGGCTGGCGTATTGGGTTTATGGTGGGCAATAAAACCCTGGTCAGCGCGCTGGCGCGCATTAAAAGTTATCACGATTATGGCACCTTTACCCCGCTTCAGGTGGCGGCTATCGCCGCTCTGGAAGGCGATCAGCAGTGCGTGCGCGATATCGCCGAGCAGTATAAACGTCGTCGCGATGTGCTGGTGAAGGGGCTGCATGAGGCGGGCTGGATGGTTGAAATGCCGAAAGCCTCAATGTACGTCTGGGCGAAAATCCCGGAGCAATATGCGGCGATGGGGTCGCTTGAGTTTGCCAAGAAGCTGCTGAATGAGGCGAAGGTTTGCGTTTCTCCAGGGATAGGCTTTGGTGATTATGGCGACACCCATGTACGCTTTGCATTAATAGAGAATCGCGACCGCATTCGCCAGGCCGTCAGAGGGATTAAAGCGATGTTCCGCGCCGATGGCGTGCTGCCGTCACATCCAAAACCCGTTGAGGCGAGCACGGAGTAGAAAAGCAAACAGGAGCCCCATGGCTCCTGTTTTTCTTTGCATTGTACTTTTAAATCATCAGGGCGAAAGTACCGGCCCAAACGATGACCATAAATGAAATGCCCATAAAGAAATATTTCACGTTTCATCTCTCCGCGTACCTGTCGTACGCCTAAATGAACTTACACTTACCTGATTATAGAGAGTTGATGCCGGACAATACGAAATTGAGAATTATTCGTGTTTCGACCGCCTGCATCACCTCAGAATTCTGCGCGTCATCGCTCCAGACGGCGCTAATGTACGCCTAAAAATGAGGTGAAACAAGAGGCATTTTCTTATTTACTTTTAGTAACTTACAAGTGTCGGGAATCGGCGACAGTTTAATTTCTGACAGTGATGAATCGCTATTGAGCGACGCCGCCGACACAGTAAAAAATCGCCTGTAAACAGGAGACTTATCGCTAAAAGCAGGAATGAGTAATTTACGATATGAATATTATGGCAATGCGAAATGACAAAATAAAAGGCCTTGCGGCCTTTTTCAGATGTAGAGTGACGCTTCCCCCAACGGGCGAGTCTTGAAACGGCGATGGATCCAGAGATATTGCTCCGGGGCGCGCATGATCTCTTTCTCTATAATTTTATTCATATAGGCAGCGGCTTGATTTTCATCTGCCGGGTAACCTTCCATTTCAGGGGTAATATACAGACGATAACCCGAATTATCGGATTTCCTGACCATTGTAACGGTCAACATGGCGGCGCCGGACAGCCTGGACAGTACATAGGTGCCGTTGGTGGTGGCGACGTTTTCAACCGCGAAAAATGGCGCAAAGGAGCTACCTTTAGGGCCGTAGTCCTGGTCGGGAGCAAACCAAACGGCTTCCCCTTTTTTTAGCGCGCCCACAATGCCGCGCAGATTGTTTCTGCCGATCATCGCTTTATTTGAGCGCATACGACCGCGCGTCTGCACCCACTCCATGAGCGGGTTGTTATGCGGACGATAGGTCGCCATCATCGGCTGGCAGAGACCCATTACCCGGCCTCCCAATTCCAGCGACATAAAATGCACGCCAACGACCATTACGCCGCGATTTTGCGCCTGCGCACGGGTAAGGTTGTCCAGCCCGTCCACATCAAACCATTTACGAACCCGGCTATCAGGCCAGAACCAGGCCATGCCCGTTTCAAGCAGCGCCATGCCAAGAGAGTGGAAATTCTCGGCGATCAGTTTTTCCCTTTCTTCCCGGGAGAGGGTCGGAAAACAGAGTTCAATATTTTTCTGGGCGATCGACTCACGTCGCTTCAGGAAGGGGCGCGCCAGCTTACCGGTGCGGGTGCCCAGAAAACGCAAAACCGGGTAGGGAAGCTGCACCAGTAACCAGAGGACGCCAACGCCAAACCACGTCAGCCAGTAGCGCGGGTGCAAAAACGCGCGTGAAAATTTGCTTTGAGGAAACATAAAATACCTTCTGTAGATACGAAAATAATGTATCGCAGAAGAGTCATTATCCGCAGCGGTACACTCTGAAATACGCATCATCCTTCAAGTTGCGTTCGCTTATCCGAAGCACTTACTTGAGTAAGCTCATCAGGGTAACTTGAATGATTTACGTATAGTTAGGCCATCATGTACGACAATGGTTCCCGTAAGGAGTGTAAAACTAAGTCAGTACTAAACCACGAGGGCATGAACGCCAGGCAGGCTAATGTACCACCAGTTATTTACTCGCGCCCAGAAATTCTTTATCAAGAAGCGTAAATATTTCTTCCGTAGCAAAAATAAGCTAATCATTATTTTTAATGCATTGTTTTTACAGTGATAATTTTATTTCAGACGAAGGTTATTGAAAAATGATTAGAAAAATAAAATGTGAGATAAATGTTATGGAAATGACGTGCTGATAAGGTTTATCTTAAAGGAGAAGTGAGAGGGACCGTAAGGCTATATGGAAGCCTTGCCATAGACAGGAGGTATTATAGATGATCTATTTATGGACATTTCTTGCAATAAGTATACTTGCCGTGAGTGGCTATATCGGTCAGGTGATGGGGGCTTTTTCTGCGGTTTCTTCTTTTACGGGAATGGTTATCCTTGCCGCGCTGATTTATTTACTTAATGTATGGCTGCAGGATGGCGATGACATCGTTAGCGGATTATTGCTTTTTCTCGCACCGGCATGTGGGTTAATTATTCGCTTTATGGTGGGATACGGTAAGCGTTAGTCAGTACATACCCTTCATACTTCAAGTTGCTGATGTGTTGGCTACGGATTACTCGGCCCATCGATGGGCCTCGCCCTGACGGGCCGTCGCACGCGACGTTCAAATCTGCTCCCGGCAGATTTGTTGTTCACCCCAGTCATATCGTTATCTATGCTCCTGGGACTCACTCCCTTGCCGCTTTTAAGCAACTCGAATTATTTTTGGTATACACGATGTCAGCGAATAGATAGCGCCGACAATGTCGGCGCTTCTGTTCCCCGGGAAGGCTAATCGTTTATTGCGCGTCCGCAAGCTGCAGTGAGTCCTGATTATGTAACGCATTCTGGCGCTGGCGTTCCAGTTCCAGCGCGCCGCGATGGGAGAGGTAACAGAATAGAATGCAGCACACGATGCCGCCCATCAGAAGATAAAATCCGCCGTACCAGCCCAGTTTATCCACCATGACGCCAAACAGGCTGGTGCCCAACGAGGCGCCGAAAATATAGCTCATGAACCCACGTAATCCGACGGCGGAACCTACGGCAAAGCTGGGGACTATCTCCATTGTCTGTACGGACGCGAGGAACTGCGGGACGTAAATCAGACAACCTACAATGGCGGCGAAAATCGTTACCATTAGCAAAGATTCACTTTTCCAGTATCCGATCAGACAGACAAAAATCAGCGCCATGCAAATCATGGCTAACGGCATTCTGCGGCCCTTAAACAGTTTATCTGACAGCCAGCCTGCCAGTAGCGTGGAGGGAATCGCCGCCCACTCGAAAAAGAGAAACGCGACGCTCATCTGTTCTTTTGAAAAGTGTTTTACTGTCAACAGATAGATAGGCAACCAGCTAATCATGCCAAACCGCACCATATAGACGAAGACATCCACCAGCGAAATATACCAGGCATTTTTATTGCGCAGCACATAAGTACAGAAGATTTGCCATGCGCTCATATTTTCCGGCGCTTTTGCCGTATTCTTCGTTTTCAGTACGACTTTTTCTTCCGGCATCATCTGTTCCAGGGAGGGAAGACCTTCTTCGCGCGGCGAACCTTTTCCCAAGACCAGAACAATTAAGGCAAAAATGACGGCGACGCAGGCCGGAACGATATAACTGGCGCTTTGCCAGTGTTCGCTGCCCAATATCGCAAAAGCCGCACCGACGATAGGCGCGACGATCCCGCCGCCAACGTTATGCGAGATATTCCAGAAGGCGCCTACGCGTCCGCGCTCCCGACGAGGGAACCAGTTTGCAATAGTAATAAACGAGGGGCCGACGCCCATGCCCTGAAAAAGGCCATTGAAGACCACCAGAGCGGCAAATATCCAGAATGCGCTACTGAATCCCAGCCCAACGTTAACAATCGCGCAGAGTACCAGACCGCACGCCATGAAGACTTTTGGGCTGGCTTTATCCGCCAGACTGCTCATTACGCCTTTACTGATTCCGTAAGCAATAAGCATACAGCTACTCAGCAGGCCGATTTGCGTAGCGCTGAGATCCAATTGCTCTTTTAAATAAGGCGTCGATAATGTGAAATTGTTTCTGACTATATAGTAAGCGAGATATCCCAGAAATACGCTTAACAATGCCTGTATACGATATCGACCATACGTAGCCTGGACTTTTTCCGGTGGGACTTTATGCGCCGATTGCCCTGTTTTTAATATTGTTAACATGGAGTCACCTGTATTTAATAGTGAGATGAACATCAGGAGGTTTTGTCGGTAGAGTGAAAGGAGTGACAATAAAATTCAAGTCGAAGAAATGTGTCAAAATTGACTCAATTGGGTGAATTTAAAGGTTATTTTTGACTCATCCTGAAGGGTGTGGTGAAACTTTAATTATTGGCATGGCCGTTTTATCGTTAGCATGTGCGGATATTAACAAATTTGCTGCCAGTGATCTGATACGCTTTATTGATGTTTTCGGGCGACGGACCCGTTATTATTCAAATAACGCTGTTCTGGATGCCAACAGAAATAAAAGGGTAAGTTTTGTCTCAATATTTTCTTTATGTGATATCGATATTTATGAACGGGATCACAAATCGACTTTTCTCATGCTGTAGTCGTTTCGCCAGAGTGGGCGCTTTTACGCTATGGCTGGCGGCGATGTTCGGTTCTTGCCAGGCGTACAGCCGCGAGCTGGTGATGGCAACGACCTTTTCACCCAGCGCGACCGCCTGGATTATCCAGCGCTGGCAGACGGAGCCGGGTTCCGTCATGATTCGTACGCTCAACCGTACCAGCGGTTCTTTAGAGCAATTACTTGATACGGCGAATGCGGAAAATGTCGATCTGATCCTGACGTCATCCCCCATGCTGTTGCAACACCTTCAGGAGCACCAAAAGCTGGCGCTATTGGATAGCGCGCCTGCCGCCAGCCAGAAGCTGGTGCCGCGTTCTATCCGCTCAACTTCAGTGGCGGTAGCGGTATCCGGATTTGGGCTATTGATCAATCGTTCAGCGCTCGCTGCGCGCCATCTTCCGCCGCCTGCCGACTGGCAGGATATGGGCCTGCCCAGTTACCAGGGCGCTCTATTAATGAGCAGTCCGTCACGCTCAGACACCAATCATTTGATGGTGGAGTCGCTGTTGCAGCAAAAAGGCTGGACGGCAGGGTGGGCGACGCTGCTGGCAATCTCGGGTAATCTGGTCACGATTTCCTCTCGCAGTTTCGGCGTAGCGGATAAAATCAAAAGCGGGCTTGGCGTTGCCGGGCCGGTCATTGATAACTATGCTAATTTGCTACTTAACGATCCTAATCTTGCTTTTACCTATTTCCCGTATTCTGCGGTGTCGCCCACTTACGTCGCGGTGTTGAAAAACAGCCGTCATGCAGACGAAGCGCGTGCTTTTATTCATTACTTATTAAGTCCGAAAGGGCAAAGGATACTGGCTGACGCGAATACCGGTAAGTATCCCGTCGCACCGCTTAGCGCCGATAATCCTCGCGCCGCGCAACAACAGCGTTTGATGGCCCAGCCGCCGTTGAACTATCGTCTGATCCTGAAGCGTCAGCAACTGGTACAACGCATGTTTGATACCGCGATCAGTTTTCGTCTCGCGCAGCTTAAAGATGCATGGCGAGCGTTGCACAGCGCAGAAACGCGGCTTAAACGCCCCTTACCTGAAATCAGAGCCTTATTGACCAGCGTCCCGGTGGATGCGGCAAGCAGCGAAGATGAAACCTGGCTGGCGCAGTTTGATAATAAAAGCTTTGCCGAACAAAAAATGATGGAGTGGCAGATCTGGTTTCTGAACAATCAGCGGCTGGCGATTCACAAACTGGAAGAGCTGAAATGAAGGGGAGATTATTGCAACGGCTTCGTCAGCTCAGTATCAGCAACAGTTTACGGGGTGCATTTTTAACGGGCGCATTACTGACGCTGATTGTCAGTATGGTCAGCCTTTATTCCTGGCATGAGCAAAGTTCGCAGGTTCGCTATTCGCTTGATGAATATTTTCCTCGCATCCACTCCGCTTTTTTAATTGAGGGGAACCTGAATCTGGCCGTGGATCAGCTCAATGAATTTTTGCTGGCGCCGAACACGACGGTACGTTTGCAGTTACGTACGCAGATTATTCAGCATCTGGATAAGATTGAGCGTCTCAGTCAGGGGCTTCAGCTTGCTGAACGCCGGCAACTGGCCGTCATTTTACAGGATAGCCGGACCTTGCTGGCGGAGCTGGACAACGCCCTCTACAACATGTTTTTGGTGCGGGAGAAAGTCAGCGAGCTTTCCGCTCGTATTGACTGGCTCCATGATGATTTCACCACGGAGCTAAATTCGCTGGTACAGGATTTTACCTGGCAGCAGGGGACACTGCTCGATCAAATTGAGGCGAATCAGGGCGATGCAGCGCAGTACTTGCAACGTTCGCGCGAGGTGCAGAACGAGCAGCAGCAGGTATATACCCTGGCGCGAATTGAAAATCAGATTGTTGACGACCTGCGCGACAGATTGAATGAGCTCAAGTCCGGCAATAATGACGGGATGCTGGTGGAGACCCATATTCGCTATCTGGAAAACCTAAAAAAAACGGCGGATGAGAATATTCGTGCGCTGGATGACTGGCCCAGTACAATCACGCTGCGGCAAACCATCGACGAACTATTGGAAATCGGGATGGTAAAAAATAAGATGCCCGATACCATGCGCGATTATGTTGCGGCGCAAAAAGCCTTACTGGACGCCAGCCGCGCCAGAGAGGCTACGCTAGGGCGCTTTCGCACGCTGCTTGAGGCGCAGTTAGGTAGTAGTCACCAGCAAATGCAGACGTTCAATCAACGCCTGGAACAGATTGTCCGCGTTAGCGGCGGGCTTATTTTAGTGGCGACGCTCCTGGCGTTGCTGCTGGCCTGGGGACTCAACCACTATTTTATCCGTTCCCGGCTGGTAAAGCGTTTTACCGCGCTTAATCAGGCTGTGGTACAGATAGGGCTGGGGAGAACCGACTCGACTATCCCGGTTTACGGGCGCGATGAGCTAGGACGGATAGCCCGTTTGCTACGTCATACGCTGGGCCAGCTCAATATGCAACGCAGACAGCTTGAACAAGAGGTTGCCGAGCGCAAAGAGATAGAAGCCGACCTGCGCGCCATGCAGGATGAGTTGATTCAGACGGCGAAACTGGCGGTAGTCGGCCAGACCATGACCACGCTGGCGCATGAAATTAACCAGCCGCTGAATGCGCTTTCAATGTATTTATTTACGGCGGGACGCGCGATTGAACAAGGTCAGAGCGGACAGGCGAGAAATACGCTCACCAAAGCGGAAGGGCTCATTAACCGGATTGACGCCATTATCCGTTCGCTGCGGCAGTTTACCCGTCGGGCGGAGCTGGAAACGCCATTGTATCCCGTTGATCTGCGCCAAACCTTTGTGGCGGCATGGGAGTTATTAGCCATGCGCCACCAATCCCGGCAGGGAGCGCTTTCACTGCCAACCGACACCGTATGGGTTAGCGGCGATGAAGTGCGTATTCAGCAGGTTCTGGTGAATGTGCTGGCGAATGCGCTTGACGCCTGTTCGCATGATGCGGCTATCGCGGTGACGTGGCAGACGCAGGGAGAGGCGCTGGAGGTTTATATTGCAGATAACGGCCCTGGCTGGCCTGTGGCGTTGTTGCCCTCTTTACTCAAGCCGTTTACCACCAGTAAAGCTGTCGGGTTGGGTATTGGGCTGTCGATTAGCGTGTCGCTGATGGCGCAAATGAAGGGCGATCTGCGTCTGGCGTCGACGCTGACGCGTAACGCTTGCGTAGTGCTGCAATTCTCGGTAACGGATGTCGATGATGTTGAATGATGAATGTTCTATTTTGCTGATTGATGATGACGTTGATGTACTTGACGCCTACACCCAAATGCTTGAGCAGGCAGGCTACCGCGTGCGTGGCTTTACCCATCCTTTCGAGGCCAAAGAGTGGGTAGAAGCGGATTGGGAGGGGATCGTTTTGAGCGATGTGTGTATGCCGGGGTGTTCCGGTATCGATCTTATGACGCTGTTTCATCAGGATGACGATCAACTGCCAATCTTATTGATTACCGGACATGGCGATGTACCGATGGCGGTTGATGCGGTGAAAAAGGGCGCCTGGGATTTTCTGCAAAAACCCGTCGATCCGGGCAAGCTGTTGATATTAATTGAAGACGCGCTACGCCAGCGCCGGTCGGTCATTGCACGGCGGCAATATTGCCAGCAGACGTTACAGGTTGAACTGATTGGGCGCAGCGAGTGGATGAATCAGTTTCGACAACGGTTACAACAACTGGCGGAAACGGACATTGCCGTATGGTTTTATGGTGAGCATGGCACTGGACGTATGACTGGCGCCCGTTATCTCCATCAACTGGGGCGTAACGCGAAAGGGCCGTTTGTACGCTATGAACTTACGCCGGAGAATGCCGGGCAGTTGGAGACATTCATCGACCAGGCGCAAGGAGGTACGCTGGTGTTGAGTCATCCCGAATATCTGACACGCGAACAGCAGCACCATCTGGCGCGTTTACAAAGCCTGGAGCATCGGCCTTTTCGTTTGGTGGGCGTTGGCAGCGCTTCGCTGGTGGAGCAGGCGGCAGCTAACCAGATTGCGGCCGAGCTTTACTACTGTTTCGCCATGACCCAAATCGCCTGCCAGTCTCTTTCTCAGCGACCGGATGATATCGAGCCGTTATTTCGCCATTATCTTCGAAAAGCCTGCCTGCGACTCAATCATCCAGTGCCGGAAATAGCGGGGGAATTACTGAAAGGAATAATGCGACGCGCCTGGCCAAGCAATGTGCGCGAACTGGCTAATGCGGCAGAGCTTTTTGCTGTTGGCGTGCTGCCGCTGGCGGAAACGGTCAACCCGCAGTTGCTTCTGCAGGAGCCGACCCCGCTTGACCGGCGCGTTGAAGAGTATGAGCGACAAATTATTACCGAAGCATTAAATATTCATCAGGGACGAATTAATGAAGTGGCGGAGTACCTGCAAATTCCCCGTAAAAAACTTTATCTGCGCATGAAAAAATATGGTCTAAGTAAAGAGCATTATAAATTCTGATATTACAGTTACTTTCAATCTGGCTGGCAACATCAGCAACGATGTCGTTAGCCAGATAACGTCGCATCACCGTAATGGTAAATCATTCCATCATGATTATAGATTGCTTATTATTCACCTGAGCATCAAATTCTATTTCTTAACTTCAATATAAGGTAAAAATGCGTCAAGTTCTCTGGCGTAATAAATGTACTCTTGTCCGACGATTTGACAAGATGAAAACTTCATCACCTCTCCAGATTACATCTGAATATGAGGACAAGAGAAATGAAAAAACATGCTATTGCAGTAATGATGATCGCCGTATTTTCTGAGTCGGTTTATGCGGAGTCTACCTTATTTATTCCGGACGTCTCTCCTGATAGCGTCACGACATCCCTTTCCGTGGGAGTGTTAAATGGTAAATCCAGGGAGCTGGTTTATGATACCGACACCGGGCGGAAGCTGAGTCAACTGGACTGGAAAATAAAAAATGTCGCCACGTTGCAGGGGGATTTATCATGGGAGCCCTATTCGTTCATGACGCTGGACGCCCGCGGCTGGACGTCTTTGGCGTCGGGATCGGGTCATATGGTTGACCATGACTGGATGAGCAGTGAGCAGCCAGGCTGGACCGATCGTTCAATTCATCCGGACACCAGCGCCAACTATGCTAATGAATACGATTTGAACGTGAAAGGTTGGTTATTGCAGGGCGATAACTACAAGGCGGGCGTGACAGCGGGCTATCAGGAAACCCGTTTTAGCTGGACGGCAAGAGGCGGGTCTTATATTTATGATAATGGTCGGTATATTGGTAACTTTCCTCATGGCGTGCGCGGCATAGGTTATAGCCAGCGTTTCGAAATGCCCTATATCGGGCTGGCGGGTGATTATCGTATTAATGACTTTGAGTGTAATGTACTGTTTAAATACAGCGACTGGGTAAATGCGCATGATAATGACGAACACTACATGCGCAAACTTACCTTCCGCGAAAAAACGGAAAATTCACGATATTATGGCGCTTCTATTGACGCCGGATATTATATTACCAGTAATGCAAAAATCTTTGCTGAGTTCGCTTACAGTAAATATGAAGAAGGTAAGGGCGGTACGCAAATCATAGATAAAACCAGCGGTGATACGGCGTATTTTGGTGGCGATGCCGCAGGTATAGCTAATAATAACTATACGGTTACCGCGGGGTTGCAGTACCGCTTCTAGACCACATCAGCATGTCATCGGTCATAACCGGCCGATGACGACTTTTTGCTGAACGTGTGGCATGTCCGGTGATATTGCATAGGGGCAATAAAAGCAACATGAAAGGGGAACCGCTCGAAAGACTATGCAGCAAGAAGAGAATTTCCTGGGTATCAATGGTGTCCCCTGCAGGAATCGAACCTGCAACTAGCCCTTAGGAGGGGCTCGTTATATCCATTTAACTAAGGGGACAACGCGGCGCCAGTATAGCGTTTTTTATTCGCCGGAGTAAGTGTAGCGCCGCCTGACTGGTTAAACCGTCGCCACTCAGCGCTGTTTTTCCGCTTTTTTCCGCTCCCGTTCCAGGCGCTCGCCGCGTAGCCTCGCTTCTTCCTTACGTTTATTGCTCATATCGTTGCGGATCTGCGCGTGGCTCATTAATGCGAAAATAAAGGTGCCGCCGCAGATATTTCCGGCAAGTGTGGGAAGGGCGAAGGGCCAGAGAAAGTCGCTCCAGGGCAGTGTGCCGTTGAAAACCAGATACAAAATTTCAACGGAACCGACGACAATATGGGTGGTATCGCCCAGCGCGATAAGCCAGGTCATCAAAATAATGACCACAATTTTTGCCCCGCCTGCAGCAGGAAACATCCATACCATTGTGGCGATGATCCAGCCAGAGATAATCGCGTTGGCAAACATCTCCGTTGGGCTATTTTTCATGACCTCCATACCAATTTTGACAAAGGCGTCGCGGGTCTCTTCATCAAATATAGGCATATATTCAAATGCCCACGCCGCAACCCCGGTGCCAATAAGGTTGCCCAATAAGACTACGCCCCATAAGCGCATCAGCAGGCCAACGTTACTCAGAGTGGGATTTTGCATTACCGGCAATACGGCGGTAACGGTATTTTCAGTAAATAATTGCTGGCGGGCCATGATGACAATGATAAAACCAAAGGTATAGCCGAGATTTTCCAGTAAAAAGCCGCCGGGAACGCCTTCAAGCTGCACGTGGAAAATCCCTTTCGCCAGGAGTGATGCCCCCATAGAAAGTCCTGCGGCAATGGCTGACCAGAGCAAAGCCATCGCATCGCGTTCCATCTCTTTTTCACCATCCTGGCGAATATGTTCATGAATCGCCATGGCGCGGGAAGGAAGACGATCTTCATCCACCTCAATCTCTTTACCGCTTTGTTTTTCTTCGCTTTCAACTTCCAGGTCACTGCTGTGCCGGTTAATTTTATCGTCGTTAAGGCTATCCATGATGATCCCTGCTGATTAACACATATTAATAAAGCGTAGCGGTTTTTCATTTACCCAGGCCGGGGCATTCTCCGAAAAAATAAAAATGATCACGCTCGTTTTTATCTGTTTCGTTAGAATAGGGCCGTCACGTTGTTGCGTTACCAGGCTATGCTCAGAGCAATGAGATCGCGCATATAGACATCGTTTGACGTGCTGTTAAAATCGCTCACACCTAAACAGGCGGATACGGTAGCGTTCCGTCATGGATGGCAATCAGCGATAGCCATAATTCACAGGGAGACATCTATGAAGCTTCGCCTGTCGGCGCTGGCGCTGGGAACCACACTGCTGGTCGGGTGTGCGAGTTCCGGTACAGAACAGCAGGGGCGTTCAGACCCATTTGAAGGGTTTAACCGCACCATGTACAACTTCAACTTTAATGTGCTGGACCCGTATGTTGTTCGGCCGGTCGCGGTCGCCTGGCGTGATTATGTTCCACAGCCTGCGCGTAACGGTTTAAGTAATTTCACCGGCAACCTCGAAGAACCGGCGATCATGGTGAACTATTTCCTGCAGGGCGATCCTTATCAGGGTATGGTGCATTTCACTCGTTTCTTCCTGAACACCTTATTAGGGATGGGCGGCTTTATTGACGTCGCGGGAATGGCGAATCCTAAGCTGCAGCGCGTTGAACCGCATCGCTTTGGCAGTACGCTGGGCCATTATGGCGTGGGGTATGGGCCTTATATGCAACTTCCGTTCTACGGCAGCTTCACGCTGCGTGAAGATGGCGGGGATATGGCGGATACCTTGTATCCGGTGCTCTCGTGGTTGACCTGGCCAATGTCCATAGGAAAATGGACTATCGAAGGGATAGAAACTCGCGCGCAGTTGCTGGACTCCGATGGTTTGCTGCGCCAGTCTTCCGATCCTTATATTATGGTGCGCGAGGCGTACTTCCAGCGTCATGACTTTATCGCCAATGGCGGAAAACTCAAGCCGCAGGAAAACCCGAACGCGCAGGCGATTCAGGACGAACTCAAAGAGATAGACTCAGAATAAACGGCAGTAAATAAAAAGGTGAGCGAAATGCTCACCTTTTTGATCCGTTTCAGAAAGAGATTAGAACGCGTAGTTAAAGTTAGTACCGAACAGCCAGGCTTTCCCTTCAGATTCAAACTGATAAGGGCCTTCATTAATTTTCACGCTCTGACCATGCATATAAGAGACGCCAACGTCGACAGACGCATCTTTGTTAAAGGCGTAAGTCGTACCGGCGCTCAGCCAGAAACGGTCCTGGTCCGGAATAGAGATAGAACGGTTTTGCGCTGGTACCGGGCTGTCATCGAAGGCGATACCGGTACGGAACGTCCAGTTGTCATCGTAGTAATAGGTGGTACCCAACGCAATGCGGTAAGCGTCTTTAAAGCCTTCATGCTTCTCAAAGAGCGTATCGCCGGCGGTCGATTTTGCCTTCAATTCCTGGAACTGACTCCAGCTGGTATAGGCCAGGCTATAGTGGATGGCCCACTGTGGCGCCACACGGTTATAACCGGACACTTCCCACATTTCCGGCAGATTCAGCGTCAGGTAGCCTGACTGCGTCGCGCCGCCGGTTGCCGTTGGGATAGGCAGATTAAATTGGTTTATAGCGATGGGAAGATCGCTACTGTAGTTGCCTTTAAAGTCAATTTTGACTTCCGAGCGGTAGGTCAGCGCGTAGCGGTTATTTTTATCCAGTTCATAAAGGATACCGGCATTCCAGCCAAAGCCCCACTGATTACCGTTCAGGTGGGCAATCTTGGTGTCGCTGGGAATCTGACCCGCGACCGGCGCCAGCGCCGGATTCTGTGCCGCGACCAACTGGCCTAAATCGCCCGCAAAACGTTCGATTTTCGCACGCGCGTATACCGCATCAAAGCCGAGGCCGAAGCTCCAGGCCTCATTTAAGCGATAAGCACCGCTTAAATTCAGGTTCATGGTTTCAAGATCGGTCGTACCGCCTACCGAGCCGCCGGCGTATGTGTCGTTAAACTCTGTCGCCAGACCATAGTTAGAGGTAATAGAAGCCCCCCAGCCAAACTGATCGTTAATCGGGGCGACAAAATGGACGTTCGGCACCCAGGCCGTCGGCGCGATGTTATCCGCATCTAACGTCCGACGAGATGGCGATGTCCCGCTAATATTAACATCAGGATCAATATAAACCGCGCCCGCTGAAAACGTCGGGCGGTCAAACATAGTAATTAACGCCGGGTTGCGGCTAACGTTACCCGCATCATCTGCGATTGCGCCTTCACCCGAATAGGCCCGGCCAAGGCCAGAGGAAGAAAATTCGTTTAACTGAAAGCCTGCAGACCAGGCTTGGGTGGAGATGATTGCCACTGCGACTGCGAGAGCAGACTTTGTAAACAGGGTTTTCTGGCTCATGACCATAACCTCATTGATTATTTTTATACAAACTATGTTACATGCTGTAACAGGAGCGCGAAGTGTAGGGTCTGCGGTACGACTTAGAAATCAGACCAGTGGCGAGAGTATAGGTCTGACCAGCTAGAATGTTGCAAGTATGTTTATAAGTTTTTTCAATTGTGATCTTAGAAACGAGATCTGGCTGGCAAAATCGGCGGGCTTAACGGTCTCCCGATCGCGCGATTTTTGTTTTAGATCATTTTTAAGTGTGATTTCGGTCACTTAACGCGTTTCCCACCATTAACGACTGGAGAGGCGAATGCCGGGAGCGTAAAATATCCCCATCGTTTATCTGGCACCCTGGGTGCAAATACAGAGGAAATCTACAATGAGTAAATGCAGTGCTGATGAAACCCCGGTTTGCTGCTGTATGGACGTTGGAACCATCATGGACAACTCCGATTGCACCGCGTCATACAGCCGCGTATTCGCTACCCGCGCAGAGGCTGAAGAGACGCTGGCGGCGTTAACCGAAAAAGCGCGTAGCGTGGAGTCTGAACCTTGCCAAATTACGCCAACCTTTACCGAGGAATCCGAAGGCGTTCGTCTGGATATTGATTTTGTTTTCGCCTGCGAAGCAGAAACGCTGATCTTCCAGCTCGGCCTGCGTTAATCCGTTCATTCACGACGCCTCCGTCATCATCTGGCGGAGGCGTTTTCTTTTTTTGTCGCTTCCCTTCACTGTGCCTTAGCTCCCACTTTCTTTTCTCTCTGCTTGGCTAAATGTAAAAAATTGGTTAAGACTGTGATCAGGTCAGACCACTAATTTATTTTTTTACAGGGGAGTACTATGCGTCAGGCTTTACCGTTGGTCACCCGCCAGGGCGATCGCATTGCTATTGTCAGTGGGTTACGAACCCCCTTCGCTCGTCAGGCCACTGCATTTCATGGTATTCCCGCTGTTGATCTCGGCAAGATGGTGGTAGGCGAGCTGCTGGCGCGCAGTGAAATTCCAGCCGATGCCATTGAGCAACTGGTTTTTGGTCAGGTAGTACAAATGCCGGAAGCCCCCAATATTGCGCGCGAAATTGTGCTGGGTACGGGAATGAATGTTCATACCGATGCCTATAGCGTAAGCCGCGCCTGCGCCACCAGTTTTCAGGCGGTAGCGAATGTGGCGGAAAGCCTGATGGCCGGCACGATACGCGCGGGTATCGCTGGCGGCGCAGATTCGTCGTCGGTACTGCCAATAGGCGTGAGTAAAGCCCTGGCGCGGGTACTGGTTGATGTCAATAAAGCCCGGACGACCCGCCAACGGCTGACGCTTTTTTCTCGTCTGCGCTTACGCGACCTGCTGCCCGTTCCTCCCGCCGTTGCTGAGTATTCCACCGGTCTGCGCATGGGCGATACCGCCGAACAGATGGCGAAAACGTATGGTATTACGCGTGAACAGCAGGACGCTCTGGCGCATCGTTCACATCAGCGCGCCGCGCAGGCATGGGCGGATGGCAAACTGGCGGAAGAAGTGATGACGACCTATGTGCCGCCGTATAAAAACCCCTTTGCAGAAGACAACAACATTCGCGGCACCTCCACGCTGGCGGACTACGCTAAACTGCGTCCCGCTTTTGACAGAAAACATGGCTCCGTGACCGCCGCCAATAGTACACCGCTGACCGACGGCGCTGCCGCCGTTATTCTGATGACCGAATCCCGCGCTAAAGAGCTGGGGCTGCACCCGCTTGGTTATCTGCGCAGCTACGCCTTTACCGCTATTGATGTCTGGCAGGACATGCTATTGGGGCCGGCCTGGTCAACGCCGCTGGCGCTGGAGCGGGCCGGGTTGACGATGGCCGATCTGACGCTTTTTGACATGCATGAAGCGTTTGCCGCTCAGACTCTGGCGAACTTACAACTGCTGGGCAGCGAACGATTTGCCCGTGAGGTGCTTGGTCGTGCGCAGGCGACAGGGGAGGTGGATGACGCTAAATTCAACGTGCTCGGCGGCTCAATCGCCTACGGGCATCCTTTTGCCGCAACGGGCGCGCGGATGATAACCCAAACGTTGCACGAATTACGGCGTCGGGGCGGAGGTTTTGGCCTGGTCACGGCCTGCGCGGCTGGCGGTCTTGGCGCGGCGATGGTTCTGGAGGCGGAATAATGACTACCACATCAGCTTTTATGCTTAACGTGCGTCTGGATAATGTCGCGGTTGTCGCTATTGATGTCCCTGGAGAAAAGGTGAACACCCTGAAAGCGGAGTTTGCCGCGCAGGTACGCGCCATCCTGAAGCAAATCCGGGAAAATAAAGCGTTGCAGGGCGTTGTTTTTATCTCAGCCAAAGCAGATAACTTTATTGCTGGCGCTGATATCAACATGATAGGCCACTGCCAAAACGCGCAGGAAGCGGAAACGCTGGCGCGTCAGGGGCAACAACTGATGGCGGAGATCCAGGCATTGCCTGTTCCGGTTATCGCCGCCATTCACGGCGCCTGTCTGGGGGGCGGCCTTGAAATGGCGCTGGCCTGCCATCGGCGCATCTGTACCGACGACGTTAAAACCGTTCTCGGACTGCCGGAGGTACAGTTAGGGCTTTTACCGGGATCGGGCGGAACGCAGCGACTTCCACGGCTGGTGGGGGTCAGTACCGCGCTGGATATGATCCTGACAGGTAAACAGCTTCGCGCCAGACAGGCGCTTAAAGCCGGGCTGGTTGATGATGTGGTGCCGCAAACTATTTTACTGGAAGCGGCTGTCGAGCTGGCTAAAAAAGAACGCCTGGCGCAACGGACATTGCCGGTCCGGGAACGTATCCTGGCGGGGCCGCTGGGGCGCGCGCTGTTATTTCGCCTGGTGCGTAAAAAGACGGCGCAAAAAACGCAGGGTAATTATCCGGCGACGGAGCGGATCATTGATGTGATTGAAACTGGACTGGCGCAGGGCAGCAGTAGCGGCTATGACGCGGAAGCGCGCGCTTTCGGCGAGCTGGCGATGACGCCTCAATCGCAGGCGCTGCGCGCTATTTTCTTTGCCAGTACCGAGGTGAAAAAAGATCCCGGTAGCGATGCGCCGCCCGGCCCGCTGAACAGCGTGGGCATCTTAGGCGGCGGGTTAATGGGTGGCGGTATCGCCTGGGTTACGGCCTGTAAAGGCGGATTGCCAGTACGAATTAAGGATATAAATACTCAGGGGATCAATCATGCTCTGAAGTACAGCTGGGATCTGCTTGAAACAAAAGTACGCCGCCGCCATATCAAAGCCAGCGAACGCGATAAACAATTGGCGTTGATATCAGGTTCGACAGATTATCGTGGTTTCAGTCATCGTGATCTGGTCATTGAAGCGGTGTTTGAAGATCTGCCGTTAAAACAACAGATGGTGGCGGAAGTGGAACAAAATTGCGCTGCTCACACCATTTTTGCCTCCAATACTTCTTCCCTGCCGATTGGCGATATTGCGGCGAATGCGGCCAGACCGGAACAGGTGATTGGATTGCACTTTTTTAGCCCGGTCGAGAAAATGCCGCTGGTTGAGGTCATTCCTCACGCGTCTACTTCCGCGCAGACCATCGCCACGACCGTTAAGCTGGCGAAAAAACAGGGTAAAACCCCGATAGTCGTCAGCGATAAAGCCGGGTTTTATGTTAACCGAATTCTTGCGCCATATATCAATGAGGCGATTCGGATGCTGACTGAAGGCGCACGTGTCGAACATATTGACGCCGCCCTGGTAAAATTTGGTTTTCCGGTGGGGCCAATCCAACTTTTGGATGAGGTAGGAATCGACACGGGCACTAAAATTATTCCTGTGCTTGAGGCGGCGTATGGAGAACGTTTTAGCGCGCCTGCAAATGTTGTCGCTTCAATTTTGAATGACGATCGCAAAGGTAGAAAAAATGGTCGCGGTTTCTATCTTTATGGCGAAAAAGGGCGTAAAAGCAAAAAACAGGTTGACCCTGCTATTTATAAGCTTATTGGCGTGCAAGGGCAGAGTCGACTGTCTGCGCAGCAGGTGGCAGAGCGCTGTGTCATGTTAATGCTTAACGAAGCGGCGCGCTGTTTCGACGAAAAAGTGATTCGCAGCGCGCGCGATGGCGATATCGGCGCCGTGTTTGGTATCGGTTTTCCGCCGTTTCTCGGTGGCCCGTTCCGCTATATGGATGCTCTCGGGCCGGGTGAAATGGTGGCGACATTACAGCGCCTGGCCGCACTTTACGGTCCTCGTTACGCGCCTTGTGAACAATTAGTGCGCATGGCGGAGCGCAGGGAGCATTTCTGGACGAATGGGGAAACTGACCAGGGAAATTGAGGTCAAAGAGAATATGAATCCGCACTGAATGCCTCCTTAGTGGCGAAATAATAATCAAGGATTGACTATACTTACGCCATTGAGGTAAAAAACAGCGTTTCATTCAGTGAATGGATAAGGCACAATGCCGGCCACCGCATTTTTGCCGCAGCCAATAGGGGCATGTGGTAAGCGTGTTGGTGAAACTGGTTAACAAAAGCGGTGCAATATGCAAGTTTTTATCATGCGTCACGGCGACGCAGCCCTCGATGCCGCCAGTGATTCGGTTCGTCCCTTGACCCCTTGTGGGTGTGACGAGTCTCGCCTGATGGCGAACTGGCTGAAAGGTCAAAAAGTGGATATCGAACGTGTTCTGGTGAGTCCGTTTCTTCGGGCCGAACAGACGTTAGATGTGGTCGGCGATTGTATGAATCTGCCGGCTCAGGTGGATGTCCTGCCGGAGCTAACGCCCTGTGGCGATGTCGGTCTGGTCAGCGCCTACCTCCAGGCGCTGGCCAATGAAGAGATCGGATCGGTGCTGGTGATCTCTCACTTACCTCTGGTCGGATACCTGGTATCTGAGCTTTGTCCGGGCGAAACGCCGCCGATGTTCACGACGTCCGCAATTGCCAACGTTACGCTTGATGAAAGCGGCAAGGGGACATTCAACTGGCAAATGAGTCCCTGCAATCTGAAAATGGCGAAAGCGATTTAATCTTTGCTGCCTGATGGCGCTTCGCTTATCAGGCCTACGACAGCGCTGGCTGTTCGTAGGCTGGATAAGGCGCTTGCGCCGCCATCCGGCAATTCCGCATCAGGGTAATTCGGGCGGTTGCCACTCTTCCACTTCAATCAACACCAGCAGCGCGGCGTCGCCGCCGTACTCTTTTGGTGCCTGATGAAAGGCCATCACATGCGGATGCTGCGCCAGCCATAACGGCGTTTGCTGTTTCAGAATATGTTTACCGTGTCCATGCATGACGCAGGCGCAAAAAATATGTTCCCGACGGCAGGCGGCAATCAGCGCCCCCAGTTCCTGCTTGGCCTGAAGCTGCGTTAAGCCGTGTAAATCCAGAAACAGTTCCGGCGAATAGTCGCCGCGGCGCATTTTTTTTAGCTCGAAATGGCTGACATCTTCACGGACATACTTTACCGGCCCTTCCGTATTGAGCAGCGGCTGGAACTCATCGGAAAAATAGTGGCTGGCGTCCGCCTGTTCCTGAATTAACCTTCGGGTAGGGACTTCCGTGATTTTCTTGCGCAGTGGCCGATGGACGATAGTATCCTGTTTAATCTTTCGGGTGCCGACCATCAGCTGACGGAACAGCGCCTGGTCCTCCTCGCTGAGCGATGTTTTCTTTTTCATTCGTGGGTCTCGTCTGATCTTTTGCCTTAGTTTACCCGACCCGGAGGATATCCGAACGGTCAAAACGGATTTTTCGTATTCTCCCGCCGCGTCAATGCTGATTTATCCCTGTCTTCGTGGCAAACTAGCCGCCGAATTTAATGCGAGCATGCCCTGGAGGAATACGTGGATAAAATTTTCGTCGATGAAGCAGTAAGTGAACTGCATACCATTCAGGACATGTTGCGCTGGGCGGTAAGCCGCTTTAGCGCGGCGAATATCTGGTATGGACACGGTACCGATAACCCGTGGGATGAAGCGGTACAACTGGTGTTGCCGTCTCTTTATCTGCCGCTGGATATTCCGGAAGATATGCGGACCGCGCGGCTGACGTCCAGCGAAAAACACCGCATTGTCGAGCGAGTGATTCGTCGCATTAACGAACGTATCCCGGTCGCCTACCTGACCAATAAAGCCTGGTTCTGCGGCCACGAATTTTATGTCGATGAGCGCGTGCTGGTGCCGCGTTCGCCCATTGGCGAGCTGATTAATAACCACTTCGCCGGCCTTATTAGCCAACAGCCGAAATATATTCTGGATATGTGTACCGGTAGCGGCTGCATCGCCATCGCCTGTGCTTATGCTTTCCCGGACGCAGAGGTTGATGCGGTCGATATTTCGCCGGATGCGCTGGCTGTCGCCGAGCATAACATTGAAGAACACGGTCTTATCCATCACGTGACGCCAATCCGTTCCGATCTGTTCCGCGATCTGCCGAAAGTTCAGTACGATCTGATTGTCACTAACCCGCCTTATGTCGATGCGGAGGATATGTCCGATCTGCCGAACGAATATCGCCACGAACCTGAGCTGGGGCTGGCGTCCGGCACTGACGGCCTCAAATTGACCCGCCGTATCCTGGGGAATGCGCCGGATTATCTGTCCGATGACGGCGTTCTGATTTGTGAAGTCGGAAACAGCATGGTACATCTGATGGAGCAGTATCCGGATGTGCCGTTCACCTGGCTGGAGTTTGACAACGGCGGCGATGGCGTCTTTATGTTGACCAAAGCGCAGTTGCTCGCGGCCCGTGAACATTTCAATATTTATAAAGATTAAAACACGCAAACGACAACAACGATAACGGAGCCGTGATGGCAGGAAACACAATTGGACAACTCTTTCGCGTAACCACTTTCGGCGAATCACACGGGCTGGCGCTTGGGTGTATCGTCGATGGCGTGCCGCCCGGCATCCCGTTGACGGAGGCCGATCTGCAGCACGATCTCGACAGACGTCGCCCCGGCACCTCGCGCTATACTACCCAGCGCCGCGAACCGGACCAGGTAAAAATTCTCTCCGGCGTGTTTGATGGCGTGACGACCGGCACCAGCATTGGCCTGCTGATTGAAAACACCGATCAGCGCTCGCAGGACTACAGCGCGATTAAAGATGTTTTTCGTCCGGGGCACGCGGATTACACCTATGAGCAGAAATACGGCCTGCGCGATTACCGTGGCGGTGGACGTTCTTCCGCGCGTGAAACCGCGATGCGCGTAGCGGCAGGGGCGATCGCCAAGAAATACCTGGCGGAAAAGTTCGGTATCGAAATCCGCGGCTGCCTGACCCAGATGGGCGACATTCCGCTGGAGATTAAAGACTGGCGTCAGGTTGAGCTTAATCCGTTCTTTTGTCCCGATGCGGACAAACTTGACGCGCTGGACGAACTGATGCGCGCGCTGAAAAAAGAGGGCGACTCCATCGGCGCGAAAGTGACGGTGATGGCGAGCGGCGTGCCGGCAGGGCTTGGCGAACCGGTATTTGACCGACTGGATGCGGACATCGCCCATGCGCTGATGAGCATCAATGCGGTGAAAGGCGTGGAGATCGGCGAAGGATTTAACGTGGTGGCGCTGCGCGGCAGCCAGAATCGCGATGAAATCACGGCGCAGGGTTTTCAGAGCAACCACGCTGGCGGCATCCTCGGTGGCATCAGTAGCGGGCAACACATTGTGGCGCATATGGCGCTGAAACCTACCTCCAGCATTACCGTGCCGGGACGTACGATCAACCGGATGGGTGAAGAAGTCGAGATGATCACCAAAGGGCGCCACGATCCGTGTGTGGGGATTCGCGCAGTGCCGATCGCAGAGGCCATGCTGGCGATCGTGCTGATGGATCACCTGCTGCGCCATCGGGCACAGAATGCGGATGTAAAGACAGAGATTCCACGCTGGTAAGAAATGAAAAAAACCGCGATTGCGCTGCTGGCATGGTTTGTCAGTAGCGCCAGCCTGGCGGCGACGCCGTGGCAGAAAATAACTCATCCTGTCCCCGGCGCAGCCCAGTCTATCGGTAGCTTTGCCAACGGATGCATCATTGGCGCCGACACGTTGCCGGTACAGTCCGATAATTATCAGGTGATGCGCACCGATCAGCGCCGTTATTTCGGCCACCCGGACTTGGTCATGTTTATCCAGCGGTTGAGTCATCAGGTGCAGCAACGGGGGCTCGGAACCGTCCTGATAGGCGACATGGGGATGCCTGCCGGAGGCCGCTTTAATGGCGGACACGCCAGTCATCAGACCGGGCTTGATGTGGATATTTTCTTGCAGTTGCCGAAAACGCGCTGGAGCCAGGCGCAGCTATTGCGCCCGCAGGCGTTAGATCTGGTGTCCCGCGACGGTAAACATGTCGTGCCGTCGCGCTGGTCGTCGGATATCGCCAGTCTGATCAAACTGGCGGCACAAGACAATGACGTCACCCGTATTTTCGTCAATCCGGCTATTAAACAACAGCTTTGCCTCGATGCCGGAAACGATCGTGACTGGCTACGTAAAGTACGCCCCTGGTTCCAGCATCGCGCACATATGCACGTGCGTTTACGCTGCCCTGCCGACAGCCTGGAGTGCGAAGATCAACCTTTACCCCCGCCGGGCGATGGATGCGGCGCTGAACTGCAAAGCTGGTTCGAACCGCCAAAACCTGGCACCACAAAGCCTGAGAAGAAGACACCGCCGCCGTTGCCGCCTTCCTGCCAGGCGCTACTGGATGAGCATGTACTCTGATGGACAATTTTTATGATCTGTTTATGGTCTCCCCGCTGCTGCTGGTGGTGCTGTTTTTTGTCGCCGTACTGGCAGGATTTATCGATTCTATCGCCGGGGGCGGAGGGCTGCTCACTATCCCTGCGCTGATGGCCGCCGGGATGTCGCCGGCAAACGCGCTGGCGACCAATAAATTACAGGCGTGCGGCGGCTCCCTCTCGTCTTCGCTCTATTTTATTCGCCGTAAAGTGGTAAACCTGGCCGAGCAAAAGCTCAATATTCTGATGACGTTCATTGGCTCGATGAGCGGCGCGCTGCTGGTGCAGCACGTGCAGGCGGATATTTTGCGTCAGATCTTGCCCATCCTGGTGATTTTCATCGGCCTCTATTTTTTATTGATGCCGAAGCTGGGCGAGGAAGATCGCCAGCGCCGCCTGTATGGATTACCGTTCGCGCTGATAGCCGGGGGATGCGTCGGGTTTTACGACGGCTTTTTCGGGCCTGCCGCCGGGTCGTTTTACGCTCTGGCGTTTGTCACCTTATGTGGCTATAACCTGGCGAAATCCACGGCACATGCCAAAGTGCTTAACGCTACCTCCAACGTTGGCGGCCTGCTGTTATTTATCATCGGCGGCAAAGTGATCTGGGCGACGGGCTTCGTGATGCTGGTTGGTCAGTTTTTAGGGGCGCGAATGGGGTCGCGTCTGGTGTTGAGCAAAGGCCAAAAACTTATCAGACCGATGATCGTTATTGTCTCGGCGGTAATGAGCGCCAGGTTACTTTATGATAGCCACGGACAGGAGATCCTCCACTGGTTGGGGATGAATTAATGAACAATACGCACCATTACGAACAGTTAATTGAGATTTTTAACGGCTGCTTTGCCGAAGAATTTAATACCCGTCTGATTAAAGGCGACGACGAACCGATCTATCTTCCTGCTGACGCGCAGGTACCGTACCACCGCATCGTCTTTGCGCATGGGTTTTACGCCAGCGCTCTGCATGAGATTTCTCACTGGTGTATCGCCGGCAAGGCACGCCGCGAACTGGTTGACTTTGGTTACTGGTACTGCCCGGACGGACGCGACGCGCAGACCCAAAGTCAATTCGAAGACGTTGAGGTGAAGCCACAGGCTTTCGACTGGTTGTTTTGCGTGGCGGCGGGGTATCCCTTTAACGTCAGTTGCGACAATCTGGAAGGCGATATTGAGCCGGATCGCGTGGCGTTTCAGCGCCGGGTTCATGCGCAGGTAATGGCGTATCTGGAGCAGGGCATTCCTGAACGTCCGGCCCGCTTCATCAAAGCGCTACAGAATTACTATCACACGCCCGAACTTAAGGCGGAACAGTTCCCGTGGCCGGAAGCGCTTAATTAAAGCCAGCGCCACGTTTACAATGAGGAAAGAAGATGATCGCGGAGTTTGAATCACGCATTCTGGCATTAATTGACGATATGGTAGAGCACGCCAGCGACGATGAGCTTTTTGCCAGTGGATACCTGCGTGGCCACCTGACGTTAGCCATTGCCGAGCTGGAGAGCGGTGATGACCACTCCGTCGAGGCGGTCTATGCCAACGTTAGCCAAAGTCTGGAAAAAGCGATCGGCGCCGGTGAACTGTCGCCGCGCGATCAGGCGTTAGTCAAAGCGATGTGGGACAATTTGTTCGACAAGGCAAAACAATAACGCCGAGGGCCGGAAGGCGACGCTTGCCGCCTTCCGCTATTGACTGGCCCATTACTTCACCGCTTTTCCCTTCAATAACTTTCTCACCCATAACCGATTCGGATTTAACGCCGCCAGCGTACTGGCATCCAGTGGAATCGGCTCGTTACTCATCTGCGCCGCCAGAATTTCTGCGCATAATGGCGCTGAGCACAAACCGCGCGATCCCAGCGCGCCGAGCATAAATAAACCCGGATACACAGGCGCAGGCGCCGCCGACGTTTTATTATCGGCTAAATCGGCGTAATGCGTCAGCGTGGCGTGGTAATCCGGGACATTGCCCACCATCGGCAGGTGGTCGCGGGTGGCGCAACGCACGCCGCAACGGGCGCTGTTGCCGCTAACGTCAACCTCTGTGGCCCATTTCGCATCCGGAAAACAGTCAAGCAGACGCTGTCGGTTCTGACGCTGATCTTCTTCGCGCCAGACGGTGCTTTCGTCGCCCCGGTGATAGCTGGCGCCAATACAGTGCTGCTGATTATGCGGATTTTGCGGCGTCAGATAGCCGTCGTAGCATAACACCTGACGCAACGCCGAGAGGGCGGGGGTGGTGGGAATATGACTGACCTGCCCCCCGACGGCATACACCGGCAGCGGCTGGGTCTGATCAAAACGGTTAATCTGATGGCCGTTCGCCAGAACGACGGTCTCATGGCTGGCGGTTTCACCTGACGTAAAGCGCAGTTGCCAGCGCGACTCCTGCGCAACGAGCGACGTGAGCGTATGGCGAAAGCGCGTTTGTAAACCCTGTTCGGTCGCCAGTGCGATGACTGCGCGAGTTAATTGTTCCGGGCACAGCCAGCCGCCTGCCGGATAGGTAATTCCTCCGCAGCGTGTCGTCACGCCAACCGCCTGTTCCGCCTCTTCGGCATTGAGCGCCGAGGCCAGTCCGGCGGGCAGCGCCAGGGACAGCATCTGGGCAATTTTCTGCTGGCTTTTCTCATCCCATCCGAGCTGCGTCACGCCGCACCAGCCATGATCAAAAGAGACGGGCAGGGCATCATACAGGCGACGGGCAAAGGTGAATGCGGTCGGGAAAAAGCGATTAATGGCGGCGTCATGTTTGCTAAGGAGCGGATAAAGCGCGCCCTGTCGATTACCGGAGGCGCCCTGGGCGGGCTGGTCGTCCGCGCAATAGAGCGTCACCTGCCAGCCGCGACGCAGTAACGCCAGTGATAACAGCGCGCTGGCGATGCCGCCGCCAATGATCGCCGTTTCACGTTTTTCGCTTCCGCTGCGGTAAAACCAGGGCGCGGAAAGGGTCGGCATGAGGTGTTGTTCCATCACTCCACAAAGCATCTCGCGTTTACGTCCGAAGCCTTTGCGTTTTTGCATGGTAAAACCGGCTTCCTGTAATCCCCGACGAACGAAACCCGCCGAGGTAAACGTCGCCAGCGTTGCGCCGGGCCGCGCCAGCCGCGCCATCGCGTTAAACAGGTTTGGCGTCCACATATCCGGATTTTTCGCCGGGGCAAAACCGTCGAGGAACCAGGCGTCGACTGTTTGATTCAGCGTGGCGTCCAGTTGGTCGGTCAGTTCATTAATATCGCCAAACCACAAATCCAGCGTCACCCGACCCCGATCCAGCAATAGGCGGTGGCATCCCGGGAGCGGCAGCGGCCATTGCGCCTGCAGCTGCTCTGCCCAGGGCGCGAGCTCCGGCCAGTGTTGGTGCGCCAGCGCCAGATCGCCGCGCGTTAACGGGAATTTCTCAAAACTGATGAAATGTAACCTTTGCAGCGTCGCCTGTGGATGCTCAGAACGAAAGCCGTCAAACGCCTGCCACAGCGTCAGGAAGTTGAGTCCGGTGCCAAAACCGCTTTCCGCGACTATAAATAATGGATGTGAATGTACGGGAAATCGCTCCGCAAGACGATTGCCGCCAAGAAAAACGTAGCGTGTCTCTTCGAGTCCATTGTCATTAGAAAAATAGACATCATCAAAATCTCGGGAAACAGGTGTACCCTCAGCGTTAAATTCGAGTGTGGCGGGTTGTATGGCGTATTGTTTCACGTAAGTTACTCGTCTGACGGGCGGTATCGCGATCTTAACGATGTGTGCCTGACGGCGCAAATTTCCGTACTAAATGGCTGATCGGACTTGTTCGGCGTACAAGTGTACGCTATTGTGCCAATCGAAACTTAAAAATAGTGCGAATTACAGAGGTATTGAATGAAACGTGCAGTGATTACTGGCCTGGGCATCGTTTCCAGCATCGGTAATAACCAGCAGGAAGTCCTGGCATCTCTGCGTGAAGGACGTTCAGGGATCACTTTCTCTCAGGAGCTGAAGGACGCCGGCATGCGTAGCCAGGTATGGGGCAACGTAAAACTGGATACCACTGGCCTCATTGACCGCAAAGTCGTGCGCTTTATGAGCGACGCCTCCATCTATGCTTATCTGTCTATGGAGCAGGCAGTGGCCGACGCCGGTCTGGCGCCGGAAGTCTATCAGAATAACCCGCGTGTCGGCCTGATTGCAGGTTCCGGCGGCGGCTCCCCGAAATTCCAGGTCTTTGGCGCAGACGCCATGCGTAGCCCGCGTGGTCTGAAAGCCGTGGGCCCGTATGTGGTGACGAAAGCAATGGCATCCGGCGTTTCCGCCTGCCTCGCTACGCCGTTTAAAATTTATGGCGTGAACTACTCCATTAGCTCCGCTTGCGCGACCTCCGCACACTGTATTGGCAATGCGGTTGAACAGATCCAACTGGGCAAACAGGACATCGTTTTTGCTGGCGGCGGCGAAGAGCTGTGCTGGGAAATGGCCTGTGAGTTCGACGCGATGGGGGCACTGTCCACCAAATATAACGATACGCCTGAAAAAGCGTCCCGTACCTATGATGCGCACCGTGATGGGTTTGTCATCGCGGGCGGTGGCGGTATGGTTGTTGTCGAAGAGCTGGAACACGCTCTGGCGCGCGGCGCGCATATCTATGCGGAAATCGTCGGTTACGGCGCAACATCCGATGGCGCAGACATGGTTGCTCCGTCTGGTGAAGGCGCAGTACGTTGCATGCAGATGGCGATGCACGGCGTAGACACGCCGATCGACTACCTGAACTCTCACGGTACCTCTACTCCGGTAGGCGACGTGAAAGAACTGGGTGCAATCCGTGAAGTGTTTGGCGATAACAGCCCGGCAATTTCTGCAACCAAAGCGATGACCGGCCACTCGCTGGGTGCCGCAGGCGTGCAGGAAGCTATCTACTCTCTGCTGATGCTGGAGCACGGTTTTATCGCGCCGAGTATCAACATCGAAGAGCTGGATGAGCAGGCTGCGGGTCTGAACATCGTGACCGAAACGACCGAGCGTGAACTGACTACCGTAATGTCTAACAGCTTCGGTTTTGGCGGCACCAACGCCACGCTGGTGATGCGTAAGTTGTAAGCCTGACTATTACGTTGTAGTATCAATAATGAAACAGGTCGCTAATGCGACCTGTTTTTTCATTCAGGGAACAACAAATTATATGGATATTCTATAAATGCCAACTAATACATTAGATAAAATTAGGCATAGTTTGAGTTGTGTGGCTGTTTTATTTGGTTTGCTTGGCATTTTTGTTTTTGCCTCATTTTCGCCTTCCTATGCCTGGCTTTATTTGGGAGGCCTGGCTGCGCCTTTTATATATAGTATTGTTTTTGTCTATGCGATTGCCGCCTAGAGTATTTATTCAAAGTATTATCCGTTTTTATCATTGGGCCGCTTATCATTTGTGGAATGTTTTTTTCCGGCGCTGGCCCTGGTGTGCCTTACCGTTCTCTACAATGCTTTTAGTGGCCCGGAACCCTGGATGGCCGAGTTATCAAGGCAATTTTTTCTTCATAAATTTCTTAACACGCTGGCGATGTGCTTTCTGGCTCCTGTGGCGGAGGAAATTATATTCAGAGGGTTTTTATTAAACAGCAGTATCGGTTGGGGTCGGTACTCAAGAGTTTCCGGTATTATTATTACCTCACTCGCTTTTGCATTTATGCATACACAATATCTCTTTGCGGTGACTTTTGTTTATCTGTTTGTTTTTTCATCTATATTATGCGTTGTTCGAATGAGAAGTCGTGGGTTAATGATACCGATAATACTTCATGTTTTAAATAATGCCTGGGTTATTTTCGGCTTACTGTTTTCAGCGACGGAATAAGCGCCTGATGCAATAGGCGCTTTAACCTCTTCGGTACGAACAAGAGACCGATGGCGGTTCCCTTTTTTAATGCTTCTTATATTCCGGCGCGACTTTCGCTGACCAGGCCTCAGCCTGGGTGATGGCGCCTGCGTCATAAATCGGCTGTTCATAACCCTTATCAGCATCCCGAACGCGGTAAATTTTCCAGCGTCCCTCTTCCCAACGGGTATAAACTTCCAGGTGGATGGGCGTTGACTCTGTAGCCAACAGAACATCCACTTTTTCTCCGCCGAGGAAAGGGTGTGCCTTCCCAACCCGTAACTGTGGAATCCACTCTGGCGCATAGTCCTGCGCATACATAAAATAATCAGCCCCCACAATCTCCTGTTCATAAAGGGACTGTATTAGCGCCAGGCGATGAATAACCTCTTTAGCGACGTAACGTTGCATTAAGGCGGTGGTGTCGTCAGGGGGATTCACATCGTTCGTGAACGTCGTCATCCATGAGGTATAGAACTGCTTCACGGCCTGCGTACTGTCGTAATGAGGCGCAGAGCAACTACAAAGCAACAGGATAAGCGCGACAAGGGAGAACGTTTTCATTAATTCTTCCTGTAGATGGTATATGAGGGCCTGGCTGCCCGGTAGCCCGGGCCGGCCCACATATCGCGTTGTTTAAAATCTGAATACCACTCTGTGCCATCATATATCGCCATGTGACCGCTCGGGTTTCCGCCAGCGTAAGGTTGAATAATGATGACGTCACCCTCGCGCGGCATTTCATAGGTACCAATAGCGGTGAATCCGGCGCTTCTTAACATTGGGCCATAATCTTTTGCATGATATGTATGCCCCAGCGTGATACCGCCCGCCTGAATTGCCTTTCGGGTAAATTCCGCACACCGGCCTTGAGAATGAGAACCTGCATGCGTTTTGGCATAATTAACCGCCATTCTTTTATCCCAACTCATAATGATTCCTGTTAATAAAATACGTAATAGCAATGACGTAATGCTTTAACAGTATTTGATTCGGGAAGCATGACAAATAGTGCTATTACTATTTTCAATAGAATAAGTTTAAATATTTATTAATTGTTGAGATTGATAAGTTAGGGCCAATTTATTCAACATTAACTATTATTCTGCGGTATTGGCATCATTTTTTATTTGCATATCGCCATAGCGCGACGGCCAGATCTCCTGCGGCGTGATGCTAAGCGCGTCCGCAATAATCCGTTCGGCTCTCGGCCAGGAGCGGGTAAAGACATTGCGTAGTGAATCAGGGGATAAACCGGCCTGACGAGAAAGATCTCTGAGCGTAATACCTCTTTTTTCCAGTGCACTTTTAATATCTGCACGATGCCAGTCTTGGCTTTTTGGTTCCATTCTGTAATCCTAAGAAGATGCGTTATCGGCGCCGATATTTTTAAGGTAAAAATTAGCGTGAGAAAAAGAAAGTTACTTTCTTTTTCACTCTAAGAATAGTGCCAGAAAGAAAGCAAAATTTCGCGCAAAAGAAGAAATATTTTTATTTCATCAGAGGAAAGGAAAGAAACCGATGGCAAAGGAATGGTTCACGGTTAAGGAATGTCTTGGCTTACCGGGGTTTCCGGGAAGCGAGCCTGCGGTTCGCGAACGTTTGTATAAGTACAGCGAAGGGAAAGAGGGTGTCAGGCGTAAGCGTGTTAAATCAAAGGCCGAGGAGTTTCATATATCTGTTTTCCCTCTTTATGTTCATCGTTATCTGGACGACAGCGGAGAGGAACCGACGCCAGAACCCATTTCCTTACAGGAAGCGGAGCCTGAAGATATCTGGGAGATGATGTTCAGGTTACTGACGCCAGAACAGCGCAAGCAGGTGACCGGACGGTTTAAGGTGAGAGGGATGAAAGCGGTCTTTCCCTTTCTGTTTGATGACACGCCGCCGCGTTGATACCCTGGCTGCAATTTCAAGGTTGACAAGTTTCGCGTCTCACAGGCAGACTTCACTCTCTACATTATCCTTCCGATAATGCGTAAGCGTTTAACGTTATCCAACGCACCTTAATCCTGACGTTCAGGTAGAGGGGGGCGTGGCATTTCCCCGCCTTACTCTGCATTCTGGAGTAATGCATGACAGCAGTTAGCCAAAAAACAACGACCCCGTCTGCGAATTTTTCGCTGTTCCGCATCGCCTTTGCGGTTTTTCTAACCTATATGACGGTCGGCCTGCCGTTACCCGTCATCCCGCTTTTTGTCCATCACGAACTGGGCTATAGCAATACGATGGTTGGGATCGCCGTGGGCATTCAGTTTTTTGCGACGGTACTGACGCGCGGCTATGCCGGACGGCTGGCGGATCAATATGGCGCTAAACGATCGGCGTTACAGGGGATGTTTGCCTGCGGGCTGGCGGGCGCCGCCTGGCTCCTGGCCGCGCTGTTGCCGGTTTCCGCGCCGGTAAAATTCGCGCTGCTTATTGTCGGGCGTTTGATCCTCGGATTTGGCGAAAGCCAGCTGCTGACCGGAACCCTGACCTGGGGATTGGGGCTGGTTGGCCCAACGCGTTCCGGTAAGGTGATGTCGTGGAACGGGATGGCGATTTACGGCGCGCTGGCGGCCGGTGCGCCGTTGGGCTTGCTGATCCATAGCCACTTTGGCTTCGCGGCGCTGGCGGGGACGACGATGGTTTTACCTCTGCTGGCCTGGGCATTCAACGGCACCGTGCGTAAAGTACCTGCGCATGAGGGGGAGCGACCTTCACTGTGGAGCGTGGTCGGGCTTATCTGGAAACCGGGCCTGGGTCTGGCATTGCAGGGCGTGGGTTTTGCCGTCATCGGTACGTTTATTTCACTTTATTTTGTCAGCAATGGCTGGACGATGGCGGGATTCACCCTGACCGCGTTTGGCGGTGCGTTTGTACTGATGCGCATAGTGTTCGGTTGGATGCCGGACCGCTTTGGCGGCGTGAAGGTCGCCGTTGTCTCATTGCTGGTTGAGACGGCAGGACTGCTGCTCTTGTGGCTGGCGCCGACGGCCTGGATAGCGCTGGTAGGCGCGGCGCTCACCGGGGCAGGGTGTTCATTGATTTTCCCGGCGCTGGGCGTGGAGGTTGTGAAACGCGTACCTGCACAGGTACGCGGTACGGCGCTCGGCGGCTACGCCGCGTTTCAGGATATCTCCTACGGTGTTACCGGCCCGCTGGCGGGCGTGCTGGCCACGTCATGCGGCTATCCTTCCGTATTCCTCGCGGGAGCGATCTCCGCGGTGGTTGGTATTCTGGTGACGATTTTATCGTTCCGGCGCGGCTAAGAAACCAGCCAGAAAAGCGCCAGTACAATCAACAGCGCAATAAACAACAGGCCTGGTCGCGCTGACAGATTTTTCACGGTTTCAATCATCGGCGCGAACGGGCGGTAGATGGGTTGAATGGAGAGCGGTTCCAGCTCATCAGCCTCCCGCTCTACGCGACGCAGGAAAATATGGTTAAGTAAATCCTGCACCTGGGCGGTTGTCAGCACCGTTTGCGGCTGAATTTGATAAGTGTGTTGGGCATACTCTTTGATCGCCGTGAGCTCGTCCGGCTCCAGCGGTTGTTTTAACGCAGCCTGCAGCGTATGTAGCGTAGGCGCGTGTTGTAGTGACAGCGTCTGCCGCGCCTGTAGCCATGTCGCCAGATGAGTAAACTGCTTTGCCGGAATGAGCTCGCCGCTTTTCACGCCGGAGAGTTCCAGCATTGATTGCCAGATAAGTTTGTTTGACTCGCCGGTCGCGGCCGCCAGCTTCGTCACCAACTGATTCAACGTATTATGTTCAGCAGGCAATAATGGCCGATCCGTTGCCGGACGTTGCTGCGGCTGCGGAATGGAAAGCTGTCCCTGTTGCAGGAGCGTCAGCACGTTTTTGAGTTGATCGGGCGTAAGCTGGCTAAGCGCGGTTTGACCGTATTGCTGACGGATAAAATCGCTGACGGCCTGACGATTATTCCCGACGCCAAGCAGCTCTGTTAGCTGTGAAAGCACCTGACGATTGGCGTGATTTTGCTGCGCTACGCCCAGACGCTGGGTAAGATTCTGTTCAGCGGCGGGGAAGTGGCGCGACAGTAGCGGCGCGTCATTTTTTATCCCCAGATCGTGTTTCATTCCGGCCCATACTTCCGCGCTTTGCTGCTGGGTCAGTGAAATCAGGCGCGTGATCAGCCTTTCCAGTACCGTACGCTGTTGCATGGAAAGCGGCTGCTCGCTCGCAGCGGAAAGAGGATTACGCCCTTCGCCTGGAGGCTGTGCGGGGGCGCCGGAGATGGGATGCATAATTAATTATCCTTTAACCATAAATCTGAGCAATATATGCCTGGCGGCCAGATTATGGCACACTTGTCCGGTTAACTCTCGTTCTCAAACAGGTACGACAGTCGTGAAAATTCTCGTTGATGAAAATATGCCTTACGCCCGCGAATTATTTAGCCGCCTGGGTGAGGTAAAGGCAGTGCCGGGTCGCCCGATCCCCGTTGAAGAATTGAACCATGCCGATGCGTTAATGGTGCGTTCGGTCACGAAAGTGAATGAATCGCTGCTGAGCGGCACGCCGATTAACTTCGTTGGTACTGCTACGGCAGGCACCGATCATGTGGATGAGGCATGGCTGAAGCAGGCGGGCATCGGTTTTTCAGCCGCGCCCGGCTGTAATGCTATCGCCGTGGTGGAGTATGTGTTTTCCGCGCTGTTGATGCTGGCCGAACGTGACGGCTTTTCGTTACGCGATCGCACTATAGGGATTGTCGGCGTGGGTAACGTCGGAAGCCGGCTACAGACCAGGCTTGAAGCGTTGGGTATCCGCACGTTGCTGTGCGATCCGCCACGCGCCGCACGCGGGGACGAGGGTGATTTTCGTACGCTGGATGAGCTGGTGCAGGAAGCGGATGTCCTGACTTTCCATACGCCGCTCTATAAAGACGGACCGTACAAAACGCTGCATCTGGCCGATGAGACGCTGATCCGTCGACTGAAACCCGGCGCCATTCTCATTAACGCCTGCCGCGGTCCGGTGGTGGATAACGCCGCGTTGCTGGCGCGACTTAATGCCGGGCAGCCGCTGAGCGTGGTGCTTGATGTGTGGGAGGGCGAACCGGATCTTAACGTCGCGCTACTGGAAGCCGTGGATATCGGCACGTCGCATATTGCCGGCTATACGCTGGAAGGCAAAGCGCGCGGCACCACCCAGGTCTTTGAGGCCTATAGCGCGTTTATCGGCCGCGAGCAGCATGTCGCGCTGGAGACATTACTGCCTGCGCCTGAGTTTGGTCGTATTACGCTTCATGGCCCGCTGGATCAACCGACGCTGAAAAGACTGGCGCATTTGGTGTATGATGTGCGCCGCGACGATGCGCCGCTGCGTAAAGTCGCTGGAATTCCGGGTGAATTTGATAAATTGCGTAAAAATTATCTTGAGCGCCGTGAATGGTCGTCTTTATACGTGATGTGTGACGACGAAACGGCAGCCGCCTTGCTGTGTAAGCTAGGTTTTAACGCTGTTCATCACCCGGCACATTAATGTCTTCTTAATGCTCCCTGTCGAATAATGCGACAGGGACGCTTATGTATTTCTGGAGTAAATCACCATGTCTGAAGGCTGGAACATTGCCATTCTGGGCGCAACGGGCGCCGTAGGCGAAGCCCTGCTTGAAACACTGGCTGAACGCCAGTTCCCGGTCGGTGAAATTTATGCGTTGGCGCGTCATGAAAGCGCGGGCGAGCACCTCCGTTTTGGTGGCAATTCGGTCATTGTCCAGGATGCCGCGGACTTTGACTGGACGCAGGCGCAGTTGGCGTTTTTCGTTGCCGGCGCAGAGGCATCGGCTGCCTGGATAGACGACGCGACCAATGCAGGCTGCCTGGTGATAGATTCCAGCGGTCTGTTCGCGCTGGAGCCTGATGTGCCGCTGGTCGTGCCGGAAGTTAACCCGTATGTACTGGCGGATTACCGTAACCGTAACGTGATTGCGGTCGCCGATAGTCTGACCAGTCAACTGCTCGCGGCGCTCAAGCCGTTAATCGATCAGGGGGGACTGTCGCGTATCGCCGTCACCAGTATGTTATCAGCGTCCGCACAGGGGAAAAAAGCGGTCGATGCGCTGGCCGGACAGAGTGCGAAGCTGCTTAACGGCATACCGATTGATGAAGATGATTTCTTTGGCCGCCAGTTGGCGTTCAATATGCTGCCGCTGCTGCCGGATCGTGAAGGCAGCGTGCGCCAGGAACGTCGTATCGTCGATGAAGTGCGTAAAATTTTGCAGGACGATGGCGTGATGATCTCCGCCAGTGTCGTGCAGTCGCCGGTGTTCTATGGCCATGCGCAGATGGTGAGCTTTGAAGCGCTCCGTCCGCTGGCGGCGGAAGAGGCGCGCGAGGCGTTTTCCCGCGGTGAAGATATCGTACTGTCAGAAGAGACGGATTACCCGACGCAGGTGGGCGACGCTTCCGGCAATCCACAGCTTTCTATTGGCTGCGTGCATAATGATTACGGTATGCCGGAACAAATTCAGTTCTGGTCAGTGGCGGACAACGTGCGTTTCGGCGGCGCGCTGATGGCCGTTAAAATTGCGGAGAAGCTGGTGCAGGAGTATCTGTACTGATGACCGGACAGCAATCATCGCCGGTCTATAAAATTGCGCTGGGTATTGAGTACGACGGCAGCAAGTATTATGGCTGGCAGCGTCAGAATGAAGTGCGCAGCGTGCAGGAAAAGCTGGAAAAAGCGCTCTCGCAGGTGGCAAATGAACCTATTAACGTGTTCTGCGCCGGGCGCACCGATGCCGGCGTTCACGGCACCGGGCAGGTTGTCCATTTCGAAACGACCGCATTGCGCAAAGATGCGGCATGGACGCTGGGGGTAAATGCGAATTTGCCTGGTGACATTGCCGTGCGCTGGGTGAAAACTGTACCGGATGATTTTCACGCGCGATTTAGCGCTACGGCTCGCCGTTATCGCTATATCATCTACAATCATCGACTGCGTCCTGCGGTATTAGCAAAAGGCGTGACGCATTACTATGAGCCGCTGGATGCAGAGCGGATGCATCGCGCGGCGCAGAGTCTGCTTGGCGAAAATGATTTTACCTCGTTTCGCGCGGTGCAGTGCCAGTCGCGCACGCCGTGGCGTAATGTGATGCACATCAACGTTACCCGCCACGGCCCTTATGTGGTGGTCGATATCAAAGCGAATGCCTTTGTTCATCATATGGTCAGGAATATTGTCGGCAGCCTGCTGGAAGTAGGCGCTCACAACCAGCCGGAGAGCTGGATCGCAGAGCTGTTAGCGGCCAGGGACAGAACGCTGGCGGCGGCAACGGCGAAGGCGGAGGGGCTATATTTGGTTGCGGTGGATTACCCTGACCGGTTTGACCTTCCAAAACCGCCAATGGGCCCGCTATTTCTGGCGGACTAATCCGAATCGTACACCCGAAACGTGTCGGGTAGAAAGGCAAAGACAAATATGGACCTGATCTACTTTATTATTGATTTTATTCTGCACATCGATGTGCATCTGGCGGAGCTGGTCGCGGAGTACGGCGTCTGGGTGTACGCTATTTTGTTTTTGATTCTGTTTTGTGAAACCGGCCTGGTCGTCACGCCGTTCCTGCCGGGCGACTCGCTGCTGTTTGTCGCCGGGGCGCTGGCTTCGCTGGAAACCAACGATCTCAATGTGCATGTCATGGTGGCGTTAATGCTGATCGCCGCAATTGTCGGCGATGCGGTAAATTACACGATTGGTCGACTGTTCGGCGAAAAACTGTTCAGTAATCCGAATTCGAAAATTTTCCGCCGCAGTTATCTGGATAAAACCCACCAGTTTTATGAAAAACACGGCGGTAAAACTATCATTCTCGCTCGCTTCGTGCCGATCGTCAGAACCTTTGCGCCGTTTGTGGCAGGGATGGGGCACATGTCCTATCGGCATTTTGCCGCCTATAACGTCATCGGCGCGCTGCTGTGGGTGCTGCTCTTTACCTACGCCGGTTATTTCTTCGGTACGATACCGTTGATTCAGGATAACCTTAAGCTGCTGATTGTGGGGATTATCGTGGTTTCGATATTACCTGGCGTCATCGAGATTATTCGGCATAAGCGCGCTGCGTCGCGTGCCGCAAAATAGAAAGTAACTCAGCGGTTCGACCACTTTTTTATCCAAAGTTTCGGGCTGTTATGTTTTAATGTGCAACATTCATGGTCTGTTGGGGGCAAAAATGGCATTATGCGCCCCTTATAATAAAGCTGACTAAGGTTCAGGCAGAAAGGTCACCAATGAGCTGGATTGAACGAATTAAAAGCAACATTACTCCCACCCGCAAGGCAAGCATTCCTGAAGGGGTGTGGACCAAGTGTGATAGCTGCGGTCAGGTTTTATACCGCGCTGAGCTGGAACGTAATCTTGAGGTCTGTCCTAAGTGTGACCATCATATGCGCATGTCGGCGCGCAATCGCCTGCATAGCCTGTTAGATGAAGGTTCCCTTGTGGAGTTGGGTAGCGAGCTGGAGCCAAAAGACGTGCTCAAGTTCCGCGACTCCAAAAAATATAAAGACAGACTGGCGTCCGCGCAGAAAGAAACCGGCGAGAAAGACGCGCTGGTGGTCATGAAAGGGACGCTTCACGGTATGCCGGTTGTCGCCGCCGCGTTTGAATTCGCGTTCATGGGCGGCTCAATGGGGTCTGTCGTTGGCGCACGCTTCGTTCGTGCCGTTGAACAGGCGCTGGAAGACAACTGTCCGTTAGTGTGTTTCTCTGCTTCCGGCGGCGCGCGTATGCAAGAAGCGCTGATGTCGCTGATGCAGATGGCGAAAACCTCGGCGGCGCTGGCTAAAATGCAGGAACGTGGTCTGCCCTACATCTCGGTATTGACCGATCCGACAATGGGCGGCGTTTCCGCCAGTTTTGCGATGCTGGGCGATCTCAACATCGCCGAGCCAAAAGCCCTGATTGGCTTCGCCGGCCCGCGCGTTATCGAACAAACCGTTCGCGAAAAACTGCCGCCGGGATTCCAGCGCAGTGAGTTCCTGATCGAAAAAGGCGCTATTGATATGATCGTCCGCCGCCCGGAAATGCGCCTGAAGCTGGCGAGCATTCTGGCGAAGCTGATGAATCTGCCCGCGCCGAACCCGGACGCCCCGCGTGAAGGCGTGGTGGTGCCTCCGGCGCCGGATCAGGAGTCTGAGGCCTGATAACTGAAAAGGGCAGGGCCGCAGGCTCTGCCCTTTTGCTTTTCACCGTAAAGAAGCAGCGGAATCAATGAAAAACAAATCTATACCTCAAGCTGCGTCGCCCCTGGCCTCGTGGCTTTCTTATCTGGAAAACCTGCACAGCAAGAGTATCGATTTAGGCCTTGAGCGCGTAAGCCAGGTGGCAGCGCGTCTGGACATCCTCAAGCCTGCGCCGTTCGTTTTTACCGTTGCGGGAACCAACGGTAAAGGTACGACCTGTCGAACGCTGGAGTCGGTGTTAATCGCGGCGGGATACCGTGTGGGCGTCTATAGTTCGCCTCATCTGGTACGTTACACCGAGCGCGTGCGCGTGCAGGGGAAAGAATTAGCGGAATCCGCGCATACCGCGTCCTTTGCGGAAATAGAAGCGGCGCGCGGCGATATTTCATTGACCTATTTTGAATATGGTACGTTGTCGGCATTGTGGCTGTTTAAACAGGCTAACCTTGACGTGGTGATTCTGGAGGTCGGGTTGGGCGGGCGCCTGGACGCCACGAACATTGTGGATGCCGATGTAGCGGTAATTACCAGCATCGCGCTTGACCATACTGACTGGCTGGGGCCGGATCGCGAAAGTATCGGCCGCGAGAAGGCCGGGATTTTTCGCGCGGAAAAACCCGCTATTGTCGGCGAACCGGAAATGCCGGCAACCATCGCGGATGTCGCGCAGGAGACCGGCGCGCTGTTGCGGCGTCGCGGCGTTGACTGGCGTTATGAGGTGACAGCGACCCACTGGGCGTTTACCGATGGCGACGGTACGCTTGCCGGACTGCCTTTGCCGCAGGTTCCCCAGCCGAATGCCGCCACCGCTCTGGCCGCGCTGCGCGCCAGCAGGTTGAACATTGACGAGCAGGCGATTCGCGACGGTATTGCGCAGGCTACTTTGCCGGGACGTTTTCAAATCGTGAGTGAGTTGCCGCGCGTTATCTTTGATGTCGCCCACAATCCCCACGCGGCGGAATACCTGACGGGTCGTCTGAAAATGTTGCCGAAACGCGGGCGCGTGCTTGCGGTGATTGGTATGCTGCATGATAAAGATATCGCTGGCACGTTAGCTTGGTTGAAAAGCGTGGTTGACGACTGGTATTGTGCTCCGTTAGAGGGGCCGCGCGGCGCGACGGCGGAACAACTTCTGGAACATCTGGGGAAAGGGAATGTCTATGATAGCGTCGCGCAGGCATGGCAGGCCGCTATCGACGCGGCGCAGCCAGAAGATACCGTGCTGGTGTGCGGATCGTTCCACACCGTCGCACATGTTATGGAAGTGATAGACGCGGGGAGAATCGGTGGCGAGTAAGTTTCAGAATCGTTTAGTCGGCACGATTGTGTTAGTCGCGCTGGGGGTTATTGTGCTTCCCGGTCTGTTGGACGGACAGAAAAAGCATTATCAGGATGAATTTGCTGCGATTCCACTGGTACCGAAGCCTGGCGACCGCGATGAGCCGGATATGATGCCTGCCGCAACGCAGGCGCTGCCGACACAGCCGCCGGAAGGGGCGGCTGAAGAGGTGCGGGCGGGAGATGCGGCAGCGCCATCGCTGGACCCGTCGCGCATGGCGTCTAACAATGTTGAGCTTGATCCGATACCGGTGGAGACGCCTAAACCGAAGCCGGTTGAAAAGCCGAAGCCGCAGCCTAAACCGCAACAGCCGGTTGTCGCCGCTTCCACGCCGACGCCAGCGCCGCAACCAGTCGCCGACGATAAACCTGCGCCGACCGGCAAAGCCTATGTCGTACAGTTGGGCGCGCTGAAAAACGCGGATAAAGTCAACGAGATAGTCGGCAAGCTTCGTTCCGCCGGGTTCCGGGTTTATACTTCCCCCTCAACGCCGGTACAGGGTAAAATAACCCGTATTCTCGTCGGGCCGGATGCGTCGAAAGATAAGATGAAAGGATCGCTTGGCGAGCTCAAGCAGATTTCCGGGTTAAGCGGCGTGGTGATGGGATATAGCCCGAACTAAGGCGCGTTTTGCCCGACTGCGCAGCGTTAAGGCCTACGGTGTTCATCTGGTAATAGCCGAAGTCCTGTAGGCTGGATAAGGCGTTTACGCCGCCATCCGGCAGAAGGAATAAACCTGGTATCCTGCGCTTATCAGGCCGATGGCAGCTCTTCTGGTCGTGCCCGAAGAGATAAAAAGTGTGATGGCGTTGAATATTTTTTCAGCGCCATTTTTATTTACGCGTGGGAAGGAAATCCCTACGCAAACGTTTTCTTTTTCTGTTAGAATGCGCCCCGAACAGGACGACAGGGCGTAAAATCGTGGGACATCTATGGTCTGGATTGATTACGCCATTATCGCGGTGATTGCTTTTTCCTGTCTGGTTAGCCTAATCCGCGGCTTTGTTCGTGAAGCGTTATCGCTGGTGACGTGGGGTTGTGCTTTCTTTGTCGCCAGTCACTACTACACTTACCTGTCTGTCTGGTTTACGGGCTTTGAAGACGAACTGGTTCGTAATGGGATTGCTATCGCGGTACTGTTTATCGCGACGCTTATCGTCGGCGCTATCGTGAATTTTGTGATAGGTCAGCTAGTAGAGAAGACCGGCCTGTCGGGAACTGACCGGGTGTTGGGGATCTGTTTCGGCGCACTGCGAGGCGCGCTGATTGTCGCCGCCATTCTGTTCTTCCTTGATACCTTTACCGGCTTGTCGAAAAGCGAAGACTGGAGCAAATCGCAGCTCATCCCGCAGTTCAGCTTCATCATCAGATGGTTCTTTGACTATCTGCAAAGCTCGTCGAGTTTCTTGCCCAGGACGTAACAGGTTCTGAGATGTGGCTTAACGAGGAAAATGACGTATGTGCGGTATTGTCGGTATCGCCGGTGTTATGCCGGTCAACCAGTCGATTTATGACGCGTTAACAGTGCTCCAGCATCGTGGTCAGGATGCTGCCGGTATCATCACCATTGATGCGAATAACTGCTTCCGCTTGCGTAAGGCAAACGGGCTGGTGAACGATATTTTTGAAGCTCGCCACATGCAGCGTTTGCAGGGCAACATGGGGATCGGCCATGTGCGCTACCCTACCGCAGGCAGCTCCAGCGCTTCCGAAGCGCAACCTTTTTACGTTAACTCGCCGTATGGCATCACGTTGGCCCATAATGGCAACCTGACTAACGCGCACGAGCTACGTAAAAAGCTGTTTGAAGAAAAGCGCCGTCATATCAACACCACCTCCGATTCCGAAATCCTGCTCAATATTTTCGCCAGCGAGCTCGACAACTTCCGTCACTATCCGCTGGAAGCCGACAATATTTTTGCCGCGATTGCCGCGACTAACCGTCAAATCCGCGGCGCCTATGCCTGCGTGGCGATGATTATCGGCCACGGCATGGTGGCTTTTCGCGATCCGCACGGCATTCGCCCGTTAGTGCTGGGCAAGCGTGACGTTGGCGATGGTCGTACGGAGTATATGGTCGCTTCTGAAAGCGTGGCGCTGGATACGCTGGGCTTTGAATTCCTGCGCGATGTCGCGCCGGGCGAAGCTATCTATATTACCGAAAAGGGGCAACTGTTCACGCGCCAGTGCGCGGATAACCCGGTCAGTAACCCCTGTCTGTTTGAGTACGTTTATTTTGCTCGCCCGGACTCCTTTATCGACAAGATCTCCGTCTACAGCGCTCGTGTGAATATGGGCACCAAACTTGGCGAAAAAATCGCTCGTGAATGGGAAGATCTGGACATCGACGTCGTGATCCCTATCCCGGAAACCTCCTGCGATATCGCACTGGAAATTGCCCGTATTCTCGGCAAGCCGTACCGCCAGGGATTTGTCAAAAATCGTTACGTGGGACGTACCTTTATCATGCCGGGCCAACAGCTACGCCGTAAATCCGTGCGCCGTAAGCTCAATGCTAATCGCGCGGAATTCCGCGATAAGAACGTCCTGCTGGTGGATGATTCCATCGTGCGTGGCACCACATCAGAGCAGATCATCGAGATGGCCCGGGAAGCCGGCGCGAAGAAGGTTTATCTGGCGTCCGCCGCGCCGGAAATTCGTTTCCCCAACGTCTATGGCATTGATATGCCGACCGCCAATGAGCTGATCGCGCATGGTCGCGAGGTGGATGAGATTCGTCAGATCATCGGCGCAGACGGGCTTATCTTCCAGGATCTGAACGATCTGATCGAAGCCGTGCGCGCGGAAAATCCGGATATCCAGCAGTTTGAGTGTTCGGTATTTAACGGGGTATATGTCACCAAAGACGTCGACCAGCAATACCTCGACTTCCTGGATTCATTACGTAATGACGACGCCAAAGCGGTGCTGTTCCAGAACGAAATGGAAAACCTGGAAATGCATAACGAAGGCTAATGGCTTTGCCAGCGGCGCAATGCCGCTGGCCGATGTCAATTACGCACCACGCCGAAGCGAATAGCGTATTTTTGTACTTTGTACTGTAACGTGGTGCGCGATACGTTAAGGCTGCGGGCCGCGGCGGCAATATTCCCCTGATGCGTATCCAGCGCGGTTTCTATTAAATGCCTTTCGTAGTTGGCAACCCGTACCTCCAGCGACCCTTCATACTGCGGATCGGGTGACGAGGGAAGGGGATTTTCCGGCGCGGTTTCCGGTACGCCTAAATTTAACTCGTCCTGTTCAAAAATGATGTGTTTGAGCAGCCCATCTTTTTCCTGCATGATCATGCTGCGTACAATCGCGTTTTCCAGCATCCTGACATTACCCGGCCAGGCGTGATTGAGCAGATCAGCACGCGCCGTCTCGCTTAGTCCGTGAATGTCCTGCGGCACGTCATTACGGTATTTATCAATAAAATAATTCGCCAGTAAGGGGATATCTTCCGGGCGGGCGCGCAGCGGCGGTAGCGTCAACATTCCGACGCTCAACCGATAAAAAAGATCTGCCCGCAGGCGTTCTTGTTGAATTAATTTGACGGGCGCTTCGTTCATGGCGGCAACGATCCTGACATCAGAGTGGAGTTGCTGTTGTCCGCCGAGCCGCCAGAAGGTTTTATCCTGCAAGAATCGCAGCAGCTTACTTTGCATCTCTATCGGCATGGCGTTCAGCTCATCAAGAAAGAGCGTTCCCCCGTTTGCCAGCTCCAGATAGCCCTGGCTATTTTCCGCGCCGGTATAGGCGCCGCGCACGGTGCCGAAAAGCGTACTTTCGATAAGCGTAGGCGGTAGAGCGCCGCAGTTCAGGGCGATAAATGGTTTATTCGCCCGCTTGCTGCATTGATGGATCAGGCGGGAAAATAGCTCCTTACCCGTACCCGTCTCCCCGACAATCGTCACCGGAATATTACTGGCGGCCAGCCGTTTGGCTTTGGCGATATTACTGAGCATTTCCGGGTTTTCGGTAATAATGGCATGGTGCTTCTCATGGTGATCGGCATACAGCAGTTGGTTCAGTTCTACCACCTGCTCCTGGAGCCGCCTGACGCCGGACATATTCCTGCCGATTTCGATAACGCCGACCATGCCGCCATCGCTTGCATAGAGCGGCGCGGTGGTGTGCTGATAGTCAACGGCCTGGCCTCGCGCATTGTAATAAATTTGATAATGGCCAATGTATTCCACGCCTTTTTTTAACGATGAAAGCATCGTACTTTGGGTCTCTTTCATGCCCGGATAGACATCCAGCATATGTTTTCCCATTGCCCGTTCAATACTGTAGCCGTCCAGATCCGCGCTTTCCTGATTGTAGTAAACGTATTCACCACGCTCATTAATGACGGCCAACGGCTGATGAATCAAATCGAAAAAGCGGGAAAACATCCTGAGCGCCGAGGCCAGTTCCTGATTGGTGGATGCCATACACGCATTCCTCATATCTATTGTTCATGTTGCCATTATAAAAGTGACGAATTTTCGTCGTTGTGATGAATAGTAAACTCAATGACGAAAATGAGAAATAGCTTATTTTTATAAGTAATTGATTATTTTTATAAAAAATAGTGGCATGCCTTTTGCTTTATCCCTGTAAAGAATGCGGATTTTTACCATAAACATTAAGCAGAGGGCGTTATGACTGACTCGATTATGCAGAATTACAACCAGCTACGTGAGCAGGTAATCAACGGCGATCGCCGTTTCCAGCACAAAGACGGTCATTTGTGTTTTGAAGGGGTCGATCTGGACGCTCTGGCGCGCCAGTACCCCACGCCGTTCTATGTGTTTTCTGAGCCGGAGATTATTCGTAACATTCATGAAATCCAGCAGGCATTTGCGGCGCATAAAAATACCAAAACCTTCTTTGCGTCAAAAACCTGCTCGGTCATGGGGGTGTTGAAAGCCATTCGTGACGCCGGAATTTGCGCGGAGGCAAACTCACAATATGAGGTTCGCAAGTGCCTGGAGATAGGCTTTCGTGGCGATCAGATCGTCTTCAACGGCGTGGTGAAAAAGCCTGCCGATCTGGAATATGCCATCGCCAACGATCTGTATCTTATTAATGTTGATAGCCTGTATGAGCTGGAACATATTGATGCCATCTCTCGCAAGCTGAAGAAAGTCGCCAATGTTTGCGTCCGCGTAGAGCCGAATGTTCCCTCGGCGACGCATGCGGAACTGGTTACCGCTTTCCATGCGAAGTCAGGTCTCGACCTGGAACAGGCGGAAGAAACCTGCCGCCGCATTCTGGCGATGCCTTATGTGCATTTGCGCGGCTTGCATATGCATGTGGGCGATCAGGTGCCGGAGTCAGAGCCTTTCGCAAAAGCGACTAAAGTGCTGGTGGATGAATCCCGTCGCCTGGAAGAGGTGCTCGGTATTAAATTTGATTTGATCAACGTAGGCGGCGGAATTCCGGTTCCCTATAAATATGACGATGAGAATGGCGACCCGTTAAAAGATAATATGTATGCCGGTATTACCGCCCAGGATTTTGCCGATGCGGTCATTCGCGAAGTGCATAAATGGCGTACCGATGTGGAAATATGTATTGAACCTGGACGTAAAGTGACCGGGTCGGCGGCGGTTTTACTGACGGAAGTCTCCTGCGAAAAACGTAAAACAAATTACGATCTTAACGGCAATGTGGAATGCCACGTTGAATGGAAATTTGTCGACGCTGGTTACAGCGTACTCTCTGACAGCCAGCATTTTGACTGGTTCTTTTACGTCTATAACGCCTCTCGCATGACGGCAGCGCACGACGCCTGGATAAAATTAGCCGGGCCGCTGTGTGATGGCGGAGATTATTTCCACATGGGAGTGAAAGGCGAAGAGTTTTTACTGCCGAAGGAGACTCATGTTGGCGATATTGTCGCGTTTCTTGATGCCGGGGCATACACCATTGAAAGTCAAACCGTTTATAACAACCGTCCGCGCACGGGCGTGGTGATGATCGATAAAAATGGTGAGACGCGTCTGATTCGTCGGGAAGACAGTTACGAAGACATGGTCAAGTACGACATTTATTAATACTGTTTTGGGCTTCAGTTTCATGCTGAAGCCCGTCGTCAGATGATAAGAAGAGGGCAGTGATGCCTGAATGCATAACAGGAGATGGCCATGAGTAACACGAATTCTGGCTTACTTGGCATCAAAGACATTGTCTTTATGAATGTCATCGCTATTCTGAGTTTGCGGCAAATCCCTAACGTGGCGCCTTACGGGGCATCGGCCATGTTGTTATGGGTGATCGCCGCATTCTGCTTGTTTTTTCCTTTAGCGATGGTATGCGGCGAGCTGTCAACCGGCTGGCCGAAAGATGGCGGGATATTTGTCTGGATTAAAGAGGCATTTGGTAAACGTATTGCATGGATTGTCGTGGTTTGTTTTCTCTTTTCCTGCGTACTGTTTTTCCCATTAATGCTGCAATTCGGCTTTACCGCGTTGGGCTATATGATCGGCGGCGGCCTGGCGGAAAATAAAGCATTTATCGGTATTGGTTCCGCGGTAATTTTCTGGCTATTAACGCTGATGAATATCCGCGGGATGGAATGGACAAAAATTATTAATAGCATCAGCGCCTGGTGCGGCGTATTTATTCCCTCCGCCATCCTCATTTTACTGGCGGTGGTATGGCTATGTACCGGACACCAGATGCAGACGGACTACACTACAGCGAAAAACTGGATTCCGGATCTCGGGCACTGGGATACGATCGTTTTCTTATCCAGCATGATGTTTGCGTTTGCCGGACTGGAGGTCGCCCCGATGATTGCCGGGCGTACCCGTAATCCACAGCGTGATTTTCCGCGAGCGATGGCCGTCTCCGCCGCCGTTATCGTTGGGATCTATATGGTCGGTACCTGGGCGCTAAACACGCTTTTACCCGCCGGGAAAACCGACATTGTGGCAGGCGTCATGCAGGCTATGCATGCTGCTGCGGACACGCTGCATATGCCGTGGTTAATTCCTGTTATGGCCATCTGTATGTTTTTTGGCGCTCTCGGCCAGATTAACTCCTGGCTGGTGGGGCCGATTTATATGCTCCAGGAAGCCTCGCGTGAAGATAATCTGCTGGGGGACCGAATCGGCAAATTACATCCGGTGTGGAAAACGCCCGCCTTTGCCTTGACTGTACAGGCGATTATTGTCACGGTCCTGTGTTTTTCGACTTTTATTTCGCCAAGCGTTGCGGCGGCTTACTGGATGTTAACGGCGCTAACGACCATCACCTATTTTATTCCTTATCTGGTGATGTTCCCGGCGTTCTGGCGTTTACGTAAGACTCAGCCGGATACGCCAAGAAGTTTTAAAATTCCGGGCAAGGTTTTACCGGCTATTTTACCCGCGCTGGGCTTTCTTTCTATCGCCTTTGCCGTTGCGCTGTTATTTATTCCGCCTTCTCAAATTGATATGGGCGGATATTTCCAGTACGCCGGGAAAATTATTGGCGGAGCCGTGCTGGCGGTTGTCGTCGCGGAGTACATTTACCATCGGGCGCAGAAACGTAATGCCCGTTTAAGCATGGCGGGAGGAAAATAAAATGTATATGCCAGTTCTGGAAATAAATCTACGCAAGCTGGAAGAAAACGCCCGCACGGAAAAAGCTCTGCTGGCAAGTAGCGGTATTGACGTGATGGCTGTCAATAAAGTTTTTGACGGCTGCGTGGAAACCGCGCAGGCGGTATTCAACGGCGGAATTACCGTTATTGCTGAATCACGAACCTATAATTTGAAAAAAATACGCGAGACAGGATGTACAACCTGCCTGTTACGCAGCCCGTGTCTGAGTGAAATCGAAGATGTGGTGCGCTACGCGGATATTAGTTTAAATAGCGAGCCGGTGGTATTACGGGCATTATCGCAAGAAGCCCAACGCCAGGGGAAAACGCATCAGGTATTACTGATGGTGGATATGGGCGATTTACGCGAGGGTATCTGGTTTGGTGAATATCAACGCATTCTTGAGACCGTGACTCTGATTACTGGTCTGCCCGGTCTGGAATTATATGGACTGGGCACCAACTTTAATTGTTACGGCACCGTGTTGCCAACGGTAAAAAATGGCGAGGATTTTCTGGCGCTGGCCGCCCGGCTGGAAGCCGACAGCGGTATTCCTGTCCGGCGGCTTTCTGCGGGAAACTGCACCAGCTATCACCTGCTGGATAAAGGTATCTGGCCGCAGGGGCTGAATCATCTGCGCATCGGCGGACTGCATGAATTCGGCATTGAATATGTGGACATGAAATACCTGAATGAATTTCACCACTCCGCAAAACCGGTCGATAAAGCCTGTTCCGATATGTATATCCTGGAAGCGGAAATCATCGAACTGAACAGTAAACCGACTGTCCCGGTCGGGGAGCTGGGCGTCGATGCCTTTTTGCAAAGTAAAACCTTTGTCGATCGTGGCATACGCCGACGCGCATTGCTGGCGTTTGGTCGTCAGGATGTGCCGTCGGATAACTGTGTGCCATGCGACGACGCTATCACTATCTTAGGGCAAACCAGCGATCATACGCTGGTGGATATTGAAGATTGTCGTCAGTCGCTAAAAGTAGGCGATGTGGTTCGCTTTGAGCTGGATTATACGGGCCTGTTAATGGCCTGCCAGACCAAAGGCGTCGCCTGGAGGTTTACGCGTTAACGCATAACCGCCGCGGCTATGTCGCGGCGGCATCTTTGACCTCATGAAAGACAGGGAGTAACGATGGATACCCTGCAACAATCTCCGCCAGCAGAGCCTGAAGGCGGTCTGCGGCGTAACCTGAAGAAGCGGCACCTGCTGATGATGTCGCTGGGCGGCACGATTGGCACCGGCTTATTTATCGGCATTGCCGAACCGTTAAGCAGCGTCGGGCCGGCGGGAACCTTACTGGCCTATCTGTTTGCCGGAACCATTATGCTGGCGACGATGATGTGTCTTGGCGAATTATCATGCGCCTTTCCTCACTCCGGTTCATTTCAACATTACGCGCTGATGTTTATGCCGTCACCTTGCTGGAGCTATACCATTGGCTGGCTTTACTGGTTTAGCTGGGTCTTTTCCCTAGCAGCCGACCTCACTGCCGCAGGGTTTATTGCTCACCAGTTTTTCCCCGCGGTTCCGGTATATATGTTCTGCCTGGCGATTCTGCTCATCCTGACGGCCATCAATCTTACCTCCGCAAAAAGTTTTGGCGAATGCGAATACTGGCTTTCGGCCATTAAGGTCTTCGCGATCGTGCTGTTTATCTGCGCGGGCGGGGTCATGATCTACTCGCTAATGGGCCATAGCGACTGGCACCCGACATTAAAAGCAGACGGAATGTGGTTTCCCCACGGTTGGGAGCAAATTGTGGTCTGTATGACGATCGTGATTTACTCCTTCCAGGGGGTGGAACTGGTAGGAAATGCGGCAGGGGAGACCGAATCGCCGCACATTATTTTACCGAAAGTGATCCTGGGGATCGGTCTCAGAATCATTTTGTTTTACGGCCTGGCGATTGCGGTGCTGGCGCTGGTCTATCCGCATGAACTGACGCCAAATGGACAAAGCCCCTTTGTATGGGTATTCTCCCACGCGGGCATTCCGGGGGCGGATACGCTGATGACGCTGGTGATCTTTTCCGCCGCGGTTTCTGCCGCTAACTCGGCCATTTACGCCAGTTCGCGTATGCTGTGGTCTATGGCGGGCGATCGCTTTGCGCCAGCCTGCTTTGGTAAAACGAACGGCGGCGGCGTGCCGGTGTATGCTATTTTAATCACGGCCTTGTTGGCGTTGGTGTCGTTGCTGACCCGCTATATTCCCGCACAGCAATTTTATTTATATCTGATCGCCAGTACCGGGCAGGTGGGTTGCCTGGCATGGATAACCATCGGATGGTGCCAGTATCGTTTCCGACAATCGGTGCGTAATGGAACGTACGCCAGCGATTTGCTACGCTATCGATCGCCGCTTTTCCCCTGGACGGCCCGATTTGTCATTATCACCAATTTTGCCATTATGGTCGGCACCTGGTTTAGTGAGCAAGGGGTAGTGATAATGTTGGTTGAGCTGGCTTTTATGATAGGGATTCTTTTGTCATGGTATCTCTTCAGACCCACTTTGAGCCGATTACGTAACACAGTGGGATGAACGGCGCTCGTAAACGGTAAGAGAACATGAAACGACTCATTGTAGGAATTAGCGGCGCCAGCGGAGCGATTTATGGCGTGCGCTTATTACAAATTTTGCGCGATGTCGATAGCGTGGAAACGCATCTGGTGATGAGCCAGGCGGCCCGGCAAACGCTGGCGCTGGAGACCCATTTTTCGCTGCGCGAGGTGCAGGCGCTGGCCGATGTGACACACGATGCGCGCGACATTGCCGCCAGCATTTCCTCGGGCTCTTACCCGACGGCGGGAATGGTTATCTTGCCCTGTTCGATTAAAACGCTGTCGGGGATTGTCCACAGTTATACTGACGGACTGCTTACCCGCGCGGCGGATGTGATATTAAAAGAGCGGCGACCTCTGGTGCTGTGTGTGCGTGAAACGCCGCTGCATATCGGGCATTTGCGTTTAATGACCCAGGCCGCTGAGATAGGCGCGGTGATTATGCCGCCGGTTCCGGCTTTTTACCATCTTCCTCAGACGTTAGATGATGTTATAAATCAAACGGTTAACCGAGTTTTGGATCAGTTTGATATCCCCCTTCCGCACGATCTTTTTGTTCGCTGGCAGGGCGCATAGCGTTGTCTGTTTAGCGTGCATTATTGTCCCTGTTGCCCTGTTTCAGGGCAATTTTGTAACCGCGATCATATCCTCAACATTTAATTCGTTAAAAGCCGCCGAAACGCTGCGGTTCAACCGTCATACCTGCTATCTTCAACATCAGGACAATATTGCAACGTTTTATTAACAAATTTAACGTCGAATCGTTTTGTTGACGTGAAAATGGCATAAGACCTGCATGAAAAAGTCTGCAAACACACAACACCACGTAAAACATAAGAAAATGACGCCACTTGAGGGGTATGTATGAAGAAGACCGTTCTCGCTTTGTCTTTGCTGATAGGTCTGGGCGCGACGGCGGCCAGTTACGCCGCGCTCCCGCAAACGGTTCGTATTGGAACAGATACCACCTACGCGCCTTTCTCATCAAAAGATGCCAAAGGCGAGTTTATTGGCTTTGATATCGATCTCGGTAATGAAATGTGTAAGCGTATGCAGGTGAAATGTACCTGGGTCGCCAGCGACTTTGATGCGCTTATTCCCTCACTAAAAGCAAAAAAAATTGATGCCATTATTTCATCGCTCTCTATCACCGATAAACGCCAGCAAGAAATTGCGTTTTCCGACAAACTTTACGCGGCGGATTCACGCCTGATTGCGGCAAAAGGGTCTCCCATTCAGCCGACGCTGGAATCGCTGAAAGGCAAGCATGTCGGCGTGCTGCAAGGGTCCACGCAAGAGGCTTACGCCAATGATAACTGGCGCACAAAAGGTGTGGATGTGGTGGCTTATGCCAACCAGGATCTTATCTATTCCGATTTAACTGCCGGTCGTCTGGATGCCGCATTACAGGATGAAGTCGCCGCCAGCGAAGGTTTCCTGAAGCAGCCAGCGGGCAAAGAGTATGCGTTTGCCGGTCCTTCCGTGAAGGATAAAAAATATTTTGGCGACGGGACGGGGGTTGGGCTGCGCAAAGACGATACCGAGCTAAAAGCCGCGTTTGATAAAGCGCTGACCGAACTGCGCCAGGACGGAACTTACGACAAAATGGCCAAAAAGTACTTCGATTTTAATGTCTACGGCGATTGAGGGAAGGGGATAACGCGCCGCGCCGGGGAACTATCACGGTGCAAAATAGATGTTTTGCACCTTTTTGGTGCATAAGCCGTTGCGGAACAGGCGCATAAATGCATACTTAATCGATTTTTATGCAAAATAAACCGGCTGACAAGGTAGAATGCTTTGCCTTGTCGGCCTGATTAATGGCACGATAGTCGCATCGGATCTGTAAAGATCTCCTGGAAAGACAGACTGTTGAGGATAGTTATGAAAAAACTGGCGTTATCCCTTTCTCTGGTGCTGGCATTTTCCAGCGCTACCGCAGCATTTGCCGCTATTCCACAAAAGATTCGTATCGGTACCGATCCTACATACGCACCGTTTGAATCCAAAAATGCACAAGGTGAATTGGTCGGCTTTGATATCGATCTGGCCAAAGAGCTGTGCAAACGTATCAACACACAGTGTACGTTCGTGGAAAACCCGCTGGATGCGCTGATTCCGTCTTTAAAAGCGAAGAAAATTGATGCCATCATGTCCTCGCTGTCCATCACTGAAAAGCGCCAGCAGGAAATCGCGTTTACCGACAAGCTTTACGCCGCTGATTCCCGTCTGGTGGTGGCGAAGAACTCTGATATTCAGCCAACCGTCGCGTCGCTGAAAGGCAAGCGCGTCGGCGTGCTACAGGGGACGACGCAGGAGACCTTCGGCAATGAGCACTGGGCGCCGAAAGGGATTGAGATCGTCTCTTACCAGGGGCAGGACAACATTTATTCCGATCTGACGGCGGGTCGTATTGATGCGGCGTTCCAGGATGAGGTCGCGGCCAGCGAAGGTTTCCTTAAACAGCCCGTCGGAAAAGACTATAAATTCGGCGGCCCGGCGGTGAAAGATGAGAAGTTATTCGGCGTAGGAACCGGTATGGGGCTGCGCAAAGAGGATAACGAGCTGCGCGAAGCGCTGAACAAAGCCTTTGCTGAAATGCGTGCTGACGGTACTTACGAAAAGCTGGCGAAAAAGTACTTTGATTTTGATGTTTATGGCGGTTAATCACCGTCGGTGCAGATAAAGCCCAAAGAATGTTGACTGTCTGCATTGCCTGATGGCGCTGTGCATGTCAGGCCTACGGAGCATCGTAGGCCTGACAAGGCATAGCCGCCATCCGGCGTGATGTGAGGCAAAAATGCAAAAGAGGCTTCTTACTTCACCATACACAACAGGACAGGCTGCATGTTGTACGGGTTTTCAGGCGTAATTTTACAGGGCGCGATCGTCACGCTGGAACTGGCGCTCAGTTCCGTGGTGCTGGCCGTGCTTATCGGTCTTGTCGGCGCGGGGGCGAAGCTTTCGCAAAACCGGGTAACGGGGCTTATTTTTGAAGGATACACCACCCTGATTCGCGGGGTGCCGGATCTGGTCTTAATGCTGCTGATATTTTACGGATTGCAAATCGCGCTTAACGTGGTGACCGATTCGCTGGGTATCGACCAGATAGATATTGATCCGATGGTGGCCGGTATTATCACCCTTGGTTTCATCTACGGCGCCTATTTTACCGAAACCTTTCGCGGCGCGTTTATGGCGGTGCCGAAAGGCCATATCGAGGCGGCGACGGCCTTTGGTTTTACCCACGGGCAAACCTTCCGGCGGATTATGTTCCCGGCGATGATGCGTTACGCCCTGCCGGGGATCGGCAATAACTGGCAGGTGATACTCAAAGCGACGGCGCTGGTGTCGCTGCTGGGCCTGGAAGATGTCGTCAAAGCCACGCAGCTTGCCGGTAAAAGCACCTGGGAGCCTTTCTATTTTGCCGTGGTCTGTGGACTTATCTACCTGGTATTTACCACCGTTTCCAATGGTGTGCTGCTCTTACTTGAGCGTCGCTATTCCGTGGGCGTGAAGAGGGCCGATTTGTGATTGAGATCATTCAGGAGTACTGGAAATCCCTGCTGTGGACGGATGGCTATCGTTTTACCGGCGTGGCGATTACGCTGTGGCTGTTAATTTCATCGGTGGTGATGGGCGGTCTTCTGGCGGTGATTCTGGCGGTAGGTCGCGTTTCCAGTAATAAATTCATCCGTTTTCCCATCTGGCTGTTTACGTATATTTTTCGCGGCACACCGCTGTACGTACAGCTACTGGTGTTCTATTCGGGGATGTATACGCTGGAGATAGTCAAAGGCACCGATCTTCTTAACGCGTTTTTCCGCAGCGGACTGAACTGTACCGTACTGGCGCTGACGCTGAATACCTGCGCGTACACCACGGAAATTTTCGCCGGGGCGATTCGCTCGGTGCCGCACGGTGAAATTGAAGCGGCACGGGCCTATGGCTTCTCGTCATTTAAAATGTATCGCTGCATTATTTTGCCGTCGGCATTACGCATCGCCTTGCCTGCCTACAGCAACGAAGTGATTTTAATGCTGCACTCTACGGCGCTGGCGTTTACCGCGACGGTGCCGGATTTGTTGAAAATCGCCCGCGATATTAACTCAGCGACTTACCAGCCGTTTACCGCGTTTGGCATTGCCGCCGTGTTGTATTTACTCATTTCGTATGTCCTGATAAGCCTGTTCCGTCGGGCGGAAAGACGCTGGTTGCAGCACGTGTCCTCTAAATAATTCGAGTAACATGATGTCAGAAAATAAATTACACGTTATCGATTTGCACAAACGCTACGGCGGTCATGAAGTGCTGAAAGGGGTATCGCTGCAGGCCCGCGCCGGAGATGTGATTAGCATCATCGGCTCGTCCGGCTCCGGTAAAAGCACTTTTTTGCGCTGTATTAACTTCCTCGAAAAACCGAGCGAAGGCGCGATTATCGTGAACGGTCAGAACATTAATCTGGTGCGCGACAAAGACGGGCAGCTCAAAGTGGCGGATAAAAATCAGCTACGCTTGTTGCGTACCCGCCTGACGATGGTGTTTCAGCACTTTAACCTCTGGAGCCACATGACGGTGCTGGAAAATGTGATGGAAGCGCCGATTCAGGTACTGGGATTAAGCAAGCACGACGCGCGCGAGCGGGCGTTGAAATATCTGGCGAAGGTGGGGATTGATGAGCGCGCTCAGGGCAAATATCCCGTCCATCTCTCCGGCGGCCAACAGCAGCGCGTTTCTATTGCGCGCGCGCTGGCGATGGAACCTGACGTTTTACTGTTCGATGAACCTACTTCGGCGCTCGATCCTGAACTGGTCGGCGAAGTGTTGCGCATCATGCAACAACTGGCGGAAGAAGGCAAAACGATGGTGGTGGTCACGCATGAAATGGGCTTCGCTCGCCATGTCTCTTCGCACGTTATTTTTCTGCATCAGGGGAAAATTGAAGAAGAGGGCGATCCGGAGCAGGTGTTCGGCAATCCGCAAAGCCCGCGTTTACAGCAATTCCTGAAAGGCTCGCTGAAATAAAAGAAGCCCGGCGGCGCATCGCTTACCGGGCAGGATACGGCGCTTTGGGAACTAGCGAATCACATCCGCCAGCGCCTCTTCTAAATCATACCAGCGAAATGCGAATCCGGCGGCTTCAAGCCGTTTTGGCAGCGCCCGCTGTCCGCCCAGCACCAGCACTGACGACTCTCCCATCAATAAGCGAATTGCCGTCGCCGGAATGCGAATAATCGCTGGACGGCGCAGCGCGCGACCCAGCGCATGAGCAAAATGCTCATTATGGACGGGATACGGCGAGACCATATTGAAGGGACCGCGAAGATCGTTATCCAGCAGCCACAGAATGCCGTTGACCATATCGTCGATGTGAATCCAGGCCAGATATTGCCGACCATTACCCACCGGACCGCCAAGTCCGAGGCGAAACGGCGGAACCATTTTCCCCAGAATCCCGCCTTGCGGCGCCAGGACAACGCCGGTACGCAGCAGGCAGACGCGGGTCTGGTCGCTCTGCGCACGACAGGCAATCTGTTCCCAGCGGGCGCAAAGTTTATGCGTAAATTCGTTGTGCGGCGGCTCATCTTCAGTGACGACAACGTCGCCCAGATCGCCGTAATAGCCCGTGGCGGAGCCGGATATCAACACCGAGGGCGGCGTTGCGCTGGCATGAATTAAATCCACCAACTTTTGCGTGATAGCCCAGCGGCTTTGGCACAACCGTTCTTTTTGTTGCGACGTCCAGCGCTTGTCGGCAATCGGTTCGCCCGCCAGATTGATGATGGCATCAATCTCATTGAGGTGCTCACGTTCCGCCAGCCCTTTCCATAATGTCACTCTGGAATCGAGAATCTGACGCGCGTTATCGGGATTGCGCGTAACGACCGTCACCTGGTGCCCCAGTGTTAACAGCCGGGGAATGAGATGACGCCCTATCAGGCCCGTACCGCCGGTAATCAGAATCTGCATATGACCTCCAGAGTAGGGAGGATTTCCTCTTCCCTAATGTCAGGTTTTTAATACGAATAAGGGTGCCGGACGCAGGTTTTTTCCGTGTATACACCTCTACATCATACATGATGTATGCTACCGCGTTACGCTTTCGTACTGTTACAGTGCAGTTGCGCTTGTAACAGTGCGCGCGCTGTCGCAGGACGCGTGCGAATGCGTTCAAACCAGTTATACACCGCCGGGTAGCTATCAAGATCGATTCGCTGACGCTGATGTGCGTTAACCCATGGCCAACTGGCGATATCCGCAATACTGTAGTGGTCGCCGCCCAGCCACGGGGAGGTTTCCAGGCGTTTATTCAGGACGTTGTATAAGCGTTGCGTTTCAACCTGATAGCGTTCAATCGCATAGGGGATGGCCTGCGGCGCAAAATGGTTAAAGTGATGATTCTGGCCCAGCATCGGCCCTAACCCGCCGACCTGCCAGAACAGCCATTGCAGCGTGGTATGGCGTTCACGCAGCTCCCCGCTAAGCAGTTTGCCGCTTTTTTCCGCCAGGTAGAGAAGAATTTCGCCGGATTCAAAAAGACTAAGCGGTTGACCGCCGTCTGCCGGGGCGTGATCGACGATGGCAGGAATTTTATTATTGGGAGAGATAGCCAAAAAATCAGGGCGAAACTGATTGCCCTTGCTGATATCTACTTTTAGCAAACGATACGCCAGCTCCGCCTCTTCCAGAAACAGCGTTATTTTATGCCCGTTGGGCGTGGGGGCGTAGTAAAGGTCAATCATTTTGGCTCCTGCATGTGCGTAAAGAGTCTGGGCTGAATTAAGTATAGAAAGCCTCCTGATGTGTGTGAGTTTTCATCAGGTGACAGCAGGCGAAAGACGCTATATTTTGGGAAGAAACTTAATACGCCCTCAAGAGGACATTATGAGTAAGCCTGTTATTGTGCTGTGGTCGGATGCGAACTTTTTCTCTCCCTACGTCTTGTCCGCCTGGGTGGCATTACAAGAAAAAGGGCTTTCCTTTACTCTGAAAACCCGCGATCTGGACCAGGGAGAACATCTGCAACCTGGCTGGCGGGGATATGCGCTGACGCAGCGCGTACCGGTGCTTGAGGCCGACAATTTTGAGTTGAGCGAGTCGTCCGCTATTGCGGAATACCTGGAGGAGCGTTTCGCGCCGCCGCAGTGGGAGCGTATCTACCCGCACGATTTACAAAAACGCGCCCGCGCGCGACAGATTCAGGCGTGGCTACGCAGCGATTTACTGCCGCTTCGCGAAGAACGGCCTACCGACGTGGTGTTTGCCGGGGCGAAAAAAGCGCCGCTAAGCGAGGCTGGAAAAGCCAGCGCGGCAAAACTGTTTGCGACGGCTGAAGCGCTATTGGGGCAGGGGACGCAAAATTTATTTGGTGAATGGTGCATTGCCGATACCGATCTGGCATTGATGATCAATCGTCTGGCGCTGCATGGCGATGACGTGCCGGCGTCGCTGGCGGCGTATGCGACATTCCAGTGGCAGCGTGCTTCCGTACAGCGTTTTATTGCGCTTTCCTCGAAGCGTTCAGGCTGAAAATCTATTCATATTCCAGTATCATAACGCCGTTTTTCACAACGAGGAGTGAGCGATGAAACTGATGTTCGCATCGGACATTCATGGTTCTTTACCCGCCACGGAACGCGTGCTTGAGCGGTTCGCGCAAAGCGGCGCGCGTTGGCTGGTGATATTAGGCGATGTCCTTAACCACGGGCCGCGAAATGCGCTGCCTGAAGGCTATGCGCCCGCCCAGGTCGCCGAACGCCTGAACGCGGTGGCGACGCAAATCATTGCCGTGCGCGGCAACTGCGATAGCGAAGTGGATCAGATGCTGCTGCATTTCCCGATAACTGCGCCGTGGCAGCAAATATTGACGCAAGAGAGGCGGCTATTTTTAACGCATGGGCACCTCTTCGGGCCGACGAATCTGCCCGCTCTGCATACTGGCGATGTGTTGGTTTATGGTCATACGCATCTGCCGGTGGCGCAACAGCAGGAAGGACTGTATCACTTTAATCCTGGGTCAGTGAGCATCCCAAAAGGCGGGTATGCAGCAAGCTACGGTATTCTGGATGATAATGTGTTGAGCGTAATCGCACTCAATGATCAAAGTATCATTGCGCAGGTTGCAATTAACTCGTAATTTACCTCACAAACGTAAATGCGCCGTAAGAGCGCCAGAAATAAGAAGGTTTCCTGATGGTGGAACAGCGTCGTTTGGCAAGTACGGAATGGGTGGATATTGTGAATGAAGACAATGAAGTCATTGCACAGTCCAGCCGGGAACAGATGCGTGCGCAACGCTTACGGCATCGTGCGACGTATATCGTCGTTCATGATGGTATGGGTAAAATTCTGGTGCAGCGTCGTACCGAAACAAAAGATTTTTTGCCCGGTATGTTAGATGCTACCGCAGGCGGCGTGGTCCAGGCTGATGAGCAGCTACTGGAATCTGCCCGCCGCGAAGCGGAAGAAGAGTTGGGTATTGCAGGCGTGCCGTTTGCCGAACACGGTCTGTTTTACTTTGAAGACCAACATTGCCGGGTTTGGGGCGCGCTGTTTAGCTGCGTTTCCCACGGGCCTTTCGCGCTTCAGGAAGATGAAGTCAGCGAAGTGTGTTGGCTGACTCCGGAGGAGATCACCGCGCGCTGTGATGAGTTTACGCCAGATTCGCTCAAAGCGCTGGCGCTGTGGATGACCCGCAACGCCAAAAACGAAGCCGCGCTCCAGGAGAAACCGGAAGAGACGGAATAAGCGTTTTAGCAGCTTTCCCGCATACATAAACTGGAGGCGATGGATTTTCGATCGCTCCAGTTTCCCTGATTTAACCTTTCCAACAGCGCCCGTCCGGCTTCACTGCCAATCTTACGGTGCGGTACGGCCATGGTGGTTAACGGCGGCTGGCAGACCCGGCTGACATCGCTATCGCCAAACCCGACCACCGCTAAATCGTCCGGAACTTTGATCCGCCGTCGTTGGCACTCGTATAACGCGCCGCAGGCCAGCTCATCCGATACGCATACCAGCGCGTCCAGCTCCGGCCACGCCAGTAAAAACTCCGGCAGTTGCGACGCGCCGGTAGAAAAATTGGGCGGCAAGGCGGCATTAATCACCCGGTTTGGCGACATATGGTGGCGAAGCATCGCTTTGTACCAGCCGTGCAGATGTTGCTGAAAAATCCACTGCTCCTGATTGGCGCATAGTAGCCCGATATTCTGATAACCGCGCTGAATCAGCATTTCCGTCAGCTCATACATTGCCGCAACGTTATCAATACCGATATTCATATCAATAGGATCGCTGCGAATCGCGCCCATCTCCATCACCGGGATAGAGGCATTTTTCAGCCACTGGCGCACGGTAGTGCTATGTTCGACGCTAAGCAGAATCGCCGCGGCAATGTTGGAGGCCAGCAGCGTTTCGAGCAGCTTCTCCTCTTGTTCCACGCGATGCTGCGATTCCGCCAGCATTATCTGGTAGCCTGCGGGCTGTAAAATTTGTTGCAGCCCGGCGAACATTTCAGAACACCCCGCTTCCGCAAGGTTCGGTACGACCATCGCGATGGTATGCGAGGAGGCAGACGCCAACGCGCTGGCGGCGAGATTAGGCATATAGCCCAGCTCATGCACTGCCGCTTCGATTTTTTCCCGGAGTTTATCAGAGACCTGTTCCGGCGTGCGTAAGGCTCGTGATACGGTCATCGTGCCTACACCGGCAAGTTGGGCTACATCGGCGATAGTCACTTTACCGGTACTGCGCCGTTTACGGGGTATCGACATACAAATTCCTGCGTCATTACAACATGTTGAGATGCTTTTTTATTGTCGTTCTTTGCTTCGCATGACTGGCAGTATACGCCTTAAATCCGCTTTTTTGCTGTGATTTCACACCATGATTTTAATTTGATAGCGCTATCACAATTCTGAGTAATAGTCGCTGGTAGCGCTATCTTTGTGATAACGATCGCAGCTAATATCGAATGGCTTGAATAAAGTTTGTTCATAATTTCATACACCGTGGGGGCGAATAACATGCTGGGAACCTGGTTATCTGACGCAACCATCACGCTACAGGAGAGCGTGGAAACGTGGCCGCAGGCGCTGGAAATTTGCGGCAAACCCCTGCTGGACGCAGGTGTTATCGCACCGGAATACATTACGGCGATTGTTCAGCAGCACCAAAAGCTTGGGCCGTATTATGTATTAGCGCCAGGGTTAGCGATGCCGCATGCGAGGCCGGAAGAGGGGGCGAAAGGGTTAGGTTTATCGTTACTGAAACTACAGCGCGGCGTTTCATTTGGCGCAGACGAATTTGATCCGGTTGACATCATTATTATGCTGGCGGCGCCTGATAAGCACAGTCATATCGAAATGATATCGGCGCTGGCGGAATTATTTTCCAGTGATGTAGATATGGAAAAATTACATCAGGCAAAAAACCTGGAGGACATTAAAACGATTATTGACCGTTTCTGATTTTACTCCATTTTCTTGCGGTAAATAACATTACGCCCGTGCGTGATGCAGACCAACTCTACTTTTAAAAGGTGACAATAATGAAAATCATGGCAATTTGCGGTTCCGGCCTGGGTAGTAGTTTTATGGTAGAAATGAACATTAAAAAAGTATTAAAGAAACTCAATATTGACGCTGAAGTGGAACACTCCGATCTCTCATCGGCCACGCCCGGGGCTGCCGATCTTTTTGTAATGGCCAAAGATATCGCGGCCAGCGCCAGCGTACCGGAAAGCCAACTGGTGGTGATCAATAACATCATCGACATCAACGAACTGGAAACGCAGCTGCGCGCATGGTTCGCTAAACAATAATTATTGCTGGCGAGGTGGATATGTTTATCCTTGAAACGCTGAATTTTGTTGTTGATATTTTAAAAGTGCCATCGGTGCTTGTAGGGTTAATTGCGCTGATTGGTCTGGTGGCGCAGAAAAAAGCGTTTTCCGATGTGGTAAAAGGCACGATTAAAACCATTTTAGGTTTTATTGTGCTTGGCGGCGGCGCAACCGTACTGGTGGGTTCATTAAATCCGCTAGGGGGTATGTTTGAACACGCTTTTAATATTCAGGGCATTATTCCTAATAATGAAGCGATAGTTTCAATCGCGCTGGAGAAATATGGCGCGTCCACGGCGTTAATTATGGCATTTGGTATGGTGGCCAATATTGTCGTGGCGCGCTTTACGCGTCTTAAATATATCTTTTTGACCGGGCATCACACCTTTTACATGGCCTGTATGATTGGCGTAATCCTGACCGTGGCGGGGTTTGAGGGCGTAGGGCTGGTCTTCACCGGATCGCTAATCCTGGGGCTGGTGATGGCCTTCTTCCCGGCGTTGGCCCAACGTTATATGAGGCGGATTACCGGTACCGATGACATTGCGTTTGGTCACTTCGGTACCCTGGGATATGTGCTTTCCGGCTGGATTGGCAGCCTGTGTGGTAAAGGCTCCCGCTCCACGGAAGAGATGAACCTGCCGAAAAACCTCAGTTTTTTACGCGACAGTTCTATCTCGATTTCGCTGACCATGATGATTATCTATCTGATCATGGCAGTCAGCGCAGGGCGTGAGTATGTCGAAGCGACGTTTAGCGGCGGGCAAAACTATCTGGTGTACGCCATCATCATGGCAATCACCTTCGCCGCCGGCGTATTCATCATTCTGCAAGGCGTCCGTCTGATTCTGGCGGAAATTGTTCCGGCCTTTACCGGATTTTCAGAAAAACTGGTGCCAAACGCGCGTCCGGCGCTGGACTGCCCGGTGGTGTATCCCTATGCCCCTAACGCGGTACTGATTGGCTTCCTGTTCAGTTTTCTCGGTGGGCTGGTGGGTCTGTTCCTGCTTGGACAGATGAAGCTTGTGTTGATCCTGCCAGGCGTTGTGCCGCACTTCTTTACCGGCGCGACCGCAGGCGTCTTTGGCAATGCCACCGGCGGTCGCCGCGGGGCGATGATCGGCGCATTTGCTAATGGTCTATTAATCACTTTCCTGCCAGTGCTTTTACTGCCGGTTCTCGGCGCGATCGGCTTCGCCAATACCACGTTCTCGGATGCTGACTTTGGCGTAATCGGTATTTTGCTGGGCAACCTGGCGCGTTATCTGTCGCCGATGGCTATCACGGGGCTGGTGGTGGCGCTATTCGCGCTACTGGTGGCGTACAACGTGTTGGCCAAAAACAAAAAAGCGACTGCCGAAGTGCAGGAAAATAGCGGAGCGAAAGAATGAACGTAACCGAAATCACCCAACTGGCGCGCGACATTCGCGTCGCCACGCTCAAATCCTTAAACCATCTTGGCTTTGGTCACTATGGCGGCAGCATGTCGGTAGTGGAAACTCTGGCGGTTCTGTACGGCGCGGTGATGAAAATCGACCCTGCCGACCCGGACTGGCCGGAGCGCGATTACTTCGTACTGTCGAAAGGCCATGCGGGCCCCGCGTTGTACAGTACCCTGGCGATTAAAGGCTATTTCCCGCGCGAAGAGCTGAATACGCTTAACCAGAACGGCACCCGTCTTCCCAGTCATCCGGATCGGCTAAAAACGCGCGGCGTGGACGCCACGACCGGCTCACTGGGACAGGGCATCTCTATTGCGGGCGGAATGGCGTTGTCGCATAAACTGGCGCGGCGACCCAACCGGGTATTTTGCATTGTCGGCGATGGGGAGCTGAATGAAGGGCAGTGCTGGGAGGCGTTTCAGTTTATTGCCCACCACCGCCTGAATAATCTGACCGTTTTCATTGACTGGAATAAACAGCAGCTTGACGGCGAGCTGAAGGAGATTATCAATCCGTTCGATCTGGAAGGGAAATTCCGCGCGTTTGGTTTCGATGTCGTCACCGTCAAAGGCGATGATATCGCCGGACTACTGGCGGTGGTTCAGCCTGTGCCGCCCGCCGATGCCCAGCCACGGGTAGTGATCCTTGACAGCATTAAAGGGCAGGGGGTGCCATGCCTGGAGCAGTTAACGAATTCTCACCACTTACGCCTGACGGATGGCATGAAGCAGACGCTCAATGAGGCCATTCATCAACTGGAGGTCATGCATGATTAAGCTTGCGCCCGCAGGGCTTAAAGACGATATCGAAATGCGCAAAGTTTACGCCGGTTTTGTCGCCGGGCAGATTGAGGCCGGAAGCCCAATTATTGCGCTTGAGGCTGATTTAATGAGCTCAATGGCGATGGACAGCGTGGCGCGTGACTACCCGCAGCATGTCATTAACTGCGGTATTATGGAGGCGAATGTGATTGGCACGGCGGCGGGACTGGCGCTGACCGGTCGCAAACCCTTTGTGCATACTTTTACCGCTTTTGCCAGCCGTCGCTGTTTTGATCAGCTCTTCATGGCGCTGGATTATCAGCGTAACAACGTCAAAGTGATCGCCTCCGATGCCGGAGTGACGGCGTGCCATAACGGCGGCACCCATATGTCTTTTGAAGATATGGGGATTGTTCGCGGGCTGGCGCACTCCGTAGTACTGGAGGTGACGGATGCGGTGATGTTCGCGGATATTTTACGCCAGCTAATGGACCTGGACGGTTTTTACTGGCTGCGTACCATCCGTAAGCAGGCGACGAGTATCTATGCGCCAGGCTCTACCTTTACCATTGGCAAGGGCAACGTACTGCGCGAGGGCGATGATATTACGCTTATCGCCAACGGCATTATGGTGGCGGAGGCGCTGGAGGCGGCGCGCCAACTGGAGCAGGAAGGCGTGAGCGCCGCGGTCATTGATATGTTCACCTTAAAGCCTATCGATCGCATGTTGGTGAAAAACTACGCGGAAAAAACGCGGCGTATCGTCACGTGTGAAAACCACAGCATCCATAATGGACTGGGGTCAGCGGTGGCGGAAGTGCTGGTGGAAAACTGCCCGGTGCCGATGCGCCGTGTTGGCGTCAAAGAGCGTTATGGGCAGGTAGGAACGCAGGATTTCTTACAACAAGAGTACGGACTCACCGCCGAAGCGATTGTAGAAGCCGCGAAATCACTGCTTTAATCATGGAGATATTGCCGGATGGCGCTGGTGCTCATCCGGCATTTTGGATCAATGATATCCCATCATCTGCGCGCCAATGACGACCACGCTGGACATAATAAACAGTAGTCCCAGCAGCGACGCCCCCACTTTCAGCCAGTTGCGAAAATCGACCCGGCACACGCCCAGCGTGGCCATCAGCGAGGCCGATGTCGGATAGATAATATGGCTGAAGCCATCGCCAAACTGGAAGGCCAGAACAGTCACCTGACGGTTAACGCCGACCAGATCGCCGAGCGGCGCCAGTAATGGCATGGTTAACGCCGCCTGGCCCGAACCGGACGTGACAAAGAAATTAAATACCGCCTGGAAGAGCAGCATAAACCAGGCGGCGATAGCATTATTAAGCCCGCTGATGCCATGCGCGATACTGTTAAGCAGCGTATTGAGCACGCTGGGTTCCCCGGCTTCGCCGTTGCCGACCAGCAGCAGAATGCCTTTGGCAAAACCCACCAGCAAGGCGGGCGCGATCATCATCCTCGCCCCTTCGGTGAATGAGGACGCCATCACGTTGACCGTCATACCGTTGAGGCGGAAGATAACGCCGATGAGGCCGATCACCACGCCCATGGTGAAAAACTGGCTGGCGATCTCCGGAATAAACCAGGCGTGGACAATCACACCCCAGACGACCCAAATCATTACGCCGGTCAGGACCAGCAGTACCAGCCAGTCACCGAAGGTGAAAGGGCGCTGGACGACTTCATCCTGCTGTTCGCGGAAATAGCGATCGGATTCGTGGACGCGGGAAAGCAGCGGATTCTTTTTCACGCGTGAGGCGTAGACCAGCGTAAAAACCAGCCCAATCAGCGTGGCGACAATCCAGACCACAATACGCAGCCCGGAGCCGGAAAGTACCGGCACGCCGGCAATCCCCTGGGCGACGACTACGCAGAAAGGGTTCATCCACGAACTGGCAAAGCCAATTTGGGTGGCGATATAGGTCACCAGGACGGTGGTAATGCTGTCATAGCCCAGCCTGACCATCAGCGGGGCTATGATAATTGCAAAGGCGACCGCCTCTTCGCCCATGCCAAATACGGCGCCCCCTAACGAAAAGAGGACAAATAGCACCGGAATAAACAGGACTTCGTTGCCCCGCGTGTGGCGAATAAGCGCCAGAATGCCGTTATCCACGGTGCCGGTACGCATCACGATGCCGAATGCGCCGCCAATCACCAACATAAACATAATAATGCCGACGGCAGTGCCGAATTTCGATCCGGATGTTAACCCTTCAAACGGAAAATTCATCAGCCCTGGTCTTTCATCGCCGGTAGTGAAAAATTGTACGCGATGATACTGCGCTTCCCCGGCCTCATTGGTCACAATGCGAAAAGAGTGCGGGTCGACGACTTTGCGGGTTTTTGTCTGGCCATCGATCTGATACTGCACTTCCTGGCTATCAAACATCCCAACGGGGACGACCCAGGTGGCGATACTGGTTAAAATGGCGACAAAAAAGATGATGACCAGCGTATCGGGCATTGCCCATTTTCTGGCTGTTTTTGATTCTGTAACGACAGACATGACAGACTATCCCTGTTGCAAAGCAAAGAGGCTAAGTATGAGAAGAAGGGAATAGTTATTCATTGATGCAGCGCAGTTAAGCAAAAAATTCCGCTTTGCAGGGTAAATAGCAGAATGCCGGATGGCGATGCTAACGCGTCTTATCCGGCCTACAACGGTATTTCACCTGTAGGCCGGACAAGGCGTTCACGCCGCCATCCGGCATTAGCTTTTACTGTTACTGCTGCTGTTGAGAAGCCTGGATTGCCGTCAGGGCGATGGTGTAGACGATATCGTCAACCAGCGCGCCACGGGACAGGTCGTTCACCGGCTTGCGCATACCCTGCAGCATCGGCCCGATGGAGATCAGGTCGGCAGAACGCTGTACCGCTTTGTAGGTGGTGTTACCGGTGTTCAGATCCGGGAAAATGAACACGGTAGCGCGACCCGCAACCGGCGAGTTCGGCGCTTTGGATTTCGCTACGTCAGCCATGACCGCGGCGTCGTACTGCAACGGACCGTCGATCATCAGGTCAGGACGTTTTTCCTGCGCCAGACGCGTCGCTTCACGTACTTTCTCTACGTCGCTGCCCGCGCCAGAGGTGCCGGTGGAGTAGGAGAGCATTGCCACACGCGGTTCGATGCCGAAGGCAATGGCGGAATCCGCAGACTGAATCGCGATTTCTGCCAGCTGCTCTGCAGTCGGGTCTGGGTTGATTGCGCAGTCGCCGTAAACGTAAACCTGCTCCGGCAGTAGCATAAAGAACACAGAAGAGACCAGGGAGCTACCTGGCGCCGTTTTAATAAGCTGCAGCGGCGGACGGATGGTGTTGGCGGTGGTATGAACCGCGCCGGAAACCAGGCCGTCGACTTCGTCTTGCTCCAGCATCAGCGTGCCGAGCACCACGTTGTCTTCCAGCTGCTCGCGGGCAACCGGTTCGGTCATGCCTTTGCTCTTACGCAGCTCAACCAGGCGAGCGACATAGCTTTCACGCACCACTTCCGGATCGACGATTTCAATACCTGCGCCCAGCTCAACGCCCTGAGATGCCGCGACACGGTTGATTTCATCCGGGTTGCCCAGCAGTACGCAAGTGGCGATGCCGCGTTCAGCGCAGATTGCCGCCGCTTTGACGGTACGCGGTTCGTCGCCTTCCGGCAGCACTACGCGTTTACCGGCTTTACGCGCCAGCTCGGTCAGTTGGTAGCGGAACGCCGGCGGAGAGAGACGACGGCTACGCTCGGAAGTGGCGGTCAGCGACTCGATCCACTCAGCATTAACGTAGTTCGCGACGTATTCCTGAACTTTCTCGATGCGCTCATGGTCATCAACCGGGACTTCCAGATTGAAGCTTTGCAGGCTCAGTGAAGTCTGCCAGGTGTTGGTGTTCACCATAAAGACCGGCAGACCGGTGGCGAATGCGCGTTCGCACAGTTTAGAAATGCGCGCGTCCATTTCATAGCCGCCGGTCAGCAGCAGGGCGCCGATTTCTACGCCGTTCATCGCGGCCAGGCAAGCTGCGACCAGTACGTCCGGACGGTCAGCGGAGGTCACTAACAACGATCCTGCGCGGAAATGTTCCAGCATATGCGGAATACTACGCGCGCAGAACGTGACGGATTTAACGCGGCGGGTTTTGATATCGCCTTCGTTAATGATGGTGGCGTTCAGGTGACGCGCCATATCGATAGCGCGGGTCGCAATCAGGTCGAAACTCCACGGCACCGCGCCCAGAACCGGCAGCGGGCTGGATTCCTGCAGTTTAGCAGGATCGATTTTGATCACCTGCGCTTTGGAAGAGTCGTCAAAGATCTCCGACAGATCCGGGCGAGTACGGCCTTGTTCATCAACCGGCGCATTCAGTTTGTTGATGATAACGCCGGTGATGTTGGTGTTTTTCGCGCCGCCGAAGCTGCTGCGCGTCAATTCGATACGCTCGTTCAGCTGTTCTGGCGTGTCGGTCCCCTGAGACATGACAAAAACGATTTCCGCATTCAGCGTTTTCGCGATTTCATAGTTCAGAGACTGAGCGAACTGATGTTTACGGGTCGGAACCAGACCTTCAACCAGCACCACTTCCGCGTCTTTGGTATTCGCATGGTAGTTCGCGATGATCTCTTCCATCAGCACGTCTTTCTGGTTGCTGGAGAGCAGAGATTCAACGTGGCTCATCTTCAGCGGTTCAGCCGCCGGCAGGGTAGAGTTCGCGCGAACGATAGTGGTGGTCTGGTCAGGCGCATCGCCGCCAGCGCGAGGCTGGGCGATAGGCTTAAAGACGCTCAGACGAACGCCTTTGCGTTCCATAGCACGGATGACGCCGAGGCTGACGCTGGTCAGGCCGACGCTGGTTCCGGTAGGGATCAGCATAATAATACGGGACACGGTTTATCCTCTTTCGTTACCGTCTTTTGGAGACGGGTTACAAAACAGCACCGCCAGCGAGGCTGGCGGTGTCAAATCAGGCAGTCAGACGGCTCGCGTCCTGCGCGATAACCAGTTCTTCGTTGGTTGGGATCACCACCGCTGGACGGGTACCTTCTTTGTTGATGAAACCAGATTTGCCGAAGCGGGCCGCCAGGTTACGTTCGTGGTCGACTTCAAAGCCCAGCACGCCCAGTTTACCCAGAGACAGTTCGCGAACCATCGCGGCGTTTTCACCGATACCGCCGGTGAACACGACTGCATCCAGACGACCGTCCATCAGAGCGGTGTAAGAACCGATGTACTTCGCCAGGCGGTGGCAGTAAACGTCCATCGCACGTTTAGCGTCTTCTTTGGTGGCGTAGTTGTCTTCAACATAACGGCAGTCGCTGGTCACTTCAGTCAGACCCAGCAGACCGGACTCTTTGGTCAGCATTTTGTTGATCTGATCCACGCTCATGCCCAGAGTGTCGTGCAGGTGGAAGATAATCGCAGGGTCGATATCGCCGGAACGGGTACCCATGACCAGGCCTTCCAGCGGGGTCAGACCCATAGAGGTATCCACGCATTTACCGTTACGGATAGCGGAAACAGAACCGCCGTTGCCCAGGTGGCAGGTGATAATGTTCAGTTCTTCTACCGGCTTGTTCAGCATTTTTGCCGCTTCCTGAGTTACATAGAAGTGGCTGGTGCCGTGTGCGCCATAGCGACGAACGCCGTGTTCTTTATACAGGCTGTACGGCAGGGCATACAGGTAAGATTCTTCCGGCATGGTCTGATGGAAGGCGGTGTCGAATACTGCAACGTTTTTATCTTTCAGCTGCGGGAAAGATTTCAGCGCTTCGGCGATACCAATCAGGTGAGCCGGGTTATGCAGCGGTGCGAAAGAGGCGGAATCTTTGATGCCCTGAATGACGGACTCATCAATGACTACGGAACTGGTATACTTCTCGCCGCCGTGTACGATACGGTGACCAATTGCAGTTAACTGCGCAGACAGTTCTGGTTTTTGTGCCAGAATAGTGTTAACGATAAAGTTCAGCGCTTCACTGTGAGCGGCGCCTGCACCTAAAGCCGCTTCTTGTTTACTGCCGTCCATTTTCCATTTGATGCGTGCTTCTGGCAGATGGAAACATTCGGCTAAACCAGAAAGGTATTCATCACCATTAACTGCATCAATAATTGCAAATTTCAGTGAAGAACTACCGCAGTTCAGAACCAGTACTAACTTACTCGACATGGAAGTACCTATTTATGATACGTGGCTAAAAAAACGTCAGTGAGCCATAGAGCGTAGCGCATGATAGCCCTGACATTTATGATTAACATCATGCGCAGGAGTTTTTTTGGGCATGATGGAAGAAATACCTTTGAGTCTATGCCATTTTGCGTATTTTTCAGCCAATGGCATACTATGTGTAATATTGACGACTCAATGATTTTAAACTACCGGCCTTTGACAGGCCGACACAGGATACCTGATAGTGGGTATCGAAGACAAAATGTTTTGAACGTTGTCCCTCGCAGTTGTTGTTTTGCACAAATTTTTTAAATTTTATATGTGAAGTTGAGGTAGGCCATGTCGACACCGGATAATCGCTCCGTAAATTTTTTTAGCTTATTTCGCCGGGGGCAACACTACGCGAAGACGTGGCCGATGGAAAAACGGCTGGCGCCCGTTTTCGTCGAAAACCGCGTCATTCGTATGACGCGCTATGCCATACGATTTATGCCGCCTGTCGCCGTCTTTACATTATGCTGGCAGATAGCGCTGGGCGGTCAGTTAGGTCCGGCCGTGGCGACCGCCCTGTTCGCCCTGAGCTTGCCTATGCAGGGATTATGGTGGTTAGGGAAACGTTCCGTGACGCCGTTGCCGCCTTCAATCCTTAACTGGTTTTACGAAGTTCGCGGTAAATTGCAGGAGGCTGGACAAGCGCTGGCGCCGGTAGAAGGAAAGCCGGATTACCAGGCATTAGCTGACACGCTTAAGCGCGCCTTCAAACAACTGGATAAAACTTTCCTGGATGATTTGTAATTGACCCCGGATTACGCATATAAAAGAAGGCATACCAATGCCTTCTTTTTTTCATCGCCATAGCGTGATACAGGAGTTCAAAATGGAAATGACCAACGCGCAACGTCTGATTTTGTCTAACCAGTACAAAATGATGACGATGCTCGATCCCACCAACGCCGAGCGTTACCGTCGCTTACAAACAATTATTGAACGCGGCTACGGCCTGCAGATGCGCGAGCTGGATCGCGAGTTTGGCGAGCTGACGGAAGAGACCTGTCGTACCATCATCGATATTATGGAGATGTACCATGCGCTGCACGTCTCCTGGACCAACCTCAAAGATACGCAAGCCATCGACGAACGTCGCGTCACCTTCCTGGGGTTTGACGCCGCGACGGAAGCGCGTTACCTCGGCTATGTCCGTTTTATGGTGAATATAGAAGGACGCTACACTCACTTTGACGCCGGGACGCACGGCTTTAATGCCCAGACGCCGATGTGGGAAAAATACCAGCGGATGTTGAATGTCTGGCATGCCTGCCCGCGTCAGTACCACCTGAGCGCGAATGAAATCAATCAAATCATTAATGCCTGAGGAGGCTCGCGTGCAGTGTAAAGGTTTTCTGTTTGATCTGGATGGAACGTTGGTTGACTCATTACCTGCCGTCGAACGCGCGTGGTGTAGCTGGGCCGATCGTTTTAACCTTGCTCATGATGAGGTGCTGGGCTTTATTCATGGCAAACAGGCGATCACCTCGTTGCGGCATTTTATGGCGGGTAAATCGGAGGCGGAAATTGCCGCTGAGTTTACGCGCCTGGAGCAAATAGAAGCCACTGAAACCGCAGGGATCACCGCGTTGCCGGGGGCAGTCGATTTACTCAATCACCTGAATAAAGCGGGCATTCCGTGGGCTATCGTCACCTCCGGTTCAATGCCGGTCGCGCGTGCGCGCCATCAGGTCGCGGGCCTTCCAGCGCCAGAGGTGTTTGTCACCGCCGAACGAGTCAAACGCGGCAAACCGGAGCCGGATGCGTATTTGCTGGGCGCACAACTGCTTGGCCTGGCCCCTCAGGAGTGCGTCGTAGTAGAAGATGCCCCGGCTGGCGTGCTGTCCGGACTGGCTGCGGGCTGCCACGTCATTGCGGTCAATGCGCCGGCCGACACGCCGCGTCTGGCGGATGTTGATTTTGCGTTGGATAGCCTGACGCAATTATCGGTCGCTAAACAACCAAACGGCGATGTGGTGGTGTTAAGAAAGACCTGATCATGATATCGCCCCGCTTTGGCGGGGCATATTTATGGCAGAATCTCGTTATCTTCTCATCTGACAAGGATATGTTGTGAACGGTGAATTGATTTGGGTTCTCTCTTTACTGGCGATTGCCGTCGTGTTGTTTGCGACGGGCAAAGTACGTATGGATGCGGTGGCTTTATTCGTCATTGTTGCTTTTGTCCTTAGCGGTACCTTGACCCTTCCGGAAGCCTTCTCCGGCTTTAGCGATCCGAATGTCATTCTTATCGCCGCCTTATTTATTATTGGCGACGGCCTCGTGCGCACCGGCGTTGCTACGGTGGTCGGTACCTGGCTGGTTAAAATGGCGGGCAGCAGTGAAATCAAAATGCTGGTTTTACTGATGATCACTGTCGCCGGACTTGGCGCTTTCATGAGTTCAACCGGAGTGGTGGCGATTTTTATCCCCGTTGTTCTTAGCGTTTCTATGCATATGCAAACCTCGCCTTCGCGCCTGATGATGCCGCTGAGTTTTGCCGGGCTTATCAGCGGAATGATGACGCTGGTGGCGACGCCGCCGAACCTGGTGGTTAACAGTGAACTGCTGCGTGAAGGCCTGCACGGGTTCAACTTTTTTAGCGTGACGCCGCTGGGGATAGTGGTGTTGGCGCTCGGCATTGTTTATATGCTGGTGATGCGCTTCATGCTAAAAGGCGATGCGCCCGGACAACAGGCCGGTAAGCGGCGCACTTTCCGCGATCTTATCCGCGAGTACCGTCTGACGGGGCGCGCTCGCCGTCTGGCGATTCGCCCCGGTTCGCCAATGGTGGGACAGCGGCTGGACGACCTTAAACTGCGCGAACGTTACGGCGCCAATGTCATCGGCGTTGAACGCTGGCGGCGCTTTCGGCGGGTTATCGTCAATGTGAACGGCGTATCGGAGTTTCGCGCTCGCGACGTTCTGCTGATTGATATGTCGGCGGCGGAGGTTGACCTCAGAGAGTTCTGCGCCGAGCAACTGCTGGAACCGATGGTATTGCGTGGAGAATATTTTTCCGATCAGGCGTTGGATGTCGGGATGGCGGAAATTTCGCTTATTCCGGAGTCTGAACTGATTGGCAAGTCGGTGCGTGAAATCGCTTTCCGTACACGTTACGGGCTGAATGTGGTCGGCCTGAAACGCGACGGCGTCGCTCTGGAAGGGTCGCTGGCCGATGAGCCGTTATTGATGGGCGATATCATTCTGGTCGTGGGGAACTGGAAGTTAATCAGCCTGCTGGGGCAAAAAGGCCGCGACTTTGTGGTGCTGAATATGCCGGTCGAGGTCAGCGAAGCCTCGCCGGCGCACAGCCAGGCGCCGCACGCCATTTTCTGCCTGGTACTGATGGTGGCGCTGATGTTGACCGATGAAATTCCCAACCCGATCGCGGCGATTATCGCCTGCTTGCTGATGGGAAAATTTCGCTGTATTGATGCTGAAAGCGCGTATAAAGCGATCCACTGGCCGAGTATTATCTTGATTGTGGGTATGATGCCGTTTGCGCTGGCGTTGCAAAAAACCGGCGGCGTCTCTCTGGTCGTGCAAGGGTTAATGAATATCGGCGGTGGCTATGGGCCGTATATGATGCTGGGATGCCTGTTTGTGCTGTGCGCCGTCATAGGACTGTTCATTTCTAACACGGCAACGGCGGTGCTGATGGCGCCGATTGCGCTGGCGGCGGCGAAATCGATGGAGGTGTCGCCCTATCCGTTTGCGATGGCGGTGGCGATGGCGGCATCCGCCGCCTTTATGACGCCGGTTTCATCGCCGGTGAATACTCTGGTTCTGGGGCCGGGAAACTATAGCTTTAGCGATTTTGTGAAGCTTGGCGTGCCGTTCACGCTTATTGTGATGGCGGTTTGTATTGTGATGATTCCGATGTTGTTTCCGTTTTAACCCAGGCTGGAAAAGGCCTGATGGCGCTACGCTTATCAGGCCTACGGGAAGAACGGTAGGCCGGATAAGGCGTTAGCCGCCATCCGGCAACTAAAGCGGTGAATCCTGGCTAATTTCATCCAGAGAAAGATGGAAGCTCGGGACAAACACCGCCATAAAATAGTCCATCTCCTGGCTGCGACGTAATTCCAGCGTTTTTTCCAGCCGCGTTTTTGCCAGTCCAAACTCATTGTTTCCCGCCGATAGCTCCTCCAGGCATTTCAGGTAGGCGCAAAGCGCATCGGCCTGTTTTACGATTGCCTGTTCTTCTTCGCTCCAGGCATTCTCATCAATAAGCGGTGCGAAAATATCGCGTAATTCATCCGGCGCCATATCAACCAGCTTTTGCTGGGCGATTTTTTCGATCGCTTTATATTCCTGAGCTATCTGGGAATTAAAATATTTTACCGGCGTCGGTAGATCGCCGGTCAGTACTTCCGAGGCATCATGATACATCGCCAGAAGCGCGATGCGTTCAGCATTGAGCTGACCGCCAAATTTACGGTTTTTTATCGCCGCCAACGCATGGGCGACCATCGCCACCTGCAGACTATGTTCGGAGACGTTTTCCGTACGCACGTTACGCATCAGCGGCCAGCGGTTAATCAACTTCATGCGGGAGAGATGGGCGAAAAAATGGCTCTGCTTCATAGATTACCTTTTGTTTTCACTGCGGCAGACTTCATTGTGCGGGGAGGGAGATGAAGATGCAATTCAGGCTACCGAAGTAGCCTGAATTTAAGATTATTGATGGTAACCTGAGAGGAAACGCCCAAAACGGTTGATGGCCATCTCCAGGTCATCTTCACGCGGTAGCGTCACAATGCGGAAGTGATCCGGCCACGGCCAGTTAAAGGCGGTACCTTGCACCAGCAGCACCTTTTCCTGTAGCAGGAAGTCCAGCACCATCTTCTGGTCGTCGTGAATATTAAAACGTTTAGCGTCGATCCTGGGGAACATGTACAACGCGCCGCGCGGTTTTACGCAGGAAACGCCGGGAATATCGTTAATCAACTCCCAGGCGCGGTTACGCTGTTCATACAGTCGACCGCCCGGCAGAATAAATTCGCTAATGCTTTGATAGCCGCCGAGCGCGGTCTGAATAGCATGTTGCGCCGGGACGTTGGCGCACAGGCGCATTGAGGCTAACATCTCCAGCCCTTCAATATAGCCCTTCGCATGTTTTTTCGGTCCGTTCAGCACCATCCAGCCCTGGCGGAAGCCGGCGACGCGATAGGTTTTAGACAACCCATTAAAGGTGATGGTCAGCAGATCAGGCGCCAGTGCGGCGATAGAGTGATGCTCGGCATCGTCATAGAGAATCTTGTCATAAATTTCATCGGCGAAGATGATGAGATTATGCTCGCGCGCAATGTTGACAATTTCCATCAACAATTCTTTAGAATAGACGGCACCAGTAGGGTTGTTTGGATTAATAATGACAATACCACGCGTACGTGGGGTGATTTTGGCGCGGATATCGTCAAGGTCCGGGAACCAGTCGGAAGATTCATCGCAAAGATAATGTACCGCCTTGCCGCTGGAGAGCGATACCGCCGCTGTCCATAACGGATAATCGGGCGCGGGAACCAGCATTTCATCGCCACTGTTAAGCAACGCCTGCATCGCCTGAACGATCAGCTCGGAAACGCCGTTACCGATATAGATATCTTCCACGGTTACATCGCGCATTCCACGGGCCTGATAATGCTGCATAATCGCTTTACGGGCGGAATAAAGCCCTTTCGAGTCGCAATATCCTTGCGCCGTCGGCAAATTACGAATGACATCGACCAGAATTTCGTCCGGCGCTTCGAATCCGAAGGGGGCGGGGTTGCCGATATTCAGTTTAAGAACTTTATTACCTTCTTCCTCAAGGCGTTTCGCTTCTTTCAGAACGGGGCCACGAATGTCATAACAGACATTTTCGAGTTTGCTGGATTTTTCAATGGGGGACATGAATCTTGACCTTTTAGCTGTTATTGCCACTCCCTGCCGTGGAAGTCAGCACGAAACAATGTACTCCCACGACGGTGAGTTTTGAAGAGTGAACAGAAGAAGATTTTGTTTATTTTTAACGCGCTTTCGTGCTGTTTAAAACTTCATAAAATCATTTGGTTAGATGCATTTTCTATTTTTGTCTGTATGTATAGTGTTTTATTCTATATGATTGCGCGTAATGTGGTTTTTTATGTTGTCAGAAATTATCTGTTTTATGAGAGATAAGCATTCATCATTAGTGTCGCGCTGGCTATTTCGGAAATACTGAGTATTAAAGGTAAAATGAGAAGGTTAGACCTTTCCGGCGGCGGGGGGTGTGAAACTATTGTTAAGTATAATTAATGAATGGTAGAAATCTTAATTAATTATTATTTAATATTTAAAAAGCATTTACTAAAGTCGTAATAATATCTTTCTGATCCGATTAGTATAACATATCCAAGGTTAAGATTATTCGTAATAATACTTATAAATATAGCGGTTTTAGGTTAAGATAATGATCCGAAACGGGGGCGTAGTCTGCGTTGTCTGCTAATTATCATGACGCGATTTTATACATAACCTATTGTTCAATATATTGTTTTTGTATCTGTGCGTCTCGGTAAACTATTTGACGCTGTTACAGGATTTACACGTCCATCATTAGCAGAAATCTGTAGACGCCTAAAGGTATGACACATTCTCTTTGATATATCCCGATCAGTTGCATTTGGTATTATATCAGTAAGTAAGAGAAGTGTTTTGGTCGTATTTTCAATTACATTCTAACATTTACCTGGGTAACCAGGCGGTACTGCGAAGGATGCACATTACAAATGGAATTGCTTGTTTCTGAATGCACAGCATTAACCAGGTCAGCCCGATATGACCCGCCAGTAAGTGAAAAATTATGATAAATGCAAATCGTCCGATAATTAACCTCGATCTCGATCTGCTGAGAACGTTCGTGGCCGTTGCCGATCTGAACACCTTCGCCGCGGCGGCGGCGGCGGTATGTCGTACTCAGTCTGCGGTCAGTCAGCAAATGCAGCGTCTTGAGCAACTCGTGGGAAAGGAATTGTTCGCCCGCCATGGCCGTAACAAACTTTTGACCGAACACGGTATCCAGCTTCTGGGGTACGCCAGAAAAATCCTGCGTTTTAATGATGAGGCGTGTTCATCATTAATGTTCAGTAATCTTCAGGGAGTGTTAACAATTGGCGCTTCTGATGAATCAGCTGACACTATCCTGCCTTTTTTGCTTAGCCGAATCAGCTCGGTTTATCCGAAACTCGCGCTTGATGTACGGGTAAAACGCAACGCCTATATAGTGGACATGGTTAAATCGCAGGAAGTAGATTTGGTGGTGACGACTAACCAACCTCATTCGCTGGACTGTCTGAATTTGCGGACCTCGCCCACCCATTGGTATTGTGCGGCTGAGTATGTTTTGCAAAGGGGAGAGCCCGTACCATTAGTCCTGCTGGACGATCCCAGCCCATTCCGCGATATGGTGCTGGAGACGCTAAATGCAGCGGGTATTCCCTGGCGGCTGGCCTATGTGGCGTCTACTTTACCGGCGGTACGCGCGGCCGTTAAAGCCGGTCTTGGCGTAACGGCTCGACCTGTCGAAATGATGAGTCCCGACCTTCGCGTGCTGGGCGCCGCAGACGGATTACCGCCTTTGCCGGATACGGAATATCTGTTGTGCCGCGATCCCAATAGCCAGAACGAGCTGGCGATGGTGATTTTCCATGCGATGGAAAGCTATCAAAACCCATGGCATTACAACCAGTTTTCTGCAGAGGGCGGAGATGATCCGCTGATGGTGGAAGGGGGTTTTGAGTAGCTCGCAGGCAAAAGGCGCTAAGTCGTAAATGTAAAAAAGAGCCGCTGGCGATGAAAAAACGCTCAGTGGCTCTTTTTTTGTGCCCATCTGTACGCGCTTAACCGCACAAATTGTAAAAGTTGCGGTAAATCAGCCAGTAGCGATTCGCAGTTCAATGTGGGTAAAAAGTAACCAGAACATCCATTTTATGAATTTGCATGTTAAAAAACTAGAGAAATTGTTGCTGTTTTAGGGGGTGAATTAACAAAAGCGTGTCACAGATCAAGAAAATACTCCCATTTAGGGGGAGGCATCTTCACAAATTCCTGTCAAAATAGGTGTGTGTTATTTCTTTTGCTTCACAACGGACACGATTCAACAACATAAAATCCCCCTGGTCGAAGAGTCATTTTCTCCAGGATGGCACTTAATGTTAATGATGATGAATTGATGTAAATTAATGTGAAGGAACTTTTGTTAAAGTTGACAAAAGGTTATAGAAAGGAGTAAAAAACCACATCAATTAGCTGTTTTTATCATTTTCTACAGTAATTGTAGGGTTTTTTTTATTCCTCCCCATGAATCGATGTGGCGCCCATCTGCCGTAAAGAGCAGAGAAACTGGCGCTACTTTTGATGAGTAAGCAATGAGTATGTCAACATCCACTGAAGTCATCGCTCATCACTGGGCATTCGCTATCTTTCTTATCGTTGCCATTGGCCTGTGCTGCCTGATGCTGGTAGGCGGTTGGTTTTTGGGCGGTCGCGCACGCGCGAGGCACAAGAACGTTCCGTTTGAATCAGGTATTGACTCGGTCGGCACCGCCCGCTTACGCCTGTCTGCCAAGTTTTACCTGGTAGCCATGTTCTTCGTTATCTTCGACGTTGAAGCGCTGTATCTGTTCGCATGGTCAACTTCTATCCGCGAAAGCGGCTGGGTTGGCTTTGTGGAAGCTGCAATTTTTATTTTTGTGTTACTGGCTGGTCTGGTTTATCTGGCGCGTATTGGCGCGTTGGACTGGACGCCCGCGCGTTCACGCCGCGAGCGTATGAACCCGGAAACGAACAGTATCGCTAATCGTCAACGCTAACCGCGAGGCATTAAGATGGATTATACGCTCACCCGCATAGATCCTAACGGTGAGAATGACCGTTACCCCCTGCAAAAACAGGAGATCGTAACTGACCCCCTGGAGCAGGAAGTTAACAAAAACGTGTTCATGGGCAAACTGCATGACATGGTTAACTGGGGCCGTAAAAACTCAATTTGGCCCTACAACTTCGGCCTTTCTTGCTGCTATGTAGAGATGGTGACCTCTTTTACCGCAGTGCATGACGTTGCCCGTTTCGGCGCGGAAGTGCTGCGTGCGTCGCCACGTCAGGCTGACCTGATGGTGGTGGCCGGTACCTGCTTTACCAAAATGGCCCCGGTTATTCAGCGTCTGTATGACCAAATGCTGGAGCCAAAATGGGTCATTTCTATGGGTGCCTGCGCCAACTCCGGCGGCATGTACGATATTTATTCGGTAGTGCAGGGCGTTGATAAGTTCATCCCGGTGGATGTGTATATCCCTGGCTGTCCGCCGCGTCCGGAAGCGTATATGCAGGCGTTGATGCTGCTGCAAGAATCGATTGGCAAAGAGCGCCGTCCGCTCTCATGGGTGGTGGGCGATCAGGGCGTGTATCGCGCCAATATGCAGCCAGAACGCGAACGTAAACGCGGCGAGCGTATTGCCGTCACGAACCTGCGTACCCCGGACGAGATTTAATTTGCGCCTGTCGGCAGCAGCACTTCACTTCGCTAACCACTATTTTAATAGCGCGAAGCACTGCCGACCACCACGGACCATTTGCAATGGTGAACAATATGACCGACTTAACCGCGCAAGACGCTGCATGGAGTACCCGCGATCATCTTGATGATCCGGTTATCGGCGAACTGCGCAACCGTTTTGGGCCGGATGCCTTTACCGTTCAGGCGACCCGCACCGGTATCCCCGTTGTTTGGGTCAAGCGTGAACAACTACTGGAGGTTGGCGATTTCTTAAAGAAACTGCCGAAACCTTACGTCATGCTGTTTGACTTACACGGCATGGATGAACGCCTGCGTACGCACCGTGACGGGTTACCCGCCGCGGATTTTTCCGTTTTCTACCACCTGATTTCCATTGAGCGTAATCGCGATATCATGCTCAAGGTGGCGTTGTCTGAAAACGACCTGCGCGTGCCGACCTTCACTAAACTTTTCCCTAACGCCAACTGGTACGAGCGTGAGACCTGGGAGATGTTTGGTATTGATATCGAAGGCCACCCGCACCTGACGCGCATCATGATGCCGCAAACCTGGGAAGGCCATCCGTTGCGTAAAGATTATCCGGCGCGCGCGACCGAATTCGACCCGTTTGAGCTGACCAAAGCCAAGCAGGATCTGGAGATGGAAGCGCTGACCTTTAAGCCGGAAGACTGGGGGATGAAGCGCGGGACTGACAACGAGGACTTTATGTTCCTCAACCTCGGCCCGAACCACCCGTCTGCGCACGGTGCGTTTCGTATTATCCTGCAACTTGACGGTGAAGAAATCGTCGACTGCGTGCCGGATATCGGCTATCACCACCGCGGCGCCGAAAAAATGGGCGAGCGCCAGTCCTGGCATAGCTACATTCCCTATACCGACCGTATCGAATACCTCGGTGGTTGCGTCAATGAAATGCCGTACGTGCTGGCGGTAGAAAAGTTGGCAGGGATCACCGTCCCGGATCGTGTGAACGTCATCCGCGTGATGCTCTCCGAACTGTTCCGCATTAACAGTCATCTGCTGTACATCTCGACCTTTATTCAGGACGTCGGCGCGATGACGCCGGTCTTCTTTGCCTTTACCGACCGGCAGAAAATTTATGACCTGGTGGAAGCCATTACCGGTTTCCGTATGCACCCGGCCTGGTTCCGTATCGGCGGCGTCGCGCACGACTTGCCGCGCGGTTGGGATCGCCTGCTGCGAGAGTTCCTTGAGTGGATGCCGAAGCGTCTGGATTCTTACGAGAAAGCCGCGCTGCGTAACACCATTCTGAAAGGGCGTTCGCAGGGCGTTGCCGCTTACGGCGCGAAAGAGGCGCTGGAGTGGGGCACCACCGGCGCAGGGCTGCGCGCGACCGGGATCGACTTCGACGTACGTAAATGGCGTCCATACTCTGGCTACGAAAACTTTGACTTTGAAGTGCCGGTGGGCGGCGGTGTTTCCGACTGCTATACCCGCGTGATGCTGAAAGTGGAAGAGCTGCGCCAGAGTCTGCGCATTCTTCAGCAGTGCCTCGATAACATGCCGGAAGGCCCGTTCAAAGCGGATCACCCGCTGACCACGCCGCCGCCGAAAGAGCGCACGCTGCAACATATCGAAACCCTGATCACCCACTTCCTGCAGGTCTCCTGGGGCCCGGTGATGCCGGCGCAGGAGTCCTTCCAGATGGTGGAAGCGACGAAGGGGATTAACAGTTACTACCTGACCAGCGACGGTAGCACTATGAGCTACCGTACCCGCGTGCGCACGCCGAGCTTTGCGCACCTGCAGCAGATTCCCTCGGCGATCCGCGGTAGCCTGGTCTCCGACCTGATTGTCTATCTGGGTAGTATCGATTTTGTTATGTCAGATGTGGACCGCTAATTATGCACGAGAATCAACAACCACAAACCGAGGCTTTTGAGCTGAGTGCGGCAGAGCGTGAAGCGATAGAGCACGAGAAGCACCACTACGAAGACCCGCGTGCGGCGTCCATTGAAGCGCTGAAAATCGTTCAGAAGCAGCGTGGCTGGGTGCCGGACGGCGCGATCTACGCTATTGCCGATGTGCTGGGTATTCCGGCGAGCGACGTCGAAGGCGTCGCCACATTCTACAGCCAGATTTTCCGTCAGCCGGTCGGTCGCCACGTGATTCGCTACTGCGACAGCGTGGTGTGCCATATCACCGGCTATCAGGGGATTCAGGCCGCGCTGGAAAAAAATCTCAACATCAAACCGGGGCAGACGACCTTTGATGGTCGCTTTACGCTGCTGCCGACCTGCTGCTTGGGGAATTGCGATAAAGGGCCGAACATGATGATTGATGAGGATACTCACAGCCATCTGACCCCGGAAGCCATTCCTGAACTACTGGAGCGGTATAAATGAAAAACGTTATCCGTACTCCCGAAACCCATCCGCTGACCTGGCGTCTGCGCGATGACAAACAGCCGGTCTGGCTGGATGAATATCGTAGCAAAAACGGCTACGAAGGCGCGCGTAAGGCGCTGACCGGCCTGTCTCCGGATGAAATCGTCAGCCAGGTAAAAGACGCCGGTCTGAAAGGGCGTGGCGGCGCGGGCTTTTCCACCGGTCTGAAGTGGAGCCTGATGCCGAAAGATGAATCCATGAACATCCGTTACCTGCTGTGTAACGCCGATGAAATGGAACCGGGCACCTATAAAGACCGTCTGCTGATGGAACAGCTGCCGCACCTGCTGGTGGAAGGTATGTTGATCTCCGCGTTCGCGCTGAAAGCGTATCGTGGTTACATCTTCCTGCGCGGCGAATATATCGAAGCGGCTGTACATTTGCGCCGTGCGATTGCCGAAGCCACCGAGGCGGGCCTGTTGGGGAAAAATATCCTTGGCACCGGGTTCGACTTTGAACTGTTTGTCCACACCGGGGCAGGGCGTTACATCTGTGGTGAAGAAACGGCGCTGATTAACTCCCTCGAAGGCCGCCGCGCGAACCCGCGCTCCAAGCCGCCCTTCCCGGCGACCTCCGGCGTATGGGGCAAGCCGACCTGTGTGAATAACGTCGAAACGTTGTGCAACGTCCCGGCAATCCTCGCCAACGGCGTGGAGTGGTACCAGAACATTTCGAAAAGCAAAGATGCGGGTACCAAGCTGATGGGCTTCTCAGGCCGCGTGAAGAATCCGGGCCTGTGGGAATTACCGTTCGGCACCACCGCGCGCGAGATCCTCGAAGACTACGCGGGCGGTATGCGCGATGGCCTGAAATTCAAAGCCTGGCAGCCGGGCGGGGCGGGAACCGACTTCCTGACCGAGGCGCATCTTGACCTGCCGATGGAGTTCGAAAGCATCGGTAAAGCAGGCAGCCGTCTGGGCACCGCGCTGGCGATGGCGGTAGACCACGAAATCGGCATGGTATCGCTGGTGCGTAACCTGGAAGAGTTCTTTGCCCGCGAATCCTGCGGCTGGTGTACGCCATGCCGCGACGGGTTGCCGTGGAGCGTGAAAATTCTGCGCGCGCTGGAGCGTGGCGAAGGCCAGCCGGGGGATATCGAGACACTTGAGCAACTGTGTCGTTTCCTCGGACCGGGTAAAACCTTCTGCGCGCATGCGCCGGGCGCGGTTGAGCCACTGCAAAGCGCAATTAAGTATTTCCGCGAAGAATTCGAAGCTGGCATCAAGCAGCCGTTCAGCAATACCCATTTAATCAATGGTATTCAGCCGAACCTGCTCAAAGAGCGCTGGTGAGTTAACGATTTTTAATTTGGAAGCATGCTAATGGCTACGATTCATGTAGACGGCAAAGAATACGAGGTCAACGGCGCGGACAACCTGCTACAGGCATGTCTGTCCCTCGGCCTTGATATTCCGTATTTTTGCTGGCACCCGGCGCTGGGAAGCGTCGGTGCTTGCCGCCAGTGTGCGGTGAAGCAATACCAAAACGCGGAAGATACGCGTGGTCGCCTGGTGATGTCCTGTATGACGCCAGCCACCGACGGTACCTTTATCTCTATTGACGACGAAGAAGCGAAACAGTTCCGTGAAAGCGTGGTGGAGTGGCTGATGACTAACCACCCGCACGACTGTCCGGTTTGTGAAGAGGGCGGTAACTGCCATCTTCAGGATATGACCGTGATGACGGGTCACAGTTTCCGTCGCTACCGTTTCACCAAACGTACCCACCGCAACCAGGATCTGGGGCCGTTCATCTCGCACGAAATGAACCGCTGCATCGCCTGCTACCGTTGTGTGCGTTACTACAAAGATTATGCCGACGGCACCGATCTGGGCGTCTATGGCGCGCATGACAACGTCTACTTCGGGCGTCCGGAAGATGGTACGCTGGAAAGCGAATTCTCCGGTAACCTGGTCGAGATTTGCCCGACCGGCGTCTTCACCGATAAAACGCATTCCGAGCGTTACAACCGTAAATGGGACATGCAGTTTGCGCCGAGCATCTGCCAGCAGTGTTCCATCGGCTGTAACATCAGCCCGGGCGAGCGCTATGGCGAATTACGCCGTATCGAAAACCGTTACAACGGTACCGTTAACCACTACTTCCTCTGCGACCGCGGTCGTTTCGGCTATGGCTATGTGAACCTGAAAGACCGTCCGCGTCAGCCGGTTCAGCGCCGTGGCGATGACTTTATTACTCTCAACGCCGAGCAGGCGATGCAGGGCGCGGCGGATATTCTGCGCCAGTCGAAGAAAGTGATCGGTATCGGTTCGCCACGCGCCAGCATTGAGAGCAACTTTGCGCTGCGTGAGCTGGTTGGTGCGGAAAACTTCTACACCGGTATCGCGCGCGGCGAGCAGGAACGTCTGCAACTGGCGCTGAAAGTGTTGCGTGAAGGCGGAATTTACACCCCGGCGCTGCGGGAAATCGAATCTTATGACGCGGTACTGGTACTGGGCGAAGACGTTACCCAGACCGGCGCGCGCGTTGCGCTGGCGGTACGCCAGGCGGTGAAAGGTAAAGCGCGTGAAATGGCGGCGGCGCAGAAAGTAGCCGACTGGCAGATTGCGGCCATCCTTAACATCGGCCAGCGTGCCAAACATCCGCTGTTCGTGACCAACGTGGACGACACCCGTCTGGATGATATCGCCGCCTGGACCTATCGCGCGCCGGTGGAAGATCAGGCGCGCCTGGGCTTTGCGATTGCTCATGCGCTGGACAATACAGCGCCTGCGGTTGACGGTATCGACAGCGACTTACAAAACAAAATTGATGTCATTGTGCAGGCGTTGGCCGGCGCGAAAAAACCGCTGATTATCTCCGGCACTAACGCCGGTAGCAGTGAGGTGATTCAGGCGGCCGCCAACGTGGCGAAAGCGCTGAAAGGCCGTGGCGCCGACGTCGGTATTACTATGATTGCCCGCTCCGTGAACAGCATGGGGCTGGGTATGATGGGCGGCGGTTCGCTTGATGATGCGTTGGGCGAGCTGGAAACCGGCAGTGCGGACGCGGTGGTGGTGCTGGAAAACGATCTCCACCGTCATGCAAGCGCTACGCGCGTGAACGCTGCGCTCGCCAAAGCGCCGCTGGTGATGGTGGTTGACCATCAGCGCACGGCGATTATGGAAAACGCGCATCTGGTGCTTTCCGCGGCAAGCTTCGCCGAAAGCGATGGTACGGTCATCAACAACGAAGGCCGCGCGCAGCGCTTCTTCCAGGTTTATGACCCGGCCTACTACGATAACAAGACGATTATGCTGGAAAGCTGGCGCTGGCTGCATTCGCTGCACAGCACCGTCGAAAACCGCGAAGTGGACTGGACACAGCTTGACCATGTGATCGACGCGGTCATTGCCGCCATGCCGCAATTTGCCGGCATTAAAGACGCCGCGCCGGATGCGACCTTCCGCATTCGTGGGCAGAAGCTGGCGCGCGAACCGCATCGTTACAGTGGCCGTACGGCGATGCGCGCCAATATCAGCGTGCATGAACCACGTCAGCCGCAGGATAAAGACACCATGTTCGCCTTCTCAATGGAAGGGAATAACCAACCGACTGCCCCGCGATCTGAAATTCCGTTCGCCTGGGCACCGGGCTGGAACTCCCCGCAGGCGTGGAACAAATTCCAGGATGAAGTGGGCGGCAAACTGCGTCACGGCGATCCGGGCGTGCGTCTGATTGAAGCGACTGAGGGCGGTCTGGATTATTTCACTACCGTGCCGGCAAGCTTCCAGGCGCAGGACGGTCAGTGGCGTATTGCGCCGTATTACCACCTGTTTGGCAGCGACGAATTGTCTCAGCGTTCTCCGGTCTTCCAGAGCCGTATGCCGCAGCCGTATATCAAACTTAACCCGGCGGATGCCGCGAAGTTGGGCGTTAATGCCGGGACGCGCGTCTCCTTTAGCTACGATGGCAATACGGTGACGCTGCCGGTTGAAATCTCTGAAGGGTTAGCGGCAGGGCAGGTAGGGCTGCCGATGGGTATGCCTGGCATCGCGCCGGTTCTGGCTGGCGCGCGTCTTGAGGATCTGCGGGAGGCGCAACAATGAGTTGGATTACACCGGATCTGATTGAGATCCTGCTGAGCATTCTCAAAGCGGTGGTGATTCTGCTGGTGGTCGTCACCTGCGGGGCCTTCATGAGCTTTGGCGAACGTCGTCTGCTGGGTCTGTTCCAGAACCGTTATGGACCAAACCGCGTTGGCTGGGGCGGCTCGCTCCAGCTGGTCGCGGACATGATCAAGATGTTCTTTAAAGAAGACTGGATCCCGAAATTCTCGGATCGCGTCATCTTTACCCTGGCGCCGATGATCGCGTTTACTTCGCTGCTGCTCTCCTTCGCCATTGTGCCGGTTAGCCCTAATTGGGTGGTGGCCGATTTAAACATCGGGATTCTGTTCTTCCTGATGATGGCCGGTCTGGCGGTTTACGCGGTGCTGTTCGCCGGTTGGTCGAGCAACAACAAATACTCGCTGCTGGGCGCGATGCGTGCGTCTGCCCAGACGGTGAGCTACGAAGTGTTTCTTGGTCTTTCCCTGATGGGCGTGGTGGCGCAGGCCGGTTCATTTAATATGACCGATATCGTCAATAACCAGGCGCATCTGTGGAACGTGATTCCGCAATTCTTTGGGTTTGTTACTTTCGCCATCGCGGGCGTAGCGGTCTGTCACCGTCACCCGTTTGACCAGCCGGAAGCCGAGCAGGAACTGGCGGACGGTTACCACATCGAATATTCCGGTATGAAATTCGGTCTGTTCTTCGTGGGGGAGTACATCGGTATCGTCACCGTTTCCGCGCTGATGGTAACGCTGTTCTTCGGTGGCTGGCATGGCCCGTTCTTACCGCCATTCGTCTGGTTCGCGCTGAAAACCGCGTTCTTCATGATGATGTTCATTTTGATTCGTGCGTCGTTACCGCGTCCGCGTTATGACCAGGTAATGTCCTTCGGCTGGAAAGTTTGCCTGCCGCTGACGCTCATCAACTTGCTGGTAACGGCGGCTGTCATTCTGTGGCAGGCGCAATAAGGGACACAAAGACCATGACCTTAAAAGAATTATTAGTAGGTTTCGGCACTCAGGTACGCAGTATCTGGATGATCGGCCTGCATGCGTTCGCCAAACGCGAAACGCGGATGTATCCGGAAGAGCCGGTCTATTTACCGCCCCGTTACCGTGGCCGTATCGTGCTCACGCGCGACCCGGACGGTGAAGAGCGCTGCGTTGCCTGTAACCTGTGTGCGGTAGCCTGTCCGGTAGGCTGTATCTCTCTGCAAAAAGCGGAGACCAAAGATGGCCGCTGGTATCCGGAATTTTTCCGCATTAACTTCTCACGCTGCATCTTCTGCGGCCTGTGCGAAGAAGCGTGCCCGACCACGGCGATTCAGTTGACCCCGGACTTCGAACTGGGCGAATACAAACGTCAGGATCTGGTGTACGAAAAAGAGGATCTGCTGATTTCCGGTCCGGGCAAATACCCGGAATATAACTTCTACCGGATGGCGGGTATGGCAATCGACGGCAAAGATAAAGGCGAAGCAGAGAACGAAGCCAAGCCTATCGACGTCAAGAGCCTGTTACCGTAAGGAGAGGGCAATGGAATTCGCTTTTTATATCTGTGGCCTGATAGCCATCCTCGCGACCCTGCGAGTGATCACCCATACCAATCCGGTACACGCGCTGTTGTATCTGGTGATATCGCTACTGGCGATTTCCGGGGTGTTCTTTTCGCTGGGCGCTTATTTTGCCGGTGCGCTGGAAATTATCGTCTACGCAGGCGCCATCATGGTGCTGTTTGTGTTCGTGGTGATGATGCTCAACCTCGGCGGCAGCGAAATCGAACAGGAACGCCAGTGGCTGAAGCCGCAGGTGTGGATTGGTCCGGCGGTTTTGTCGGCCATTATGCTGGCGGTCATTGTGTACGCCATTCTGGGCGTTAACGACCAGGGCATCGACGGCACGCCGATTAGCGCGAAAGCGGTGGGCATCACGCTGTTCGGGCCTTATGTTCTGGCGGTCGAACTGGCGTCTATGCTGCTGCTGGCAGGCCTGGTGGTGGCGTTCCACGTCGGTCGTGAAGAGCGTGCGGGCGAAGTGCTAAGCAACCGCGCCGATGACCGCGCGAAAAGAAAAACGGAGGAGCGCGCATGATCCCCTTAACACACGGACTGATCCTCGCTGCGATTTTATTCGTCCTGGGTTTAACCGGTCTGGTTATCCGCCGCAATCTGCTGTTTATGCTGATCGGGCTGGAAATCATGATTAACGCCTCCGCGCTGGCCTTTGTGGTCGCCGGGAGCTACTGGGGCCAGACCGATGGTCAGGTGATGTACATTCTCGCCATCAGCCTTGCGGCTGCGGAAGCGAGTATTGGACTTGCGCTGTTGCTGCAACTCCATCGCCGTCGCCAGAACCTGAACATCGATTCAGTAAGTGAGATGCGTGGATGAACATGCTTGCCTTAACCATTATTCTGCCATTGATTGGCTTTGTACTGCTGGCGTTCTCTCGCGGACGCTGGTCGGAAAATCTCTCCGCGACCATTGGCGTGGGCTCCGTTGGTCTGGCGGCGTTGGTGACAGCGTTTGTCGGGATGGATTTCTTCGCCAACGGCAAACAGGCGTTCAGCCAGCCGCTGTGGACGTGGATGTCGGTCGGTAACTTCAACATCGGTTTTAACCTGGTGCTGGACGGCCTGTCGCTGACCATGCTCTCAGTGGTCACCGGCGTCGGCTTCCTGATCCACATGTTCGCGTCCTGGTACATGCGTGGGGAAGAGGGCTACTCCCGCTTCTTCGCTTATACCAACCTGTTTATCGCCAGCATGGTGGTTCTGGTGCTGTCCGATAACCTGCTGTTGATGTACCTCGGCTGGGAAGGCGTGGGCCTGTGCTCTTATCTGTTGATCGGCTTCTATTACAGCGATCCGAAGAATGGCGCGGCGGCAATGAAAGCCTTCGTGGTGACCCGTGTCGGTGACGTATTCCTCGCCTTCGCGCTGTTCATCCTCTACAACGAACTGGGCACGCTGAACTTCCGCGAAATGGTCGAGCTGGCGCCAGCGCACTTTGCTGACGGCAACAACATGCTGATGTGGGCGACGCTGATGCTGCTGGGCGGCGCGGTCGGTAAATCTGCGCAGCTGCCGTTGCAGACCTGGCTTGCCGACGCGATGGCCGGCCCGACGCCGGTCTCCGCGCTGATCCACGCCGCTACCATGGTGACCGCCGGTGTCTACCTGATCGCTCGTACCCATGGTTTGTTCCTGATGACCCCGGAGATTCTGCATCTGGTGGGCATTATCGGGGCGATTACGCTGGTCATGGCAGGTTTCGCCGCGCTGGTGCAGACCGACATCAAACGCGTGCTGGCCTATTCCACCATGAGCCAGATTGGCTACATGTTCCTGGCGCTGGGCGTACAGGCGTGGGATGCGGCAATTTTCCACCTGATGACGCACGCCTTCTTTAAAGCGCTGCTGTTCCTGGCGTCCGGCTCGGTAATTCTGGCCTGCCATCACGAACAGAACATCTTTAAGATGGGCGGTCTGCGTAAGTCGATTCCACTGGTGTATGCCTGCTTCCTGGTGGGGGGCGCGGCGCTGTCGGCGCTGCCGCTGGTCACTGCAGGCTTCTTCAGTAAGGATGAGATCCTGGCTGGCGCGATGGCGAACGGTCATATCAATCTGATGGTGGCGGGTCTGGTCGGCGCGTTCATGACCTCGCTGTACACCTTCCGGATGATTTTCATCGTATTCCACGGTAAAGAACAAATTCATGCTCATGCCGGGAAGGGGATTACCCACCATCTGCCGCTGATTGTCCTGATGATTCTGTCTACCTTTGTTGGCGCGCTGATTGTGCCGCCATTGCAGGGGGTGCTGCCGCAGACAACTGAACTGGCGCATGGTCGTGTGTTGACCCTGGAAATTACCTCTGGCGTAGTGGCGATTGCCGGCATCCTGATTGCCGCATGGCTGTGGCTGGGTAAACGCACGCTGGTGACGTCGATCGCCAACAGCGCGCCGGGCCGTCTGCTGGGGACCTGGTGGTATAACGCCTGGGGCTTTGACTGGCTGTACGACAAAGTATTCGTCAAGCCATTCCTCGGTATCGCCTGGCTGCTGAAGCGCGACCCGCTTAATGCGTTGATGAACATTCCGGCTATCCTTTCCCGTTTTGCAGGCAAAGGCCTGGTACTGAGCGAGAACGGTTATTTGCGCTGGTATGTGGCATCCATGAGCATCGGCGCGGTTGTGGTGCTGGCGCTGCTGATGGTACTGCGTTGATCGTAAAGTGAATTTTATCCAAATTCGTTGAAAATCAGGCCTCTGTCAGAGGCCTTAAAAAGGAATAAAAATCGCCATGTTACTACCCTGGCTAATATTGATTCCCTTTATTGGCGGCTTCCTGTGCTGGCAGACCGAACGCTTTGGCGTGAAGGTGCCGCGCTGGATAGCGCTGATTACCATGGGACTGACGCTGGCGCTCGGTCTGCAATTGTGGTTGCAGGGCGGCTATTCACTGACGCAATCCGCCGGTATTCCACAGTGGCAATCTGAATTTGTCCTGCCGTGGATCCCGCGTTTTGGCATCTCTATCCATCTGGCGCTCGACGGACTGTCGCTGCTAATGGTGGTGCTGACCGGCCTGCTCGGCGTTCTGGCGGTGCTTTGCTCCTGGCGAGAAATCGAAAAATATCAGGGCTTCTTCCACCTGAACCTGATGTGGATCTTGGGCGGCGTTATCGGCGTGTTCCTGGCCATCGACATGTTCCTGTTCTTCTTCTTCTGGGAAATGATGCTGGTGCCGATGTACTTCCTGATAGCGCTGTGGGGCCACAAAGCTTCTGACGGGAAAACGCGTATCACGGCGGCGACCAAGTTCTTCATCTACACCCAGGCGAGTGGTCTGGTGATGCTGATTGCCATCCTGGCGCTGGTCTTTGTGCACTACAACGCGACCGGCGTGTGGACCTTCAACTATGAAGAGCTGCTGAACACGCCGATGTCCCACGGTGTGGAATATCTGCTGATGCTGGGCTTCTTCATCGCCTTCGCGGTGAAAATGCCGGTGGTGCCGCTGCACGGCTGGCTACCGGATGCGCACTCCCAGGCGCCGACCGCCGGTTCCGTCGACCTGGCCGGTATCTTGCTGAAAACCGCCGCTTACGGTCTGCTGCGTTTCTCCCTGCCATTGTTCCCGAACGCGTCGGCGGAGTTTGCGCCTATTGCCATGTGGCTGGGCGTTATCGGCATTTTCTACGGCGCGTGGATGGCCTTTACCCAGTACGACATCAAGCGCCTGATCGCTTATACCTCCGTTTCCCACATGGGCTTCGTGCTGATCGCTATCTACACCGGCAGTCAACTAGCGTACCAGGGCGCGGTGATTCAGATGATTGCGCACGGTTTGTCCGCAGCCGGTCTGTTCATTCTGTGTGGCCAGTTGTACGAACGTCTGCATACGCGTGACATGCGTATGATGGGCGGCCTGTGGGGCAAAATGAAATGGTTGCCTGCGCTGTCCATGTTCTTTGCGGTGGCGACGCTCGGGATGCCGGGCACCGGTAACTTTGTCGGCGAATTTATGATTCTGTTCGGCAGCTACCAGGTGGTGCCGATGATTACCGTGATCTCCACCTTTGGGCTGGTATTCGCCTCTGTATACTCGCTGGCGATGCTGCATCGCGCTTACTTTGGTAAAGCGAAGAGCCAGATTGCCAGCCAGGAACTGCCAGGGATGTCGCTGCGCGAGCTGTTTATCATTCTGTTGCTGGTGGTGCTTCTGGTACTGCTTGGCTTCTATCCGCAGCCGATTCTGGATACCTCGCATTCTGCGATGAGCAACATCCAGCAGTGGTTTGTTAATTCCGTTACTACTACAAGGCCGTAAATCGCCATGACAATAACTCCACAACACCTGATTGCGCTGCTACCGCTGCTGATCGTCGGCTTGACGGTGGTGGTTGTGATGCTCTCCATTGCGTGGCGACGCAATCACTTCCTCAATGCCACGCTGTCGGTCATTGGGCTTAACGCTGCTCTGGTTTCGCTTTGGTTTGTCGGCCAGGCCGGGGCAATGGACGTCACGCCGCTGATGCGCGTTGACGGCTTTGCGATGCTCTACACCGGGCTGGTGCTGCTGGCGAGCCTCGCCACCTGCACCTTTGCCTACCCGTGGCTGGAAGGCTATAACGATAACCAGGAAGAGTTCTACCTGCTGGTGTTAATCGCCAGCCTGGGCGGAATTCTGCTGGCGAACGCCAACCACCTGGCGGCGCTGTTCCTCGGTATTGAACTGATCTCGCTGCCGCTGTTCGGCCTGATTGGTTATGCTTTCCGCCAGAAACGCTCGCTGGAAGCCAGTATCAAATACACCATCCTCTCCGCCGCCGCCTCGTCTTTCCTGCTGTTCGGGATGGCGCTGGTCTATGCGCAGTCCGGCAACCTGTCTTTCGAAGCGCTCGGTAAGAGCCTCGGCGATGGTATGCTGCACGAGCCGTTGCTGCTGGCGGGCTTTGGCCTGATGATTGTTGGTCTGGGCTTTAAACTCTCTCTGGTGCCGTTCCACCTGTGGACGCCAGACGTTTACCAGGGCGCGCCTGCGCCGGTTTCCACCTTCCTGGCGACGGCGAGCAAAATTGCTATCTTCGGCGTGGTGATGCGTCTGTTCCTCTATGCGCCGGTAGGCGACAGCGAAGCGGTACGCGTGGTGCTGGGCATTATCGCCTTTGCCTCTATCATCTTCGGTAACCTGATGGCGCTGAGCCAGACCAACATCAAACGTCTGCTCGGTTACTCTTCTATCTCTCACCTCGGCTATCTGCTGGTGGCGCTGATTGCCCTGCAGAGCGGCGAGATGTCGATGGAAGCGGTTGGCGTTTACCTGGCCGGTTATCTGTTCAGCAGCCTCGGCGCGTTTGGCGTGGTCAGCCTGATGTCCAGCCCGTTCCGCGGCCCGGATGCCGATTCCCTGTACTCTTACCGTGGTCTGTTCTGGCACCGTCCGGTTCTTGCCGCGGTGATGACGGTGATGATGCTGTCGCTGGCAGGTATCCCGATGACGCTGGGCTTTATCGGCAAATTCTACGTGCTGGCGGTCGGCGTTCAGGCCAGCCTGTGGTGGCTGGTCGCCGCCGTGGTGGTGGGTTCCGCGATTGGTTTGTACTACTACCTGCGTGTTGCGGTGAGTCTCTACCTGAACGCGCCGCAGCAACCGGGACGCGATGCGCCGACAAACTGGCAGTACAGCGCAGGCGGTATCGTGGTGCTGATCTCCGCGTTGCTGGTGTTGGTACTGGGCGTCTGGCCGCAGCCGCTGATTAGCCTTGTACAGTTAGCGACGCCGTTGATGTAAGCAATAAGTAAAAACGAAAAACCCGCTTCACGAAGCGGGTTTTTTATTACCTGATGTAATGCGTTGAAATAACTATGGATTGTAGGCCGGATAAAGCGCTTGCGCCGCCATCCGGCAGGTAAGGTCTCAGCGACCGGAATTTAACTTAGCAACTGCCGGCTTACCAACGGGCCGCTGATGTTTTGCGCCGCGCGCTCCATCACTTCCTGTATCACTGAAGAGAGTTCATTGATTTCAAACTTGGCGACGTAGCCGTCGGCCTTCACCTTACGCACATGATCTTCGTTGGCGCTGCCGGAAAGGGAAGAGTGAATAACGACCGGGATCTTTTTCAGCCGTTCATCGGTTTTAATTTTACGTGTTAACGTAAAGCCATCCATCTCCGGCATCTCAAGATCTGTCAGGACCAGCGCGATTTTCTCGCTAATTGGCTTACCTTCGGCCTCCGCTTCCTGCGCCAGTTGCTGGATTCTCTCCCATGCATCCTTGCCGGTTACATGCATCTGGTGCGGAATTCCCATCGCGTTCAGCCCTTTTTCCAGCATCGCGCGGGCGACTTTGGAGTCTTCCGCCACAATGGCTACCGCGCCAGGGGTAATATAAAATTTATTGGTCTTCAGATTGGTGGCGCGCAGATCGTGGCTGGAGGGGACAATATCATAAAGGATCTGTTCGACATCAAGCACCAGCGCCAGATTATTGGTTTCTTTGTCCTCGTCCAGGCAGGCAATACTGGTAATATAACGTCCGTTGACGGCTTTCTCGGCGGTATGTACCTGCTTCCAGTCAAGACGCATAATATTTTCCACCGACTCGACGGCAAATGCCTGTACGCTGCGCGCATATTCGGTGATCAGCAAAATATTCAGCCCGGTTTCCGGCTTGCAGCCCGCTACCGCTGGCAAATCAATCACCGGAATGACCTGATCCCGAATATTGACCATGCCCAATAGCGGCGCTTTCATGCCTGCCGGGCGCGTAAAGGCGGGCATTGGTACGATTTCGCGCAGCTTAAATACATTGATGCCGAACAGCTCTGACTTCTGTTCATGCAGCGATGTACCAAGACGGAATAACAGCAGCTCAAAACGGTTGGACAGGGTTAAATTGGCCCTGTCATCAATATCTTTCTGAAAATTGTCCATCCTCACCTCATTATGAAAGCCTGCCTTTTTTAGTGTTATCGGCAATGAGGACAAAAAATGGAGCGCTAAACCGGGAAAATAGAAAAATCGTAAGCCAGTTCCGTCGCCGGGAAAATAGCGCGGCATTCCGCCAGTAAGCGCTGACAGCCTTTATCGTCATAGCGTGAGCTAATATGGGTCATGATCAGCCGACCGACGGCAGCTTCCCGCGCCAGCGTCGCGGTTTGACGGGTGGAGCTGTGTCCGCGAGCGTTGGCTTTCTCCTCCATTGACGTATCCAGCGTGGTTTCATGGACCATCACATCCACGCCCTGCGCCAGCGCGAGGGCGGCCTCGCAGGGCGCGGTATCGCCGAAAATCGCCACTGATTTCCCAGCCACGGCGGGAGCAAGGTAGTCGGCGCCATTGATCTGCCTTCCATCGGCAAGCGTGACGGTTTTTCCTGCCTTCAACGCCTGAAACAGCGGGCCGGGCGTAATGCCTGCGGCTTTTAACGCCCTGGCATTCAGCGCGCCAGGCTTGTCATGTTCAACAACGCGATATCCGTAGCACTCCAGTGGATGCTCCAGCCTGAACGCGGTCACTTTACGCAGACCATCGTCAAGAATATCGCCTGCGCTAATTTCTTCAATTTGCAACGGAAAATCGGTCCATGAACCGCTAAGGCGCAGTGTGGTTGCAATAAACTCACGCACGCCTTGAGGTCCGTATACGGTTAGCGGATGGGGATTCCCCGCCATCGACCGGCTGCATAGCAGACCCGGCAGGCCAAACAGATGATCTCCGTGAAGATGGCTGATAAAAATGCGCTCAAGCTTACCGGGATGAAACGCGGTATTAAGCATTTGATGCTGTGTCCCTTCGCCGCAATCAAAAAGCCACACTCCCGGCTGCGTTGGATGTTGCAGATGTAATAAAATTGCCGTTACATTGCGTGAGCGCGTGGGAACGCCTGCGGACGTACCTAAAAAAATTAATTCCATCTTGTCCATACACGTTTGGTTATCGTTTAACCCAAGATTACCACAACACAGGAGCGCATCATGATTGACTGGCAGGATCTCCACCATAGCGAACTTACCGTTCCTCAACTTTACGCATTACTCAAATTGCGCTGCGCGGTCTTTGTGGTAGAACAGCGCTGTCCTTACCTGGATGTGGATGGCGATGATTTAGTCGGTGACAATCGGCATATTCTGGGCTGGCATCAGGATGAGCTGGTGGCGTATGCGAGGATTCTGAAAAGCGATAACGAATCAGACCCGGTTGTCATTGGCCGGGTGATCGTCAGCAATGCCTGGCGAGGGGCGAAACTGGGCCAGCAATTAATGGCGAAAACGCTGGAATCTTGTGGGCGGCACTGGCCGGATAAGCCGCTATATCTGGGGGCGCAGGCGCATCTGCAATCTTTTTATGCGCAGTTCGGTTTTATTCCCGTCACCGATGTTTATGATGAAGACGGCATTCCGCACCGGGGAATGGCGCGGGAGGTTCATCAGGCATAAACCGAAACCGTTGACTATAGTTAGGAGCAGGTGTTAACACAACGGAGAATGAGAATGTCATATCAATTTGGTGAATCACGTGTTGATGATGATCTGACTTTGCTCAGCGAAACGCTGGAAGAGATTTTACGTTCCTCAGGCGATCCCGCCGATCAAAAATACATTGAGCTGAAAGCCCGCGCGGAACAAGCGCTGGAAGAGGTGAAAAACCGCGTAAGCCATGCGTCGGATAGCTATTATTACCGGGCAAAGCAGGCCGTTTATAAAGCGGATGACTACGTTCATGAAAAACCCTGGCAGGGTATTGGCGTAGGCGCGACGGTAGGACTGGTACTTGGGCTGCTGTTGGCGCGGCGCTAAATCCCTCCCACTGAACAGAATTGCAACCCTCCCTAAATGAGGTACTGCTTTTTTAGGGCAGTACCCCGTATAATGTGGGGTTTTTAACAGGGAGGGTCCGCGTGCATTCTATTACTACTGCGCTGGAAAATCTGACGCGTCAGCTATCGCAAGAGATACCGGCGACGCCAGGGCTTTGCGTTTTCGATGCGCCTTTCCCTTTAAACGATGCCTTCGATGCATTGAGCTGGCTGGCCAGCCAGTCATCCTTTCCGCAATTCTACTGGCAACAGCGTAATGGCGACGAAGAAGCTGCCGTTCTCGGGGCAATCACCGTTTTTTCATCGCTCGATCTGGCGCAACGGTTTTTACGTCAGCACGCGCAGCCTGACCTGCGTATTTGGGGGCTGAATGCGTTCGAGCCGAAAGAGGGCTACTTATTGCTGCCGCGGCTGGAGTGGCGACGTAGCGGGGGTACGGCGACCTTACGCTTACATCTGCACAGTGACGTTTCGCTACGCGATGATGCGCGCCAGGCGAAAGCGTTTCTCGCTTCTCTGGTCGGTATTAAGCCTGTTCCGGCGCTGCGCCTTTCGCTCACGAGCGAACAGCACTGGCCGGACAAAGACGGTTGGGTGAAGCTAATTCAGCAGGCCACCCACACCATTGCGCAAGAGGCGTTTGATAAAGTTGTGCTGGCGCGGGCCACCGACTTACAATTCTCCCGTCCGGTCAATGCCGCCGCGATGATGGCGTCCAGTCGTCGTTTAAATCTCAACTGCTACCACTTTTTTATGGCTTTTTCCGCCGATACCGCCTTTCTGGGATCATCGCCGGAGCGGCTCTGGCGGCGGCGTGAAACGGCGCTGCGTACCGAAGCGCTGGCCGGGACGGTGGCGAACCATCCGGATAACCATAAAGCCTGGCAGCTTGGCGAATGGTTAATGAAAGACGATAAAAACCAGCGAGAAAATATGCTGGTTGTCGAAGACATCTGCCAGCGACTGCAAAACTGCACCCACTCGCTGGATGTGCTGCCGCCGCAGGTGCTCAGACTGCGCAAGGTACAGCATTTGCGCCGCTGTATCTGGACGGCGCTTAATCAGGCGGACGACACGCTCTGCCTGCACCAGTTACAGCCTACCGCGGCGGTCGCCGGGATCCCTCGTGAACCCGCGCGTTGTTTTATAGAACAACATGAGCCGTTCGAACGTGAATGGTATGCCGGGTCGGCAGGCTATCTCTCCACGCGGCAAAGTGAGTTTTGCGTGACATTACGTTCAGCCAAAGTGACGGCCAATGTGGTGCGATTGTATGCCGGCGCGGGAATCGTCCGCGGCTCCGATCCGGAACAGGAATGGCAGGAAATAGATAATAAAGCGGCCGGGTTACGTACCTTATTGCAGATGGATGTGTAATGAGTCACATATTCCCGACCCATATCAATAATCCATTTTTGCGGCTCTTTATACTTAGTCCCAATGATTGATACCGGACAAACTCATGTCAGTAAGTGCATTTAACCGGCGCTGGGCGGCGGTCATCCTGGAAGCCTTAACCCGTCATGGCGTCAGGCATGTTTGTATCGCCCCTGGCTCCCGTTCCACGCCGCTCACGTTGGCGGCGGCAGAGAATCCTGCTTTTATTCACCATACGCACTTTGATGAGCGTGGGCTTGGTCATCTGGCGTTAGGGCTGGCGAAAGTCAGCCAACAGCCGGTTGCCGTTATTGTCACTTCAGGTACCGCCGTGGCGAACCTTTATCCGGCGCTGATTGAGGCGGGTCTGACGGGCGAGAAGCTCATTTTACTTACCGCCGATCGCCCGCCGGAGCTGATTGACTGCGGCGCCAACCAGGCGATCCGTCAGGCGGGGATGTTTGCCTCACACCCCTCCCAAACGCTGTCGTTGCCGCGTCCCACGCAGGATATTCCGGCGCGCTGGCTGGTGTCGACCATCGACAATGCGCTCGCCATGCTTCATGCGGGCGCGCTGCACATTAACTGTCCTTTTGCCGAACCGCTGTATGGCGATATGAATGACACCGGTCTGGTCTGGCAGCAGCGTCTCGGCGACTGGTGGCAGGATGAAAAACCCTGGCTGCGCGAAGCGCGTCGACTGGAAAGCGACAAACAGCGCGACTGGTTCTTCTGGCGACAAAAACGCGGCGTCGTCGTCGCCGGGCGTATGAGCGCGGAAGAAGGCAAAAAAGTGGCGCAGTGGGCGCAAACTCTGGGATGGCCATTAATTGGCGACGTATTGTCGCAAACCGGGCAGCCGCTGCCGTGCGCCGACCTGTGGCTCGGCAACGCCAAAGCGGTGACCGAACTGCAGCAGGCGCAGATTGTCGTCCAGCTTGGCAGTAGCCTTACCGGAAAACGCTTACTGCAATGGCAGGCAACCTGCGAGCCAGAAGAGTACTGGGTAATCGACAATATTGAAGGTCGTCTGGACCCGGCGCACCATCGTGGACGCAGACTGGTAGCGAAAATCGCCGACTGGCTGGAACTGCATCCGGCGGAAAAACGTAAACCGTGGTGTGTAGAGATCCCGCGTCTGGCGGAACTGGCGTGGCAACGGGTGGTCGCGCAGCGAGACACCTTTGGCGAAGCGCAACTGGCGCACCGTATCCGCGACTATCTGCCGGAGCAGGGGCAATTGTTCGTGGGCAATAGTCTGGTGGTACGTCTGATCGACGCGCTGTCACAGTTGCCGGCCGGCTATCCGGTATACAGCAATCGCGGGGCAAGCGGCATTGACGGCCTGCTTTCCACGGCGGCGGGTGTGCAGCGCGCCAGCGCCAAATCGACGCTGGCTATCGTCGGCGATTTATCCGCGCTGTACGATCTTAACGCGCTGGCGTTACTACGTCAGGTATCCGCGCCGTTTGTGTTGATTGTGGTCAACAATAACGGCGGGCAGATCTTTTCCCTGCTGCCGACGCCGCAAAGCAAACGTGAGCGCTTTTATTTGATGCCGCAAAACGTCCATTTTGACCATGCGGCCGCCATGTTTAACCTGCGCTATCATCGCCCGGAAAATTGGGAAGAGCTGGAGTCTGCGCTGGCTGGCGCGTGGCGAACCCCGGTGACGACGGTGATTGAGCTGGTGGTAAACGATACGGACGGCGCGCAGACGTTGCAGCAACTTTTGGCTCAGGTAAGCCATCTATGATGTTGCACGCGCAGCACATGCCCGGACAGCCTGGGGCGCCCTCGCTGGTTTTCCTGCACGGTTTTTCTGGCGATTGCCGCGAATGGCAGCCGGTTGGCGAACAGTTTCACGGCTGTTCGCGGCTTTATATTGACTTACCGGGACATGGCGGATCTGCGGCTATTCCGGTCGGCGGATTTGCCGATGTCATCAGATTACTGCGCGCTACGTTAATTAGTTACAACATACTAAAGTTTTGGTTGGTGGGATACTCCCTTGGCGGCCGGGTGGCGATGATGGCAGCCTGCCAGGGAATACCAGGCCTGTGCGGCCTGGTGGTTGAAGGCGGTCATCCGGGGCTGCAAAATGAACAGGCGCGCGCTGAAAGACGATTGTCCGACGGGCGCTGGGCAGAGCGTTTTCGTCGTGAACCCCTGACTGAGGTTTTTCACGACTGGTATCAGCAGCCGGTGTTCGCCTCGCTGACGGCGCAGCAAAGGCAGGCGCTGACGGCGCTGCGTAGCCAGAATAACGGCGAAACGCTGGCTGCGATGCTGGAGGCGACATCGCTTGCCGCCCAGCCGGATTTACGCGAGGCGCTCAACGCGCTGGCATTTCCGTTTTATTATTTATGTGGCGAACGCGACAGCAAATTCCGCGCCCTGGCGCAGGAAGTGGCGGCGACATGCCATGTTATTCGTAACGCCGGACACAACGCGCATCGGGAAAACCCCGCTGGCGTGGTAGACAGTCTGGCTCAGATTCTGCGTCTCTGACTAAAGGACACACTATGATCTATCCTGATGAAACAATGCTTTACGCACCGGTAGAATGGCACGACTGCTCGGAGGGTTACACCGACATTCGTTATGAAAAATCCACCGACGGTATTGCAAAAATCACCATTAATCGTCCGCAGGTGCGCAATGCATTTCGTCCGTTGACCGTCAAAGAGATGATTCAGGCGCTGGCGGATGCCCGTTACGACGACAACGTGGGCGTGATTATTCTGACCGGCGAAGGCGATAAAGCGTTTTGCGCGGGCGGCGACCAGAAGGTGCGCGGCGATTACGGCGGTTATCAGGATGACTCCGGCGTGCATCACCTGAACGTGCTGGATTTCCAGCGCCAGATTCGCACCTGTCCAAAACCGGTTGTCGCGATGGTCGCGGGGTATTCTATCGGCGGTGGTCATGTGCTGCACATGATGTGCGACCTCACCATCGCGGCGGAAAACGCCATCTTCGGCCAGACCGGTCCGAAAGTTGGCTCCTTTGACGGCGGCTGGGGCGCTTCGTATATGGCGCGTATCGTTGGTCAGAAGAAAGCGCGTGAAATCTGGTTCCTGTGCCGCCAGTACGATGCGCAACAGGCGCTGGACATGGGGCTGGTTAACACCGTTGTGCCGCTGGCGGATCTGGAAAAAGAGACCGTGCGCTGGTGCCGCGAAATGTTGCAAAACAGTCCGATGGCGCTGCGTTGCCTGAAAGCGGCGCTGAATGCCGATTGTGACGGTCAGGCCGGGCTGCAGGAGCTGGCCGGCAACGCCACCATGCTGTTCTACATGACTGAAGAAGGGCAGGAAGGCCGTAACGCCTTTAACCAGAAGCGTCAGCCTGACTTCAGCAAATTCAAACGGAACCCATAATGCGTAGCGCGCAGGTATACCGCTGGCAGATCCCCATGGACGCGGGGGTGGTTCTGCGCGACAGGCGGTTAAAAACTCGCGACGGGCTGTATGTTTGTCTGCGTGACGGCGAGCGTGAAGGGTGGGGAGAGATCTCCCCGCTGCCGGGCTTCAGTCAGGAAACGTGGGAAGAGGCGCAGACGGCGTTACTAACATGGGTGAACGGCTGGCTTCAGAGGAGCGAGGGATTACCGGAGATGCCTTCGGTCGCGTTTGGCGCAAGCTGCGCGCTGGCGGAACTGACTGGCGTCTTGCCGGAGGCGGCGGACTATCGCGCCGCGCCGTTATGCACTGGCGATCCTGACGATTTGGTGCTGCGGCTTGCCGATATGCCCGGCGAGAAAATCGCTAAGGTCAAAGTGGGTCTCTATGAAGCGGTACGTGACGGCATGGTGGTTAATTTGCTGCTGGAGGCGATCCCGGATCTGCATCTGCGTCTGGATGCGAATCGCGCCTGGACGCCGCTAAAAGCCCAACAGTTCGCAAAGTACGTTAATCCGGACTACCGCGCTCGTATCGCCTTTCTCGAAGAACCGTGTAAGACGCGGGATGATTCCCGCGCCTTTGCCCGTGAAACCGGCATCGCGATTGCTTGGGACGAAAGTCTGCGCGAAGCGGATTTCACCTTTGAAGCCGAAGAGGGCGTCAGGGCTGTGGTTATCAAACCTACGCTGACCGGATCGCTTGATAAAGTGCGTGAGCAAGTCGCTGCCGCCCATGCGTTGGGACTGACGGCGGTCATCAGCTCTTCGATCGAGTCCAGCCTCGGCCTGACGCAACTGGCGCGGATTGCCGCCTGGTTGACGCCGGGAACGCTGCCCGGACTGGATACCTTGCATCTGATGCAGGCGCAACAGATTCGCCCCTGGCCTAGTAACGCGTTGCCTTGTCTGAAGCGTGATGAGCTGGAACGACTGTTATGACATTCACGGACTGGCCGTGGCGCCACTGGCGTCAGGTTCGCAGTCAGGCGCCCGCTCTGCGCCTGAACGATGAAGTGCTAAGCTGGCGCGCCCTCTGTGAGCGTATTGATGCGCTGGCGGGCGGATTTGCCGCGCAGGGCGTACGCGAGGGCGATGGTGTCCTGCTGCGCGCCGGGAATCAGCCGCGCACTCTGTTGGCATGGCTTGCGCTGATGCAGTGCGGCGCGCGGGTTCTGCCCGTCAACCCGCAGTTGCCCCAGACATTGCTGGAGGCGCTGGTGCCGAAGTTAACGCTGCGTTTTGCGCTGACACTGGAAGGCGAAAACGCGTTTTCCGGATTAACCGCGTTGCAGATACAAAAGAGCACAGCGGCGTATGCTGTGGCCTGGCAACCGCAGCGTCTGGTTTCCATGACGCTGACATCGGGTTCCACAGGATTGCCAAAAGCGGCCGTACATACGTGCCAGGCGCATCTTGCCAGCGCGCAGGGGGTGCTTTCGCTAATGCCGTTTGGCCCTCAGGATGACTGGCTGCTATCGCTGCCGCTGTTTCATGTATCCGGGCAGGGTATTATGTGGCGTTGGCTCTTCGCTGGGGCGCGCATGACGGTACGTGATAAGCAACCGCTGGAGCAGATGCTGGCAGGGTGTACTCATGCTTCGCTGGTGCCGACGCAGCTATGGCGGCTGCTGGCGAATCGGGCGGCGGTGACGCTGAAAGCCGTTTTGCTCGGCGGCGCGGTGATTCCGGTTGAACTCACCGACCAGGCCAGCAAACAAGGGATTCGTTGCTGGTGCGGGTATGGGCTCACGGAGTTCGCGTCTACGGTATGCGCCAAAGAGGCCGATGGTTCGGATGATGTGGGCGCGCCGCTCCCCGGCAGAGAGATCAGAATCGTCGATAATGAAGTCTGGCTGCGCGCCGCCAGTATGGCAGAAGGTTACTGGCGTGATGGCAAACTGATCCCGCTGGTTAATGACGAGGGCTGGTTTGCCACGCGCGATCGCGGCGAGCTGAACCACGGCAGGCTAACCATCGCCGGGCGGCTGGACAACCTGTTCTTTAGCGGCGGCGAAGGCATTCAGCCGGAGGAAGTCGAACGCGTTATTAACGCGCATCCGCTGGTGCAACAAGCCTTCGTCGTGCCGGTAGAAGATAAAGAGTTTGGCCATCGTCCCGTTGCGGTTGTGGAGTATGCATCGCAGGCCGGAGACGTGAACCTCGCTGAATGGGTTCGCGATAAGCTGGCGCGTTTTCAGCAGCCAGTTCGCTGGTTGACGCTGCCGTCAGAACTGAAAAACGGAGGGATTAAAATATCTCGCCGTGCGCTCCAGCAGTGGGTGTGTGAGAACTGTAAAAATTAATGTTAGGTTAATATACAACCATTCCATCGCTATTGCCGTTTTGTTTATCCGTTGATGTGTAACGTGTTATGAACAATCAGCGTGAAACGGGGGCGCTATGGAATGGTTGGTTAAGAAATCGCATTATGTCAAAAAGAGGGCGTGCCATGTTCTGGTGCTGTGCGATAGCGGCGGTTCGCTAAAAATGATCGCCGAGGCGAATTCCATGATATTACTGAGTCCCGGCGATATCCTGTCGCCTTTACAGGATGCGCAGTATTGTATTAATCGGGAAAAACACCAGACCTTAAAAATCGTTGATGCACGCTGTTATTCCTGCGACGAATGGCAGAGGTTGACGCGCAAGCCTTCATGATCTGGCGGGCAGAAAAATCAGCATTACCCCCGCCATAATACACAATACGCCGAGCATCGCTTTTAGGCTGAAAGCGCCTTGTAAACCGGGTAACAGCATTGAGGCTACCCAGACAAGCACATAGCTGAGACTCAGTAGCGCATAGGCTTTGCTGAGCGCGAGCGTGTGTAATGTTTTATGCCAGCAGAAGACGGAAACCAGATACCCCGCCAAACCGGCGAATAGCGCCAGGGTCGCGGCATTAAATGCGCCCAGCCCGGAAATAAACGCCAGTGGATGCGCTATCGATGGCAGCCGCATCATGGCGAATCCTAAACTCAACTGGGCGAGGGAGGCAATCGCAACGCTTATCAGTCCCCACATTACGCCCATTATGCCGCACTCCCCAGAATGATAATGCCGCTGATAATCAATACGACGCCCAACCAGTGGCGGGGCGGAACCTGTTCATGCCAGATTTTCCATGCCGCCAACGTGACCCAGACAAAATTCAGACTCAACATCGGGTAAGCAATTCCCACCGGCAGGGTTTGTAGCACCAGCAGCCACAGCACCATCGCTGCACCCATGCATATCAGCGCCAGGCCCAGCCACAGCATCAGGTGGCGGCGGCGTCCGCCTGTCGTCAATGGCCGTGTCGCTTGCTTCTGGCAGAGCTGACCGCCAACGCTGAGCAGACTGGCAAGCACCAGAACGACGCCGATCATTTAGGCCGATACTGAATTAACACCAGACGCCCCTGATAATCAATATTGTCCGCAGGGGGAAGGGAAAGAGCGCTGATGTCTTCATCTTTGGCTATTGAAAGTACTAGCGTAATAATGCCCTCCTGACGATGCTGGTTGAGCCAGGCGTTAAAATCGTCGGCTTTAACGAATTTATCCTGCACATCAGGATAGCTAAGACCATACCTGAGTTCGCCCGCGTGTCCGTAGAGCATAATATCGTCTCGTTTCAGACTCCAGGCCAGCCCGGCGGCGACGCCGACGTTGTCGACAAGAATATAGCGGCTTGATGCCAAAGGCGCCTGGGTCATTTCGACAAAAAACTGTGGCTGTTTGGACTCCATCACCCTGTCGGGGACGGAAAAGCCGAACAGCAGCGCCAGTCCCAGCGGACAAAACGCGGGTAATAGGTATTTTTGGCTATGACAGAGGCTATACCAGCCCACAAACGCCCAAACAGTAAAGACGCCCCAGACGCAAAAAACTTTATAGGTTTCGATATGCGTCCACACCGGCGATTTCAGCGGGCCCCATGAGGAGACGACAAACGCTGCGACGATCCCGACTAACCCGAACACCAGGTTGATCCCGCCGTTGACACGCAGCGCGGCGACGCCTTCTTTTACGTTATGCAGGACGAAGCGCGCCATGAGTATCGCTATCGGTGCGAAACAGGAAAGAACATAGGTGGGCAGTTTCCCTTTCGCAATACTGAAAAAGAGAAGCGGCATGATCGTCCATCCGAGCAAATAGAATGCGCCGTTTCGCTCGCGCCAGCCCAGTTTAAGCGCGCCAGGCAGTAACCCCAGCCACGGTAAACTTCCCGCGAGCAGTACCGGCAGATAGTACCAGAAAGGGGCTTTATGCTGGGCATCGCTCATGGCGAATCGCTGGATATGCTCCACCCAGAAAAAGTAATGCCAGAAATCGGCTTCGCGTCGCGCAATGGCGATCGCCCAGGGAAGGACAACCACAAAGCAGCTCAAGACCGCCAGCCAGCCGTATAGCAAAAAGTCCTTCCAGCGTTTCTGAACAATAACCCACGGCAGCACGCTCACCACCGGTACGGCCAGGGCGAGGAAGCCTTTAGTTAATACACCCAGACCGCAGGTTGCGCCCAGTAGCAAAAACATCCCAATCTTGCCCGTTCGGGTCGTGGCCTGCATCCCCTGCCAGAAACAACACATCCCGGCCGTAAGCCAAAGCGCGATCATCGGGTCGAGTACCGCATACGTCCCGATACTGTAAACGGCAAAGAGGGAGAGAAAGATAACGGAGGCGAGCAACGCGGTACGTTTATCCCGCCATAAGCGGAACGTCAGCCACGCCACCAGCGCTGCGGCCAGCAATGTCGTTAAAATAGCGCCGGCCCGCACGCCAAAATTGGTGGCGCCAAAAAGCCACTGACCCAGACTGTTTATCCAGTAACCGGCTATCGGTTTTTCAAAATAACGTAATCCCAGAAAATGCGGCACGATCCAGTCGCCAGACGCCAGCATCTCCCGACTTATTTCGGCATAGCGCGTTTCATCCGGCTGCCAGAGCAGGCGGCTATTGACAGGAATAACATAGTAGAGCGCAATAAACGCGGCGAAAGCCAGATAATAGCGTATCGATTTCATCATGAGGCGCTCGCGGCCTGTTGGCACCCCAGCCAACCTTCACGGCCAGGGATGTGCCCACGTACAATTTGCCCCAACGGCAGAGACTCAGGCGATGTCGGCAGAAGTTCGCCCAGAGGACAAAAGGTGATCCCCGCGTCACGTGCACGAACGAGCAAATCTTCAAACAGCGGCTGATGGACAATACCTTCGACTTCCGCATGGATGGTATATACCGGCGTGCCTTTGTCCTGCAACATACGGGAGATAATCCAGGTATTGAACGACTGCGCCTGAACGGCGGGGCCGATAACCTCATCCCATGTGGGTAAGGTGACGGGGATTTGCGGCGTCCCTGTCTGGCCCGGCATCAGTAGCGGACGGAATAAGGTGGTTCCACGGCAATCGCTGTTATACCGCAGGTTGAACGGCTCTTTCGCACGAACAACGCGCCCATCCGCTCGCCAGCCGGCCGCGGCTGAGCAGGTGACGGGTTTTCCGATAATGGCCTCAAGCGCCGTTATGCCGCGCGCGATATCTTCTTCAAGCTGGCGGATACTCCAGTGGCCGCTGTGAGTCTGCCACGCATGGTGATCCCAGGCATGTAGTCCCGTCTCATGGTATGTTGCCGTTTCACGAATAATCCCGGCATTGGCGTTGCCGATATTTTTTCCCGGCCAGGCAGTACCGGCCAGCAGAATATCCCAACCGTAGAGCGAAGCGGCGTTTGAACGTAGCATTTTCCATAAAAATCGCGGTTTTATCAGACGCCAAAGATGACGTCCCATATTGTCCGGCCCGACGCTGAAGAAAAAGCTGGCCTGAACGCCGTGGCGATGCAATGTCGCCAGCAGCCGGGGGACACCTTCACGCGTTCCTCGCAAGGTATCAACATCAATGCGTAAACCGACTTTCGTCATGATGCGCGTTCCGCGACATCTACGCTGCGCAGGAAGAAGTCCAGCGTTTCTTCAACCGTATCACGCATCGCAATAGACGGTTCCCAGTCCAGACAGCGCCTGGCATTGTCGATACTGGGTTTCCGGTGTGCGACATCCTGATAACCCTTGCCGTAATAACTACGGCTTTCGACGACCTGGAAACCGGCAAAAGGTGGGAAATGGCAGCGCAGCGGATGCTTATCAAAACTGTCGAGCAACAGTGTCGCCAGTTCCTGAATACTGGCTTCGTTTTCAGGGTTGCCGATATTAATGATTTTGCCATCGCACCGATCGCCCTCATTCACAATAATGCGGAACAATGCTTCGATCCCGTCACGAATATCGGTGAAACAGCGCTTCTGCTGACCGCCGTCGATAAGCTTGATCGGCGTCCCTTCTACCAGGTTCAGAATCAACTGCGTTATCACGCGTGAACTGCCGATACGCGCCGCGTTCAGGCTATCCAGCCGCGGCCCCATCCAGTTAAAGGGACGGAAAAGCGTGAAGCGCAATCCCTCTTTTTCGCCATAAGCCCAAATCACCCGGTCGAGAAGCTGTTTGGAAACGGAGTAAATCCAGCGTGGCTTATTCACCGGCCCGACGATCAGATTCGATTTGTCCTCGTCAAAAGAGGCGTCCGTACACATGCCGTACACTTCAGAGGTAGACGGGAAAACCACGCGTTTACGGTATTTCACGCAATAACGAATAATCCGCAGATTTTCTTCAAAATCAAGTTCAAAGACGCGCAGCGGGTTGCGGGTGTATTCAATCGGGGTAGCAATTGCTACCAGCGGCAGTACGACATCACATTTTTTGACATGATATTCGATCCATTCTGAGTGGATGCTGATATCTCCCTCCACGAAATGAAAGCGAGGGTGGAGCAGGAACCGGCTAATGGCGTTGCTGCCGATATCCATACCGTAGACCTCGTAATTCTCTTCATTCAGTAACCGTTCGGTCAAATGATTGCCGATAAAACCGTTGACGCCGAGGATGAGAACGCGAATGCGACGTTTACCGCTGGTCGCTGGTGGACGGTTCAAACGCGCGCCCGCCACCAGACCAAGCGTCTGTGCAAGCTGCGAGCCTTGTACAGTAATACCGTCTCCGGCCTGGCCGGTAATAATCTCCAGCGCGCCATCGGCGCAGGCGACCCGCAGCGGAGAGACCGAAATTACCGAGCCGGGAAGCGCGCCCTGCGCATCCGGACAAATTCGGGAAGACCAGATAGTGAATTTTTGCGAGCCGTTATAGCTGAACGCGCCGGGCCAGGGGGCGGCTACCGCCCGCACCAGGTTATGCACCGTGGAGACCGGTTTGTGCCAGTCGATAAGGCCATCTTCCGGCCTGCGGCGACCATAATATGTAGCGTCAGACTCACGCTGAGGAACAGAAGGTATATCGCCGCATTTCATGGTGGGCAGGATGCTATTAAGCAACTGGCGCGCGGCCTGACATAGCTTATGATGCAAGGTAAGCGCAACATCGTCCTGCGCAATAGCGACGCGTTGACTGGCGACAATCTCTCCGGCGTCGGCACGTTTGACCATACGATGCAGCGTTACGCCCGTTTCGCTTTCGCCGTTAACCAGAACCCAGTTTAGCGGCGCACGGCCACGATAGGCAGGTAATAGAGAACCGTGCAGATTGAATGCGCCAGCCGGGGCGAGGTGCAGAATTTCTTCGCTTAACAGGTTGCGGTAATAGAACGAAAAAATAATATCCGGCGCAAGCTCAGCGATGCGGTCGACCCAGATAGGATGATTTACGTTATCCGGCGCATAAACCGGAATCCCTAATCCTGCCGCCAGCCGGGAGACGGAGCCAAAAAAGGTGTTTTCCGCAGGATTGTCGGCATGAGTGAAAATCGCGGCAATCTCATACCCGGCATCCAGTACGGCCTGCACGCCCTGACATCCCATATCGTGATAGGCAAAAATAACGGCTTTCATTGGTGACTTTCCTCAGTAAACGGCGTGCTTTCCGGGTAGATAACTTGTTGAACAAAATAGCGGGGGCGGGCGCGGACATCGTTATAAATGCGACCGATGTATTCGCCCAGCAGTCCCATACCGATGAATTGCGCGCCGATGAAGGTAAACAGGACGGCAAAGAGCATAAATACGCCTTCCGCCGCCCACTGCGGTCCCAGCGCCAGGCGAAGTACAATAAGCAATACCGACAGGCTAAACCCGCCGATGGCGATAACGCTGCCCAGCAGACTCAACAGGCGCAGCGGCGTCGTCGTCAGGCAGGTCACCAGGTCATACATCAGGTTAATGAGACGCATAAAACTGTATTTAGAGTCGCCAAATTCACGTTCAGCGTGATGCACCGGGATCTCGGTAGCCCGACGAGCGAAAATGTTGGCCAGAATAGGGATAAAGGTGCTGCGTTCATGGCAGCGCAACATGGTATCGATAATAGGGCGGCGATAGGCGCGTAACATGCAGCCGTAATCGCCCATCGCTTTGCCCGTTGTGCGCTGGATCAGCAGATTAATGATTTTTGACGCCGATTTGCGAAACAGGCTGTCTTGTCGGTTCTGGCGCACAGTGCCTACCACATCGAACCCTTCATCGGCTTTCGCCACCAGACGTGGGATCTCTTCCGGCGGGTTTTGCAGATCGGCATCCAGCGTAATGATAAGATCGCCGCTGACATGGCTAAACCCCGCCATAATTGCTGCATGTTGACCGTAGTTACGGTTGAGTAAAATAGAGATGATATGGCTATCGGCCTCCTGGGACGCCTTAACCATCAGCTCCGCCGAGCTATCGCTGCTACCATCATCTATCAATAAAATCTCCCACGCTTTGCCCAGACTCTCGCAGGCGGTGGTGGTGCGTCTTATCAATTCCGGCAGGCTTTCCTGTTCGTTATAGACAGGAATAACCACCGAGACTTTTTTTATGGGGGCGGCGTCAAACATGCTTATTGTCCTGCTATCTGATGAAGGGCGGTAATGACCCGATCAAAGTCACTCTCGGTCATGTCCGGGAAGAGCGGCAGTGAGCAGATCCGCTCGCTGTTCCACTCGGTGTCAGGCAGCGTGAGCGTTGGGAAACGTTCGCGATAATATTTTTGCGTATGCGCGGCGCGGAAATGCAGCCCTGTGCCGATGCCTTTCGTTTTCAGCGATGCCATCAGAGCATCCCGGGTAATACCGCAGCGGGCTTCATCGACCCGGATAATGAATAAATGCCAGGCGTGAATATGTTCCCACGACGGAAGGCTCAGAGGCTGAAAAGGCAGGTCTGCCATTGCCTGGTGGTACTGCGCTGCGATGGCGGCGCGGCGAGCGTTAAGCGCATCCAGTTTCTGTAACTGAGCAAGCGCGATAGCGGCGTTGAGATCAGGCAAATTATATTTGTAGCCCGGCGCCAGGACTTCCGCTTGTGGCGCGCGTCCCCCGCTCTGTCGATCCCAGGCATCAACGCCAAGCCCGTGAAACTTGAGACTGCGCAGTTTATCGGCGAATTGCGGGTTATCCGTGACCACGATACCGCCTTCAGCGCAGGTAATGTTCTTAATGGCGTGGAAGGAGAAAATCGCGGTGCCCCTGGCGCCAATGTGGCGACCTTTGTAGCTGGTTCCTGTCGCGTGCGCCGCGTCTTCAATCACTGGAATGCCATAACGCTCGCCAAGAGCGTAAATAGCGTCCAGATCGGCGGGCGCGCCAGCGTAGTGGACGGGGATAATTGCTTTGGTTTGTGGCGTAATCGCGGCTTCGATATGTTCAGGCGTGACCATCAGCGTATCGCGATCGACATCGACCATGACGGGGTTCGCGCCGAGTAAAACGATCATATTTAGCGTAGAAACCCACGTCATTGACGGTGTAATGACCTCGTCGCCTTCACCAATGCCCAGCGCCATCAACGCGATGTGCATACCGGCAGTGGCTGAACTGACGGCAACGGCATATTGATTGCCTGTTAGCCGACAAAACGCCGCTTCCAGTTCCTGATTTTTCGGGCCAGTTGTTATCCAACCTGAGTCCAGTACGGTCTTAACGGCAGCGAGCTCTTCCGCGCCCATCGCCGGACGGGAGAAAGGCAAAAAGTCCGACATCATTTTTCCTTCAGCCATTGAAAGCCGCTTTTCAAATATTTCGGCAATAGAAAAGGGCTTATTTTTTAACGCATTTAGCTGAACCCTACTGGATGAATATTAAATTAACATTAAGAAATTAAGGTGAAGTAAAAAGATAATTTTTAACGGAATTATGCTTTGCTTTCGCCGAAAGTTTAAGGCATTTTATGCATGCCCAAAAGCTGTTTTTATGTTTCTGGCCTGGTCTTCCGTTGCGGAATTTCATTTTAATCGTATTGCTATTAAGTTAGCTGCACTGTCTGCCTGAGAGGTTAATGTGCTGGCATTTACCCTACGCTTTATTAAAAACAAACGCTATCTCGCGACTCTGGCGGGGGCGTTGGTTATTATCGCCGGGTTGACCTCACAACATGCCTGGAGTGGTAACGGTCTACCGCAGATTAACGGTAAAGCGCTGGCGGCGCTGGCGAAGCAGCATCCGGTAGTCGTGTTATTCCGCCATGCCGAGCGGTGCGATCGTTCCGATAATACCTGCCTGTCAGACAGCACGGGGATTACGGTCAACGGTGCGCAAGACGCCAGAGCGCTGGGTAAAGCCTTTAGTGCCGATATACAAAATTACAATCTCTATTCCAGTAATACGGTGCGCACCATCCAGTCGGCAACCTGGTTTTCTGCGGGCAGGTCGCTTACGGTGGATAAAAAAATGATGGATTGCGGCAGTGGTATTTATGCTTCAATCAATACGTTACTGAAAAAGTCGCAGAATAAAAATATAGTCATTTTTACCCATAATCATTGTTTGACGTATATTGCAAAAAATAAGCGCGGCGTAAAGTTTGATCCGGACTATCTTAATGCGCTCGTTATGCATGCGGAAAACGGAAAACTCTTTTTAGATGGTGAATTTGTTCCCGGCTAGCCGCATGTTAAAAGCGTAAAGACAGCCTGAAGCGGCTGTCGTCATTATAATAACCCTTTCAATGCTAATGTGTGGCGTGTCGCTACATTCAAATCATACAGCGCCAGTTCTTCTGGCTTGACCCAGGCGTAGTCCTGAAATTCATCGTTAATACATATATCGCGATTAGCGGAAACACAGTCGAAGATGAGATAAATCATATAAATCTTTTCTTGTCTGCCATCCGCGTACGTTTTAACACGGATATCGTCGCGGAAGGTCCACGGCGTAATATCGCTCAGAATCAGTTGTTCGCCGAGTTCTTCCCGAACCTCCCGACGCAGCGCCTCTTCAATGCGTTCGCCTGGCTCGACCCCACCGCCCGACAGCGCCCACTGACCGGGAAAGACGCCGCGGTTGTCGGCCATTTTGCACAGCAGATAACAGCCATCATTTTGAATTAATGGGCAAACTATAGTTCGTTGACGCATAAGTCGCTTCCTTAAACCACCAGGTCATCAGCTTAACAAATCATTCTGCGAAATTCTTTGTGAAAAATGGAAGCGATAACGCAGACTGCGTTTTTGGTTAATTTTGTTGATGCAGGCGTCGCCATGTGATGGCGCAATGATGCGTCATGGCGAAAGTAGTATTTCGTTACAATATGTTTTTGGAATGGTTTCTTAGTGCATTGATTCCTCAGCGTCTGGCAGTACAATTCTGCCGTTTTGGGGAGTTTTTCTTTATGTGCTTGCTGGAAAGGGTAAAAATGAAAAAAAGCATATTATTAGGTTTTGCCGGAATGCTGTTCGTTTCTGCATCGGCGCAGGCTATCAGTATTAGCGGCCAGGCGGGCGAAGATTACACCAACATTGGCGTGGGTTTTGGTACGGAATCGACGGGTCTGGCGCTAAGCGGTAACTGGATGCACAACGATGATGATGGCGATGCTGCGGGCGTTGGTCTGGGGCTGAACATCCCGGTTGGACCGCTGCTGGCGACGGTCGGCGGTAAAGGTATTTATACCAATCCGAAAGACAGTGATGAAGGCTATGCGGCGGCTGTCGGCGGTGGGTTACAATGGAAAATCGGCGACAGCTTCCGTCTGTTCGGCGAGTATTATTATTCACCAGATTCGCTGTCCAGCGGTATCGAAAGTTATGAAGAAGCGAATGCAGGCGCGCGTTTCACCATTATGCGCCCGCTGAGCATTGAAGCCGGTTATCGTTACCTGAACCTGGCGGGTAAAGACGGCAACCGCGATAATGCGATTGCTGACGGCCCTTATGTTGGCGTAAACGCCAGCTTTTGATGCTAACGGCGCGGCAATCGTCGCGCCATATTCCTCCTTTTCCCGTCATTCTTCTTTCCACGTCATATTCGTCTTTGCGTTATAGTGTTTTCATCATAAGAGCAGGAGAACACAATGCTAAATGTGGAAATGCTATCCACCGGGGATGAGGTGTTGCACGGACAAATCGTTGACACCAATGCCGCCTGGCTGGCTGATTTTTTCTTTCATCAGGGCGTTCCGTTATCACGGCGAAATACGGTAGGCGATAATCTGGACAGTTTGGTCGCTATCTTGCGTGAACGCAGTCAACATGCTGATGTTTTGATTGTTAATGGCGGGTTAGGGCCGACCAGCGATGATTTAAGCGCGCTCGCCGCGGCAACGGCAAAAGGCGAAGGATTAGTACTGCACCAGGCGTGGCTGACCGAAATGGAACGTTACTTTCAGCAGCGTGGTCGCGTGATGGCGCCGAGCAACCGTAAACAGGCGGAACTGCCTGCCAGCGCGGAGTTTATTAATAATCCGGTCGGCACTGCCTGTGGATTTGCGCTACAGCTCAACCGCTGCCTGATGTTTTTCACCCCCGGCGTACCGTCGGAATTTAAGGTTATGGTGGAGAAGGAAATCTTACCGCGGTTACGCGCGCGTTTTTCGCTGCCGGAGCCGCCGCTTTGCCTGCGGTTAACGACTTTTGGACGTTCAGAAAGTGACCTCGCGCAGCGTCTCGATTCACTGCCGTTGCCGCCCGGCGTGACGATGGGGTATCGCTCATCAATGCCGATCATTGAACTGAAATTGACCGGCCCGGCGACGCAACGGGAGGCGATGCTGGCGTTATGGCCAGAGGTCAAACGGGTTGCCGGGCAGAACCTGATTTTTGAAGGTACGGAAAACCTGCCGGCGCAAATAGCCCGCCGCCTGCAGGAAAGGCAGTTGAGTCTGACGTTGAGCGAGCAATACACCAGCGGTTTACTGGCGCTACAGCTTTCCCGCGCCGGGGCGCCTGTTCTTGCCAGCGAAGTCGTTCCTTCTCAGGAAGAGACGCTGGCGCAAACGGCGCACTGGACGACAGAACGGCGCAGCAATCATTATGCCGGTCTGGCGCTGGCCGTGTCGGGGCTGGAAAACGAACATCTTAATTTCGCGCTGGCGACGCCGGATGGCACGTATGCCTTACGCGTGCGTTTTAGCGCCAATCGGTATAGTCTGGCAATACGTCAGGAGGTCTGCGCGATGATGGCGCTAAATATGCTGCGCCGTTGGCTTAATGGCGAGGACATTACCAGCGAGCATGGCTGGATAGACGTGGTTGAATCATTGACGGCATAGAACTTTTAGTGGGAAGGTCTGGCCTTCCCACCCTTATATACTTATAAATTCTTCGCAGAGCATCATTTCAGGATAAGAGCCTAATGGGATAGGCTCTAAGTACTCACCATTACTGGAGACTGTATTCATATATTTGTCGCCGGGTTTGGGTGTTAAATAGTGTTTTTTCCTCTACTGGAAGCGTTAAGAAATTTTCCGCAAATTCTCGTAGTGTGGTAACAGGATCGTTTTGTCCGGCATTCGATAAGAGTTGAATTGCATGGTAACAAAATAGACCACAGCCGTTGGGTACATCATTTTGTAAATTAGTTTCAATAAAATCAATATTTTCGTTTTCTGATATGCCTGCAATTTTTGCTGCTTCTATAATCTCTTGCTTAGTATTTTCATTTAAATCATGATAACTGTTAAATATGAGACATTTTATTTTTTCTGCAAGTTTATAAAATAAACAGAGAAGCCAGTGATCTCCTGTATTTATCAGAAAGACTTCATTTTCAGATAATCCTGTTTGAGCCATCTTTTCAAGTAGCTGAGTGCGTAATATATTTTCTTTGGTGGTAGGATGAATAAGCCCAATAGGATAGTTTACCGAGAGAAAAGGTGATTCTTGAACCAGGCCTTGCGTTGCAGCTGCCAGCTCATCTGACGACAACATTCGCGCACCACACCAAAGATTTTCAACTCCTACCTGTTCTTGATCTGTCTGAGCGAACTGGTCGCCCATAATTTTATGTGCTATTTCTATTTTTTTAGAAAGGTCGGTTGTCGCGGAACCGGCCATATAAAGTAATCTGGAAGGGGCATGTAGCTTTTTCCACTCAGTATTATTTTTTGTTATATCGTTATTGGCGATTTGATGTAATACAAGGCAAGCCTGATTGATTTTTTTGTCTATATCTGGTGATCCCGATCTTTTTCCGCTAAAGAGATCAAAAAGTAATTTCTCAACTTTATGTCCCAGGTCATCGTTGCGTAACGCAAGATTGCATAACAGATCAATACAATTCTGATTACCATTCTCTACTTCGCCAATCAACAACGCAAGCGTCTCATCGCTCACCTCTTCTGCATATAAACTGTGAAATTGCGGTGTGCTCAATCGGTAAAGTGAATTTACACATATATTCATTTTGCTCTGTTTCCTGGTAGGTGAAAGTAGCGAATATGATGTAATTTATAATTATTTGTAAAAATATTATTGTTAGTGGGGGATATATTAAATCAGGCATAGACCTGATTTTATTATTATTCACATAACACTCAATTATTATTGGGATATTCAGTTATCCCCCCTCTTTAAAGGGGGCTGGTAACGCGTCGATACAAGAGATATTGCTCTATAAACAGTAACGTCGTTATCTGTCATGCCACCGTGGGTTAGCGGTCATGGTTAACCAAATAGGGCAGGTTATTGCAAAGAGACATCCGCGTTTATACCCAAAATAATCCGTAGCCAACACATAAGCAACTTGAAGTATGAAGGGTATATGTCTGATGGAAAATCGGCCCTGGTGAGTAGGGTAATGGCGCCGGAGGGGCTCCGGCGCTTTTTACTTAGCCGAGCGCCTGGGCCAGTAGCGTAATGGGGTGTTCGCAGCGTTTGCTTGTAGACATCTCAATTTGCCACTTACAGGTTTCACAATCGGTGACGACAATGTCGGCGCCGCTCTCTTCAATCTGGCGGAACAGTGGCGCGCCGATGGACTGTGATGTCGGATAGTTTTCCTTTTTAAATCCATACGTACCGGCAATGCCGCAGCACTGTGAATCAAGTACCGTCAATTCAAGCCCCGGAATTTGCCGCAATAGTTCAAGCGTGTAAAGCGTCCAGCCCATTTTTTCCATATGACACGGCGTATGGTAGACCACTTTCAGCGGCAAAGGATTAAGCGGCAGCGTTTTCCCGGCATCCAGTTTGCGCCATAGCCAGCGGGTGGCCAGCTCGATATGTTCGCGCAGCCCGGCGTTGTCCACGTCCAGCACTTCAGGATATTCATCGCGCAACGCAAACGTACAGGTAGATGACGTGGCGATGACCGGAATACCTTTGACGGCAATCGCCTCGCGTAGCGACTCCACATTGCTGATAGCCTGCTTGCGAGCTTTATCCGTAAAACCGTTAGCGATCAGCGGTACGCCGCAACACTTCTCTTTACTCAGTAACTGTACGCCGGTACCCATTGCGTTCAGCACCTTAATCAGATCTTTTCCGAGCTGCGGATGGTTGTAATTCACAAAACAGCCATGGAAAAAGGCGACCTGATCTTTGTATTTAGCCTGCTGCGCCGCCACGCTACGATACCAGCGGCGGAAGGTGCCGAAAGAGTATTTTGGTAAGGTGCGGCGATGATCGATTTTGAGCGCGTAATCAAGCAACTGGCGCACTGGCTTTAATGCGGTGGCGGTATTGACCACCGGCGCGAACGGCGTTGAAACGCTGCCCATCAGATCGGTATGGCTGAGAATAAAGTTACGCAATGACGGGCGCGTCGTATCGTATTTCGCGTGGGCGCGCTGGATGATATCGCCAATCTTCACGTCCGACGGACAGGCGACCTCACACCGTTTGCAGTTAATGCAATATTTCAGCGCCTCATCATACAGTGCGCCGTCTTTCAGACGCAGGCGTTCGCCATCCGGTCCGGCCTGTTTAGGGCCAGGGTAGCCAGGATTAACGCGGCTGACCGGGCACGCGGTGGTGCACACCGTACATTTAATACAACTTTCAAAACGTGTGTCGCTCATTGCTGTTCTCCTGCACGCTCAGCGATATGGTGCGCGGCCTGGAGGGCGCTGACTGCGCAGACGCCGCCGCCGCATCCCTCAGCTATAGGATCGAATCCCGCCAGCACAGAACCTATTGCATACAGATTTTCTACCGTATTGCCCGCAAGGGAGGGGCGGAAAGCGTCATCCGTCACGACGCCAAACTGCTGCCAGGGCTGTGGGTCGAAGAAATGTTGTTGATACCATTCGGCGCGGGTGGCCGTTTGCTGTACGTCGAGCCCTAAAATAGGTTCGCGGATCCCTTCGCGCTCGGCAACCAGACCGCTACTAAAGAAGCTACCGCTGGCAAGTACGGCAAAACGCGGGCGCAGTGGGATATCGGCATGGTTGCGGGTCCATATTTCGCTCACGGTACCGCGACGGCAGGTGACTTTCTTCACTTCATCGCCCGGCATCCAGATGCCGCCCTGACGAACAAACTGGCGCTGGAGCTGATTGTGCAGACGAATACCGAGCACCGATGGCGGCAGCGTCGGCAGCAGCGTGAGCGCGCAGGGCAGACGTTCGTTAAGCCAGCGCCACAGCGTATCGTTCGCCAGCCCGAAACAGGCGGGCATGATGATCATGTCGCAGTTTGTCGCTATTGGCGACAGCGCGTCGTACAGCAGCGGCCATTTTTCTTCGTTATCAAGCAGACGCGCAATATTGACCGCGCGAAATTCCGTCGGGTTATCACGCAGTACGTCCAGTTCCGGAAGGTCGATTTCTGCGGTTTCCACGTTGAGATCGCGTTGACGCAGCGACGCTGCCGCAAGGTGCGCCTGGAAATCCAGTAATCCGCTAACGCCGACGACGCAAATTCGCTGTGCGGATAACGGCCAGACCGGTACTTCCGGCGAGCTAAGCCAGGTTGAACGCAATGTGCCAAGCGGCGTGACACGCTGGTGCGCCTGCTGTACGTCGCCGTATAACTGCGCGCCGCTGGCGTTAAGTAGCGTTTGCGCCTGTTGCGCCAGCGTAAGGACTTTTTGCGCGCCCAAACGTGAATAAGGATGTTCAGGTGCCTGGCGGCGCAGCGCATCAAGCCCGGCGGTAATGTCGGTCACCGGTTGGCCGTCGGGCAGGGCGCTGAGTAGATCCAGCGAGCCGGAGGAAAAATGCAGTGCGCTTTGTCCGCGGGTGACGATGGCGCAGCGTAATCCATGCTGCTGGAGTTGCAGTCCGCACAGCAAACCGGCGAGACCGCCGCCCATAATAACCGTATCAAATTTCATCCTGGTGCTCCTTCTCCAGACCGCATAATCCCTGATAAACCCAGCGCGTGAATTCGCTTTCGCGCAGCGCGTCTCCCCAGGCGACAGGTTGTACGCCTTTCCAGCGCTCATTCAGAAATTCAGAGAGTTGCGTAATAGATTGCGCCGCGGTCGTCACATTAAAACGCTGCAATAGCCCGGCCGCGCGGCAGGCGCACAGCTCGCCCTGGCAAGTGCCCATCCCTACGCGGGTGCGACGACGCAGATCCAGCAGGCTATTCACGGTTAAGTTTTCGACGGCATACTGCACTTCTCCCGCCGTGACGGCCTCGCATTCACAGACCAGGCTACGGTGTTGGCGGCCTTCGCTCAGCCACCCCGGCGTGCGATCGCCATGCCGATAAACCGCCGATCCGCGTAGCGGCGCGGGAAGCGAGATAATGCGTTTCAGCGTATGTTCCGTAGACTCTTTTGAGCCAGGCAACGGCGTATCCGCCGTGATGCAGGGGCGAGTATTGCCCAACTTGCGGCACACGGCGTCGGTCGCCCATTCCGCCATCAGGCGGTAAGTCATTAGCTTCCCGCCGGTAATGGTAATGAAGCCATCAAGCCCGTCGCGTTCGGCGTGGTCGAACAACACAATACCGCGGCTGACGTTACGACCGCTGGGATCGTCATCGCTGGCCACCAGCGGGCGGACGCCGGAATACGCGCGCAGAATACGCGTCTTCGCCATGACAGGGGCCAGTTTTTCCCCTTCACGCAGCAGGATATCGACTTCATCTGCGGTGACGCGGTTGCTGTCTATCTCATTGTAATCAATATGGGTAGAGGTGGTGCCGATCAGTGAAATCGTATCGCCAGGTACCAGAATGTCGGCATCCGATGGTTTCCGGCAGCGGTTAATGACATGCTGGTTGATCCGATGGTCCATGATCAACAGCGAGCCTTTCGCCGGGAACATGCGAATACTCAGGTCGGCGTATTCGGCGATCCGTTGCCCCCAGATACCTGCCGCATTGACCACCACCGGCGCGTGAAGCGTCTGGGTTTCGCCAGTGAGATGGTTGCGCACATGGACGCCGCAGACCGTTGCGCCTTCACGAATGAGCCCGGTCACTTCATGCGCCGTTAACACGATTGCGCCATGTTCTCTGGCATCCAACATATTGGCGGCGGTAAGGCGGAAAGGGTCCACGGTGCCATCCGGCACTTTTACCGCACCGATGAGCGCAGAGTTAACGGAAGGTTCGATGATGCGAGCCTGCTGCGGATCGATGGCTTCAGCGCGAATGCCTGCCGCTTCACAGGCGCGAATAAAGGTGGCCTGAAACGCAAGATCATCTTCCGGCAACGTAATAAACAGACCATCCGTCGGTTCGACGCAATGGCGGGCGATCCGTTTTAAAATCTGGTTTTCACTAATGCACTCGCGCGCGGATTCCGCGTCGGTAACCGCATAACGAGCGCCGCTGTGCAGCAGCCCGTGGTTACGCCCGGTCGCGCCGGTCGCTATATCATGCCGTTCCACCAGAATGACACGTAAACCGCGCAGCGCGCAGTCGCGGGCGATCCCTGCGCCTGTTGCTCCACCGCCAATGATAATCACGTCACTTGCTTGCGAGTCGCGAGTTTTCATTGTTTTTCCTCACAGTTCGTTTTTTATCATTTAGCCATACAAATCATATGGAATGTTTGATTTCGCGCATAATCGCTCACTATTCGAAAATGAAACGTGATTTCGTGCGCCTTTCTGAACATTGGTCATAAAACTGTAACAATATGTGCTGTAATTCACATTAACGTGACGTATCTTTACTTAACATCGCGGCCACACTGGGAGCAGCGGGGTTGTTTGAACAAACTGCGGTGTTTACCTCTAAATAAAATACGGGCCACGGAGGCTACAATATGTTGAGTATTTTTAAACCAGCGCCGCATAAAGCGCGCTTGCCAGCGGCGGAGATTGATCCGACCTATCGCCGATTACGCTGGCAGATTTTCCTGGGGATATTCTTTGGCTATGCCGCGTATTATCTGGTGCGCAAGAACTTTGCCCTCGCGATGCCCTACCTGGTAGAACAGGGTTTTTCACGCGGCGATCTGGGCTTTGCGCTGTCCGGGATTTCCATCGCTTATGGTTTTTCGAAATTTATAATGGGTTCGGTGTCCGATCGCTCGAATCCGCGCGTTTTCCTGCCGGCAGGGTTGATTCTGGCCGCAGCAGTCATGTTGTTTATGGGCTTTGTGCCGTGGGCGACATCCAGCATCGCCGTGATGTTTGTGCTGTTGTTCCTTTGCGGCTGGTTCCAGGGGATGGGGTGGCCGCCGTGCGGACGTACGATGGTTCACTGGTGGTCGCAGAAAGAACGCGGCGGCATTGTGTCGGTCTGGAACTGTGCGCATAACGTCGGCGGCGGGATCCCGCCACTGCTGTTCCTGCTGGGGATGGCGTGGTTTAACGACTGGAAAGCGGCGCTCTATATGCCAGCCTTTGGCGCGATTGTGGTGGCGCTGTTCGCTTTCGCAATGATGCGCGATACGCCGCAATCCTGCGGTCTGCCGCCTATCGAAGAGTATAAAAACGACTATCCGGACGACTACAACGAAAAAGCGGAAGAAGAGCTGACTGCGAAGCAGATCTTCATGCAGTACGTACTGCCAAACAAACTGTTGTGGTACATCGCTATCGCCAACGTGTTTGTTTATCTGCTGCGCTACGGCATCCTCGACTGGTCGCCGACCTACCTGAAAGAAGTGAAGCATTTCGCACTGGATAAATCCTCCTGGGCCTACTTCCTGTATGAATACGCGGGTATTCCGGGCACGCTGCTGTGTGGCTGGATGTCGGATAAAGTCTTCCGCGGCAACCGCGGTGCGACCGGCGTGTTCTTTATGACCCTGGTGACTATCGCGACCATCGTTTACTGGATGAACCCGGCAGGGAACCCGAACGTTGATATGGCTTGTATGATTATCATCGGCTTCCTGATCTACGGCCCGGTAATGTTGATCGGTCTGCACGCGCTGGAACTGGCGCCGAAAAAAGCGGCGGGTACGGCGGCGGGCTTTACCGGTCTGTTTGGTTACCTGGGCGGTTCTGTCGCTGCAAGCGCCATTGTGGGTTATACCGTTGACTTCTTCGGTTGGGATGGCGGCTTTATGGTGATGATTGGCGGCAGCATTCTGGCGGTAATCCTGCTGGTGGTCGTGATGATTGGTGAAAAACGCCATCATGATGAGCTGCAGTTAAAACGCAACGGAGGCTAATAACATGAAAACCACACTGAAAAACCTTAGCGTGGCGTTAATGTTGGCAGGAATGACCATCGGAAGCGGCGCCGTGGCGGCTGAAAAAGTCGTTATCGCCCACCGTGGTGCCAGCGGTTATCTGCCGGAACATACGCTACCGGCGAAAGCGATGGCGTATGCGCAAGGGGCAGATTATCTGGAACAGGATTTAGTGATGACAAAGGACGACCATCTGGTCGTCCTCCATGACCACTACCTTGACCGGGTGACTGACGTCGCTGACCGTTTTCCGGACCGGGCGCGTAAAGATGGGCGCTATTACGCTATCGATTTTACGCTGGATGAAATTAAATCCCTGAAGTTTACCGAAGGGTTTGATATTGAAAACGGCAAAAAAGTACAAACTTATCCGGGCCGTTTCCCGATGGGAAAATCTGATTTCCGCATTCATACCTTTGAAGAGGAAATTGAATTCGTTCAGGGATTAAATCACTCTACCGGTAAAAATATCGGTATTTATCCGGAAATTAAAGCGCCGTGGTTCCATCATCAGGAAGGGAAAGATATTGCCGCGAAAACGCTGGAAGTGCTGAAGAAGTATGGTTACACCGGCAAGCAGGACAATGTCTATTTGCAGTGTTTTGATGTCGCTGAACTGAAACGTATTAAGAATGAACTGGAACCCAAAATGGGGATGGATCTCAATCTGGTTCAACTTATTGCGTATACCGACTGGAATGAAACACAGCAGAAACAGCCGGACGGTCGTTGGGTAAATTACAACTACGACTGGATGTTTAAGCCGGGCGCTATGAAGCAGGTGGCGGAATATGCGGACGGTATTGGTCCGGATTACCATATGCTGGTCGCGGAAGGCTCAACGAAAGGGAATATCAAGCTGACTGGAATGGTGCAAGACGCGCATCAGAATAAGATGGTAGTGCATCCTTACACCGTGCGTGCCGATCAATTGCCGGACTATGCCACAGACGTTAATCAGTTGTACGACATCCTGTATAACAAGGCGGGCGTCGACGGGCTGTTCACTGACTTCCCGGATAAGGCGGTCATGTTCCTGCAAAAAAATGACTAAAGGTTTGCCATAGTAGAAGTGACGCGCTGGATGAGGGCATAAACGCCTCATCCGGCCCGGCGCAACGTTTGCCAGCGTAAGTCTGGTAAACGCAATGCCATCAGGCGGTGTTGTTTTATAGCAAACCCTCATCGGTCAGTGTTTCCATACATTTTTGTAATAAAAATAGCGGACTTCCTTCTACCGGCGGTTCTTTTGCTAACAGGGAAATTTGTCGATAAAAGGTGGGTTCCAGCGCCACGGAGCATAATTTTCCTGTCGTGGCTTTTAAGGTTAATTCTGGCAATAAGGCGATACCTAATCCCTGGCGAATAAAATTCAGCGCAGTATCGGGATGGTTAAATTCATATTTAAATATCGGCTCAATACCCTTTTCTTTAAACAACGCCATAATGCTTAATTCATAACGACCTTTACTGACAATAAGTGGTTCGTCCATCAGTTCTTCAACCGTTACTGTACTATTGGCCGCCAGGGGATGATTTTCAGGCACCACTACGGTGAATTTATCCCGGTAAATGGGGACGCAATACATACCGTTGACCGGAAAAGGAACGAAACCGGCATCAATACTTCCGTCCTGCAGCGAATCAATAATAGCCGTACTATTCTCTTCATAGGGGATAATTTTTACATTTGGATGATGGCTTTCAAAATAGCGAATGACGCCGGGTAAAATGCAGGCGCAGGCGCTGGGAAAACAGCCAATCCGTAGCGTACGGGCCGGGTTCTTTTTTTCTTGTTCGGCAATCTCTTTTACCGCGTTGACGTCGCGCTGGATCGCGCGTAAATGCCTGACGATGCGGCTACCGGCGGCGGTAAGCTCAATCTCTTTACGACGCTCACGAATCAATATGTCAACGCCGAGCTCCTCCTCAAGCGCGGAGATGGCCTGGCTGACGGCGGATTGCGTCATGTATAGCCGTTTGCTGGCCTCGGTAAATCCGCCGTACTCCAGTACGGCAAGCAGGGCGTGGATTTGGGTTAGCGTCATTAGTAAAACCTAATCAATATAATTAAAACGATTAATTTTTCTAATAGAGTGCACTTGTTTATACTGTGATTCTATCGAATACATCACATTTTGACGCACCTGATAGGTGTTCAGTTGAGCTGAGCGTTGCCTGCGTGCGCCATCTGAACGGGTCGTTAAGAATGAAAGAAAAATTATGGACGAAGGATTTTTGGGCAATCACCATAGTCAGTTTTATTATCTTTTTTGTTTTTTATGTACTGCTAACTTTATTACCCATTTATATCGCTGACCGCCTGCATGCTTCTGCAGATAAGGCCGGGCTGTTAGTGACATGTTTCCTGGCCGCGGCAATTGTTATTCGGCCATTTGCCGGACAGTGGGTGGGAAAATATTCGAATAAAAAGATTCTGGTGCTCTCTTCTCTGGCTTTTTTGGTGATTACCGCGCTGTATCCGGTTTGCCATTCTATCGAGTCGCTGCTCTTTATCCGCGTACTTCATGGGATTACGTTTGGTGTTATTACCACGGTAAAAGGAACTATTTCAGCGCGGTTAATTCCGGCCTCCCGACGTGGAGAGGGCATCAGCTTTTTCTCTTTAGCGATGGGCCTGGCGATGGTCGTAGGACCGTGGATCGGTTTGAATATGGCCCGCTGGAACGCGTTCACTGCCGCATTCTGGCTTTGTTCCGCTGTAGCGGCGTTAGGGATTGTGCTTTCCCTGATTGTGACGGTCCCTCCGGTAATTCGTCATGCCGATGGTTCGAAACCGAATCTGGGTTTTGCCGCGATGTTTGACCGCGCCGCCTTGCCTTTTGCGCTGGTCACCTTTTTTATGACTTTCTCCTATGCCGGCGTGTCGGCTTTCCTGGCGCTGTATGCGCGTGAGCTGGATTTAATGGCGGCGGCCAGTAATTTCCTGCTGTGCTACGCGATTTTCCTGATGATATGCCGTACCTTCACCGGGAATATTTGTGATAAAAAAGGGCCGAAATATGTTGTTTTCCCATGTCTGTTGGCTTTTACCATCGGTCTGGTGGCGCTGGGCTACACCAATGGCAGCATCATGATGATTATTTCCGGCGGTCTCATCGGTATCGGCTACGGTTCGGTCACGCCGGTTTTCCAGACGCAAATTATCAGCTCGGTTGAACCGCATAAAATCGGCGTGGCGAATTCACTGTTCTTTAACGCGATGGATGCCGGAATGGCGATTGGCGCCTTTATCATGGGAATGATGGTTGAGTCGGTTGGCTATCGTATGATTTATGTCGCTGGCGCGGTGCTGGTGGTACTCGCTGGCGCACTGTATGCCGTGCAGATGAAAAAACGTGGCGTGATGCCTTTGGTTTCCACCAGCGAGTTGCACTGAGTTACATCTCGATTTCGATATCGCCTTTTGCCCTGCAGCAGCAGGGCAAAATCTCTCCCGGCTGGATAAACGCTAAAGGTTCCGTAATCCAGTCAACCTGGCCGGCAACCAGTCGGGTACGACAGGAGCCGCAATAACCTTCGCGGCACTGATACTCCACCTCAACGTTATGCGATTCCAGCGCGGCCAGCAGAGAAGGGTGTTCATCCTGGCACAGCAGCTGTGTGCCAGTGATACGCAGCGTGACGCGTCCCATCAGAGCTGGAAATTACTCAGATCGTCGGTATCGACTTCCGAATCGATTTGTCCGACCAGATAAGAGCTAACTTCCACTTCCTGTGGCGCGACCTGAACGTTATCGGACACCAGCCAGGTATTGATCCACGGGATTGGGTTGGAGCGGGTCTGGAACGGCAGATCCAGCCCTACCGCCTGCATACGAATATTAGTAATATATTCAACGTATTGACACAGGATATCTTTATTCAGGCCGATCATCGAACCGTCGCGGAACAGATAGTCCGCCCACTCTTTTTCCTGCTGCGCCGCCTGCACGAACAGGTCATAACATTCCTGTTTACACTCTTCGGCGATTTCCGCCATCTCCGGGTCGTCCACGCCGCTACGCAACAGGTTCAGCATATGTTGCGTGCCGGTCAGATGCAGAGCTTCGTCACGGGCGATCAGACGGATAATTTTGGCGTTGCCTTCCATCAGTTCACGCTCGGCAAATGCGAAAGAGCAGGCGAAGCTGACGTAGAAGCGGATGGCTTCCAGCGCGTTCACGCTCATCAGGCACAGATACAGTTTTTTCTTCAGCTCACGCAGATTCACGACAACCGTTTTGCCATTAACGGTATGGGTGCCTTCACCGAGCAGATGCCAGTAGCTGGTCATCTCAATAAGTTCGTCGTAGTAGGCGGAGATCCCTTCGGCGCGCTTCTGAATTTGCTCATTGGTCACGATATCGTCAAACACGACCGCCGGATCGTTGACGATGTTACGAATAATGTGGGTGTAGGATCGTGAGTGAATCGTCTCAGAAAACGCCCAGGTCTCTACCCACGTCTCCAGCTCCGGGATGGAAATGAGCGGCAGCAGGGCGACGTTCGGGCTACGTCCCTGAATGGAATCCAGCAGCGTCTGGTATTTGAGGTTGCTGATGAAGATATGTTTTTCGTGCTCCGGCAACGCCTGATAATCGATACGATCGCGGGAGACGTCGACCTCTTCCGGACGCCAGAAGAAAGAGAGCTGTTTTTCGATCAGTTTTTCGAAGATGTCATATTTCTGCTGGTCATAGCGTGCAACGTTGACCGGCTGGCCAAAGAACATGGGTTCCTTGAGCTGATCGTTTTTCGTCTGTGAAAAAGTGGTGTATGCCATTGAAGTGAATCCTTTATGGGATGAGCGCCGGATGGCGGCGCAAGCGCCTTATCCGGCCTACAAACCGTACAATCGTAGGCCGGGTAAGCATAGCGCTACCCGGCACTATTCATCAGATCTTACAAGCGCCGCTTTCGCAGCCATCGTCCTGAATAGAAGGCGCCAAATCGTCCTGCGCATCTTCCGCGCCGTCGCGGGTATTTTGATAGTACAGAGTTTTCACGCCAAACTTATACGCGGTGAGCAAATCTTTCAGCAGTTGCTGCATCGGCACTTTTCCTGACGGGAAACGTGACGGATCGTAGTTGGTATTGGCAGAAATCGACTGATCGATAAACTTCTGCATGATACCCACCAGTTGCAGATAACCGTCGTTGTTCGGCATCTCCCACAACAGTTCGTAAGCGTCTTTCAGATGCTCATAATCCGGCACGACCTGACGCAAAATACCGTCTTTCGAGGCCTTGATGCTGACGTAGCCGCGCGGCGGCTCAATGCCGTTAGTGGCGTTGGATATCTGGGACGACGTTTCCGACGGCATTAGCGCCGATAGCGTGGAGTTACGCAGACCGTGGGTTTTGATCGACTCACGCAGCTGTTCCCAGTCGTAGTGCAGCGGTTCGTTGACGATCGCATCCAGATCTTTTTTGTAGGTGTCGATCGGCAAAATGCCTTTTGCATAGGTGGTTTCGTTGAACCATGGGCAGGCGCCTTGCTCTTTCGCCAGTTCGTTGGACGCTTTAAGCAGATAGTATTGAATGGCTTCGAAGGTTTTATGCGTCAGATTATTGGCGCTGCCGTCGGAATAACGTTTACCGTTTTTCGCCAGCCAGTAGGCGAAGTTAATCACGCCAATGCCCAGCGTACGACGGCCCATTGCGCCGCGTTTGGCAGCCGGAATCGGGTAATCCTGATAATCGAGCAGAGCATCCAAAGCGCGTACTGCCAGAATAGCCAGTTCTTCCAGCTCGTCCAGAGTTTTAATGGCGCCCAGGTTGAATGCAGACAACGTACACAACGCAATTTCGCCGTTTTCATCGTTGACATCGTGCAGCGGTTTGGTCGGCAGGGCAATCTCCAGACACAGGTTAGACTGGCGTACCGGGGCGACAACCGGATCGAACGGACTGTGAGTATTGCAGTGGTCAACGTTCTGGATATAGATACGACCGGTAGAGGCGCGTTCCTGCATCATCAGCGAGAACAGTTCGACCGCTTTCACACGCTGTTTGCGGATGCTGTCGTCGTTTTCATATTTCACGTACAGGCGTTCGAATTCGTCCTGGTCGGCGAAGAACGCATCGTATAGCCCGGGTACATCGGACGGACTGAACAGCGTAATGTCGCCGCCCTTCAGCAGGCGGGTATACATCAGTTTGTTGATCTGTACGCCGTAATCCATGTGACGTACGCGGTTGCCTTCCACGCCACGGTTGTTTTTCAGCACCAGCAGGCTTTCCACTTCCAGGTGCCACATCGGATAGAACAGTGTCGCCGCGCCGCCGCGCACGCCGCCCTGCGAACAGGATTTCACCGCCGTCTGGAAGTGCTTGTAGAACGGAATACAGCCGGTGTGGAAGGCCTCGCCGCCGCGAATCGGGCTGCCCAGCGCACGAATGCGGCCAGCGTTGATGCCGATACCGGCGCGCTGAGAAACGTATTTCACGATAGCGCTGGAGGTGGCGTTGATGGAATCCAGACTGTCGCCACACTCGATCAGTACGCAGGAGCTGAACTGACGGGTTGGGGTACGCACACCGGACATGATGGGCGTCGGCAGCGAGATTTTGAACGTAGAGACCGCATCGTAAAAACGTTTTACATAGTCAAGACGCGTTTCACGCGGGTAGTTCGAGAACAGGCAGGCCGCTACCAGAATGTAGAGGAACTGTGCGCTTTCATAGATTTCGCCGGTCACGCGGTTTTGCACCAGATATTTCCCTTCCAGCTGCTTAACGGCAGCGTAGGAGAAGGTCATATCGCGATCGTGAACGATAAACGAATCCATCTGCTTGAACTCTTCTTCCGTGTAGTCTTCCAGCAGATGATTGTCGTATTTGCCAAGCTCAACCATTTTTACCACATGGTGGTAAAGTGCGGGCGGCTCAAACTGGCCGAAGGCTTTCTTACGCAGGTGGAAAATCGCCAGACGCGCAGCCAGGTATTGATAATCCGGCGCATCGCGAGAGATCAGGTCTGCGGCGGCCTTAATGATAGTTTCATGGATATCGGAGGTCTTAATCCCATCATAAAACTGAATATGCGAGCGTAGCTCGACCTGAGAAACCGATACGTTATTCAGTCCTTCTGCCGCCCAATCAAGCACGCGATGAATTTTGTCGAGATTGATGCGCTCAGTACGGCCGTCACGCTTTGTCACCAGCAGACTCTGATTCATGTGGTTTTCTACCTGTTTACCTGTCCGTGAAAGAAAAATATCCCCCCGCTTATCCACAACGCCACGTTGTGACTAACTCTGTGGATAAATACTATATATAGGGGGTAATCGATAAGTGAAACGCTATATGGTGAGTATTCTAGTAGGGATTCTTTTGAGTACAAGAGTTGATTTTGGCGTTAAATTGCGGTTGCAAAAGCGTAAGAATCGCTAAATGCGCGTCTGATAAGGCCTGGAGAGGATGTCAACAATTCATAAAAAAAAATCAAAATTTGATCGAATGCTGATTTCTTCATCGAAGAGAAAGGTTGCGCCCGATGATCTAACGCAACCCTTATAGGAAAATTCTTTGATGTCAGGCTTTTTTAGCGCGGGTATGCAACATGTAGTTAACGTCTACTCCGGGACCGAGTTTGAAAGTATTGGTTATCGGGTTGTAGTGCAGTCCGGTGATATGTTGCTCTTTCAGGACGGTTTCATCTACCCAGCTTAACAGTTCAGCAGGCTTAATGAATTTCTTCACGTCGTGCGTGCCTTTTGGCACCATGCGCAGAATATACTCAGCGCCGACGACCGCCATCAGCCAGGATTTCCCATTGCGGTTCAACGTTGAGAAGAACACCTCGCCGCCGGGTTTAACCAGTTGGGCGCAGGCGTGGACGACCGATTGCGGATCGGGAACATGCTCCAGCATTTCCATACAGGTGACGACGTCGTATTGCTGGGCGTGTTTTGCCGCATGTTCCTCAACCGTCTCCTGCACGTACTCTACCTCAATGCCGCTTTCCAGCGCATGCAGTTTGGCGACCTGCAAAGGCTCAAAGCCCATATCCAGCCCGGTGACGGTTGCGCCTTCGCGTGCCATACTTTCCGCCAGAATGCCGCCGCCGCAGCCGACGTCGAGTACCTTTTTACCAAACAGGCCGCCTGAGCGCTCAGTAATGTAGCCAAGGCGTAGAGGGTTGATGCGATGCAATGGCTTGAATTCGCCCTCCAGATCCCACCAGCGCGACGCGACGGCTTCGAATTTGGCGATTTCATTATGGTCAACGTTGTGAGCTACCGACGGTTTTTCAGTGTTCATGAGTACATGAGATTCCGCTATTGATCTATCGGGGCAGTATAGCAGGTGCAAAGTCGCTGCGTTATATCTACTGCCGTCTTTATTACGCTTTCAGCGCAAGAAGTTTTCTTGCGCGTTCTGTAAAACCGCTACCGATGTGGTGCGTGATAAAATTACAGACGCCCTCGACGTTGTTGTTTTTTAACATATCCAAAATAGTGGCATGTCCACGGTTAGAGCTGGTGATATATTCAGCGGTAAAATCCAGTCTGTAGCGAATTGCCAATAAACGTGCTGAGATCAACAGGTGTGCTTGTGAAATGTATTTATTATCGGCATATTTCACAAAAACATAATGAAAATCATGATCCAGTTTGAGGTAAGCTTGCGTATCTCGCTCTGCATTAATTTTTGCTGACTTCGATAAAATATTGCTTAATTCGACTATGACATTGTTAGCATTTTTCTCCATCGCTTCACGAATTGCGCCCTGTTCAAGGATAACCCTCATTTTGATGAGATCATTGATATCCTCGTCGGTGACAGAAAAAACAAATGTCCCACTGCGGGGAATGATGTTGACCAGGTTTTCATTATAGCTCAGCCAAATAAAAGCTTCACGAATTGGTGTTTTACTTACCATCAGAATATTTGATAGTTCATTTTCACTGATCGCTTGCCCAAGATCGAAATCGCCATGGATAATCATCTCCCTTATTTTCTCTTTAATCACCTGGGTGATGGATTTGGGTATTTCAATTGATATGTGACTAAAGTCACGCTTTAATCTATTTTTCATTTTCTTCTCCTCCATGGTTAAACCCGGCTCCATTGTAATTAATTTATTCAAAATTAACGGATCTAATATATCAGATATAAGAAAATTTACATACTTTATTGTTGTTATTGTATATTTCATTAAGTTTGCTTGCTGATATATCAGATATCACACATTAGCTTTTGAATTGTATTGTTTTTTACGTAACATCGATTCCGGTCAATACCCTTATTCATTGAATCATAAAAGGTGATGCAAAATGAGTAGTCCACAAGAAAATTTATACGATGCAATTCGTATTGTAAAAAGGAAAATCATTCCTTTGGCCTTTATTCTTTACTTTTTTAACTATATGGATCGTGTCAATATTGGGTTTGCTGCATTACGCATGAATGAATCTCTCGGTATTACGCCTGAGGATTTCGCTAATATTTCTTCTATATTCTTCATATCATATTTAGTCTTTCAAATTCCGAGTAGCATTGGTTTGCAAAAGCTTGGTGCAAGAAAATGGATTAGTTCCATTATTATCGGCTGGGGAGCGGTAACTGGGCTGATTTTTTTTGCTAAAGATACTCAACATATTTTGCTGGCTCGCATTTTTTTGGGGGTATTTGAAGCTGGATTTTTCCCGGGCATGGTTTATTATCTTGCATGCTGGTTCCCGGCTCGTGAACGCGGAAAAGTCAATAGTTTCTTCATGTTATCTATTGCTGTAGCATCGGTATTGGCTGCACCGATGTCTGGTTGGATCATCGAGCATTTGAATACCCCGGATTATGAAGGCTGGCGCTGGCTTTTTGCTATTGAAGGTATCCCTACCGTATTCCTTGGCATCCTGACATTTTATTTACTGCCTGACAGTCCAGAAAAGGCTAAATGGCTTACGCCACAGCAGATATCGGCCTTAGTTAATAAATTACGCACTGACAATGAAACCGCAGCGGCATTAAATAAAAATACCAACTCATCCTTTCTTTCAGTAATCAAAAATCCAGTTTTGCTTCAGCTTTCTTTCGCCTACATGTTGATTCAGGCGGCTGCTCTGGCGGCAAACTACTGGTTGCCGGGGTTGGTGAAGGGATTTTCAGCTGATTTTACGGATACTGACGTTGGTTTAATCATGAGTATTCCGTTTATTTTCGCTATGTTCAGCATGCCCTGGTGGGGCTGGCATTCCGATAAAAAGAATGAACGAAAATGGCATGCTGCATTACCCATGTTTCTGGCAGGCTGTGGTTTTCTGATGATTGCTCTTGTCCCCTCAATGTCGTTGAGAATGCTGGGGCTAACGTTCTATGGTGTTGGGATCCTCAGCTATTACGGACCTTACTGGGCGCTGCCTTCTGCATTATTGTCGCCGTCAGGGTTGGCTATCAGCATTGCGTTTATTAACTCATGTTCAAGTCTTGGCGGATTCCTGATTAATAAGTCACTGGGATTCGTTTCTACTCATTATGGTGCGACAGGAATATTTATTGTAGAGGCAATACTTTGCTTCGCTGCGGTAGCCGTTTTGGCGTTAATGAAAATTGATGTGAAAAAAGAAAAAAGCCAACAAACAAATGTTGTATCACGAACCTGATAAATGGAGAAATTATGAAAATTACGTCTATTGAAGTTTTTGACTGTGAATTAAAAAAAAGAGATCAAACGATGTCCTCCTATAATCCAGTACTTATTCGGGTGAATACCGACTCAGGATTAAGTGGTATTGGCGAAGTAGGACTGGCCTATGGCGCAGGCGCTAAAGCTGGCGTAGGGATCATCAGAGATCTGGCGCCATTGATTGTGGGTGAAGATCCACTAAATATTGAAAAAATTTGGGAGTTCTTTTTCAGAAAGACTTTTTGGGGGATGGGGGGCGGAAACGTTTTTTATGCCGGAATGAGCGCTATTGATATTGCTCTTTGGGATATCAAAGGTAAATATTTAGGTGTACCTGTTTATCAGCTCCTTGGCGGGAAAACTAATGAAAAATTAAGAACCTATGCTAGTCAGTTACAATTTGGTTGGGGGGATAAACGCCAGATATTAGTGACACCTGATGAATATGCTGAGGCGGCGCGTGCGGCTCTTGACGATGGATATGATGCGATTAAAGTGGATCCACTCGAAATCGATCGTAATGGCGATGACTGTGTTTTTCAGAATAAAAATCGTAACTATTCAGGATTGTTACTGGCCGATCAATTAAAAATGGGGGAAGCGCGAATTGCCGCTATGCGTGAAGCAATGGGGGATGATGCTGATATTATCGTGGAAATCCATTCTCTTCTCGGTACAAACTCAGCTATTCAATTTGCGAAGGCGATAGAAAAGTATCGTATCTTTCTTTATGAAGAACCGATTCATCCATTAAATTCTGATAATATGCAGAAAGTTTCCCGTTCAACAACGATTCCAATCGCCACTGGCGAGCGTTCCTACACAAGATGGGGATACAGGGAATTACTGGAGAAGCAGTCTATTGCCGTAGCGCAACCTGATTTGTGTCTCTGCGGCGGAATTACCGAAGGAAAGAAAATCTGTGACTATGCTAATATTTATGACACCACTGTACAGGTGCATGTTTGCGGCGGTCCTGTTTCCACGGTAGCCGCGCTGCATATGGAAACAGCAATTCCCAACTTTATTATTCATGAGCATCATACCAATGCGATGAAAGCATCTATTCGGGAACTTTGTACCCACGATTATCAGCCGGAAAATGGCTATTATGTCGCGCCGGAACAGCCCGGATTGGGTCAGGAATTAAACGATGAGGTAGTGAAAGAATACCTGGCCTATGTGATTAAATAGCATCTGGTGATACTGATTATGGTTTATGCCTCCCGGCATATCCCCTAAATAATTCGAGTTGCAGGATAAAATGGTTAACCGTCTTGAACAGCGCTTGCGCTAACCCCGACGGGGCGAGGCCCAGGGATGGGCCGAGTAACTTGCCGCCAACGCACATGAAACTTGAAGTATGACGGGTATACACGGGAGGTATTGATTTTCTAACCTCTTCCTGGCCAGGCCCCGATCTCCCCTGTGTCGCCTCTGAAGCCGATCGCCAATAAACGCCGAGACCACGCTTATAAATGAAGAGAGCATGCGGCACCCGAATAAAGCATTGTCTGGCTGCATTCCGTTTACCAGTACGTGGGCGAATGTGTTATAATTTGCGACCTTTGAATCCGGGATACAGTAGAGGGATAGCGGTTAGATGAGCGACCTTGCGAGAGAAATTACACCGGTCAACATTGAGGAAGAGCTGAAGAGCTCCTATCTGGATTATGCGATGTCGGTCATTGTTGGCCGTGCGCTGCCGGATGTCCGAGATGGCCTGAAGCCGGTACACCGTCGCGTACTTTACGCCATGAACGTATTGGGCAATGACTGGAACAAAGCCTATAAAAAATCTGCCCGTGTCGTTGGTGACGTAATCGGTAAATACCATCCCCACGGCGATTCCGCAGTGTATGACACCATCGTTCGTATGGCGCAGCCATTCTCGCTGCGTTACATGCTGGTGGATGGTCAGGGTAACTTCGGTTCTATTGACGGCGACTCCGCGGCGGCAATGCGTTATACGGAGATCCGTCTGGCGAAAATCGCCCACGAACTGATGGCCGATCTCGAAAAAGAGACGGTGGATTTCGTGGATAACTATGACGGTACGGAAAAAATTCCGGACGTCATGCCGACCAAAATTCCGAATCTGCTGGTGAACGGTTCTTCCGGTATCGCAGTTGGTATGGCGACGAATATCCCGCCGCACAACCTGACGGAAGTGATTAACGGCTGCCTGGCGTATATCGACAACGAAGACATCAGCATTGAAGGGCTGATGGAACATATTCCGGGTCCGGACTTCCCGACCGCCGCGATCATCAACGGTCGTCGTGGTATCGAAGAAGCCTACCGTACCGGTCGTGGTAAAGTGTACATTCGCGCCCGCGCGGAAGTTGAAGTTGACGCCAAAACGGGCCGTGAAACCATCATCGTCCATGAAATTCCCTATCAGGTGAACAAAGCGCGCCTGATCGAGAAAATCGCCGAGCTGGTGAAAGATAAGCGCGTGGAAGGCATCAGCGCGCTGCGTGACGAATCCGACAAAGACGGGATGCGCATCGTGATTGAAGTAAAACGCGATGCGGTGGGCGAGGTGGTGCTTAATAATCTCTACTCCCAGACCCAGCTACAGGTTTCCTTCGGTATTAACATGGTGGCGCTGCATCACGGCCAGCCGAAGATCATGAACCTGAAAGATATCATTTCAGCGTTCGTGCGCCACCGCCGTGAAGTGGTGACGCGTCGTACTATTTTTGAACTGCGTAAAGCCCGTGACCGCGCGCATATCCTTGAAGCTCTGGCGATTGCGCTGGCCAACATCGACCCGATTATCGAACTGATTCGCCGCGCGCCGACGCCGGCGGAAGCGAAAGCGGCGCTGATTTCGCGTCCGTGGGATCTGGGCAACGTTGCTGCGATGCTGGAGCGCGCTGGTGATGACGCCGCGCGTCCGGAATGGCTGGAGCCAGAATTTGGCGTACGTGACGGTCAGTACTACCTGACTGAACAGCAGGCGCAGGCGATTCTGGATCTGCGTTTGCAGAAACTGACCGGCCTGGAGCATGAAAAACTGCTCGACGAATACAAAGAGTTGCTGGAGCAGATTGCTGAACTGCTGCACATTCTGGGTAGCGCCGATCGCCTGATGGAAGTGATCCGTGAAGAGATGGAGTTAATTCGCGATCAGTTCGGCGATGAGCGTCGTACCGAAATCACCGCCAACAGCGCCGATATTAATATCGAAGATCTGATTAGCCAGGAAGATGTTGTCGTGACGCTGTCTCACCAGGGTTACGTCAAATATCAACCGCTGACGGATTACGAAGCGCAACGTCGTGGTGGGAAAGGTAAATCTGCCGCGCGTATTAAAGAAGAAGACTTTATCGACCGCCTGCTGGTGGCCAACACCCACGATACTATCCTCTGCTTCTCCAGCCGGGGCCGTCTGTACTGGATGAAGGTCTATCAGCTGCCGGAAGCCAGCCGCGGCGCGCGCGGTCGTCCGATCGTTAACCTGCTGCCGCTGGAAGCCAACGAACGTATCACCGCGATTCTGCCGGTTCGTGAGTACGAAGAGGGCGTGAACGTCTTTATGGCGACCGCCAGCGGTACCGTGAAGAAAACGGCGCTGACCGAATTCAGCCGTCCGCGTTCCGCCGGTATTATCGCGGTGAACCTCAACGACGGCGACGAGCTGATTGGCGTTGACCTGACTTCTGGTTCTGACGAAGTCATGCTGTTCTCGGCCGCGGGCAAAGTGGTGCGCTTCAAAGAAGACGCCGTCCGTGCGATGGGGCGTACCGCGACCGGTGTGCGCGGTATTAAGCTGGCGGGAGACGATAAAGTCGTCTCTCTGATCATCCCACGCGGCGAAGGCGCTATTCTGACCGTAACGCAAAACGGCTACGGGAAGCGTACCGCAGCGGACGAGTACCCGACCAAGTCTCGTGCGACGCAGGGCGTTATCTCTATCAAAGTGACCGAGCGCAACGGTTCCGTTGTCGGTGCGGTACAGGTAGACGATTGCGACCAGATCATGATGATCACGGATGCCGGTACTCTGGTGCGTACCCGTGTGTCCGAGATCAGCGTAGTGGGACGTAACACCCAGGGCGTTATCCTTATCCGCACGGCGGAAGATGAAAACGTGGTGGGTCTGCAACGCGTTGCTGAACCGGTAGATGACGAAGAACTCGACGCTATCGACGGCAGCGTGGCGGAAGGGGATGAGGATATCGCCCCGGAAGCGGAAAGCGATGACGACGTTGCGGATGACGCTGACGAGTAATGTTATTACTGTGCGAGGGCCGGATATCCGGCCCTTTTTCTTTGCCGTTGCGGGCTACGTCATTTACCGCTACCTTAGTCATACTCTATTTACATCCTGAGGCGGAGCTTCGCCCCTTTGAAATACCTTGCTTCCTTTCGAACTACGCTGAAAGTCTCGCGCTACTTATTCAGAGCGTTAGCGTTACTCATTTGGCTTTTAATCGCCTTTGTTTCGGTGTTTTACATCGTCAATGCCCTGCACCAGCGGGAATCTGAAATTCGTCAGGAGTTCAACCTTAGCTCCGATCAGGCGCAGCGTTTTATCCAGCGCACGTCGGACGTGATGAAAGAGCTCAAATATATCGCCGAGAACCGTTTAACGGCGGAAAACGGCGTCATGTCGTCGCGTGCGCGTGATGACAAAATGGTGGTGCCGGACTTTGAACCGCTATTTGCCGACTCAGACTGTGCGGCGATGGGCTCCGCCTGGCGTGGATCGCTGGAGTCGCTGGCCTGGTTTATGCGTTACTGGCGCGACAACTTTTCAGCGGCGTATGATCTTAACCGCGTTTTCCTGATTGGCAGCGATAACCTCTGTATGGCGAATTTCGGCCTGCGTGAAATGCCCGTGGAGCGCGATGATGCGTTAAAAGCGTTACATGAGCGGATTATGAAATACCGCAACGCGCCGCAGGAAGAAAGTGGGAATAACCTTTTCTGGATAAGCCAGGGCGCGCGTCAGGGCGTGGGCTACTTTTATGCGCTGACGCCGGTGTATCTGGCTAACCGTCTGCAGGCGCTGCTGGGCGTCGAGCAGTCCATCCGCATGGAAAATTTTTTCACGCCCGGCAGTTTGCCGATGGGCGTCACTATTATTGATGAGAACGGCCATTCGCTGATTTCGTTGACCGGTCCTGACGGCATTATTAAAGCGGAGCCGCGCTGGATGCAGGAGCGTTCTTGGTTTGGTTATACGCCAGGTTTTCGCGAACTGGTACTCAAAAAAAGCCTGCCGCCATCCTCGCTCAGTATTGTCTATTCTGTGCCTGTAGATTTAGTCCTGGAGCGTATTCGTATTCTTATCCTGAATGCTATCCTGCTGAACGTGCTGGTGGGCGCAGGGCTGTTTACGCTTGCGCGGATGTATGAGCGGCGAATTTTCATTCCGGCGGAGAGCGATGCTCAGCGTCTGGAAGAGCATGAACAGTTCAATCGTAAAATCGTCGCCTCCGCGCCGGTGGGGATCTGTATTCTGCGCACTATCGATGGTGTCAATATTCTGAGTAACGAACTGGCGCACACCTACCTGAACATGCTCACGCATGAAGACAGACAGCGCCTGACGCAAATCATTTGCGGCCAGCAGGTTAACTTTGTTGATGTATTGACCAGCAATAATACCAATTTGCAAATTAGCTTCGTCCATTCCCGCTATCGCAATGAAAACGTCGCGATTTGCGTGTTGGTAGATGTGAGTACGCGCGTCAAAATGGAAGAGTCGCTGCAGGAGATGGCGCAGGCGGCGGAACAGGCAAGCCAGTCTAAATCCATGTTCCTTGCAACGGTCAGCCATGAATTGCGCACACCGCTGTACGGTATCATCGGCAATCTCGATCTGCTGCAAACCAAAGAGCTGCCAAAAGGCGTGGATCGTCTGGTCACGGCGATGAATAACTCCTCCAGTCTGTTGCTGAAAATTATCAGCGACATTCTCGACTTCTCGAAAATTGAGTCGGAACAGCTAAAGATTGAGCCGCGCGAATTTTCACCGCGAGAGGTGATGAACCATATCACCGCCAATTATCTGCCGCTGGTGGTGCGTAAGCAGCTCGGCCTGTATTGTTTTATTGAGCCTGACGTGCCGGTATCGCTGAACGGCGACCCGATGCGTTTACAGCAGGTCATTTCAAACCTGTTGAGCAACGCCATTAAGTTTACCGATATTGGCTGCATCGTGCTGCATGTGCGCTGTGATGGGGATTATCTCAGCATTCGCGTGCGGGATACCGGCGTCGGTATTCCGGCAAAAGAGGTGGTTCGCCTGTTCGATCCCTTCTTCCAGGTGGGAACCGGCGTACAGCGTAACTTTCAGGGGACCGGTCTGGGGCTGGCGATTTGCGAAAAATTGATCAGCATGATGGACGGCGATATTTCCGTCGATTCGGAGCCGGGCATGGGAAGCCAGTTTACGCTGCGCATCCCGCTTTATGGCGCGCAATACCCTGTGAAAAAGAGCGTGGAAGGACTCGCCGGAACCTGCTGTTGGCTGGCGGTGCGCAATACTTCTTTGTGCCAGTTTATTGAGACCAGTCTGGCGCGTAGCGGCGTTCATACGCAGAGTTATGAAGGGCAAGAACCCGCCGCAGACGATATTTTGATTGTCGATGACGCGCTGGAGCATACCTGGCAGGGGAGGGCGGCGGTCGTCTTTTGCCGCCGTCATATCGGGATTCCATTGGAAAGAGCGCCTGGCGAGTGGGTGCATAGTGTGGCGTCGGTGCATGAGTTGCCCGCGCTGTTGGCGCGTATCTATAGTATTGAGCTGGATAGTGAAGCGCTTTCCAGCGCATTGCCGACGACGGATAAAACCGCAGATTCAAATGACGACATGATGATTCTGGTCGTTGACGATCATCCGATCAATCGCCGCTTGCTGGCCGATCAACTGGGATCTCTGGGATATCAGTGTAAGACAGCCAATGATGGCGTGGACGCTCTGAATGTGCTGAGTAAAAATGCTATCGATATTGTTCTGAGCGATGTGAACATGCCGAACATGGACGGCTATCGCCTGACGCAGCGTATCCGTCAGCTTGGGCTGACGCTGCCTGTCGTCGGCGTGACGGCGAACGCGCTGGCGGAAGAGAAACAACGTTGCCTGGAGTCCGGTATGGACAGCTGTTTGTCGAAGCCTGTGACGCTGGATGTGTTGAAACAGACGCTGGCGGTGTATGCCGAGCGGGTACGTAAAACGCGGGCATAAAAAATGCCGGATGGCGGCGTCGCCTGTCCGGCCTGCAAAAGATGAGTCGACTGGTAGGCCTGATAAGCGTAGCGCCATCAGGCTGGGTAACATAAAAGCGATTTATTCTTTGTCTGTCGGACTCAGGGTGACGGAAGAGAGATAGTTGAGCAGCGCGATATCATTCTCTACGCCCAGTTTCATCATCGCCGATTTCTTCTGGCTGCTGATGGTCTTAATGCTGCGGTTGAGCTTCTTGGCGATTTCGGTGACCAGGAAGCCCTCGGCGAACAGGCGTAATACTTCGCTCTCTTTTGGCGACAGGCGCTTGTCGCCGTAACCGCCTGCGCTGATTTTCTCCAGCAGACGAGAAACGCTTTCCGGGGTGAATTTTTTGCCTTTTTGCAGCGCGGCCAGCGCCTTAGGCAGATCGGTTGGCGCACCCTGCTTGAGTACGATCCCTTCAATATCAAGATCCAACACGGCGCTCAGGATCGCCGGATTGTTGTTCATGGTCAGAACGATAATAGACAGGCTCGGAAAATGACGCTTGATGTACTTGATCAAGGTGATCCCATCGCCGTATTTATCTCCCGGCATGGAGAGGTCAGTGATCAACACATGCGCATCTAATTTCGGCAGGTTGTTGATCAATGCTGTGGAATCTTCAAATTCGCCGACAACATTCACCCACTCGATTTGTTCAAGTGATTTGCGAATACCGAACAGTACAATCGGGTGGTCATCGGCAATAATTACGTTCATATTGTTCATGTATTGGGCTACCTTGCTACAGCAAGCTTTTGACGTAGGCGTCAATGTCGCTGATATATTTTTCTATACCTGGAGCATCTTTCTCACGAATCAGATGTTCCAGCGTTTCACATAACTGCTTGCCGGGTACCAGATTAAGCATGGCAAACACCCCTTTCAGGCGGTGGGCCGTTTGGGCCAGCGCAGCGAAATCGCTGGTTGCCGCCTCAGTATACAACCTCTTAACATCATCCGGTACTGTGTCTACAAATAGCGCATAATAGCCGCTGGCATGAAGCTCGGCATTTTCATCTCCGCCGAGCGGGGAGGCGGGAATCTCTTCCTGCGCCAGCTGCTCTTCGATAAGTTGTAGTACAGCTTCCTGCATAGCATTGCTCATATTAAAGTTGACGCGCAACTGACCCGGGCCAATTTTCCGCACGCCTGACTCATCATCGCTTAAAAGCAAGCCCGAGGCAGTAAGATTAGACGGATTATCCGTTAAAAAGAGATCATATTCTTGACTTATCTGCCTTTCATCCGGCGTGATGCAGGTGGCGCCCCAGTTTTCTAACTGACGCAGCACAATCGCGCGAACCTCGTTGGACGTCACATCGACCATCACGCTCACGTCGTCCAGCAGGCGCTCTTCGACCTGAGTATGCTGATCGTGAGGAAGCATTTTGACATGAACGGTATAGCGCGTGCCCAGCGTTTCTCGCGCTTTAATGTTGAGATGACCGCCCAGTTTGCGCGCCAGTTGATTGCACAGCCAGAAGGTAAGCGGATTCGCTTTGCCGTAACGATCGCCCTGCGTTTCATTCATATACGGGAAATGCAGATTATCAATCTCGTTTAACGTTACACCTTCGCCCGTATCCAGAATACGGAAAGTCAGACGCTCCGCGATAGATTCATCCTGCTCGACTTCAAGCGTAATTTTACCCATAGCAGTCGTCGTGACGGCATACTGAATCAACAGCAGCAAAATCCGGCGCAGGGCGTCGCGATCGCCCCAGCGTTCATCGTTGCCGCTAAGATGGTTATTAATCAGCAGTTGCAGCCCTTTACGCTTAATGGCGGGCAGCACTTCCGGCACGACTTCGTCAATAAGATCCTGAAGGGAGAACAGCGTTGCTTCGCTTTTCCATGCGTCACTTTCCAGCATATTCGCCAGTTGGATTTCATCGATCATACGTACTAATACATCCGCCTGATCCGCCAGTTTCAGGCTTTCCGGCGTGGTGACTGCCGCGGCGTTAACCGCCAGTTGGCGTACAGGCTCTTTAAGCGTGTTGCTGATATTTTGCATAAAGGCGGCGCGGCCCTGCTGATTCTTCTCATACAAACGCTGCGCCTGTTTAAGCTTCTTATTCACCAGCACTTCCCGGTCCTGATCGCGAATAATAAAGATCTGCGTGCGGGGAGCGATCTGGCTGCGAAACAGACGGATCTCATACAGTTCGTTATTAATTGTCGCCTGAATCACGCCCTGATGCTGTTCCGCCATGCTGGTAATATTTTGCAGGTTAAGATGCGGCAACAGATGATCGGCGATTTTATTGCTGATCACGGTGCGGTTTCCTTCCTGATCGTAGACCAGCAGACCCAGCGGCAGCAGAGAAACGATCTCTTCATTAATGGCGCGTAAGACGCGAAGCTCGTTATTCGCCGCGTTGCCAGATGTCGATTCCGTCGTCCGTCCCGGCTGATGACGGAACGTAGCGTAGCCAAATAACGCCAACGCCAGCAGCCCGATGTTCAGCAGTAAAGGCAGCAGAATATTTTGCAACGTATCAAGCAAAAGCGTACCGAACGGTACCTGCCAGATCAGGCGCATTCCGGTAGAGTTAAGCGCTGAGGAGATCTCTATTTTTGAACCGTTAAAGCTAATCGTGACGCTATCAGGCGCTTCCTTTTCACTGCTTCGCCCCGTCGCCTGGGTTGCGTCAGGCTCTATCCGAAAACTGTCCAGCGGCATTCCCGGCGGGATTAAATCATTAATGGGCAGATCAAACGCCACCACGGTTGCCAGATGTCCTGGCTGATTGAAGGTCGTGCGCAGCGTAAAATAGTGACCGTTTTGCCAGGCCAGTTTTCGCAATGAGGAGAAACTTTCGCGCTCATCCAGCGCATTCGCCTGCTGCAACATCTCTGCCCGGCGGGAATCGACGATATTGCCAATAGTGGACTCTTTAAAGCCGGAAGAGAGATCTTTCAACGGTAGGGTAGAGATAAGAATCAGGCTGTTATCCTGTCCGTTGAGGTAATACATTGACCACGGCACGTTTTCCGCGCCCCACAGCGTATCCAGATAGGTTGACATACGCTGCGTCATTTCCAGCGTGGCGCTGTCATGGGAACCGAAAATCAGCGCTTCAGTTTTACGTCGCGGCTTTTCAAGATAATACACATCCTGCTTCAGACGCGTTTCCTGAAGTCCTTCACCTGTCGATGGCGTAGTGGTCGCGGCGATGTTGTCATAAATTTGCCAGGTAACATACCGCCAGGTATCAACGCGTTTATGAATAGCGTGGGTGATATCGACAATTTGATAGCTTTTGTCTTTCAACCAGGCGTTGACGGCGCTCTGCACCATAACGCCCATCGTTACCAGCAGCACAATGATCAGCAATAAGAAGAAACGGGTAATGCTTCCCGGTAGAAGGGAGAATCGGGTAGAGACCGTTGTGTCAGACTGACTCATTTATGTTTACGACCTGTAAAAGCAACGCTGAAGGTGAAGGGCAGTATAAAGGGTAATGAATGAATTTCCAGACTCTTACGTCATGCCGGGCAACTTAACACGCGCTCCGTCGGCGGGACGGGAAAAGCGTACAACCTTCGCAGAACGGTACAAATATAAAGACTACTTATAAATGTTTAGCACTAAATATCAAGAAATTATTTGCTAATGTCTTACGAACGGTCGAGCAGGGGAGGGTAGTGAATAACCGTGATAGTTTTAGGCAGGTAGCATAAATCAGCCGGGTGTGTCTGAAAAAGGGTAAAAAAAACCGAATGCGAAGCATCCGGTTGAAATAGGGGTAAACAGACATTCAGAAGTGAATGACGGTAATAAATAAAGTTAATGATGATAGCGGTCACTATTTTAGTTGCGAATGAAGATTCTGTTTTATCATTCAGTGCTATGAATTTCATCAATTTAACCCATTGATTTTAAAAGTCTCGTGAATATATTTTGTCTATTTGTGCTTATTTTTACTTGATTTTTGCTTTAAAAAAGTTCCGTAAAATTCATATTTTGAAACATCTATGTGGATAACTGTAACATCTTAAAAGTTTTAGTATCATATTCGTGTTGGATTATTCTGTATTTTTGCGGAGAATGGACTTGCCGACTGGTTAATGAGGGTTAACCAGTAAGCAGTGGCATAAAAAAGCAATAAAGGCATATAACAGAGGGTTAATAACATGAAAGTTAAAGTACTGTCCCTCCTGGTACCAGCTCTGCTGGTGGCGGGCGCAGCGAATGCGGCTGAAATTTATAATAAAGACGGCAACAAATTAGACCTGTTTGGTAAAGTTGATGGCCTGCACTACTTCTCTGACGACAAAGGCAGCGACGGCGACCAGACCTACATGCGTATCGGCTTCAAAGGCGAAACGCAGGTTAACGATCAGCTGACCGGTTATGGCCAGTGGGAATATCAGATTCAGGGCAACCAGACTGAAGGCAGCAACGACTCCTGGACGCGTGTGGCGTTTGCGGGTCTGAAATTCGCTGACGCAGGTTCCTTCGATTATGGTCGTAACTACGGCGTAACCTATGACGTGACCTCCTGGACCGACGTTCTGCCGGAGTTCGGCGGCGACACCTACGGCGCTGACAACTTTATGCAGCAGCGTGGTAATGGCTATGCTACCTACCGTAACACCGACTTCTTCGGCCTGGTGGATGGTCTGGACTTCGCGTTGCAGTATCAGGGCAAAAACGGCAGCGTGAGCGGTGAAAACACCAACGGTCGCAGCCTGCTGAACCAGAACGGCGACGGTTACGGCGGATCGCTGACTTATGCGATCGGCGAAGGCTTCTCTGTCGGTGGCGCTATCACCACGTCTAAACGTACTGCCGATCAGAACAACACCGCTAACGCTCGCCTGTATGGTAACGGCGATCGCGCCACGGTTTACACCGGCGGCCTGAAATACGATGCGAACAACATCTATCTGGCAGCGCAGTATTCTCAGACCTATAACGCAACCCGTTTTGGTACCTCTAACGGTAGCAACCCGTCCACCTCTTATGGTTTTGCCAACAAAGCGCAGAACTTTGAAGTGGTTGCTCAGTACCAGTTCGACTTTGGTCTGCGTCCGTCTGTGGCTTACCTGCAGTCTAAAGGTAAGGACATCAGCAACGGCTACGGCGCCAGCTATGGCGACCAGGACATCGTAAAATATGTTGATGTCGGCGCGACTTACTACTTCAACAAAAACATGTCCACCTATGTTGATTACAAAATCAACCTGCTGGATAAAAACGACTTTACCCGCGATGCGGGCATCAACACCGACGACATCGTAGCGCTGGGTCTGGTTTACCAGTTCTAATCAGCAAAAGATGTTGCTAAAGGGCCTGCGGGCCCTTTTTTCATGCCTTATTCCGGCGTACAAATACGACGTTTTGATATACGCTTGCGTCCATTCGAATGAGGATAAACAGCGATGAAAATGACTTTTTGCCGGGCCGTGTGTCTGGCGGCGGCTTTTTTACTTATGGGCTGCGATGAGGCTCCCGAAACGACAACAGCGTCACCTGCCGCTCAGGTGCTGGAAGGTAAAACGATGGGGACCCTCTGGCGGGTGAGCGTGGTTGGTATCGATGCGAAACGCGCCGCAGAGTTACAGACTAAAATCCAGACTCAGCTTGATGCTGATGATTGGTTGCTTTCTACCTATAAAAATGACTCCGCGCTGATGCGTTTTAACCATTCACGCAGCCTTGCGCCCTGGCCGGTCAGCGAAGCCATGGCGGATATCGTGACCTCGGCGCTACGTATTGGCGCGAAGACGGATGGCGCGATGGATATCACCGTGGGCCCGCTGGTCAATCTGTGGGGGTTTGGACCGGATCGGCAGCCGCTGCATATCCCAACACCAGCACAAATCGATGCGGCAAAAGCGAAAACAGGCCTGCAACATTTGCAGGTTATCGACAGGGCTGGACATCAGTTTTTGCAAAAAGATCTGCCGGATCTTTATGTTGATCTCTCCACGGTCGGGGAGGGCTATGCGGCGGATCACCTGGCGCGTCTGATGGAGCAGGAGGGCATTGCGCGTTATCTGGTCTCGGTGGGCGGCGCATTAAGCAGTCGCGGGATGAATGCGCAAGGGCTGCCGTGGCGCGTCGCGATTCAGAAGCCGACCGACCGGGAAAACGCGGTGCAGGCGATTGTGGATATCAACGGGCATGGCATCAGCACCTCCGGCAGCTACCGTAACTATTATGAGCTGGATGGCAAGCGCGTCTCGCACGTTATCGATCCGCAAACGGGGCGCCCCATTGAACACAACCTGGTATCGGTTACGGTCATCGCGCCAACGGCGCTGGAAGCGGACGGCTGGGACACCGGCCTGATGGTGCTTGGTACGCAAAAGGCGCAAGAGGTCGTGCGGCGGGAAGGGCTGGCGGTCTTTATGATCATGAAAGAAGGTGAAGGCTTTAAAACCTGGATGTCGCCGCAGTTCAAAACGTTCCTGGTGAGCGATAAGAATTAAAACGCAAGATTACGGGTTTTTGTGGGCGGATTTACGGACACACTGCATGTAAGCAAGCACTATGCTTAATGAAGGAGTCTATGATGAAAAAAGCGTTACTTACCGATGATGAATGCTGGCTGCGGGTGCAGGCGCGCGATGCCAGCGCGGATGGGCGTTTCGTTTTTGCGGTGCGAACCACCGGCGTTTTTTGCCGCCCTTCTTGTCACTCGAAGCGGGCGTTACGTAAAAATGTTCGCTTTTTTGCCAACGCGCAGCAGGCGCTGGACGCCGGTTTTCGCCCCTGCAAGCGCTGTCAGCCGGATAATGCGCGCGCGCAGCAACGGCGGTTGGATAAGATTGCCTGCGCCTGCCGTTTACTTGAGCAGGAGACGCCGGTAACGCTGGCGTCTCTGGCGCAGGCGGTGGCGATGAGCCCGTTTCATCTGCACCGTTTGTTTAAAGCGAGCACCGGTATGACGCCGAAAGGGTGGCAGCAGGCGTGGCGCGCCCGGCGGCTGCGTGAGGCGTTGGCGAAAGGAGAGCAGATCACGGCGGCTATTTACCGCGCCGGCTTCCCGGATAGCAGTAGCTACTATCGTCATGCCGACCAGACGCTGGGCATGACGGCAAAACAGTTTCGCAAAGGCGGCGATAATGTCTCCGTTCGCTATGCGCTGACGGACTGGGTTTACGGACGGTGCCTGGTGGCGGAGAGCGAGCGGGGGATTTGCGCGATTCTCCCCGGTGATAGCGACGACGCGCTACTGGCTGAATTACACACCCTGTTCCCGGCGGCCCGCCACGAACCTGCTGACGCGCTTTTTCAGCAACGGGTGCGGCAGGTTGTCGCGGCTATCAACACACGCGATGTGCTGCTCTCGTTGCCGCTGGATATCCAGGGAACCGCGTTTCAACAGCAGGTCTGGCAGGCGTTATGCGCAATTCCCTGCGGCGAAACCGTAAGCTATCAACAGCTTGCCGCGACTATCGGCAAACCCACGGCGGTACGCGCGGTCGCCAGCGCGTGCGGCGCGAATAAACTGGCGATGGTGATCCCGTGTCATCGGGTCGTGCGTCGCGATGGCGCGCTCTCCGGTTATCGTTGGGGCGTGCGTCGAAAAGCGCAGCTATTAAAGCGAGAAGCGCAAAAAGAGGAGTAGCAATGCTGGATCTATTTGCTGATGAAGCGCCCTGGCAAGAGCCCCTGGCGCCTGGCGCGGTGGTGTTGCGCCGCTTTGCGTTTCGCGCGGCGCAGTCGCTATTAGATGATATCGGGTTTGTCGCCAGTCAGTCTCCGTTTCGTCAGATGGTGACGCCGGGCGGTTACACCATGTCGGTGGCGATGACCAACTGCGGCGCGTTAGGGTGGACCACCGATCGTCACGGTTATTGTTATGCCGTGCGCGATCCGTTGACCGATAAACCCTGGCCTGCGCTGCCGTTATCGTTTGCCAGCGTATGTCGTCAGGCGGCAATCGCGGCAGGGTATGCGAGCTTCCAACCGGACGCCTGCCTGATCAATCGCTACGCGCCCGGCGCAAAACTGTCGCTGCATCAGGATAAAGACGAGCCGGATCTGCGCGCGCCTATCGTCTCAGTTTCGTTGGGGGTGCCGGCGGTTTTTCAGTTTGGCGGCCTGCGTCGCAGCGATCCGCTCCAGCGGATCTTACTGGAGCATGGCGATATCGTGGTCTGGGGCGGCGAGTCCCGGCTGTTTTATCATGGTATCCAGCCGCTTAAAGCGGGCTTTCATCCCATGACCGGTGAATTTCGTTACAATCTCACCTTCCGTCAGGCGGCTGAAAAAGAATAAAAATAAGAATTATTATTGCTGTGCAGGTGGAGTTAGTTAAACTGCGGGCTGTTATTATCGGTCCGGGTTGTATGCATGGAACTTCTTATTCTTGTCTGGCGGCAGTACCGCTGGCCATTTATTAGCGTGATGGCGCTGAGCCTCGCCAGCGCGGCGCTGGGGATTGGCCTGATCGCGTTTATCAATCAGCGCCTGATTGAAACGGTGGACACCACCGTCATGGTGCTGCCGGAATTTCTCGGTCTGCTCCTGTTACTAATGGTCGTCACATTAGGTTCCCAACTGGCGCTCACCACTCTGGGACACCATTTCGTTTACCGCCTGCGCAGCGAATTTATCAAGCGCATTCTGGATACGCACGTTGAACGCATTGAGCAACTGGGCAGCGCCTCTTTACTGGCCGGTCTGACCAGCGATATTCGCAATATTACTATCGCCTTTGTGCGTCTGCCTGAGCTGGTGCAGGGCATTATCCTCACCGTCGGCTCGGCGGCGTATCTGGCGATGCTATCGACAAAAATGCTGCTGGTTACGGCTATCTGGATGGCGGTCACTATCTGGGGCGGATTCGTGCTGGTGGCGCGGGTTTACCAGCATATGGCGACCCTGCGCGAGACCGAAGATAAGCTGTACAACGACTATCAGACGGTGCTGGAAGGACGCAAAGAGCTGACGCTAAACCGCGAGCGTGCGGAGCAGATTTTTCAGCAATGCTATATCCCGGACGCCAAAGAGTATCGTCATCACATTATCCGTGCCGATACTTTTCATCTGAGCGCCGTTAACTGGTCGAATATCATGATGCTGGGAGCGATAGGCCTGGTCTTCTGGATGGCGAATAGTCTCGGCTGGGCGGATACCAACGTCGCGGCGACCTATTCACTGACGTTGCTGTTCCTGCGCACGCCGCTGCTGTCTGCGGTGGGGGCGTTGCCAACGCTACTGACCGCCCAGGTGGCGTTTAATAAACTGAATAAATTCGCGCTCGCCCCGTATAAGCCTGATTTTCCACAGCCGAAAGCCTTTCCCGACTGGAAGACGCTGGAGCTGCGCAACGTGGTTTTTCACTATCAGGATAACGCGTTTTCCGTGGGGCCCATCAACCTGACGATTCACCGCGGCGAACTGCTGTTTTTAATTGGCGGCAACGGTAGCGGGAAATCGACGCTGGCCATGTTATTGACCGGATTATACCAGCCGCAATCGGGAACGATTTTACTTGATGGTCAACCTATTGCCGCCGGACAGCCGGAAGATTATCGCAAACTGTTTTCTGCGGTGTTCACCGATGTGTGGTTATTCGACCGCCTGCTGGGGCCGCAGGGGAAACCCGCCAATCCCGCTCTGGTCGAAAAGTGGCTTGAGCACCTGAAAATGACGCACAAGCTGGAGCTAAACGACGGGCGCATTTTGAATATTAAACTGTCGAAAGGGCAAAAAAAGCGCATTGCACTGCTGCTGGCGCTGGCGGAAGAGCGCGATATTATTTTGCTGGATGAGTGGGCCGCCGATCAGGACCCGCATTTCCGCCGGGAGTTTTATCAGGTACTGTTGCCGTTAATGCAGGAAATGGGCAAAACCATTTTCGCCATCAGCCATGATGATCACTATTTTATTCACGCCGATCGTCTGCTTGAAATGCGTAATGGGCAGTTAACCGAACTCACCGGCGACGAACGTGACGCCGCTTCGCGTGATGCGGTTGCGCGTACTGCGTAATGGATTATGGCGCCGGATAAACCGCCTGATGGCAGCCCTACGTCCGCACGCGGGTAGGCCTGATAAGATGCCACGCGTCGACACCAGGCATCGGGGTATTTTTTGCTGCGGGCGAGCGGGTTTCCAGACGTGTTTTAAAAAGAACCCCGGAGCGCTGCGTGAGTCGGCGTGTTCAGATGCCCGGTAAGTGTGACCGGGCAGCGTAACATCATCGCGCGACGGCGTTCTGTACGTTAGCGTCCGCTTTCCAGATGCGGTATTTCACGTCCACATTCGCCGGGGTATACACCACGATCGGCAGCTTGCTGTTGTAGCGCACCATCCCGTCTTCACCCAGCCAGGCGGTGACGAATTTTTGCTCTTTCTTACCGTCAGGGCAGGCCATCATGGTTGATACCGGAGAGGTGACGTTATCAAAGACATAATAGTCATAGCCCCAGCCTTCCAGCGTTTTTGTTTCCAGCGTGCCGCCGAGGCGATGCTGGTTACAATCCACATTCAGCGTTTGGCCAATCAACAGTTCCACTTTGAGGGTAGATTCATCCTGCTGAGGGGCAAGGGTTATCACTTGCCGCTTCATTCCTTTTTCCGCCTGCGGATAGGGGGCGATTTTCTCCAGCGGCTGGGCGGTATCGCTATTGTTAGCCCAGGCAGAGGCGCTGGCGAGGGCGGCGAAGACGACGGCAGGGACAAACATCTTCATTTGATTGTTCACAGTATTTCCTTTCTGCTGTTTTCGGTATGCACGGGCAACAGATTAACACATTCATATTATCTATTAATCTGTATTTACTCATATTTTCAAGATTATTAATAAAATAGCGTCTTTTTATATAGTGGAATATTCCGATATTGATAATGTAAATGAAATTATCAACTATTAGTGATTTTCGTTATATAAGCATCTATATAACTCATTGAAATGTGAGAAAAAGCACGTTTACGGGTCTTTACCCGGCACTCTTTTGATCCGGCAACAGCATTTACCTCTATCGGGGTATGCATCTCTTACACATCCTGAAATATCTTATTTACAAAAACAACTACTCATAAATTGTACGGTTTTTATTGGTATTCACTCCCTATGGAAGCGTGTCGTTATGGAAGGGCGATATCATGGTTGATTTATCCCGTCGAAGCATGTTGACCGGCAGTTGGCGCAACGCCAGCAATGGGATTCTTCCGCCGTGGGCCAGAGAAACAACCTATTTTCTCGCACATTGTCTGCGTTGCGACGCCTGCATCCAGGCGTGTGAGGCCGACATCCTGCAGCGAGGGGCGGGGGGATATCCGAGCGTAGATTTCAAACGGGGCGAGTGCAGCTTTTGTTATGCCTGTGCGCAGGCCTGTACCGAATCGCTTTTTCTTCCGCGCCACACCAGGGCCTGGGATCTGATTTTTACGCTCACGGAAAACTGCCTCGCCAGGCAATCGGTTGAATGCCATCGCTGCCAGGACAGTTGTGAACCTATGGCCATTACCTTTCGTCCCACGCTATCCGGCATTTACCAGCCGCAGCTTGACTCGCAGGCCTGTAACGGATGCGGGGCGTGTGTGGCTATCTGTCCCGTGTCAGCCATCAAAGCGGAGAACCACCATGCGCACTAACTGGCAGGTCTGTAGCCTGGTCGTGCAGGCCAAAAGTCAGAACATCGCCGCCATTGGCACACAGTTGAACACGTTGCCGGGTTGCGAAGTCGCGTTAAGCGACGTTGAAAGCGGGCAACTGATCGTGGTGGCGGAAGCAGATCAGAGTGAAACGCTGATGCAAACAATTGAGTCAGTACGCAATGTCGAGGGCGTACTGGCGGTGTCGCTGGTTTATCACCAGCAGGATGAGCAAGGTGAGGAAACACCATGAAACTCAGTCGTCGTAGCTTTATGAAAGCTAACGCCGTTGCGGCCGCTGCGGCGGCTGCCGGTCTGAGCGTGCCGGGCGTCGCCCGCGCCGTTGTCGGGCAGCAGGAAGCCATCAAATGGGATAAAGCGCCGTGCCGTTTTTGCGGAACGGGTTGCGGTGTGTTGGTGGGAACGCAGCAGGGCCGTGTGGTCGCCTGCCAGGGCGACCCCGACGCGCCGGTCAACCGTGGTCTGAACTGCATTAAAGGCTACTTCCTGCCCAAAATCATGTACGGTAAAGATCGTCTGACGCAGCCGATGCTGCGCATGAAAGACGGCAGCTATCACAAAGACGGCGAGTTTACGCCGGTGAGCTGGGAACAGGCCTTCGATGTGATGGAAGAGAAGTTTAAAACCTCCCTGAAAGAGAAAGGACCAGAAGCGATCGGCATGTTTGGGTCGGGTCAATGGACCATCTGGGAAGGCTATGCCGCCGCAAAACTGTTCAAGGCTGGTTTCCGCTCTAACAACATTGACCCGAACGCGCGTCACTGCATGGCCTCGGCGGTGGTGGGCTTTATGCGCACCTTTGGCATGGATGAACCGATGGGCTGCTACGACGATATCGAGCAGGCCGATGCGTTTGTGCTATGGGGTTCCAACATGGCGGAGATGCACCCGATTTTATGGTCGCGCATCACTAACCGCCGTTTGTCCGACCCGAACGTGAAGGTTGCCGTCCTCTCCACCTTCCAGCACCGCAGCTTTGAACTGGCGGACAACGGTATTGTCTTTACCCCGCAAAGCGATCTGGTGATCCTTAACTATATCGCGAATTACATTATTCAGAACAACGCGGTAAATCAGGATTTCTTCACAAAGCATGTGAACCTGCGTAAAGGGGCGACGGATATCGGCTACGGCTTACGCCCGACGCACCCGCTGGAAAAAGCGGCGAAGAATCCGGGCTCCGACGCTTCCGAACCGATGAGCTTCGACGAGTATAAAGCCTTCGTGGCGGAATATACGTTGGACAAGACTGCTGAAATGACCGGCGTGCCGAAAGATCAACTGGAACAGTTGGCACAGCTCTACGCCGATCCGAATAAGCGCGTGATCTCTTACTGGACGATGGGTTTTAACCAGCATACCCGCGGCGTGTGGGCGAATAACCTGGTTTACAACCTCCATCTGCTGACCGGAAAAATCTCCCAGCCTGGCTGCGGTCCTTTCTCGCTGACCGGCCAGCCTTCCGCCTGCGGTACGGCGCGTGAAGTGGGAACCTTCTCACACCGTCTGCCCGCAGACATGGTCGTGACGAACGAAAAACACCGCGATATCTGCGAAAAACACTGGCAGATCCCTGCTGGCACTATTCCGGCAAAAGTGGGTTTACACGCGGTGGCGCAGGATCGCGCGTTGAAAGACGGCAAGCTGAACGTCTACTGGGTAATGTGTAATAACAATATGCAGGCCGGGCCGAACATCAATGAAGATCGGATGCCGGGCTGGCGCGATCCGCGTAACTTCATCATTGTCTCCGATCCTTACCCGACGGTGAGCGCGCTGTCTGCGGATCTGATCCTGCCGACCGCCATGTGGGTTGAGAAAGAAGGCGCTTACGGCAACGCCGAACGCCGCACGCAGTTCTGGCGTCAGCAAATTAAAGCGCCGGGCGAAGCTAAATCCGACCTCTGGCAACTGGTGCAGTTCTCCCGTCGTTTTAAAACCGAGGAGGTCTGGCCGGAGGCGTTGCTGGCCCAGAAGCCGGAGCTGCGCGGTAAAACGCTGTATGACGTTCTGTTCGCCACGCCGGCGGTCAGCAAATTCCCGCTGAGCGAGCTGAAAGAGGATCAGTTAAACGATGAGTCTCGTGAACTGGGCTTCTATCTGCAAAAAGGGTTGTTTGAAGAATATGCCTGGTTTGGACGTGGCCACGGGCACGATCTGGCGCCGTTCGACGATTACCACAACGCGCGCGGTCTGCGCTGGCCGGTCGTCGAAGGCAAAGAGACGCAATGGCGTTACAGCGAAGGCAACGACCCGTATGTAAAAGCGGGGGAAGGGTACAAATTCTACGGTAAACCGGATGGCAAAGCGGTGATCTTCGCGCTGCCATTTGAACCCGCGGCGGAGTCGCCGGACAACGAGTACGATCTGTGGCTTTCCACCGGTCGCGTGCTGGAACACTGGCATACCGGCAGTATGACGCGCCGCGTGCCTGAATTGCATCGCGCCTTCCCGGAAGCGGTGGTCTTTATTCACCCGCTGGATGCGAAAGCGCGCGATCTGCGTCGTGGAGATAAGGTTAAAGTGTCGTCCCGCCGCGGCGAAGTGATTTCGATTGTCGAAACGCGTGGACGTAACCGTCCGCCGCAGGGACTGGTGTATATGCCGTTCTTCGATGCCGCTCAGCTAGTGAACAACCTGACGCTGGATGCGACGGACCCGCTCTCTAAAGAGACGGACTTCAAGAAGTGCGCCGTTAAGCTGGCGAAGGTGTAACGCGTTATGTCCCGTACAGCGAAACCCCAAAATGGCCGCCGCCGCTTCCTGCGTGATGTTGTGCGCACTGCGGGCGGGCTGGCGGCGGTTGGCGTGGCGCTGGGCTTGCAACAGCAAACCGCGCGCGCAACGGGCGTGCGGCTGCGTCCGCCTGGCGCGCTGAATGAAAATGTCTTCGCCAGCGCCTGTGTGCGCTGCGGGCAGTGCGTTCAGGCGTGTCCATACGACACGCTAAAACTGGCGACGCTGGCCTCCGGGCTATCGGCAGGCACGCCCTATTTCGTCGCTCGCGACATCCCCTGCGAAATGTGTGAAGACATTCCGTGCGCCAAAGTCTGCCCCAGCGGGGCGCTGAATAAAGATATCGCCTCCATTGATGACTCGCGCATGGGGCTGGCGGTGCTGCTGGATCAGGAAAACTGCCTCAACTTTCAGGGGCTGCGCTGCGACGTTTGTTACCGCGAATGCCCGAAAATCGATGAGGCCATCACGCTGGAGCTGGATCGCAACATGCGCACCGGCAAACATGCGCGCTTTCTGCCCACCGTACACAGCGACGCCTGTACCGGCTGCGGCAAATGCGAAAAAGTCTGCGTACTGGAGCAACCAGCGATAAAAGTGTTGCCGTTGTCATTGGCGAAAGGGGAGTTAGGACACCATTACCGCTTCGGCTGGCTGGAGGGGAAAGATGGCAAATCGTAAACGCGACGCCGGGCGAGAAGCGCGGGCGAAAAAAGGCTGGTGGCGTAGCCACCGCTGGCTGGTGTTACGTCGTATCAGCCAGTTTATGGTGCTGGGGATGTTTCTCAGCGGCCCGTGGCTGGGCTTTTGGGTTTTGCATGGCAACTACAGCAGTAGTTTGCTGTTCGATACCCTCCCGTTGACCGATCCGCTGATTACCCTGGAAAGTCTCGCCAGTGGACATCTTCCCGCTACCGTGGCGCTGACGGGAGCAGTGATTATCACTGTGCTGTATGCGCTGGCGGGAAAGCGACTATTTTGCAGTTGGGTTTGCCCGCTAAACCCCGTTACCGATTTGGCTAACTGGATGCGCAGGAAATTTGACCTGAACCAGTCTGCGACGATTCCACGCCATATACGGTACGTCCTTCTGGTGGTGGTGTTAATCGGTTCGGCGTTGACCGGCACGTTGCTGTGGGAATGGATTAATCCCGTGTCGCTGTTAGGTCGTAGTCTGATTATGGGATTTAGTAGCGGCGCGTTGCTGATTATTGCTTTGTTTTTATTTGATTTATTAGTCGTTGAGCACGGTTGGTGCGGTCATATTTGCCCGATGGGCGCGCTGTATGGCGTGCTGGGCAGTAAAGGCGTAGTGACCGTGACGGCCAAAAAACGTGAGAAATGTAATCGCTGTATGGATTGTTTTCATGTTTGCCCGGAACCGCATGTGCTACGTGCGCCGGTGCTGGATGAGCAAAGCCCGGCGCAGGTCACTCACCGCGACTGCATGACCTGCGGTCGCTGCGTGGATGTCTGTTCTGAGGATGTTTTTACAATAACGATACACAATATCATTCGGGATGCATCGCGGCGATAAGCGAGGAAATCCCCAGGAGCATAGATAACGATGTGACTGGGATTTTGGAGCGCAGCCAACAAAGAGGCAGCTCGAAGGATGAAGTGTAAATGCGATGGAGTTCGGGAGCGAAACAATGAAAAGCCATGACCTGATGAAAGCGCTGTGTCAATGGATGGCCACGCTTGCCCTGGTGGTAAGTGGTGCGGTTTGGGCGGCAAACGGAGTGGATCTGAGCCAGTCGCCGGAAGTATCCGGGACGCAGGAAGGGGCGATTCGTATGCCGAAAGAGCAGGAACGTATGCCGCTAAATTACGTCAACCAGCCGCCGATGATCCCGCACAGCGTCGAGGGCTACCAGGTGACGACCAATACCAACCGCTGTCTGCAATGCCACGGCGTGGAAAGTTATCGTACGACGGGCGCGCCGCGTATCAGTCCGACGCACTTTATGGACAGCGACGGTAAAGTGTCGGGCAACGTCGCGCCGCGTCGTTATTTCTGCCTGCAGTGCCACGTACCGCAGTCTGATACCGCGCCGATTATCGACAATACCTTTACCCCCTCGCAAGGTTACGGGAAATAAGAGGTCATTATGGAAAATTCTAACCGTAAACCTGGCTGGATAAAGCGCGTCTGGCGATGGTGGCGCAGCCCCAGCCGCCTGGCGCTGGGGACGCTGCTGTTAATCGGTTTTATCGGCGGCATCATCTTCTGGGGCGGCTTCAATACCGGAATGGAAAAAGCTAACACCGAAGAGTTTTGTATTAGCTGCCATGAAATGCGCAACACGGTGTATGAGGAGTATATGGAAACCGTCCACTACAACAACCGTAGCGGCGTTCGCGCCACCTGTCCTGACTGCCATGTGCCGCATGAGTGGGGGCCGAAGATGATCCGTAAGATCAAAGCCAGTAAAGAACTGTACGCGAAGGTATTTGGGCTGATAGATACACCGCAGAAATTTGAAGCTCATCGCCTGACAATGGCACAAAATGAGTGGCGGCGCATGAAAGACAACAACTCGCAGGAATGCCGTAACTGCCACAATTTCGACTTTATGGATCTGACCGCGCAAAAAGGCGTCGCGGCGAAAATGCACGATCAGGCGGTAAAAGATGGACAGACCTGTATCGATTGCCACAAAGGGATCGCGCATAAACTGCCGGATATGCGTGATGTTAAACCAGGTTTCTGACAGGACGTTGATGAGTGGGAATGCTTGAAGCCAGAGATCTGTACTGCGAGCGGGACGAGAGGACGCTGTTTCGCGGGCTGTCGTTCACCGTGGACGCCGGGGAGTGGGTGCAGGTCACCGGCGGCAACGGCGCGGGAAAAACCACCCTGCTGCGCCTGCTGACCGGGCTGGCGCGCCCGGACGGCGGCGAGGTGTACTGGCAGGGCGAGCCCCTGCGCCGCGTGCGCGACAGCTTCCATTCCGGCCTGCTGTGGATAGGGCACCAGCCGGGGATAAAAACCCGCCTGACGGCGCGGGAGAACCTGCACTTCTTCCACCCCGGCGACGGCGCGCGTCTCCCGGAGGCGCTGGCGCAGGCCGGGCTGGCGGGATTTGAGGACGTGCCGGTCGCCCGGCTCTCGGCCGGGCAGCAGCGCCGGGTGGCGCTGGCCCGCCTGTGGCTGACCCGCGCCGCGCTGTGGGTGCTCGACGAGCCGTTCACCGCCATTGACGTTAACGGCGTGGCGCGCCTCACCCGGCGGATGGCGGCGCACACGGCGCAGGGCGGGATGGTCATTCTCACCACCCACCAGCCGCTGCCGGGGGCCGCGGACACCGTCCGCCGCCTGGCGCTGACCGGCGGGGAGGCAGGGCTGTGATGTGGCGTGTCTTCTGTCTCGAACTGCGCGTGGCGTTCCGCCACGGCGCGGACATCGCCGGCCCGCTGTGGTTCTTCCTGATGGTCATCACCCTGTTTCCGTTAAGCGTCGGGCCGCAGCCGCAGCTGCTGGCGCGTATCGCGCCGGGCATCATCCAGGTGGCGGCGCTGCTGGCCTCGCTGCTGGCGCTGGAGCGGCTGTTTCGCGACGACCTGCAGGACGGCAGCCTGGAGCAGCTGATGCTGCTGCCGGTGCCGCTGCCGGCGGTGGTGCTGGCGAAGGTGCTGGCCCACTGGGCGGTGACCGGCCTGCCGCTGATTATGCTCTCCCCGCTGGTGGCGCTGCTGCTGGGGATGGACGTGTACGGCTGGAAAATCATGGCGCTGACGCTGCTGCTCGGCACGCCGGCGCTGGGGTTTCTCGCCGCGCCGGGCGTCGGGCTGACGGCCGGCCTGCGGCGCGGCGGCGTCCTGCTGGGCATTCTGGTGCTGCCGCTGAGTGTCCCGGTGCTGATTTTCGCCGCCGCGGCGATGGACGCGGCATCGATGCATTTACCCGCTGACGGCTATCTGGCGGTGCTGGGGGCGCTGCTGGCGGGCAGCGCGACGTTAAGCCCGTTCGCCACTGCGGCGGCGCTGCGCCTCAGCGTGCAGTAGCGCCCCGGCGCGACGGACATTTTACTGGTTTCAGGAGGTCAGGTGACGACTATGTGGAAAACCCTTCATCAGCTGGCGGCGCCGCCCCGGCTGTATCAGATTTGCGGCAGGCTCGTGCCGTGGCTGGCGGCGGCCGGCATCATCGCGCTGGCCACCGGCTGGGTCCGGGGCTTTGGTTTCGCCCCGGCGGACTACCAGCAGGGGGAGGGCTACCGCATTATGTACCTGCATGTCCCGGCGGCCATCTGGTCAATGGGTATCTATGCGGCGATGGCGGTGGCGGCGTTTACCGGGCTGGTCTGGCAGATGAAAATGGCCAGCCTTGCCGTCGCGGCGATGGCGCCGGTGGGGGCGGTGTACACCTTCATCGCGCTGGTCACCGGCGCGGCGTGGGGCAAACCGATGTGGGGCACCTGGTGGGTGTGGGACGCGCGCCTGACCTCGGAGCTGGTGCTGCTGTTTCTCTACGCCGGGGTCATCGCCCTGTGGCACGCCTTTGACGACCGCCGGATGGCCGGGCGCGCGGCGGGCATTCTGGTGCTGGTCGGCGTGGTGAACCTGCCGGTTATCCACTATTCCGTCGAGTGGTGGAACACCCTGCACCAGGGCTCGACGCAGATGCAGCAGAGTATCGACCCGGCGATGCGCTCGCCGCTGCGCTGGGCCATCGCCGGCTACCTGCTGCTCTTTATGACGCTGTCGCTGATGCGGATGCGCAACCTGATTTTACTGATGGAAAAACGCCGCCTGTGGGTGAGCGAACTGATACTGAAAAGGGGGCACCGGTGAGTCCGGCATTTTCATCGTGGAGCGATTTTTTCGCCATGGGCGGGTACGCCTTTTTTGTCTGGCTGGCGGTGGCGATGACCGTGGCGCCGCTGGCGCTGCTGGCGCTGCACACGGTGCTGCAGCGCCGGGCCATTCTGCGCGGCGTGGCGCAGCAGCAGGCGCGCGAGGCGCGGATGCGTGCCGCACAGGCGCAACAGGAGGCCGCGTGAACCTGCGACGTAAAAACCGGCTATGGGTGGTCTGCGCGGTGCTGGCGGGCCTGGCGCTGACCACCGCCCTGGTCCTGTACGCGCTGCGCGCGAATATCGACCTGTTCTATACCCCCGGCGAAATCCTCTACGGCAAGCGCGAGACGCAGCAGCTGCCGGCGGCGGGCCAGCGCCTGCGCGTCGGCGGGATGGTGATGCCCGGCAGCGTCAGGCGCGACCCGGACTCGCTGAAGGTGAACTTCAGCCTCTACGACGCCGAAGGGTCGGTGACGGTGAGCTATGAGGGGATACTGCCGGACCTGTTCCGCGAGGGCCAGGGGGTGGTGGTGCAGGGCACCCTGGAGAAGGGCAACCACGTCCTGGCGCACGAGGTGCTGGCCAAACATGACGAGAACTACACCCCGCCGGAAGTGGAAAAAGCGATGCAGGAAAACCACCGCCGCCCGCAACGCGCTGATAAGGACACCTCATCATGATGCCTGAATACGGCCACGCGCTGCTGTGCCTGGCGCTCGGCGTGGCGCTGCTGCTGTCCGTTTACCCGCTGTGGGGCGTGGCGCGCGGCGACGCGCGGATGATGGCGTCGGCCGGGGTGTTCGCCTGGCTGCTGTTCATCTGCGTGGCGGGCGCGTTTTTCGTGCTGGTGCACGCCTTTGTGGTTAACGACTTCACCGTGGCCTATGTCGCCGGCAACTCGAACACGCAGCTGCCGGTGTGGTACCGGGTGGCCGCCACCTGGGGGGCGCACGAGGGCTCGCTGCTGCTGTGGGTGCTGCTGATGAGCGGCTGGACCCTGGCGGTGGCGGTGTTCAGCCGGCAGGTGCCGGCGGATATCGTCGCCCGGGTGCTGGCGGTGATGGGGATGGTCTGCGCCGGTTTTCTGGCGTTCATCCTGTTCACCTCCGGCCCGTTCACCCGCACGCTGCCGGCCTTTCCGGTGGAGGGGCGCGACCTGAACCCGCTGCTGCAGGACCCGGGGCTGATTTTCCACCCGCCGCTGCTGTATATGGGCTATGTCGGCTTCTCGGTGGCCTTCGCCTTCGCCATCGCCGCGCTGCTGAGCGGGCGTCTGGACAGCGCGTTCACCCGTTTTGCCCGCCCGTGGACGCTGGCGGCGTGGGTGTTCCTGACGCTGGGCATCGTGCTCGGCTCGGCGTGGGCCTACTACGAGCTGGGCTGGGGCGGCTGGTGGTTCTGGGACCCGGTGGAGAACGCCTCCTTTATGCCGTGGCTGGCGGGCACCGCCCTGCTGCACTCGCTGGCGGTCACGGAACAGCGCGCCGGCTTTAAGGCGTGGACGCTGCTGCTGTCCATCTGCGCCTTCTCGCTGTGCCTGCTGGGCACCTTCCTGGTGCGCTCCGGGGTGCTGGTGTCGGTGCACGCCTTCGCCTCCGACCCGGCGCGCGGAATGTTTATCCTCGCCTTTATGGTGCTGGTCACCGGCGGCTCGCTGCTGCTGTTCGCCGTGCGCGGGCACAGGGTGCGTTCGCGGGTGAACAACGCGCTGTGGTCGCGCGAGTCGCTGCTGCTCGGCAACAACGTCCTGCTGATGGCCGCCATGCTGGTGGTGCTGCTGGGCACCCTGCTGCCGCTGGTGCACAAACAGCTGGGGCTGGGCAGCATTTCGGTGGGGGAGCCGTTCTTTAACACCATGTTCACCTGGCTGATGGTCCCCTTTGCCCTGCTGCTGGGGGTGGGGCCGCTGGTGCGCTGGGGCCGGGACCGGCCGCGTAACATCAGGAAACTGCTGTGGGCTGCCGTTGTCACCACCCTGGTGCTGTCGGTACTTTTGCCATGGCTGCTGGAAGATAAAATCATCGCCATGACGGCGGTGGGGATGGCGATGGCCTGCTGGATTGCGGTGCTGGCGGTGGCCGAAGCCGTACAGCGCGTGTCCCGCGGCGCCAGGATTTCCCTCAGCTACCTGGGGATGGTGGCGGCGCACCTCGGGCTGGCGGTGACGATTACCGGCATCGCCTTCAGCCAGAATTACAGCGTGGAGCGTGACGTGCGGATGCGGGCGGGCGACAGCGTGACCATTCACGACTACCGCTTCACCTTCCGGGAGGTGCGGGACATCACCGGCCCCAACTACCGCGGCGGGGTGGCCCTCATCGGGGTGACGCGCCACGGCGAGCCGGAGGCGGTGCTGCACGCGGAGAAACGGCTCTACAACACCAGCCGGATGGTGATGACCGAGGCGGCGATTGACGGCGGGCTGACCCGCGACCTGTACGCCGCGCTCGGGGAGGAGCTGGACAACGGCGCGTGGGCCGTGCGCCTGTACTACAAACCGTTTGTCCGCTGGATATGGGCCGGGGGGCTGCTGATGGCGCTGGGCGGGCTGCTGTGCCTGGCGGACCCGCGCTACCGCCGCCGTAAACCATTGCCGGAGGCCGGATGAAACGCAACGTACTGTTATTACCGTTACTGATTTTTCTGCTGATTGCCGCGGCGCTGCTGTGGCAGCTGGCGCGCAACGCGCAGGGGGATGACCCGACGAATCTCGAATCGGCACTGACCGGAAAGCCGGTGCCGGCGTTCCGCCTGGAATCGCTGGAGACGCCGGGTCAGTACTACCAGGCGGAGGTGCTGACGCAGGGGAAACCGGTGCTGCTTAACGTCTGGGCCACCTGGTGCCCGACCTGCCGCGCCGAGCATCAGTACCTGAACCGGCTGGCCGCGCAGGGTATCCGGGTGGTGGGGCTGAACTATAAGGACGACCGGGCGAAGGCGGTGGCCTGGTTAAAGGAACTGGGCAACCCGTATGCGCTGAGTTTATCGGACAGCGACGGGATGCTGGGGCTGGACCTGGGCGTGTACGGCGCGCCGGAAACCTTCCTCATCGACGGCAGGGGGATTATCCGCTACCGCCATGCGGGCGATTTGAATGCCCGGGTATGGGAAAGTGAACTGAAACCGCTGTGGGACAGATACAGCCGGGAGGCGGCGCAATGAGACTGTTACCGGGCATGGTGATGCTGATGCTGGCGCTGGTTATCGCCGGGTCAGCGCGGGCAACCACCGACGTGATGCCGTTTAAAGATGAAGCGCAGGAGCAGCAGTTCCGCCAGCTCACGGAGCAGCTGCGCTGCCCGAAATGCCAGAACAACAGCATTGCGGACTCGAACGCGATGATAGCCACCGACATGCGCCGCAGGGTGTATGACCTGATGCAGGAGGGGAAGAGCCGCCAGGAAATCATCGATTACATGGTGGCGCGCTACGGCAACTTTGTCACCTACGACCCGCCGCTGACCCCGCTGACGGTGCTGCTGTGGGTGCTGCCGCTGGCCGCCATCGTGGCGGGCGGCTGGATAATCGTTGCCCGCACGCGCCGGCGGGTGCGCCTGCGCCGGGAGCCGCTGCCGGCGGACACCCCGGTTTGCGGCGCGCGCGCCGGGTGGGGCGTTTACGTGCCGGGGGCCGTCATTGCGCTGGCGGTCGGCGCCGGCAGCTACGCCCTGACCGGCAGCTATCAGCAGGTCAGGGCCTGGCAGCAGGCGACGGCGCAGACGCCGGGGCTGCTGGCGCGGGCGCTGGACCCGCAGGCGCAGCCGCTGAATGAAGAGGAGATGGCGCGGCTGGCGCTGGGGCTGCGCACCCGCCTGCAAAATGATGCCGGCAATGTTGAGGGCTGGCTCATGCTGGGGCGCACCGGTATGGTACTGGGTAATGCCGGTACCGCCACCGGGGCGTATGCGAACGCCTACCGTCTGGACCCGAAAAACCGCGATGCGGCGCTGGGCTACGCGGAGGCGCTGACGCGCTCGTCCGACCCGGAGGATAACCGCCGCGGCGGGGAGCTGCTGCGCCGGCTGGTGAGCCGCGACCACACGGATATCCGGGTGTTAAGCCTGTATGCGTTTAACGCCTTTGAGCAGCAGCGCTTTGGCGAGGCGGTGGCGGCCTGGGAGATGATGCTGAAGTTACTGCCGGCGGGTGACGCCCGGCGGGCGGTGATAGAGCGCAGTATCCGGCTGGCGCAGGAGAAATAATGCCCTGACGGCCCGGTGGCGTGGCGCCATCGGGCCTGGCTTGTTACTGCATTCCGCGTGTTTGTAAAAATAGAATGGTCGCCGCGACGCGCGAGCGCACGTTTAGTTTGCGAAGTAGATTACGAATGTGCACCTTAACCGTCTGCTCAGAAATATTCAGTACTGACGCAATCTGTTTGTTAGAAAGCCCCTGCGCCAGCTCATGCAAGACATCTAACTCTCGTTCGGTCAGGATACTAAAGGGATCTTCCTGCGCGCCAAACCGTTCGCGCTCACGCAGATATTCATTGACCCGATCGCTAAAGACTTTACCGCCGTTAGCGCCTTTGCGAATGGCCTCCAGCAGCACTTCCGGATCGCTATCTTTGAGCAGATAACCGTCGGCGCCGGCGTCGATCAGCGCGTAGATGTCGCTGGCGGAATCCGAGACGGTAAGAATAATAATTTGCGCCGTCACACCATCCCGGCGTAGCGCGTTCAGGGTATCTAACCCGCTCAGACCTTTCATATTCAGATCCAGCAGGATCAGATCGGGCTCAATGCGATTCGCCAGATCGATCGCACTCGCCCCGTCACCCGCTTCGGCAACGACATAAAAAGCCGGGTCCAGTTCCAGTAATTGACGAATACCTCGCCGCATAAGTGGATGGTCGTCCACAATAAGCACCTGAAAAGGTGTTACTTCAGGCATGCTATATCTCCTGAGTTTTATTAGAATGATTATTGTTTTCAGCGCGGAAATCGTCCAGATTTGCCACATTGTCAAGCGCGTAAATTTTACCCTAATTAGTGCATGGGTAAGTAGTAAAACCTGTGACAGGCTAGTAATTAGCTGAACGATAGAAAGGATAAAACAACCCGTTGTGAGAGAAAACAGAATACTCCCTGAAGTTGAATACTGGTCTGGACGCTTTTTTCGGACAATGTGACATAACAGAAGTGTGGCATATGTAGCTGCGCCCTTGCCCCCGTAAGTCCAGACTATCTTTCCTGGCAGGAAATTCCTTATTAAAAGTCATAGCGTCTAAAGTTTTTCATTATTAACAAATTATTTTAATTGAATTTATTTATGGTTTTATTAATGCCAATGAAATACATCTGAGCAGAACGAATAAACCGCGACATCTGTTAAATTAAATATTAAGTCAATAGCAGAGGTATTTTTATGCGATAAAGAGATTCTGACGATATTCTTATCATAAATGAAAATGTGGTCAGGAATGAGAGTCATTCACTTATAACTTATCCTGGATGTGCCTGAACAACACTCGCGGCGTTTTGAGCACCCGTTGGGGCGACTCAAGGGGAGAGCGTAGTGTGGATGCTATATCAGCCGTTTCTGTGAGCGTAAGCGTGGCGTAGAAAATTTTAAATATGTTAGCCGGTTAAAAATAACTATTGACATTGAAATGGTGGTGGAGTGTATATGAAGAGAATATTTATATATATATTATTACTTTGTGCATTCGCATGTTCTGCTAATGATAATGTTTTTTTTGGCAAGGGCAACAAGCATCAGATCTCTTTTGCTGCGGGAGAAAGTATAAGAAGAGGAGGGGTTGAGCACTTATATACGGCATTTCTGACATACAGTGAACCCAGCGATTTTTTCTTTTTACAGGCAAGAAATAATCTGGAGTTAGGAGGATTTAAGGCTAAGGGTAGCGATGATTGCAGTAAACATTCTGGCAGCGTTCCCTGCAATAAATATAACCAGGGCGTATTGGGTATCTCGAAGGATGTGGCGCTGGTTCATTTCGCTGGTATCTATACCGGTATTGGTCTGGGGGCTTATATAAAATCTAAGTCGCGAGATGATATGCGTGTCAATTCTGCATTTACCTTTGGAGAAAAAGCGTTTCTTGGCTGGAACTTTGGGGCTTTTTCTACAGAAGCTTATATCCGGCATTTCTCGAATGGATCACTCACGGATAAAAATTCAGGGCATAATTTTGTAGGTGCTTCAATTAGTTATAATTTCTGAAGTTGAATAACAATTAGCGAGTTGCTGGCTGAAGGAGTAATTAATCACCGTACGTTGTCTACAAAAACGTGTTGTGACTAGCCGATCATTATCGGCCCTATGGCGACAGGGAGGCTAATTGTTAGTGACAAAGAAGTGGTAGGCCGTTTACCTTACCAGAACGTTTTATTATTGCTGCGACAGATTGCTTACTCATTTACCTGCCACTGCAAACATTTCTTCCAGCATAGGGTATAGATGCGCTTTTTCTGTTTTAGTACAAAAATGGTTTACGTTATTTGCCTGCATTGACTTTACGTTGACCACTGCACGGGAAAGGTGTCCGATCAGTTCATGCAAAATAACGTCTCTGGCATCAGCTAACTTTTTAATTGCAGGCATAAAAAAACCAGCCCTGAGAGGCTGGTTTTTAAGGGGAATTTTGGTCGGCACGAGAGGATTTGAACCTCCGACCCCCGACACCCCATGACGGTGCGCTACCAGGCTGCGCTACGTGCCGACTTGTGGGTGCTAATACTACCTCTTTCCAACGCGAATGCAAGGGGAAACGGTGCTAACTGATTTATAATTAATCAGTTAGCGATAAAACGTTTCTCTTCTGTTAGCACTTGCAGCAGCAGACTGAGCTGCGGCTTCTGATCTTTGATCTTCTCGCCGTGTAAGTCATAGGTCTGATAATGACCGTTATTATTGAGCACCAGAGTCATTTGCGGCGTCGTGATTGCCAGCGTACTGCCGTCTGCCGCCGTTACCCAGTTATGGCGACGTGGAACGGTAAAGATGTCCTGGCCCTGTGAATATTCGTTCGCTGGCGTGCTGACATGTAACAGGCGTTGCATCAACGTGGTCATCACATCGGTATGATCGGTAAGCACATTAATACGCTGCGCAGGCGTCCCCGGCCAGTGGATCACCAGCGGTACTTGCAGATGACCTTGCGACCAGTCGAAGCGATTTTCTTCCGGCGTCAACGGTATGCCGCGTCCTGCGGTAATGATCACGACGGTATTGTCGAATTTACCGGCCTCTCGCAGCGCGTTCAGAACCCGATTGATTTGCGCATCCACGTCGCTGGCGGCGCTGGCGTAACGCTTAACAAAATTCTTCTGATTACTGTCATCAATGTTAGTACCGTTAAACGATACCCATGAGAACCAGCGGTTATCTTCCTGTGCGTAGCGTCCAAGCCAGTCTATCCACTGGCTGGCCGTTTGCGCATCAGACTGCGTCTGCGCTGTCGGCATCGAGAAATCGGACAGTAATGCCTGACGGTAAAGCGGGCTGGCGAAGCCATCCGAAGAAAACAGTCCCAGTTGGTAGCCTTGCTGATTCAACGCGGTAATGAGCGCCGCAGGGGTTCTGGTGGATAACACGCCATCCATATAGCCTGGCGATATGCCATAGAACAGGCCGAAAATACCGTTATCAGTGGTATTCCCTGAACTCATATGACGGGTGAAGTCGATGTTTTGCTCGGCAAATGTAGCCAGCTCCGGCATCTGCTTCTCAAAGCGAGAATAGTTCAGGCCGTCTACGGTAATGAGCAGCACATTCTGACCGGTGCCCATATCGCGATAGTGCAAATTGCTGAGCGGGTACTGAACGGAGACCGCTTCCGGATTGCCTTGCTCTACCAGACGGCGCTGATATTCCTGCGCATCCAGCAGACCGTGTTTTTCAAGAAAACGTCGCGCCGTCATCGGATAAGAGAGCGGCAGGTTTGCCCGCTGCATGGTAATCGGCCGGTAAAAATTAGCGTCTGCCCAGATGTAGATAAGATGCGATGCGATAAAGGAGACGAAAAAGAATGCCGCAAGCGGCCTTGCGAAATGGCGGCGGCGCGTGAGACTGCGCAGCTTTTGCCAACTCCATGTCGCAAATAGCATCTCAATCAATAAGATAACCGGCACGCTAATAAACATAAGCTGCCAGTCGCGCGCCATTTCGTTCTGGTCAGGGTTGATGACCAGCTCCCAGACAATGGGGTTAAGATGCAGGTGAAAACGGGTAAAGACTTCGCTGTCGATAAGCAACAACGTCATACCCGCGGTCGCCAGAATGGCTGATAAAAACCGCATCAGCCGCTGGGACATCACGATAAACGTGAGCGGAAAAAGAATAAGCAAATAGGTGGCGAACACCAGAAAGCTAAAGTGCCCGACAATGCTCAGGTAGGAGTATATGCGACCCGCAAGCGTTGTCGGCCAGTCGGCGACAAACAGGTAACGGCTGCCGAGCAACGTAGCCAACAGTATATTGAACAGAGCGAACCAGTGCCCCCAGCTAACCATCTGGGAGACTTTTTCACGGTAGCGCTGACGATGAGTTACCATACCTGTCGCTTGTTTCTCCGGAGTCGGCTTTTTAGTGCGCGTTGTCTTCGCTAATCGAAGACTGCAAGGCGCGGGCAAAAGAGTTCGCAATCGCCTGGCGTTGAGCCGGCGCCACGCTGGTGTTGATAAGGTTGGTGACCATATTTCCCAGCACCATCAGGGAAAGATCGGTCGGCGCCTTATGTTTTTCCAGTACACTGAGCAGTTCGCTCAGCAGTTGTTCAACATGTTCATCACTATAGCGGGAGAGTTGTGGCATAAATCAAAATCTGTTTGTTCATGAAAGGGCAACATATTACCGTAGCAACAGTTTTTTTTCTGCATTTTTATCCCCTAAATCATTCGCGTTACGGATAACGCCTGAAATGACAGGGCGATTGCTTGCGTCTTCCGGCAGGCGGTGGTTGAATACCGCCCGGTCTTAAAGGAGAGTTTATCATGAGTCTGGATATCAACCAGATTGCCCTGCACCAGCTTATCAAGCGCGATGAGCAAAATCTTGAGCTGGTCTTGCGCGATTCATTGCTGGAGCCGACAACCACCGTTGTCGAGATGGTGGCTGAACTGCATCGGGTCTATAGCGCCAAGAATAAGGCGTATGGCCTGTTTAGCGAAGAGAGTGAACTGGCGCAAGCGCTGCGGTTGCAACGTCAGGGGGAAGAAGATTTTCTTGCTTTTAGCCGGGCGGCGACCGGACGCCTGCGTGACGAACTGGCGAAATATCCCTTTGCGGACGGCGGCATTGTATTGTTCTGCCATTATCGTTACCTGGCGGTGGAGTATCTGCTGGTTACGGTACTGAACAACCTGAGCAGTATGCGGGTCAATGAAAATCTGGACATTAACCCGACGCATTATCTTGATATTAACCATGCGGATATCGTGGCGCGTATCGATCTTACCGAGTGGGAAACTAATCCGCAATCGACCCGCTATCTGACGTTCCTGAAAGGTCGGGTAGGGCGCAAGGTCGCTGACTTCTTTATGGATTTCCTCGGTGCCAGCGAAGGGTTGAACGCCAAAGCGCAGAATCGCGGCCTGTTGCAGGCAGTGGATGATTTCACCGCAGAAGCGCAGTTGGATAAAGCGGAACGTCAGAACGTGCGTCAGCAGGTGTACAGCTACTGCAACGAGCAGTTACAAGCCGGGGAAGAGATTGAGCTGGAATCGCTGTCTAAAGAGCTTTCCGGCGTCAGTGAAGTCAGCTTCAGCGAATTTACCGCCGAAAAAGGCTATGAGCTGGAAGAGAGCTTTCCGGCGGATCGCAGTACGCTGCGCCAGCTAACCAAATATGCCGGCAGCGGCGGCGGGTTAACGATTAACTTTGATGCGATGCTGCTGGGCGAGCGGATTTTCTGGGACCCGGCGACCGATACCCTGACTATCAAAGGGACGCCGCCGAATCTGCGCGACCAGTTGCAGCGACGCTCGTCGGGCGGGAAATAAAGGCATACGACATAAAAGGACGCCGTAGTGAGTAAAGGAATACGTCAGAAGCCGCCTGTTAATTTCAGTTTATTTCGGCAGGTTTTGTATGCGCACATTGTCGCATTTTTGATGATGTTGGTGCTCGGCATGGTGTTCACCGTTCTCTCGTTGGTACTGTTTTATACTTATGGCGCCAACTGGTTACTGAGCTTGTTCATATGCCCGCTGTTCTTGTTAAGTGGTTTATTCATTACTGGATTTGCTTTTAAATCAACCTGGTCCAGCATACGTTACTATTACGACAAGGGGCAGTTGAAACGGTATGGACTCAATCTTGATGCAACTTTGACGCATAAAGAGAAGGTGGAAATATGCATCGATAATGCAAAGCGTCAAGTGCGTGTAGATGAACTGGAGCTCCATGTCTTATTTGATTTTCAGTTTGATAGCAAGACATGGAGCTGCGGCGACTTACTGACCAATGAAAAGGTATTTGATGCGTTGAATGACGGGCAAACGATACCAATACGAATTTTGCCATGGAAACCAGAAAGTGCCAGCGTTCGTCAACGGGCATTATTCAATCGGCTTAAAGGTATGAATACCGCGGCGGAAACTACAGATCCTCGATTAGGGGAGGCGCTAATTGAATATGGCGAGGTGTAAGAAAGCAGAAAAGCAAAGTGGGTTCTCGTTGCTCTGCATGTCGTCAAATTCAATTAAACGCATAAAAAAACCCCGCCGGGGCGGGGTTTTTCTTCAACTTCCAGGCGATTACGCGCGAACGAAGTCGATGTGAGTCAGCTTCGGTTTGTAAGCGTGACGCTGTACAGCCTGAGCTTTAACTTTTACTTCTTTACCGTCAACAACGAGGGTCAGAACTTCGCTGTAGAATTCAGCTTTAGCTTGCATGTTCATCACCTGGTCGTGGTCCAGTTCGATAGCAATCGGGGCTTCAGAACCGCCGTAGATGATTGCCGGGAACTTGTTAGCGGCGCGCAGGCGGCGGCTCGCACCCTTACCCTGCTCTTTACGTACTTCTGCGTTGATAGTAAACATTTAAATCTCTCTTTAATAATTCCTGCTACAGGCGACCCAGCAACAGGTAAGTGATCTGCTTTGCGTATGCAAAGGCGGGCGGGATTCTATACTCAAATCGCCGTTACATCAATGAAAAGTACAATTAACCACGTAATTCGTGCGCCCGGCGGAAGCGGCCTTCATAGTCGAACACTTTTTCACGCACCTGCCAGTACTGGCCTTTCATCCGCGCGACCACAAAATCGGGATGCCGCAACAGCGCCTGCTGCGCGACAATATCCGCCGCCGTGATCCAGCGTAAAGGAACGCCGGGCGTGCGGGTATGCGGGCGAATAAATAGCTGTTCGAAAGCGGTACGCTGGGCGGGCGTGTGCAAGCGGAAGCGCTCACTGACATCCGCGCCGTCCTCGTCATAGTAAGTGATTTTCAGCCATTCGCCTTTCTCATCCTGCCCATGCTGCATCGTCATTCCGCTACAGCGCAGGACTAACGCATCCTTGAGCCTGAGCGCCGCTTTTAACATATCGTCCGGGTCGACCAGAATGGCGTCACATTCCCGGCAGCGTCGGGCGGCAATATCGTTTTCGGCATTACACTGCGGGCAGTTTTTGAAGCGAAAGCGAAAATCGCACTGCTCGCGATGGCCGTCGTCATCCTCAAACCAGCCCTGGCAGCGACGGCCAAAGTGTTCAATCAGCGTGCCGTCGGCAGTGGTTTTCCCCCAGAAGGTGTTGGCAAAGCCGCAGGCCGGGCAAAATACCTGGACAGGAACGTTATCGCTTTTTCCCTTCGGGCTACCGACCTCCGGGGCATACAGGTCGTGCGGGTTGCCAGCGTAATCAAGAATCAGGCAATCGGTCTTTCCCGGCGCAAGGCGCAGACCACGCCCGACAATTTGTTGGTAAAGACTAACTGACTCCGTGGGACGTAGAATCGCGATGAGATCAACGTGTGGGGCGTCAAAGCCGGTGGTCAGCACCGAGACGTTAACCAGATAGCGAAAACGCTGCGCCTTGAAATTATCAATCAGCGCGTCGCGCTCGGGCCCTGGCGTATCGCCGGTAATCAGCGCCGCGTCGTCCGCCGGAAGCAGACCGACAATCTCTTTCGCATGTTCGACCGTGGCGGCGAAAATCATCACGCCTTTGCGCGTTTGCGCAAATTCCATAATCTGGCTGATGATGTGCGGCGTAATCCGCTGCTGCTTTTTCAGCTCGCGGTTCAGGTCGGCTTCGCTGAACAGCCCATTGCTTTGGGCCTGCAGGCGGCTGAAATCGTATTGGACCACTGGCATATCAAGCCGCTCAGGCGGCGTCAGATAGCCGTGTTTAATCATATAGCGCAGCGGCAGTTCATAAATACAGTCGCGAAACAGAGCGTTGTCGTTGCCGCGCACCATACCGTGATAATGAAATTGATAAATCCAGCCTTTTCCGAGGCGAAAAGGCGTGGCGGTTAGCCCAAGCAGACGTAAGTGAGGATTAACTTTACTCAGGTGAGTGAGGATTTGCTGATACTGACTGTCTTCATCGTCACCGATGCGGTGGCATTCATCGACAATCAACAGCGAAAACTCCTCCTGGAAGGCGTCAAGATTACGCGCCACCGACTGTACGCTGCCGAACACGACTTTGCCCTGACTCTCTTTACGTTTGAGTCCGGCGGCGAAAATATCCGCTTCCAGCCCCAGCGCGCAATATTTGGCGTGGTTCTGCGCGACCAGCTCTTTCACATGCGCCAGCACCAGTACCCGTCCGCGGGCGACGCGCGCCAGTTCGGCGATCACCAGGCTTTTACCTGCGCCGGTCGGCAGAACAATCACGGCGGGCGTACGGTGGCGGCGAAAGTGGCTGAGCGTGGCGTCTACAGCTTCTTGCTGGTAGGGGCGGAGTGTAAAAATCATGGTCTCACTACGTTAAACGGTTCCGGGAATAGTATGCCATGAATCATTTCCCTTGAGGGATATAGTTAGCCCGCTATACTGAGCGGATAGCAATTCCCTTTTTTCGGGTAGAATGCCCGATTTCCGTATTATTACAGGCTAAATCACACACATGCGACTTGATAAATTTATCGCTCAGCAGCTTGGCGTCAGCCGCGCTATTGCCGGGCGTGAAATTCGTGGTAACCGCGTTACCGTCGATGGCGACATCATTAAAAATGCGGCCTTCAAACTGCTCCCGGAACATGCGGTTGCGTATGACGGCAATCCCTTAGCGCAGCAACACGGGCCACGCTATTTTATGCTTAACAAGCCGCAGGGATACGTTTGTTCAACCGATGATCCCGATCATCCAACGGTGCTGTATTTCCTGGATGAGCCGGTGGCGTATAAGCTGTATGCCGCAGGACGTCTGGATATCGATACTACCGGTCTGGTGTTAATGACAGATGACGGTCAGTGGTCGCACCGTATTACGTCGCCGCGCCATCACTGTGAAAAAACCTATCTGGTGACCCTGGAGTCGCCGGTGGCCGACGATACGGCAGCGCAATTTGCGAAAGGCGTGCAGTTGCATAATGAAAAAGATCTCACTAAACCCGCTACGCTGGAGGTGATAACGCCTGTGCAGGTCCGTCTGACCATCAGCGAAGGCCGTTATCATCAGGTGAAGCGGATGTTTGCCGCAGTAGGCAATCGCGTTCTGGAACTGCACCGCGAACGGATTGGCGCCATTACGCTGGATGAGAATCTGGCTCCCGGCGAGTACCGCCCGTTGACTGAAGAAGAAATCGCCAGCGTCGGCTAACTATCTCGTTAAATTCAGGAGTTCGATGTGACCACCCGGCAGCACTCTTCCTTTGCCATTGTCTTTATCCTTGGCCTGTTGGCCATGTTAATGCCGCTGTCGATTGATATGTATCTTCCAGCGCTGCCGGTGATTTCTGCGCAATTCGGCGTGCCTGCCGGTAGCGCGCAGATGACGCTCAGCACCTATATTTTGGGGTTTGCGCTGGGTCAGCTTATCTATGGACCGATGGCGGATAGCCTCGGGCGTAAGCCGGTCATCCTGGGCGGGACGCTGGTATTTGCCGCTGCGGCGGTCGCCTGTGCGTTGGCGCAGACTATCGATCAACTGATCGTGATGCGTTTCTTTCACGGTTTGGCGGCCGCGGCGGCAAGCGTCGTCATCAATGCGCTGATGCGGGATATTTATCCAAAGGAAGAGTTTTCGCGCATGATGTCATTTGTCATGCTGGTCACTACGATAGCGCCGTTAATGGCGCCCATTGTTGGCGGCTGGGTGTTGGTATGGTTAAGCTGGCACTATATCTTCTGGATACTGGCCATTGCGGCGATTCTGGCGTCAGTCATGATCTTTGCTCTGATTAAAGAGACGCTGCCCGTTGAGCGGCGTCAGCCTTTTCATATTCGTACCACAATAGGTAACTTTGCGGCGTTGTTTCGCCACAAACGCGTACTGAGCTATATGCTGGCGAGCGGGTTTAGTTTTGCCGGTATGTTCTCTTTTTTGAGCGCGGGGCCGTTTGTCTATATCGAAATTAATCATGTTCCGCCGCAAGATTTCGGCTACTACTTCGCGTTGAACATCGTATTTCTGTTTGTGATGACGATTATCAACAGCCGTTTTGTCAGACGGGTAGGGGCGCTAAACATGTTTCGGGCCGGGCTATGGATTCAGTTTGCGATGGCGGTGTGGATGGTTTTCAGCGCGCTGATGGGCATTGGATTCTGGGCGCTGGTGGTCGGCGTTGCGGCGTTTGTCGGCTGTGTGTCGATGGTTTCGTCCAATGCGATGGCGGTCATTTTGGATGAGTTTCCGCATATGGCCGGAACGGCGTCTTCGTTGGCGGGCACTTTCCGCTTTGGTATTGGCGCTATCGTCGGCGCGTTGCTGTCGCTGGCTACCTTTACCAGTGCGTGGCCGATGATTTGGTCGATTGCGCTTTGCGCCGCCTGTTCCATTCTGTTTTATCTCTACGCCAGCCGTCCCAAAAAACGGTGACGGGCGCGCTGTCCCTCAATGGCGCCGAAGAATGCGCAGGCGGCGTTGGGGGACGCTATCCGCTACACGATGGCAAAGCCAAACGGCTTTCATAGTTGATGTATATCAATTACCAATTCATCATTTTCCTCCTTTATGTTTATTTTATGTAAAATCCATTTATGTAAAAAGTCACATCATTGTAGTTAAAAAGGTTGAGTTAGATCGCAGAAACGGGTACATATAGCCCGCCGCTATCTCCGCGTCGGTAAAACTATTTTAACTCCCGCTTGCTGTAGAGCCACTGACGGAGAGAAGGGCGTTAGCAATCTGTTTAAGGACGGGTTGTCAATGATGTGTTAATATAAATGTAAGTAAATTGTGAAGTAATTGTGCTTCCGGGGAAAGAAAGTGAATACATTACAGCTCTCAATTGTTCACCGTCTGCCGCAAAACTATCGCTGGTCGGCGGGTTTTGCGGGGTCAAAGGTTGAACCGATTCCGCAAAACGGGCAGAGCACCGAGAATAGTCTGGTGGCGCTTAAACTGTTGAGTCCGGCAGGCGATAGCGCGTGGTCAGTGATGCATAAGCTCAGCCAGGCGCTAAGCGATATTGAAGTTCCTTGCTCCGTGCTGGAGTGCGAAGGGGAACCGTGCCTGTTCGTTAATCGTCAGGATGAGTTTGCCGCCACCTGTCGGCTGAAAAATTTCGGCGTGGCGATAGCGGAACCTTTTTCTAACAATAATCCTTTTTAGGCGTCAGCTTAACGCGAGTAGCTGACGCGTATAGGCCTGTTGCGGTGCGGTAAACACGCGCTCGCATTGCCCCTGTTCAACCACCTCCCCCTGTCGCAGCACGATAACCTGATGGCACAGCGCGCGTACTACATGCAGATCGTGGCTAATGAAGATATAGGCCAGACGGTGCTTTTGCTGGAGCGATTTCAGGAGGGCAAGAATCTGCGCCTGAACGGTTTTATCCAGCGATGAGGTCGGTTCATCCAGAATAATAAGCGACGGTTTTAAAATCAGCGCCCTGGCGACGGCGATACGTTGACGCTGGCCGCCGGAAAACTCAGCGGGGTAACGATGCCGTGTTTCCGGGTCCAGGCCGACTTCCATCATGACCGCTTTCACCTGCTGTTCGCGCTGCGCGCCTGAAAGCGTAGGCTGGTGGACGCGCAGGCCTTCTTCGATAATTTGCAACACGTTTAAACGCGGGTTTAGCGATGAGTTCGGATCCTGGAATACGACCTGGATACGGTGGCGAACAGGTAAAAGCTGGCGGCGGTTTAACGTATCCAGCGATTGACCGTCAAACACGATGCGGCCTTCGGAGCGGATAAGCCGTAACAGCGCCAGACCGGTGGTACTTTTTCCCGATCCTGACTCGCCGACCAGACCCAGCGTTTCGCCTGGATGCAGGGTGAAACTGATATTGTTAACCACCACATTATGATCCACGACGCGCTTCAGAATGCCTTTGCGGATCGGGAAGGCGACGCGCAGCCTGTCCACTTCCAGCAACGGCGTCTGCCCGGCGGGGAGCGGAACCGGATCGCCTGTGGGTTCGCTGTTGAGGAGTTTTTGCGTGTACGGATGGGTCGGCGCGGAGAGCAGCGTGTCGGCGCGTTGGTTCTCTACGCACTTGCCGTGTTGCATTACCGCCACTGAATCCGCCAGTTTTTTTACAATGCTGAGGTTATGGGTGATAAACAGCAATCCCATATTGAGCTCGCGCTGGAGTTCCCGCAGTAGAGATAAAATCTGCGCCTGTACGGAGACGTCGAGGGCGGTGGTCGGCTCATCGGCGATCAGTAATTCCGGCCGTGTTAACAGCGCCATGGCTATCATGACGCGCTGGCGTTCGCCGCCGGAAAGCTGATGAGGATAATCGCGCAGACGCTGGCTCGCCTGGCGGATACCGACCCGATCCAGACAACCGATCATCTCCGCCCTTGCCGCCTCCCGACGCATTCCCCGATGGAGCGACAGCACTTCATAGAGCTGTTTTTCCAGCGTATGCAGCGGGTTAAGTGAAACCATCGGTTCCTGAAAAATCATGGCGATTTTATTGCCGCGCACGCCGCGTAGCGTCTGCTCGCTGGCATGAAGCAATGATTCGCCGTGAAAGCGAATATCGCCGGAGAGGTAGACGGCGGGAGGGGTAGGCAAAAGACGCAGAATAGAAAGCGCCGTCACGCTTTTTCCTGACCCGGACTCGCCGACCAGCGCCAGCGTTTCCCCGGCGTTCACCTGTAACGAAATGGCGTTAACGACAGGACGCACGTGCTGTTGCTGACGGAAACCTACCGATAAATTTTCAATCGCAAGCAATGGAGATGTCATCTTATACCGCCTTAGCAGGATCAAAGGCGTCGCGTACCGCTTCGCCGATAAAAATCAGCAGCGATAGCAGAATGGCGACAGACAGAAAGGCGGCGATCCCCAGCCAGGGAGCCTGTAAGTTGTTTTTCCCCTGTAAAAGAAGTTCGCCGAGAGAAGGGGAGCCAAGCGGCAGACCAAATCCCAGAAAATCCAGCGACGTCAGGGTGGTGATGGAACTACATAAAATGAACGGTAAAAATGTCAGGGTAGCGACCATCGCATTAGGCAACATATGGCGCAGGATAATGTCACGATCGCTGACGCCAAGCGCCTGCGCGGCGCGGATATAGTCAAAATTGCGGGTCCGTAAAAATTCGGCGCGCACCACGCCCACCAGACTCATCCAGCCAAACAGTACGGTTATGGCCAGCAGCCACCAGAAGTTAGGCTGCACTACGCTGGAAAGTAAAATAATCAGAAACAGGGTCGGCATCCCCGACCAGACTTCGATGAGACGTTGTCCCCATAAATCGACTTTGCCGCCATAATAGCCCTGTAGCGCGCCCGCCAGTACGCCCATGACGCTGGAGCAAATCGTTAACATCAGACCGAATAAAATAGAAATGCGGGTGCCGTACAGGATGCGGGCGAAAACGTCGCCGCCATTCGCATCGGTGCCCAGCCAGTTTTTCGCCGAAGGCGGGGAGGGGAAAGGCTGCGTGGTGGCAAAATTAATGGTATTGGCGCCAAAGCGTACGGGGGCCCACAACACCCAGCCCCGATTCTCAAGCTGCCGTTGTAGCCAGGGGTCCTGATAGTCTGCCGTTGTCGCCAGCGGGCCGCCGAAATCGCGCTCGCTGTAATTTTTTACCAGCGGAAAATACCACTGGCCTTCATAGCGCACCAGCAATGGCTTATCGTTAGCAATCAGTTCCGCGCATAAGCTCAGGCTGAACACTACCAGGAAAATCCATAGTGACCAGTAGCCCCGGCGATTATGGCGGAAACGCGCCCAGCGGGCCTGATTGACCGGGCTTAATCGCGGCATTATCGTCCCTCAAAATCAATGCGTGGATCGACCAGCGTATAGCTGATATCGCTCAGGATATTCAGTAATAAGCCAATCAGGGTAAAGATATAAAGCGTGCCGAACATCACCGGATAGTCGCGCGAAACGGTTGCTTCATAACCCAGCAGCCCCAGGCCGTTGAGCGAGAACATGACTTCAATTAGCAACGAGCCGGTGAAAAACATACTGATAAAAGTGGCGGGAAACCCGGCGATCACCAGCAGCATGGCGTTACGAAAAACATGTTTCCAGAGAATGTTTTTTTCACTCACGCCTTTAGCGCGAGCGGTAACGACATACTGTTTACGCACCTCGTCGAGAAACGAATTTTTCGTCAGCATCGTCAGGGCGGCAAAACCGCCGATGACGGTCGCCAACACCGGTAGCGTAATATGCCACAAATAATCGGTGATTTTCTGGTACCACGGTAACGTGTCAAAGTTGGGGGAGACCAGGCCACGTAGCGGAAAGATATCGTAGTAGCTGCCGCCGGCAAAAAAGACGATTAATAAAATAGCGAACAGAAAGGCGGGGATCGCATAACCAATAATGATAAACGCGCTGCTCCACACATCAAAGCGACTGCCGTTATGGACGGCTTTGCGGATCCCCAGCGGGATAGACACCAGATAAATAATCAGCGTGCTCCATAATCCCAGGGTAATGGAGACGGGAAGGCTATCTTTGATCAGCGTTAGTACGGATGCGCTGCGAAACAGACTGTCGCCGAAGTCAAAAGAGAGATAGTCCCGTAGCATCTTGAAATAACGCTCATGCAGCGGTTTGTCGAAGCCGTAGCGATGGGTGATCTCCGCGATCACCTCCGGATCGAGTCCGCGGCCGCCGCGATAATGGCTGTCGCTGATATTGCCGACGCCGGTTTGCGCATGACTGGCGCGAACGCCTTCGCCGCTGGCACCGGGCAACGCGCCGCCCTGACCAAATTCAATCGCGGCAATCGCCTGATCGACAGGGCCGCCGGGAGCGATCTGCACGATAAAAAAGTTAATGGTAATAATGGCCCATAGCGTGGGGATCACCAGTAACAGACGGCGGATAAGATAGGCGCCCATTGATTCTTACTACCTCCTGGCTGCCGGTAGTTTGGCGGCTTTGTTGACATCATACCACCAGGTATCTAACCCGATGGTATATACCGGGCGAATCGCCGGATGGGAGAATTTATCCCACCAGGCGAGCCTGTCTTGCGCCATATACCACATCGGCAGCATGTAATAGTTCCAGGTCAGCACGCGATCCAGCGCCCGTCCCAGCGGCACCAGTTTCGCTTTATCACCCTGCGCTGCGATAATTTGCGCGATCAGTTTATCCACCACCGGGCTTTGTACGCCGGGAGCGTTATAACTGGAGTCAATGTATTCCGACGCCCATGAGATTTGTAGATCGGAGCTGGGCCAGGGCATCGCCCGCCATAGCCTCGGCATCATGTCATAGTCGCGGCTGCGCATCCGGTTGGTGAGCTGAGAATTATCAACCTGACGGATAGTCATCGTAATGCCCAGACGCTGAAGATTATGCTGGAAGGGTAGAACCCACTGGCTATTACTGCTGGCAGGAAGGAGAAGTTCAAACGTCAGAGGCTTACCGGTGACGCTATTGACCCGTTGCTGTCCGTTGATCACCCATCCGGCCTGCGTCAACAAGGCGTCAGCTTTAAGAAGATTTTCGCGATCGTAGCCGTCGCCGTTAGAGACCGGCGGCTGATAGATCTGAGTGAAGACTTCAGGAGGAAGATCTTTTTTCATCGGCGCGAGTAATACCAGCTCATCGGCGTCAGGATAATTTCTGGCGGCGTACTCGGTATTCTGGAAGTAACTGTTGGTTCGGCTCCAGGCATTATAGAACAGCGCTTTATTCATCCACTCAAAATCGAAGGCCAGGGTGACGGCTTCACGTACCCGCCGGTCTTTAAATACCGGGCGCTGAATGTTAAAGGCCAGCCAGCGTGTGTCCTGCGCCGACTCGTTTTTCTGCTCTTCTTTAATGATGTAATGATTATCGAAATTTTTACCGATGTAGCGCGTTGCCCAGTTTTTAGCGTCGTTTTCCAGCCGTAGATCAAATGCGCCCGCTTTAAACGCCTCGAAAGCGACATTATCATCAAGGTAGTAATCGTAGCGGATAGTGTCGAGGTTAAAGCGTCCACGATTGACCGGCAGATTAGCCGCCCAGTAGTTTTTGACGCGTGAATAGACAATGTACTGGCCCATTTTCCACTGAGTAATCCGGTATGGCCCGCTGGCTAAGGGCGGCGTTGAAAGCGGATCGCTGAGTTTGTGATTTTTCCAGAATTTTTCGGGCATGATCGGTAGTGAAAACAGACTAAGCATGTCTTCTTTACCAGGCTTCGCCAGCTCAATTCGCACGGTTAAAGGCGCAATCGCCTTCACGGTAGTACCTTTATAGACCAGACGGAACTGCGGTACGCCTTCGGTCATAAACTTATGAAAGGTAAAGGCCACATCGCGGGCGGTAATGGGCGTGCCATCGTGAAAACGAGCGCGGGGATTAATCGAGATTTCCACCCAGGAATAGTCGGCGGCATAGCGGGCATGGTCGGCAATCAGCGGGTAATAGCTTCCGGGTTCATCATCCGATGTGGTAAAAAGCGTATCGTAAAGGGCTTCGGTACGTACGCCGGGATTGCCGCGCAGCGAATAGCGATTGAAATTATCGAACGTACCAATGGCGGAAAGCGTCATCTGACCGCCTTTCGGCGCAGCAGGATTCACATAATCAAAGTGATCAAAGTTAAAAGCATACTTAGGTTCGCCGAGTACGGCGAAAGCGTAGCTTTCTTTGATTTCCTGGGCCTGGGCGCCAGCGCTAACCAGTGCGACAAGCAGAAGCATTACGCGCGCAATCATCTGAAGGCGGTTTCCTTATCGTATTGCCCGCTGCAAACCGGCAGGCGTTTCGCTGAATAATAAGTGACGTTGCGTCTGATGTGAATCCGTTAAAACCGTAAGGGGACTACCATTCAGGCACGGAAGGCGCCGACATCCACAGCACGAAATCTTTTAGGGGTAAAGGACGGCTAATCCAGTACCCCTGCAAGTAATTAACACCGTGATCGCGTAGCCAACGGGCCTGCTCCGGCGTTTCAACGCCCTCGGCCACCGTCAGCATATTCAGGCGTCTGGAGAGCGTCAGCACGGTATCCAGAACCGGCGACGTGACGGTTTCCGTGCCGATCGCCTGGATAAAGCCGCGATCGATTTTCAGATAATCTAAAGTAAATCGCTCCAGATAAATCAGAGCGCTATGGCCTGTACCGAAATCATCTATAGCGATTTCAAACCCGGCGGAATGCAGCCATTCGAACAGTTTGGCCGCTTCGTACTGCTGAAGCATATCGCGTTCAGTGATTTCCAGCACGATATGAAAATGGTGCGCGGGCAGGGCGTCCCTGAGCCGGAGCATATCCTCTTTAAAACTGTCGCTGTGCAGATGTTCCGGCGCGATGTTAATGCCAAATTTGGCACCGACGGGCATCACCTTCTGTAGCGTGGGAGCGTCGCGGGCGATCAGCTCGAACAGATGCTGCGTTAACGGTACGATAAGTTGTTGCGCTTCGGCATAGTGGATAAAGGCATCCGGCGGAATCTCGCCTGCCGTAGGGTGACGCCAGCGCAGTAAGACTTCAAGCCCGGTGACGCTCAGCGTACGAGTATCGACGACGGGCTGATAAACCACATAAAACTGCTCGTGTTTGATCGCCGTTAAAATCTCTTTGCCCGGTCGCGTCCGGAGGGCATAGATAAAGTAACAGATAAACCCCGCTACGATGCCGCTAATGCAGCCCAGCATCAACGCATACCACAAGTCATTGTAGGTCCAGCTATCGGCATAAAGCTGTATTTTAAGCGGCAGGCCGTTGATAGTTGCCTGTCGTGATGGCGTGCCCGGCAGCTCCGCGACGGTCAGCAGACGCGAAGAAAAGGTCGACAGCGCGGTATTGCCGACAATCAGCGCGATGCCGTTAAAATCGTCCTGGCGCGTGGTATAGAGTAAGTAGGGCGTCAGGTTAATATTCAGCGATGTGAATACGCCGCTGTCATTTAATAATGGGTTTCGATACCAAATCACCATTGTCGGTTTGTTGGGCATCATTGGCGTGCCGGGCAGAATCGCCATAGCAACGTCTTTGCGGATATCTATATCCGGTACCAGTTGCTGAAGCGGCATATTCATGGCGCCAGTGGCGGAAGAGCAGAACACTTTTTTATCTTTAATCAATAAGAAGGCGCGGACATTAAGGCTAAAAGCGGCTCTTGAGGTGAGTTCTGCGCCAACCTGCTGACAGGTGTTGATCGTCAACGGCTGAAGAATATCGGTGGTGGCTTTCAGGTCGGCGAAATAGCTGGCCAGGTAATGTTGTACATCAGAAAGGAGCGTATTGTATTTAACATCCCGTTTATGCCACGACAGGAAAAATTGCAGGCTACCAATAAGTAATGCTGCCGCTATCCCCGTAATGATACAGGTAAGCAGGATTTTCCGACCGGAAGAGGAGTCGCGTGTAAGCATAATTCCTGGTGTGACCTGAAAAGGCGGATGCCGGTTAAACTGGTTGATTTATAAGACTATAGCCTGGATTACCCCGGATAGTCATGCTTTTCTGTGATGCGCAGGAAAGCGTATTGTCGCAGTAGTCGTTGGCGGAAACGACCTGAATGTCTGATGGCGCTATGTTTATCAGGCCTATGTTCGTGTGTTGTAGGCTGGATAAGAGGCCACACGTCGCTATTCGGTAAAACGGGTTCAGAAGGGATAATAAGCAAAAGCACTGCTGAAGCAGTGCTTTTTATGTCGTCTCATCAGGTAAGCCAAGGGAGGTGCTGCCTGATGAAGATTAACTGCGGCTCAGAACTCGACGCGCTTCATTGTAGCGTTTTTTCCAGTACGGTTCGTTCATACTGGAGATAATGACGCCGCTACTGGTAGACGCATGGACAAACTGGTTATTGCCGATATAAATACCGACATGGCGACCAGTGGAACCGGCGCGGAACAGAACCAGATCGCCCGTACGCAGGTTATTGCGTGAAACCGCTTTGCCCATTTCCTGCTGTTCATAGGTTGAACGCGGAAGCTCTAAACCAAACTGTTCACGGAAGGTGCGCTGTACAAAGCTGGAACAGTCGACGCCTTTCTTAGTGCTGCCGCCCAGGCGGTAACGCACGCCTTTCCAGTCAGCATACTGATCCATAATCCGCGACTTAACGTCGAGGTTACGCACCATATTTTCAAATTCATCCTGAGAGGCTTGCAGTGAAGAGCTATCGCTATTGCCCACAGCATGCGTCTCAGAATGCATATTCTTTGCGGTATTGGTGGTTGTGCTACAAGCAGAAAGCAGAACCGCAACTGCAATCGCAGGAATCCCGCGCAAAATATATCTCAAAATCGGTTGAGATTTGACCATGTTGTTTGTTTTCCCTTGAAGTCCTTAACGATAAATATCGTTATAAAAATGCCAAACGTGATGAGACTAATTACCTGCACAGCTTGAGACAATTCTTTGTGCACAAATCTGTGGCGGAACGCACAAATTTATTCGCAATGAGAATAATTATCTGGCGAGGCAAAACGAGTTTGAGATTACCCGATTGTTGCTGTCATTGCGAGCGATTTCGCGTGATTTTTTATAAGAATTTATGATACGAAAAGTGAGCTATCAGCACGGGTCAAATTAAGCGCAAATCGTTTAAAAATCGTGCAACCTGTTCATTTTGCACAGGAATAATATGACCGAAAAATGATGGGCTGGGGGAATATCATCATAAATTACCTTCAACGATGTAAAACTATCGCTGAAGGTAATGTTAATTACATGGGTTATTTGTTTAAAATTTGTTTATTCCCGCCCGGAAGATAATTCTCAAAAAGCGCTATCGCCCGGTCGCTGAGCGGGGTCATCAGCCACCAGGGGAGGCCAATCAAAATAACCGTGAGTGACCCGACCACAATATCGGTGAACCAGTGAGCGCCAATCATAACGCGCGGAAACGCGAAAACCACAAATATAATAAGGGCGATAATCCCCGCCGTTTTGCCGAAATAACGCAGCATAAAGGCGGAAAATATCAGCAGCATCATACCGTGATCGCCTGGGAAACTGTCTTTTGACGCGTCTTTTGTCGGGATATGCAGCAACTCGCTGACGCGATAAATATGCTCAAAAGAGAGCGTTGGGCTGGCGCGCTTGACGGGGATCAGCGCCTGACCGAGTTGGTTAAGCACCACCGCTGTTAGCAGCATGACCAATCCGATTATCACAATGCGCCGCCGGCCCGATGCGTTTTCTTTTAGCCAGAAACTGAGCATCAGTCCGCCCATCGCCAGCAGCGAACAGCCGTCAAACGCCCGATTATTGGTAATAGCGACCCACCAGAGGAACGCGTGGCTTTCCACCAGTTTCTGGTTAAAGAAGTGGAATATGCCGGAATCAATGGTGAACCAGAAACCGTGATTGACGGGAAGATACCATGACAAAAACAGCGCCAGACCGGCGGCATTAAGCAGAATTATCAAGGAATAGCGGGTTTTCATCGTCATTTCGCCATAGTTTTTAAACGGTGGCAACCTTACGCGTGCGTCGCTAAACGAAGCTTCAACAAGGCCGTCTGTAACGTATTCCAGTCGGTTTCTGTGTTTGAGATAAGTTCAACCCGGCTGTCCGGCGGCGCGACACTCTGTGTTTCGATGTGCAGGTCATCGCCCTGGCGATTGATGCGTACCAGCCCCTCTTGTATGCGCATAACGCCTTTCACCCGGCCCACCGGCGCCAGACGAGCCCATTCGAGGAGGCCAATGGTGTCAAACACGGTATCGGCATCGAAAATCCAGCCGCAGGCCTGATGACCCTGTCCGCTATTAAGGCTGCGTCGCCAGCGCTGCTGGGCGGGCAGATTTAGCGCGGCGAGTCCTTTTTTACTGGCATGAGTGTGAGAATGCGCGGCGCTGGCCGGCAGTTCCGCCAGATTTTGTCGTGGTAAATCAAGAAGCTTACCGTCTATCTGTCCATGTTCGGCATGAATCAGTTGGCGATCGCCGCCGTACTGTCGCCACCACTGTTGCAGGGCGGCATCGCTCTGCGCCGTGGCGCGATCGGTCTTATTGGCGATGATAATATCGGCTGAGGCGAGCTGATCGCGGAAATTTTCATTGGCGACGCTCTGTTGGTCCAGTAGCAGGCGAGGGTCCAGGATGCAGAGCGTGGCGCGTAAATCAATCCACGGCTCATAAACCGGCGCAGTTAATAAATCCAGAATCTGTTTTGGGTGCCCCAGTCCGGTTGGTTCAATCAGCAACCGGTCAGGTTTGCCCTGGCGTAGCAGCGTGTTGAGCCCCACCTGCATAGGCAATCCATTGACGCAGCACATGCAGCCGCCGGGGATCTCTTTTAGCAGTGCGCCGCTGTCGGCAAGCAGTGCGCCGTCAATACCCACTTCGCCAAATTCATTGACCAGGACGGCCCACTTTTCAGCCGGATCTTTATGGGCTAATAAATGAAGGATAGAGGTGGTTTTTCCGCTACCGAGAAATCCAGTAATAAGATTGGTTTTGGTCACGTCAGCTCCAGAATATTGATACAACATAACAACTTTTAATAATCCTGGCGAATAAACGTGAAAAAGAGAAGCGCTGAGTTGACGAAGTCGTGCTTCTGCCATCTTAAGAGCAGAAAATGTTAAATTTTTAACGTTTCTCTTGCCTGGTGCAGAACAATCAATAAAGAAAAGGGTCAGACTGCGCCCTGGGGCGCAGCCGAAAAATGCGAAACTTAATCCGCGCGCCCCATATAACGGCGCTCTTCGATATGAATGCGGATTTTCTCACCTGCGCTCAGGTATTCAGGAACCTGAATCACCAGACCGGTGCTTAATGTCGCGGGTTTGTTACGTGCGCTGGCGGACGCCCCTTTAATACCCGGCGCGGTTTCGACGATTTCCAGATCCACGGTCTGCGGAAGCTCTAGCGCCAGCAGTTGGCCGTCCCAGGTCAGAACCTGCATATCCGGCATTCCGCCTTCAGGCATAAACAGCAACTCTTCTTCAATCTGATCTTTGGTGAAGGTATACGGCGTATAGTCTTCTTTATCCATGAACACGTATTCGTTGCCATCGACATAAGAAAAGTCAACGCCGCGACGGCTCAGGGTGACGGTATCAACGATATCGTCGCCTTTGAAACGTTCTTCCACTTTCAGACCGGTGCGGACATCAGAAAAACGCATTTTATACAGTGTGGCGGCGCCACGGGCGGTAGGCGACTGAATGTCGATATCTTTCACAATCAGCAATTTGCCGTTGTAGTTCAGTACCATACCTTTTTTGATTTCGTTCGCTCTTGGCATCGAGGAGATCCTGTTGTAGAGATTATCTAAAATATCGCGTAAAACTACTCGCGCCGGGCCGTCCAGGCAAGTGGAATTGTCACTTTTGCTGGTGCAAAAAAGGTGATACTGTTCGCCCGCTTTCCGCCCCGCATTCAACGAGAATACGCGATGGCATGTCGCCCGGAGGGGGAAGTGTGCTGTGTTGTCCCTTCTGTTTCCAGCCTTGTCTTCGGAATGTCTGAGGGCAGGCCTGATCATGATGACGTCCACATTTTAAATCTGGATTTTTCTTTGGACAAATTCTGTTATCTTTCATTTGGTTATAAATAGAGGGGCTGAGCATGGACTGTCGTAGCGGTTGTGGCGCTTGCTGTATTGCGCCTTCAATTTCGTCGCCGATACCCGGAATGCCGAATGGCAAGCCGATGAATACCAGATGCGTGCAGCTTTCGGAAGATAACTTGTGCCTTATCTTTGGCTCGCCTTTACGCCCAAAAGTGTGCTCTGGTTTGCAACCGACAGGGGACATGTGTTTAACGACCCGGGAAGAGGCCATTATTTATTTGCTGGAACTCGAACAGAAAACCTTACCATGAGCTATGCCGTTTTTGATAAACGTGCAGGGGCTTACGTTATATCCCGAAATAGTCTGCAAAAGCTGCGCCTCAAATTACCTCCTTTTACCATTAAATAGCGTAATACATGATTCCCTTATTTCGTGGCTTCTGAAGCGGTAGATGTCGCCGCTCAACCCCGTTGGTGCCTGAACGTGTACCGAATGAACCGTCACATAAAACAAAAACGATCAATTTTATTTATATGATAGTTTTTATCTATTAAAAAGAGGAATTTTGATCGATTTTAATTATTTATAACGATCGATATCATGAATTTGATAGTTTATATCTATCATTGATGTATTTACCGATCGATATAACCAGTGTGAATGTATTGTTATTTTCCTTTAAAATACTCGAATTCTTATGTGTGGGTTTTATCTTATGAAGAAATATACGTTCGCAGCCAGGGCGTTTATTTTTACGCTGGTGTCGCTTTTTGTTATTTCAGTATTCGGGTTGACTATTAGCGTTTTAAAAGGGATGTGAAATGCGGGGAGAAAATAGTGAAATTGATTTAGTCGACGTTTCCTTATTCCTTATAAGAAAATGGCTAAGTATCATGATCGCTACCTTTATTTTTGTTGCCATTGGCTATGTTTTTGTGAGCGTGCAGCATGATACAAAGGTTGTGAGTATGACAATCAAACCTAATCTGGATACGCCTGCTACCTATGCGTTATGTGGCTATACTAATGATATTCAATGTAAAACAACGGTTATCCTTAACCAGTTTAGCCATTTCTTGCCTACGGACTATAAAAATAAAATAAGTTTTGACGCGAAAAAACAGCTTGTCATTTTTAAGGCGCAGGGGAGGGAAGAAAGTGTCAATAATATTATTTCCACCCTGAAAAATAGTGTCGATAAAATGGCAGCATGGTATATCGATGACGGTGACATTAAACGTTATAGCGTGCATAAAAATATGTTACAAACGGAAACATATGCAAAGCTATCATTGTTGTCGGAGGCGGTTAAAAATAATGCTAACATTGAAGTGATAGATGTTGCTGTTACACCAAAATATAAGATGCGGCTGGTGCTGGTCCTTTGCGGGCTGATGGGCGTAATTTTCTCAATAACCGGTCTTTTATGTACGAGGGCGCTAACAGAATATCGTATTGAGAAAAAGACAATGAATGACCGCGCATGAACATTGCGCAGAGATAAACTCTGCGCTGAAATGTGTCGAAGAGTAAAAGTATCAGGCTTGCAAGTTAAACATCTTTAATACGCGCCAGGCAGAACATGGTGGCGACAATCATAACTAACGCAAACCAGAAGACCGCATGATAATTCCAGATTTCTGCGGCGATTCCCGCCAACGAACCGGCAATGATCCAGCCGACGCGAATGGTATTGGTATACAGCGTGGTGGCTGAACCCGCCTGGCCTGGCATGAGATCCTGAAAATAGAGCATGCCAATCCCGCCAAGAATGCCGATGTAAATCGCGTTCAGCAACTGCAAGCCGAGCAACGTTGCCGGCGCGTGCGCCAGCAACATACCCGCATAAAAGCACAGTCCGGCGACAACGGCGATGCACATTAACAGGCGTTTTCCCAACCGTTTGGCGAAGTAACCTGCAATCAGCATTGTGGGAATCTCCAGCCCGGCGGCGGTGCCCATCATCACGCCTGCAAGTTTTTCCGGAAGATGCAGCTCATTGATGATAAACAGCGGCATATTAATGATATACAGGCTGTTAGTTCCCCACATTAACGTACAGATGACAAACAGCAACAGCGTATCACGGCGATTACGACGCGGTGCTTCCAGCGTGCCGGTCGCCAGCGGCGCATCTTTGCGCATTGACGGTAAAAAGAACCACACCATGACGCCGCAGACGATAAAAGCTACCGCCGCGCTCAAATACATCACCGTAAAGCTAAAACCCATCGCCAGCGCATAGGCCAGCGGCGGCCCAATGACCCAGGCCAACGAGACCTGGGCGCGGAGGATTGAGCTGAACATCACCGCTTCACGACCTGTACGATCGGCATGTTCTCGGGCCAGCGCAAACATCTGCGGGTTGGCGGTAGAGCCGAAGCTACTGAGAAAGACGCCGATGAACAGCAAAATAAAGTAGTTGCGGTTCCAGGCAAACAACACGCAGGCCAACATGCCCAGCACGCAACAGAAAACGATCAGTTTTTTGCGATCGCCTTTTTTATCTGAGCGACCCGCCAGAAACTGGCTCACGATAATGCCGATAACCGCGCTGCCGGTAAAAAAGAATCCCACCATGCCGGGACGGGCGTGAACCTCATCCGTCAGAAAAATACTGAGCGTCGGCGCCTGTAGCGCACCGGCAATACCGGTGAGAAAAGCGACGATCAAAAAGGCGGTAGACGCCAGGTCAAACGATTTAGGCGCAGCGGCGGCGGGACTGTTGTGCATGTTTCTATATCAGTGGTGTGAAGAGAGGCGGAGTTTACGCTGCCCGTCAGAAAATAAACAGGCGTCTGAATCAAAATCGACACGAAAAATCAAAATAGCATTCCAGTTTGTTACCAGGGGGGTGCTGACGCAAGCTGAAAGAAAAAAGCTGAAGCCTTTTATGCGTCAGCTATTGAGGGTCTGTTGGAGAAAAAATGTGCTTCACCTCAAAAAATTGCTACAAAACCGGTAACTTTTCTTGCGTGCTGAAGCAGAAAGATCCAGACTTCTTGAAACGTTTCAGCGCGATCTGGTTTTTTTGATAACTCAGATTGGCGCTTTTTTTCTCATAGTGGCTGAATCGTTTCAATTCAGCAGGAGAGGAGACACATGTTCCAGTTATCGGTTCAGGACATTCATCCGGGCGAGCAGGCCGGAAATAAAGAAGAGGCCATTCGGCAAATCGCCGCCGCGTTAGCGCAGGCGGGGAATGTGGCGGGCGGCTATGTTGACGGTATGCTGGCGCGCGAACAGCAAACCTCGACCTTTCTTGGCAATGGTATTGCGATTCCCCATGGCACAACAGACACGCGCGATCAGGTGCTGAAAACCGGCGTCCAGGTCTTTCAATTTCCGCAGGGCGTTATCTGGGGAGAAGGCCAGGTCGCCTACGTGGCGATTGGTATTGCCGCCAGTTCGGACGAACACCTTGGCCTGCTGCGTCAGCTGACGCATGTGCTGAGCGATGACTCCGTGGCTGAACAGCTGAAATCCGCGACAACGGCGGAAGAGCTGCGCGCATTGCTGATGGGCGAGAAGCAAAGTGAACAATTAAAACTTGATAACGAGACGATGACGCTGGATGTCATCGCCAGCTCGCTGGTCACATTGCAGGCGCTAAATGCGGCGCGTCTGAAAGAGGCGGGAGCGGTTGATGCGGCGTTCGTCGCAAAAACGATTAACGATAGTCCGATGAATCTGGGACAAGGCATCTGGCTGAACGACAGCGCGGAAGGCAATTTGCGCAGTGCTGTTGCGGTAAGCCGCGCGACCCAGGCGTTTGACGTAGAGGGTGAAAAAGCAGCCTTATTAGTCACTGTCGCGATGAACGACGAGCAGCCGATTGCCGTGCTAAAACGCCTCGGCGACCTGTTGCTGAACAATAAAGCCGATCGTCTGCTGAGCGCTGACGCCGCGACGCTGCTGGCGTTGCTGACCAGTGATGATGCGCTGACGGATGACGTACTGAGCGCGGAATTTGTAGTGCGTAATGAGCATGGTCTCCATGCCCGTCCGGGCACCATGCTGGTGAATACGATTAAACAATTTAACAGTGAAATTACCGTGACAAACCTTGATGGAACCGGCAAACCGGCAAACGGACGTAGTCTGATGAAAGTGGTGGCATTAGGCGTGAAGAAAGGCCATCGTCTGCGCTTTACCGCGCAGGGTGAAGATGCTGAACAGGCGCTGAAAGCGATTGGCGATGCGATCGCCGCCGGTCTCGGGGAGGGCGCATAATGAGCAGGCGTGTCGCCACCATTACCCTTAATCCGGCTTACGATCTGGTTGGGTTTTGCCCTGAAATCGAACGCGGCGAAGTGAACCTGGTGAAAACCACGGGTCTGCACGCGGCGGGCAAAGGCATTAACGTTGCCAAGGTGCTGAAAGACTTAGGCATCGACGTCACCGTCGGCGGTTTTCTCGGTAAAGATAACCAGGACGGTTTTCAGCAATTGTTCAGCGAACTGGGCATCGCTAACCGCTTTCAGGTGGTTCAGGGCCGGACCCGCATCAACGTGAAGCTGACGGAAAAAGATGGCGAAGTGACCGACTTCAACTTTTCCGGCTTTGACGTGACCCCCGCAGACTGGGAACGCTTTGTTAACGACTCCCTGAGCTGGCTGGGCCAGTTCGATATGGTCTGCGTCAGCGGTAGCTTACCGGCTGGCGTGAGTCCGGAAGCGTTCACCGACTGGATGACGCGTCTGCGCAGCCAGTGTCCATGCATTATCTTTGATAGTAGCCGTGAAGCGTTAGTCGCCGGTCTTAAAGCTGCGCCGTGGCTGGTGAAACCGAATCGCCGCGAACTGGAAATTTGGGCGGGTCGTAAGCTCCCGGAAATGAAAGATGTAATTGATGCGGCGCACGCGTTACGCGAACAGGGTATCGCTCATGTGGTGATTTCGCTGGGGGCGGAAGGCGCGCTGTGGGTTAACGCCTCAGGAGAATGGATCGCTAAACCACCGGCGGTTGACGTGGTAAGTACCGTCGGCGCAGGCGATTCCATGGTTGGCGGATTGATTTACGGCCTGCTGATGCGCGAGTCCAGCGAACATACGCTGCGTCTGGCGACGGCGGTTGCCGCGCTGGCGGTCAGCCAGAGCAATGTGGGTATTACCGATCGTCCTCAGTTGGCCGCAATGATGGCGCGTGTCGACTTACAACCGTTTAACTGACAGCAGGAGAGGCATAATGAAAACGCTGCTGATAATTGACGCTAATCTCGGCCAGGCTCGCGCTTACATGGCGAAAACCCTGCTTGGAGCGGCGGCGCATAAAGCAAATCTGGAAATTATCGATAATCCGAATGATGCTGAGCTGGCGATCGTGTTGGGCGAATCTCTGCCGAACGACAATGCTCTGAACGGCAAAAAGGTTTGGCTGGGGGATATTGGTCGCGCCGTTGCGCATCCGGAACTGTTTCTGAGTGAAGCCAAAAGCCATGCGACCCCTTACAGCGCCCCTGCTGCGGCTGCTCCTGCGGCGAGCGGCGGTCCGAAACGCGTGGTCGCGGTAACGGCCTGCCCGACCGGCGTCGCTCATACTTTTATGGCGGCTGAAGCCATTGAAACAGAAGCGAAAAAACGCGGCTGGTGGGTAAAAGTCGAAACGCGCGGCTCCGTGGGGGCCGGCAATGCCATCACCCCGGAAGAGGTGGCGGAAGCGGATTTAGTGATTGTGGCGGCGGATATCGAAGTGGATCTGGCGAAGTTTGCCGGTCTCCCGATGTACCGCACGTCGACCGGCCTGGCGCTGAAAAAGACAGCGCAGGAGCTGGATAAAGCCGTAGCGGAAGCGACGCCGTATCAACCGGCGGGTAAGGCATCGCAAGCGGCGACCGAAGGGAAGAAAGAGAGCGCTGGCGCATACCGGCATCTGTTGACGGGCGTTTCTTACATGCTGCCTATGGTGGTTGCCGGGGGACTGTGTATTGCGCTTTCCTTCGCCTTTGGTATTGAAGCCTTTAAGGTGCCGGACACGCTGGCGGCGGCGCTGATGCAGATTGGCGGCGGTTCGGCGTTTGCGCTGATGGTGCCGGTACTGGCGGGTTATATCGCTTTCTCCATCGCGGATCGCCCAGGCCTTACGCCAGGTCTGATTGGCGGTATGCTGGCGGTTAGCACCGGTTCCGGTTTTATCGGCGGGATCATTGCCGGCTTCCTTGCCGGGTATATGGCGAAGCTTATCAGTACCAAACTGAAACTTCCGCAAAGTATGGAAGCGCTGAAGCCAATCCTGATCATCCCGTTAATTTCCAGTCTGGTGGTGGGGCTGGCGATGATTTACCTGATCGGTAAACCGGTTGCCGGGATTCTGGAAGGGCTCACCCACTGGTTGCAAACCATGGGGACGGCAAACGCGGTGCTGCTGGGCGCGATTCTCGGCGGGATGATGTGTACCGACATGGGCGGCCCGGTGAACAAAGCGGCGTATGCGTTTGGCGTTGGTCTGCTGAGTACGCAAACTTACGCGCCGATGGCGGCGATCATGGCCGCAGGTATGGTACCGCCGTTAGCGCTGGGTCTGGCGACGATGGTGGCGCGTCGTAAGTTCGACAAAGCGCAGCAGGAAGGCGGTAAAGCGGCGTTGGTGCTGGGGCTGTGCTTTATCACTGAAGGCGCTATTCCGTTTGCGGCGCGCGACCCGATGCGTGTACTGCCGTGCTGTATCGTTGGCGGCGCGTTGACCGGGGCTATTTCTATGGCGGTAGGCGCAAAATTGATGGCGCCGCATGGCGGTCTGTTTGTTCTGCTTATCCCAGGCGCAATTACGCCGGTATTGGGATACCTGCTGGCAATTGTGGCCGGTACGCTGGTGGCAGGGCTGGCTTATGCCGTCCTGAAACGTCCGGAGACGGAAGTCGCGGCAAAAGCGGCGTAAGAGAAACACGCTAAAAAAGGCAGAGCGCGCTCTGCCTTTTTTATTGCCTGAAGAACATTGAGCGTCAGGCCACCGCTTCGGCAATTTGCTGGGCTTTTAACCACGCAATCTCTTCCGCCCAGATATCAGGATTGATGGTCTCCAGTATCAGCGGAATACCGTCAAAACGCGCATCCTGCATAATCCAACGAAACGCATCGTGGCCGATATTGCCTTCACCCAGACTGTGATGGCGGTCAACGCGGCTACCGAAGGCGCTTTTGGCGTCGTTCAGGTGCATTCCGCGCAAATACTGAAATCCGACAATTTTCCCGAATTCGGCGAATGTTTTTTCGCACGCCTCTGGCGTACGCAGATCGTATCCGGCGGCAAAGGCATGGCAGGTATCGATACAGACGCCAACGCGCGACTTATCTTCCACGCCGTCGATGATGGCGGCTAACTGTTCAAACTCAAACCCCAGATTACTGCCCTGACCGGCTGTATTTTCGATAACCGCCGTAACGCCCTCGGTCTGCGCGAGGGCGATATTGATGGATTCCGCGATCCGCGCCAGGCAATCCTCCTGTGCAATCTGCATCAGATGGCTACCGGGATGAAAATTAAGCAAGGTTAAGCCGAGTTGTTCACAGCGCTGCATTTCATCGAGAAAGGCATCGCGTGATTTTTCCAGCGCTTCACTGACCGGATGGCCCAGATTAATCAGGTAACTATCGTGGGGAAGAATTTGCGCCGCCGAGAAATGATACTTTTCACAGGCGATTTTAAAGTCATCAATGACCTGGGGAGTAAGGGGGGCGGCACGCCACTGACGCTGGTTTTTTGTGAAAAGCGCAAAGGCCGTTGCGCCAATTTCAGCCGCGCGGGCAGGGGCGTTAGCCAGACCGCCAGCAGCGCTGACGTGCGCTCCGATGTATTTCATAAAAGACTCCTGTTAAACCCGCTAACGGTTCATTACGAACGCTATGATAACGGGTTAACAGGCGTGAAACGTAATAATTTATGCGATAAGGCTATGGATTAGGACGTTAATGGCGCCACCGCCAATAATCAGCCAGGCGAATAATGCCAGCGCCATCAGCAGCGGTTTCGCCCCCGCTTTTTTCAATGCGCTAACGTGAGTGGTCAGACCCAACGCCGCCATCGCCATCGCCAGCAGCACCGTGTCCAGCGTCACCAGCATATCCACCACGGCTTTCGGCAGCAGGTGGAAAGAGTTGAAGATCGCCACTACGATGAAGAAAATAGCAAACCACGGAATGGTAATTTTGCTTTTTTCCGCGCCGGTCGCCGGTGAAAGCTGTTTAACGCGTGCCGCCAGAATGATCAGGAACGGCGCCAGCATCATGACACGCAGCATCTTAGCGATAACTGCCGCATTTTCCGCATCCGGGCTAACGGCATGACCCGCGGCGACCACTTGCGCGACTTCATGCATGGTTGAGCCGATATAGATGCCGTAAGTTTCCGGGCTGAACCAGTGCGCCAGCAGCGGATACATTGCCGGATAAAGGAAAATAGCGATGGTGCCGAAAATAACGACAGTCGCGACGGCTACAGTAACCTTACTGGCTTCCGCTTTTACCACCGGTTCTGTCGCCAGTACCGCCGCCGCGCCGCAGATACTGCTACCGGCGCCAATCAGCCAGCTGGTATGCCTGTCCAGACCAAAGACTTTTTGGCCTAAGAAGCAGGCCAGCATGAACGTGCTGGAAAGCGTTAATACGTCAATCACAATACCGCTAATACCCACGTCGGCGATTTGTGAAAAGGTAAGGCGGAAGCCGTAAAGGATAATCCCTAAACGCAGTAAATGTTGTTTTGCAAACAGCACGCCGCCGTCGCATTGTTTCCATATTTGTGGATAGACGGTATTCCCGATAACCATACCCAGCAGGATAGCCAGGGTCAGGGCGCTGAACCCCGCGCCTGCAACGGCAGGGATAGCGCCGCCCCACAGGGCGACTCCTGTAATGACGGCGCTCAGAGCGAGCCCCGGTATAAAATGCCACATTGTACGACGATGATTCTGCAAGGTGAGTTCTGTCATAACCTTCTCCTGTATATGGACAATAAGGTTACGGTGATCTGGTTTAAAAATAAAATTGATTATATATTTATAATTAATCTTTATAAGTGGTAAGTGAAACGCTATCGGTGGGATACGACTATGCATATTACGCTACGACAACTTGAAGTGTTTGCTGAAGTACTGAAAAGCGGTTCAACAACCCAGGCGTCGGTCATGCTGTCATTATCGCAGTCCGCCGTTAGCGCCGCGCTCACCGATCTGGAAGGTCAGCTCGGCGTACAGTTGTTTGATCGGGTGGGGAAACGGCTGGTGGTCAACGAACATGGGCGCTTGTTATATCCGCGCGCGCTGGCGTTGCTGGAGCAAGCGGTAGAAATTGAGCAGCTATTTCGTGAAGATAACGGCGCGATACGGGTTTATGCCAGTAGCACCATCGGCAATTACATTTTACCCGCCATGATTGCCCGCTATCGCCAGCATTATCCGGCCTTACCGCTGGAACTCAGCGTGGGAAACAGCCAGGACGTGATTAACGCGGTGCTGGATTTTCGGGTTGATATCGGCCTGATTGAAGGACCATGTCACAGTACAGAGATTATTTCTGAGCCGTGGCTGGAAGATGAGCTGGTGGTCTTTGCCGCGCCGTCCTCGCCGCTGACGCAGGGGCCGGTGACGCTGGAACAGCTTGCGGCATCCCCATGGATTTTACGCGAGCGCGGTTCCGGTACGCGGGAAATTGTCGATTATTTGCTGTTGTCGCATTTGCCGCGCTTTCATATGGCGATGGAGTTGGGGAATTCAGAAGCGATCAAACATGCAGTGCGTCATGGACTGGGGATAAGCTGTTTATCGCGCCGGGTGATTGCTGAACAACTTCAGGCGGGAACCCTGGGCGAAGTCGCGGTGCCGTTACCGCGCCTGGTGCGCACGTTGTGGCGTGTTCATCATCGGCAGAAACATCTTTCTAACGCGTTGCAGCGTTTTTTGAGTTACTGTGAATAAAGGTGAAGAGGAGGGCTGCCCGGGCGGCATCGCCATTTTTAGTATCCGCTTACGTATACGTTATTCTCTGCTTTACTTATAATCCGTGGCCGGTCATGAAGGTCTCTTATAACCGCGCATTTGTGTCGGAAGGATAGTATTTCGTCTGTTACAATCGCGCCTCATTTTTTGGATGGATAGCATTTTCACATGGGTTCCAAAACTAAAACCACAGAAGCGCCCGCGCTACGTCGCGAATTAAAGGCGCGTCACCTGACGATGATTGCCATTGGCGGCTCCATCGGGACAGGTCTTTTCGTTGCATCTGGTGCGACAATTTCTCAGGCGGGGCCAGGCGGCGCGCTGTTTTCTTATATTCTGATTGGTTTGATGGTCTACTTCCTGATGACCAGTCTTGGCGAGCTGGCGGCCTATATGCCGGTATCTGGCTCGTTTGCGACATATGGTCAGAACTATGTGGAAGAAGGCTTTGGTTTCGCGCTGGGCTGGAACTACTGGTACAACTGGGCGGTGACTATCGCTGTTGACCTGGTTGCCGCACAATTGGTGATGGGCTGGTGGTTCCCGGACACGCCGGGCTGGATCTGGAGCGCGCTATTCCTCTGCGTCATTTTCTTGCTGAACTACATTTCCGTACGCGGTTTTGGCGAGGCGGAGTACTGGTTCTCGTTAATTAAAGTCGCGACCGTTATTATCTTCATCATCGTTGGCGTAGCGATGATTATCGGTATCTTTAAAGGTGTCGAGCCGGTCGGCTGGAGCAACTGGACGACGGGCGATGCGCCTTTTGCTGGCGGTTTTGCGGCAATGATTGGCGTCGCGATGATCGTGGGCTTCTCTTTCCAGGGAACTGAGCTGATTGGTATTGCCGCCGGGGAATCTGAAAACCCGGAGAAGAATATTCCGCGCGCGGTGCGTCAGGTGTTCTGGCGTATTCTGCTGTTTTATGTTTTCGCGATTTTGATTATCAGCCTGATCATTCCTTATACCGATCCAAATCTGCTGCGTAACGACGTCAAAGACATTAGCGTCAGTCCGTTTACCTTAGTGTTCCAGCATGCGGGCTTGTTGTCTGCGGCGGCGGTAATGAATGCGGTTATCCTGACAGCGGTACTGTCTGCGGGTAACTCCGGGATGTATGCCTCGACCCGTATGCTCTACACCCTGGCCTGTGACGGTAAGGCCCCGCGTATTTTTGCGAAATTGTCCCGCGGCGGCGTACCGCGCAATGCGCTTTATGCCACCACCGTGATTGCCGGTCTTTGCTTTTTGACCTCAATGTTCGGCAACCAGACGGTCTATCTGTGGCTGTTGAACACCTCCGGTATGACGGGCTTCATCGCCTGGCTGGGGATTGCTATTAGCCATTATCGCTTCCGTCGCGGTTACGTGATACAAGGGTATGATGTGAATGATTTGCCGTACCGTTCCGGGTTCTTCCCGCTGGGGCCGATTTTCGCCTTTGTACTGTGCCTGATTATTACGTTGGGGCAGAACTATGAAGCGTTCCTGAAAGATACCATCGACTGGGGCGGTGTCGCGGCGACCTATATCGGTATTCCGCTGTTCCTGATTATCTGGTTCGGCTACAAGCTGATAAAAGGTACGCATTTCGTGCGCTATAGCGAAATGCACTTCCCGGAACGCGTTAAAAAGTAACGCGGTATTCTCGTCATAGGCCAGATAGGCTTTATGCCGCTATCCGGCACGGACTGCCTGAACCTGACCCTTCTAACCCTCTCATTCGAGAGGGTTTTTTGTTTTTTCTTCATGATTGGTTCAAATGACATAATTATTAACAATTGAATTGATAATTATTATCGTTTGCTTTATCGTTACGCTCGAAATCAGAAAGGATGAAGATTCGGGCGCGACCGTCACTCATGAGCCCGACTCGCCTGCATAAAAAGAGTTCGCCGTGATAACCGTTATCGCAGGCGAAACGTAATGCGTTGTGAGCGATAACCGATTTTTTTTGTCGTATTTACCTCATGGAGAAATGGAATGTTTAGGTTTAACCCTTTCGTTCGGGTAGGGCTTTGTATGTCCGCAGTTACGTTGGCCTGGCCGGTTGCCGCGGCAACGGATGATGGTGAAACCATGGTCGTTACCGCGTCCGCCATCGAACAAAATCTGAAAGATGCGCCAGCAAGTATCAGCGTCATTACCCAGCAAGATTTACAGCGCAGGCCCGTGCAAAACCTGAAAGATGTCCTGAAAGAGGTGCCGGGCGTACAGCTCACTAACGAAGGGGATAACCGTAAAGGCGTGAGTATTCGTGGTCTGGACAGCAGTTATACGCTGATCCTGATCGACGGTAAGCGCGTTAACTCCCGTAACGCGGTCTTCCGCCATAATGATTTTGATCTGAACTGGATACCGGTTGACGCTATCGAACGCATTGAAGTGGTGCGTGGCCCCATGTCCTCGCTGTATGGCTCCGATGCGCTGGGCGGTGTGGTCAACATTATCACCAAAAAAATTGGTCAGAAATGGCACGGCAGCGTCACGGTTGACTCCACTATTCAGGAACATCGCGACCGTGGCGATACCTATAACGGTCAGTTCTTTACCAGCGGTCCGCTGATCGACGGCGTGCTGGGAATGAAAGCCTACGGTAGCCTGGCGAAACGCGAAAAAGACGAGCAGCAGAGTTCCGCCACCACCGCTACGGGTGAAACGCCGCGCATTGAAGGATTTACCAGCCGGGATGGAAACGTCGAGTTTGCCTGGACACCAAACGAAAATCATGACGTTACCGCAGGCTACGGTTTTGATCGCCAGGACCGGGACTCCGACTCGCTGGATAAAAACCGTCTGGAACGGCAAAACTACGCGTTGAGCCATAACGGACGTTGGGATCTCGGCAACAGCGAGCTCAAGTTCTACGGCGAAAAAGTGGAAAACAAAAACCCCGGCAACAGTAGCCCTATCACGTCAGAAAGCAATTCGATTGACGGGAAATACGTTCTGCCGTTAGCGCCTGTCAACCAGTTCCTCACCTTCGGCGGCGAATGGCGTCACGATAAACTGAGCGATGCGGTGAACCTGACCGGCGGTTCCAGTACTAAAACCTCCGCCAGCCAGTATGCTCTGTTCCTTGAAGATGAGTGGCGCATCTTCGAACCGCTGGCGCTGACCACCGGTATTCGTATGGATGACCATGAAACCTATGGCGATCACTGGAGCCCGCGTGCTTATCTGGTCTATAACGCAACGGATACCCTGACGGTGAAAGGTGGGTGGGCCACGGCCTTTAAAGCGCCGTCGCTATTGCAATTAAGTCCGGACTGGGCGACCAACTCCTGCCGTGGCGGATGCCGCATTATCGGTAGCCCGGATCTGAAACCTGAAACCAGTGAAAGCTGGGAGCTCGGCCTTTATTACCGGGGCGAAGAAGGCATACTGGAGGGCGTGGAAGCGAGCGTTACCACGTTCCGTAACGATGTGGACAATCGCATCAGCATTAGCCGTACTCCTGACGTTAACGCCGCGCCCGGCTATTCCAACTTTGTCGGTTTCGAAACCAACAGTCGGGGACAGCGCGTTCCGGTCTTCCGTTATTACAACGTGAATAAAGCGCGTATTCAGGGCGTGGAAACCGAGTTGAAAGTTCCGTTTAACGAGGCGTGGAAACTGTCGTTGAATTACACCTATAACGACGGACGCGACGTCAGTAATGGCGGGAACAAGCCGCTTTCCGATCTGCCGTTCCACACCGCGAACGGTACGCTGGACTGGAAACCGGCGCAGCTCGAAGACTGGTCATTCTACGTATCAGGGAATTATACCGGGCGTAAGCGGGCCGACAGCGCAACGGCGAAAACGCCGGGCGGGTACGTGGTCTGGGATACCGGCGCGGCATGGCAGGCGACGAAAAACGTTAAACTGCGTGCGGGCGTTCTGAACGTGGGCGATAAAGATCTCAAACGCGACGACTACGGTTATACCGAAGACGGACGTCGTTACTTTATGGCGGTGGATTACCGTTTCTGACAGAGACTGGCGACAGCCGCGTTTTGCCGCTGTCGCCAGAATGTTATAACCGATGCAGCCTGGAGAGCAGCGCCAGCGACAGAGTCGTTAGCAGAATGGCGATCACCGCATAGATATAAACGCCCGACCACGCCCAGCTATTTTTCACCATAATTACCGGCACACCGGCCATTGCCGCGCCGACATAGCTGAACAATCCCCGAAAGCCGGTAATCGATCCCGCCGCATCCTTATGGGTCACATCCAGACAGCCGACGGCAAAAAGCATATGCGGTCCGTATAAGGCGAAGCCCATGATGGTGAACAGAATCGCGGTGAGGGTGTAAGAGGTATCCTGAACCAGCGGCACCAGCACGATGCATATGCACAGCGCTAACGCGAAGATTAATCCGGTCATCCAGCGGTTACTTTTGAACATAAAGTCAGACAAGTAGCCTGCCAGCAACCCACCTGCCAGTCCGCCCGCCTCAAACCAGGAAATAATCGAGTTCGCTTTTATCAGGCTCCAGCCGTGAACCTGCGAATAGTAAATCTGCGGCCAGTCGTTAAGGATGGTGCGCGCAATATAAACTGACATATCACCGATAATAATGATCCATACCAGTGGATTGGTCAGGATATATTTCACAAAAATCTGCCAGAAGCTCAGGTTGACCGGGCTGGCCTTGACCTGGGCCAGTTCCGTCGGGTCGTTACGCCACTGCCCCACGTTGGGCAAACCTAACGTACCGGGACGATCTTTAATGGTAAATAGCGCCACTATCCCCATCAGCAGCGAAATGGCGCCGGGAACATAAAATCCCATTTTCCAGCTACCGCTAAAGGCGATAGCAAAACTGGTCAGCAGCGGCGCGAGGCTGCCGCCGATATTGTGCGCCGCTTCAACGATAGCCCACCAGCGTCCCCGTTCGTTTTTCGAAAACCACGAGGCCATAATTTTCGCCATCGGCGGAAAGCTGGTGCCCTGTAATATCGCGTTGAGACTGTACAGCACGTAGAATGCCGCCACGCTATCGGAAAAGCCGAACAGAATATTTACAATCCCCACGCCAATCAGCACCGGGCCGGTCATGGCTTTCGGGTTAATTTTATCGACCAGCATCCCGCCGACAAACTTCATCGCGCCATAAAGAATGTAAAAAATAGAAGACATAATGGCGAAGTCTTCTGCGGTCAGCGACGTTTCCGTCAGCATGGCCGGCATCGCGGCGGAGAAGTTTTTACGGGTAAGATAAAAGACGGCATAAGAGATAAAGACCGAGGCGATAATCTCAAAACGAAATTTTTTATAGGTCTGGTCTATCTCTTTTTTCTCTTTTACAATCGGCTTATCGGGCTGGCTGAAAATAAATGTTTTTATACTCATTTTAAAATTCCCTTCCGGCGAGGTGAGTCGCGTTATAATTCATCTTCAATAAGAAAAAGAAGCAATTCGAAACCGTGATAATTAATCTGATGGTGGATTTTTTCCCGTACAACCGGCTTCGCTTTCCAGGCAATACCGGTGCCAGCATGTTCTAACATCGGCAGATCGTTGGCGCCATCGCCGCAGGCAATAATATTCTCCGTGGCAATATTTAACCGGGCAGCCAGGTCAACCAGCGTCTGTTTTTTGTTTGCGGCATTCATAATCGGCAAGGTAATGTTATCCGTCAGAACGTTATCGCGTATTTCAACCGTATTCGAAAAGGCATAATCCAGTTGATACCGTTCTTTTAGACGCTGGGTGAATATATCCAGTCCCCCGGAGATAATCGCGGTTTTAAATCCTTTGGCCTTGATGACTGGCAGAATAGTTAACAGGCCTGGCGAAAGGGTCATGCGATCGCATACGGCGTTCAGCACTGCTTTCGGTGTGCCTTTCAACATTCCGATACGTCGGGTAAAACTGGCGTTAAAATCAAGCTTGCCCTCCATCGCCTGTTGGGTAATGGCGGTGATTTGCGTCGACATGCCAAGCTCGCGGGCAATTTCATCCACGCCTTCTTCCGCAATAAATGTCGAGTCCATATCAAACGCGATAATACCGTTAGCAGGCAGTGGCTGCGGCTTAATAAAAAAATCAAACTGCCATTGCAATGAGAGTTCGCGTAAATAGCGATAAAATTCAGGCGTCAGACATTCCGCTGGCAGCGTAAGCTTTAAATAAGCGGTATTGATAAGCGCGGCATAACGTTTATCAAATAATAGCGGAAATGGCATGATGACGGCATTAAATAACGTTTCCTGTAATTTTTTCTGAAACGTATCGATATCCTGTGTAGTAATAAAATAAATAATGCTCATATGATAACTCCTTTAATTTATGGGTATTATAATGGCTCTTTTGCGGCGTGGAATCTCGTGCTATCACAGATATCACAGCCAGAAAAGGGCTAAAAAAGCGTTGTTTTTGATACCAGGTAAAGTTCAGACACAAAAGGTATCACTTTTGATATGCCAACTGTGCGAGGATGTTATTTATTACTGAACGCGAATGAGACTGAAAGGATTGATATAACGATGGAGAGTTGCCTTGATATATTCAAAATAGTAATAGGTCCATCCAGCTCACGTACCGTAGGGCCGATGCGCGCCGCCTGTCACTTTATTTCATTGCTCAGAGAACAAGAGACGTTGCCGCTAATTCGGGAAATTGAAATCGAGCTGTATGGCGCGTTATCGTTAAGCCGCAAGTGCCACAATGTGGATACCGCCCTTTATCTTGGGCTGCTGGGTTGCCAGCCGGAGAATGTCGATCTCCGTTCGCATATGGCGGTGATTAAGCGTGCGGAAAATGAAAACAAAATCGAACTCCCGCTCTCTGACGCGGGCGGAATCACGATAAAAGTCAAGATTATCGCCAATCACCAGGCGCATCCAGGCCATCCTTATGCCATGACGTTTCGCGCCAGGGATGATTATTTTACGGTGTATGAAGAGACCTGGTTTTCTACCGGCGCCGGGCAGGTTCGTAAACATGGCGAGCCGCTGACGCCATCGCTTCCTTTGCGTACAGTGTCGCCCTTTGAATTTAGTCATGCCGCGCAGTTGCTGGCGCTGTGTCGGCGTAACGGCCTGTCCGTGGCGGCGCTGATGATGAAAAATGAGCTGTGCCGCCACTCGCCACAGACGTTGCAGAATTATCTGGCGCAAATATGGGACGTGATGCAGCAGGCGGTTTATCGCGGCCTGCATACTGAGGGGGTATTACCCGGTCCCTATCAGGTACCGCGGCGCGCCTGTGCGTTACATAAGACGTTACAGGCTAACCGCTCCGCCAGCGATTTTTTAACCGCGCTGAACTGGGTCAATGCCTTCGCGATTGCGGTAAGCGAAGAAAATGCCAGCGGCGGACAGATTGTTACCGCGCCAACCAATGGCGCGTGCGGCATCATTCCGGCAGCGCTCTGCTGGTATGATAAATTTGTCACGCCGCTGGAGCCCGGTGCTCTGACCCGTTTCTTCCTGACCGCCGCCGCTATCGCGATGTTGTTTAAACAAAACGCCTCTATTCTGGGATCTGAAGTTGGCTGTCAGGGGGAAATCGGCGTGGCGTGCTCAATGGCGGCGGCGGGCCTGGCTGAACTGATGGGCGCATCCGTGGAGCAAACGCTGAGCGCCGCTGAAATTGCCATGGAACATCATCTGGGATTGACCTGCGATCCGCTGGGCGGGCAGGTACAAATTCCCTGCATAGAGAGAAACGCCATCTCTGCCGTGAAAGCGATAAACGCGGCGACGATGGCGATGAGTCGCGTAAGCGAACCCTGTATTTCGCTCGATGAGATCATTGCTGCGATGTACGAGACCGGTAAAGACATGAGCGCTAAATACCGTGAAACGTATCATGGTTCGCTGGGGAAAATTCAGCCGCGCAAGAGAGGGTAACAGCGTGAAATACAATACGATGAATAACGACGAGATTATTCTGTCGTTGTGCGCTCGCTTAAAGGAGACGCGTCTGTCTCTTTCGATGACCCAGCAGCAGCTTGCCGATCGCGCGCACGTTGGCATCGCCACCATCAAGCGTATCGAGAAGGGGGGAGGGCTCAATCTTGATACGCTAATTTCTCTCCTGCGGGCGCTGGATAAGTTGCATAATCTTGATGCGGTGCTGTTTGAATCCGAGCTGCGTAATTTTCACGAAAGTTATGAAGGCGGAGAGGGCAGCGGCCGCCTTCAGGTACGCCAGCAGGCCGCGGATTTAAATAATAAATCTTCCGCGCCGCAGTCGGAGGAGGTGAACTACAGCGCGGCGCTGGAAAATTCATTATGTTGGTGACGTCTCACGCTCGTCCCGTAAATACCGGGCATGAAAGCGCAGATGGTCCTCGATGAAGGACGCAATAAAATAATAGCTATGATCGTAGCCAGGCTGGATTCGTAGCGTCATCGGCCAGGCGGTTTGCCGCGCGGCTTCCGCCAGTACGGCGGGCTGAAGCTGATCGGCGAGGAATTGATCGCTGTCGCCCTGATCGATGAGCACAGGAATGGCGTCCTGCGGCTGGCTGGCCAGCATTAATTCGCAGCTATCCCACTCAGTCCAGGCTGATTCATCTTCGCCGAGATAAGCGGTAAGCGCTTTGATTCCCCACGGCACGCGGCTGGGGTTGACGATAGGCGCAAAAGCAGAGACGCTGGTGTATTTGCCCGGATTTTTCAGCGCCATGATTAATGCGCCGTGGCCGCCCATCGAGTGCCCGCTGATGGCGCAACGGTCGCTGACGTTAAACTGTGTCTGGATAAGCGCCGGAAGCTCATCGCGCAGGTAATCGTACATGCGATAATGGCTGGCCCAGGGCGGCTGTGTGGCATTGAGATAAAACCCGGCGCCGTGGCCTAAATCGTATCCGCTATCGTCGGCGACCTGTTCACCGCGTGGACTGGTATCCGGCATCACCAATACAATGCCCAGTTCTGCTGCGATACGCTGCGCGCCTGCTTTGGTGGTAAAATTCTCATCATTGCAGGTCAACCCGGACAACCAGTACAGTACCGGAGGCGGTTCATTATCCTGAGTCGGCGGAAGAAAAATGCTGAATGTCATGGCGCAGTTTAGCGTGGCGGCATGATGACGCCAGCGCTGCTGCCAGCCGCCAAAACATCGGTGCTCTTCGAGCATTTCCATGCGGGGGCTCCTTTTATGGTGAACCTGATAAGGTATGCAGATTCTTCATAATACAGATTATTCACCGCGTTGTGAGTAACTTTCACTTCCGTAATACATAAACATGCTTCATCATTTAAATAACGTTGCGTTAACAAATATGCCCTTTGTCCTGCCATCATTCTCGCACCGGAAAAGATGTCATGAAAGGCAGCGACAATTTCAACAATTATGGGCGTGAATACTGGATTATGTGCGCTACCTCACGCACAATAATCACACTGTCACAATATTGACAAACTTTGCCCCATGCAGGGCAGAGGCGCCACACCTGCAGGAGAACACGATTAATGCCATCACTCAGTAAAGAAGCGGCCCTGGTTCATGACGCGCTGGTTGCCCGGGGGCTGGAAACGCCGCTGCGCCCGCCTATGGATGAACTGGATAATGAAACGCGAAAAAGTCTTATCGCAGGGCATATGACTGAGATTATGCAGTTGCTGAATCTCGATTTGAGCGATGACAGTCTGATGGAAACGCCGCATCGTATCGCTAAGATGTACGTTGACGAGATTTTCGCCGGCCTCGACTATGCCAATTTCCCGAAAATTACCCTCATTGAAAATAAAATGAAGGTGGATGAAATGGTCACCGTCCGCGATATCACGCTGACCAGCACCTGTGAACATCACTTCGTGACCATTGATGGCAAAGCGACCGTCGCGTATATCCCCAAAGATTCCGTGATCGGCCTGTCGAAAATTAACCGCATCGTGCAATTCTTCGCCCAGCGTCCACAGGTTCAGGAACGTTTGACCCAACAAATTCTGACGGCGCTGCAAACCTTGCTCGGCACCAATAATGTAGCGGTATCGATTGATGCGGTGCATTACTGCGTGAAAGCGCGCGGTATTCGTGACGCAACCAGCGCCACGACGACGACGTCGCTGGGCGGATTGTTTAAGTCCAGCCAGAATACGCGCCAGGAGTTTCTGCGTGCCGTTCGCCATCATCCATGATTAAGGCGGAGACGATGGAACGTAATGTCACGCTGGATTTTGTACGTGGCGTCGCTATCCTCGGTATCCTGCTTCTTAACATTAGCGCCTTTGGATTGCCGAAGGCGGCTTATCTCAATCCCGCCTGGTACGGCGCGATCGTTCCCGAAGACGCCTGGTCCTGGGCGATTCTCGATATTGTGGCGCAGGCTAAGTTTCTTACGCTGTTCGCGTTGTTGTTTGGCGCGGGGCTACAAATGCTGCTTCCGCGTGGTAAACAGTGGATTCAGTCGCGCTTGACGCTATTGGTACTGTTAGGTTTTATCCATGCGTTATTCTTTTGGGACGGCGACATTCTGCTGGCCTACGGTCTGGTCGGATTAATTTGCTGGCGACTGGTACGCGACGCGCCTTCGGTAAAAAGCCTGTTCAATACCGGCATACTCCTTTATCTGGTCGGGATTGGCGTGCTACTGCTGCTGGGCGTGGTATCGAGTAGCGAAACCAGCCGCGCCTGGACGCCGGATGCGTCGGCAATATTGTATGAAAAATACTGGAAGCTGAACGGCGGCATGGAGGCTATCAGCAACCGGGCAGAGATGCTGTCGAATAGTTTACTGGCGCTCGGCGCGCAGTATGGCTGGCAACTGGCAGGTATGATGCTGCTGGGCGCCGCGCTAATGCGTAGCGGCTGGCTGAAAGGTCAGTACAGTCTGCGGCACTATCGCCGTACCGGGGTTCTGCTGGTGGCGTTAGGGCTAATGATCAACCTGCCTGCGGTCATTTTACAATGGCGGCTGGAGTGGGCGTACCGCTGGTGCGCCTTCTTATTGCAGGCGCCGCGTGAACTGAGCGCGCCGTTGCAAACGCTGGGCTATGCCGCGCTGATGTTTGGCTTCTGGCCGCAGCTTAGCCGATGCAGACTGACGCTTGCCATTGCCTGCGTAGGGCGAATGGCGCTGACCAATTATCTGCTGCAGACGATCATCTGTACCACGCTGTTTTATCAGTTTGGCTTATTTATGAAATTCAATCGACTGGAACTCTTGTTCTTTGTTGTTCCGGTATGGGCAATAAACCTTCTCTTTTCCGTCATCTGGCTACGTTTCTGGCGACAGGGACCGGTCGAGTGGTTATGGCGTCAACTCACGTTGCGCGCGTCAGGATCGCTCAGATAACGATCTGGATCACATTCATTAACAAAATGGCTGTAACCGTTTCCATCCCTGTGATGTTTCTCACGCAGCCCTGGGCAGGGTGCTGACAAAATAGCCGCCTGCTAACGGGGCATTTGTGAGCATTTTTGAACTCAAACAGGGCAGTGAATATGATCACCATTCGTGATGTAGCGCGCCAGGCTGGCGTGTCTGTAGCGACCGTTTCCCGCGTACTGAATAACAGCGCGTTGGTCAGTCCCGACACCCGTGACGCCGTTATGCAGGCCGTCACCCTGCTGGGATATCGACCAAATGCGAATGCGCAAGCGCTGGCCACCCAGGTGAGCGACACCATCGGCGTCGTGGTCATGGATGTTTCCGATGCCTTTTTCGGCGCTCTGGTGAAAGCCGTAGATCTGGTCGCGCAGCAGCACCAGAAATATGTTCTCATTGGCAACAGTTATCATGAGGCGGAAAAAGAGCGCCATGCGATTGAAGTCTTGATCCGTCAGCGTTGTAACGCATTGATTGTTCACTCAAAAGCCTTAACCGATCGCGAGCTGAGCGACTTTATGGAGCAGATCCCTGGTATGGTGCTGATTAACCGTATCGTGCCGGGTTATGCGCATCGTTGTGTCTGTCTCGACAATGTGAGCGGCGCCAGAATGGCGACCCGAATGTTGCTGAATAATGGACATCAACGCATCGGCTACCTGGCCTCCAGCCACCGTATTGAAGATGATGTGATGCGCAGAGAAGGGTGGCTACACGCGCTGCAAGAGCAGGGGGTTGCTGCGTCGGAGAGCTGGATTGGCACCGGCACGCCGGATATGCAGGGCGGCGAGTCGGCAATGGTTGAGTTGCTGGGACGCAATCTGCAACTGACGGCGGTATTTGCCTATAACGATAACATGGCGGCGGGCGCGCTGACGGCGTTAAAAGATAACGGCATCGCCATTCCCTTGCATCTGTCTGTCATCGGTTTCGATGATATCCCTATTGCTCGTTATACCGATCCTCAGTTGACTACCGTGCGCTATCCTATTGCTTCTATGGCGAAAATCGCGACCGAGCTGGCGTTACAGGGGGCCGCAGGCACGCTGGATATCACGGCGACGCACTGCTTCATGCCGACCCTGGTACGGCGCCATTCGGTGGCGTGGCGACAGAATGCGGTACTGATCACTAACTGATTACGCCCCGCATGTAACCGTTTTCAATCTGTGAGTAAATTCACAGTTTATTAACATTGTGATAGCTATGATGACAACGTTTGTCGCACTGTAACTAACGTGTAACAGTTAGTTGTCAGTTTTGCTGGGGTATTTCGCTTATAAAAACCGTTATCACAATATCCCGCGACTACCGGACAAAAATAAAGAGTTGAATAAGAGCTTATCCCATTAGGGCTATTTTACTTGCCATTTTGGACCTGGGCAGTGCTCGCCAAAACGCGTTAGCGTTTTGAACGCCGCTTGCGGCGGCCCGAAGGGCGAGCGTAGCGAGTCAAACCTCACGTACTACGTGTACGCTCCGGTTTTTGCGCGCTGTCTGTGTCCAAACTGGCTGCGCCAATAACGCCTGGTGGGATAGGCTCTAAATACGCTTCGGTGTTCAGTAACACGCGTTAACGTGCTGAACAGCCGGGCATTTTTTTACGCTATACCCTACATAATAAAACCGGAGCTACCATGAATAAGAAGGTACTGACCCTTTCTGCCGTGATGGCAAGTCTGTTATTCGGCGCGCACGCGCACGCGGCTGATACTCGTATTGGCGTGACGATTTATAAATATGACGATAACTTTATGTCCGTGGTGCGTAAGGCTATTGAAAAAGATGGCAAATCCGCGCCGGATGTTCAGCTACTGATGAATGACTCGCAAAACGATCAATCTAAACAGAATGATCAAATTGACGTTTTATTGGCGAAAGGGGTTAAAGCTCTGGCGATTAACCTGGTCGACCCGGCAGCCGCCGGTACGGTGATTGAGAAAGCGCGCGGGCAAAATGTGCCGGTGGTGTTCTTTAACAAAGAGCCTTCCCGCAAAGCGCTGGACAGCTATGACAAGGCGTATTATGTCGGGACTGATTCTAAAGAATCCGGTGTGATTCAGGGCGACTTGATTGCCAAACACTGGCAGGCGAATCAGGGTTGGGATCTGAATAAAGACGGTAAAATTCAGTATGTTCTGCTGAAAGGCGAGCCGGGGCACCCGGATGCTGAAGCCCGTACGACGTATGTGGTGAAAGAGTTAAATGATAAAGGTATTCAGACCGAGCAACTGGCGTTAGACACCGCTATGTGGGATACCGCGCAGGCAAAAGATAAGATGGATGCCTGGCTGTCTGGCCCGAACGCTAACAAGATTGAAGTGGTTATCGCGAATAACGATGCGATGGCGATGGGCGCGGTAGAGGCGCTGAAAGCGCATAATAAATCGTCGATTCCGGTCTTTGGCGTCGATGCGTTACCGGAAGCTTTGGCGCTGGTGAAATCGGGCGCGATGGCCGGTACGGTACTGAATGACGCCAACAATCAGGCGAAAGCGACATTCGATCTGGCGAAAAACCTCGCCGAAGGCAAGGGCGCGGCTGACGGCACCAGCTGGAAGATTGAGAACAAAATCGTGCGCGTGCCTTATGTCGGCGTGGACAAAGACAATCTGAGCGAATTTACCCAAAAATAACTTTTCCGTCTGTGGGCGCAATTTTGTTGCGCCCTGAAACCGTGGAAGGGTGACGTGCCGCAGACCGGATAACGTATTTCTTTTGCCATCCGGCGCGGATAGTCATAATTAAAAAGGCCGACAGGGTATCATTATGGGCAGCACGATCTCTCCGTCGTCGGGTGAATATTTGTTGGAAATGCGTGGCATTAACAAATCATTTCCCGGCGTGAAAGCGCTTGATAATGTCAACTTAAACGTTCGTCCGCACTCTATTCATGCATTAATGGGCGAAAACGGCGCAGGCAAATCAACATTATTAAAATGTCTTTTCGGTATTTACCAAAAAGATTCCGGCAGCATTGTATTTCAGGGAAAAGAAGTGGACTTCCATTCGGCGAAAGAAGCGCTGGAGAATGGGATTTCGATGGTACACCAGGAGTTAAACCTGGTATTACAACGTTCGGTCATGGATAACATGTGGCTGGGACGTTATCCCACCAAAGGTATGTTTGTCGACCAGGATAAAATGTACCAGGATACCAAAGCGATATTTGATGAACTGGATATCGATATTGACCCGCGCGCGCGCGTGGGAACGTTATCCGTTTCGCAAATGCAGATGATCGAAATTGCGAAGGCGTTTTCCTATAATGCTAAGATCGTTATTATGGATGAACCGACCTCATCGTTAACTGAGAAAGAGGTTAATCATCTGTTCACCATTATTCGCAAGCTGAAAGAACGTGGCTGCGGAATTGTTTATATCTCGCATAAAATGGAAGAAATTTTTCAATTGTGCGATGAAATTACTATCTTGCGCGACGGTCAGTGGATTGCCACCCAGCCGCTGGAAGGGCTGGATATGGATAAGATCATTGCGATGATGGTCGGGCGTTCCCTGAACCAGCGCTTTCCGGATAAAGAAAATAAGCCGGGCGACGTGATCCTGGAGGTTCGTCACCTGACCTCGCTGCGCCAGCCTTCCATTCGCGATGTCTCCTTTGATTTGCACAAGGGAGAAATTCTGGGCATTGCCGGTCTGGTTGGGGCAAAGCGTACCGATATCGTCGAAACGCTGTTTGGCATTCGTGAGAAGTCGTCCGGGACAATCACTTTACATGGCAAGAAAATTAATAATCACACTGCGAACGAAGCGATTAACCACGGTTTTGCGCTGGTGACGGAAGAGCGTCGTTCCACCGGAATTTATGCCTATCTGGATATCGGATTTAACTCATTAATTTCGAATATTCGTAATTATAAAAATAAAGTGGGGTTACTGGATAATTCCCGGATGAAAAGCGATACCCAATGGGTCATTGATTCCATGCGGGTAAAAACGCCGGGGCATCGCACGCAAATTGGTTCGCTTTCCGGCGGCAATCAGCAAAAGGTGATCATTGGTCGCTGGCTATTAACGCAGCCGGAAATATTAATGCTGGACGAACCGACCCGCGGCATTGATGTCGGCGCAAAATTTGAAATTTATCAGCTTATTGCGGAACTGGCGAAAAAAGGCAAGGGGATCATCATTATCTCTTCTGAAATGCCGGAGCTGTTAGGGATTACCGATCGTATCCTGGTGATGAGTAACGGTCTCGTTTCCGGCATTGTCGATACTAAAACAACAACGCAAAACGAAATTTTGCGTCTTGCTTCTTTGCACCTTTAAGATCAGGGGCTCCTTATGAGTGCGTTAAACAAGAAAAGCTTTTTGACCTGGCTGAAAGAGGGCGGAATTTACGTCGTTCTTTTAGTGCTGCTGGCGATTATTATTTTCCAGGACCCGACTTTTTTAAGTTTGCTGAATTTAAGTAATATTCTGACGCAATCTTCGGTACGTATTATTATCGCGCTGGGCGTGGCGGGACTCATCGTCACCCAGGGGACAGACCTGTCGGCGGGGCGTCAGGTAGGGCTGGCGGCGGTCGTGGCGGCAACATTACTGCAATCAATGGAAAACGCCAATAAAGTGTTTCCGGAAATGGCGACCATGCCGATTGCGCTGGTCATCCTGATTGTCTGCGCGATTGGCGCGGTGATTGGCCTGGTGAACGGCATCATCATTGCTTACCTGAACGTGACGCCGTTTATTACCACGCTTGGCACGATGATTATCGTTTATGGGATCAACTCCCTTTACTATGACTTTGTCGGCGCTTCGCCCATTTCCGGCTTTGACAGCGGCTTTTCCACCTTTGCGCAGGGCTTTGTGGCGATGGGCAGTTTCCGGCTCTCCTACATCACCTTTTACGCCCTGATTGCGGTAGCGTTTGTCTGGGTGCTGTGGAATAAGACCCGCTTTGGTAAAAACATTTTTGCTATTGGCGGCAACCCGGAAGCGGCGAAAGTTTCTGGCGTAAACGTGGCGCTGAACCTGCTGATGATTTATGCGCTCTCCGGCGTGTTTTATGCCTTCGGCGGCTTACTGGAAGCAGGGCGTATTGGTTCTGCCACCAACAACCTCGGCTTTATGTATGAACTGGATGCGATTGCCGCGTGCGTGGTCGGGGGCGTATCGTTTAGCGGCGGAGTGGGGACGGTCTTCGGCGTGGTGACCGGCGTCATTATCTTTACCGTCATCAACTATGGCCTGACCTATATCGGGGTAAACCCGTACTGGCAGTACATTATCAAAGGCGGCATTATCATTTTCGCCGTGGCGCTGGACTCGCTGAAATACGCGCGTAAGAAGTAGTTATCCAGACGTATTACCTTGCTTATCAGATAACCCGGCGCAGCGAAACTGCGCGCCGGGCTTCATACCGTGAGCTACAGCGTTAACGCGTGTTCTTTTTCGCCTTTTTTAAATTTGACCTCGCCTAAATCAATACAGGCGACCGGGCAGACATGACCGCACAGCAGACAACCGACGCATTTTTCCGTATTGCAATGCGGCGTGCGGCTGTGTTCATCCCACTCCATCGCCTGATGGCCGCCGTCATAGCAGGAGATATAGCAACGTCCGCAGCCGACGCATTTCTCCTGATTAATCCGCGGATAGACGATATAGCTGCGATCCAGGTCTTCCGCCGGGATAATATTGCCATTCGCCAGCCCGATCATCTCCTGTAATGAGGCAAATCCCTGATCGGCCAGATAGTGGCTGAGGCCGCTCGCCATATCTTCTACAATGCGGTAACCGTATTGCATAATGCCTGTCGTCACCTGTAGGGTCGCCGCGCCCAGCAGCAGAAATTCGGCAGCGTCTTCCCAGGTTTCAATGCCGCCGATACCGCTAATCGGGAAATCGCGCAGTTCAGGGTGCATTCGCAACTGCTGGATAAAACGCAGCGCAATGGGTTTCACCGCTTTTCCTGAATAACCGGAGATACTGGATTTACCGTTAACCACCGGCATCCCGATTTTGCGGTTCAGGTCGATGTTAGTAATGGATTTCACGGTGTTGATGGTGGCGATACCGTCGGCCCCGCCGCGTTTAGCGGCCAGCGCGACTTCGCACATATCGCCAATATTCGGCGTCATTTTCGCCAGCATTGGCAAAGATGAACCGCGTTTTACGGCGCGGCAGTATTTTTCAACCAGTTCCGGGCTTTGCCCTACATCGCTTCCCATGGCGTGCGAGGTCATCTGCGGGCAAGAGAAGTTACACTCAATCATATCCGCGCCGGCTTCTTCAACCAGACGCGCCAGTTCCTGCCACTGCTGCTCATTTTCCCCCATGATAGAAGCAATCAGCACCTTGTCCGGATAATCCTGTTTTAGCCGTCGAATGGCGGCCAGATTCTCTTCCAGCGGATGTTCAGCAATTTGCTCCATGTTTTTGAAACCAATAAAACCGGTATCTTCTTTGGTCAGGTGATCAAAACGTGGAGAGACTTCGTTGGCAATAAAAAAACCAATGGTTTTAAAAACGATCCCGCCCCAGCCGGTATCATAGGCTTTGGCGCACATCTCATAACAGTTGCCTACCGGAGAAGAAGAGAGACAAAACGGATTGGGAAACTTAACGCCGCAAAAGGTAACAGACAAATCTTTTGTTAACATGAGCAGGCCTCCTCTAAATAATGATGAATAGCCTGAGCGGCTTCTTTTCCGGTTTTTACCGCATAAACGACGGTCTTATCGCCTTTAACAATATCGCCAGCGGCAAAGATCGCCGGGTCGTCGGTTTGATAATTGTGCGTGTCGATAATATTATGCTGCGCTTTTATCTCCGCAAAGTTATCCAGTCGCGCGTGCTGCCCCACGGCCAAAATAATATTTTCCGCTTCCAGCGTCAGTTCTCCTGAGTGGCGTACATGGTGGAAGGTCACTTTATTTCCGCTGACGGCGACAGGCGTAAAGCCATCAATAATCGATACGCCTAATGCCTGCGTGCTGGTAAATTCTTTTTCGCTGGCGGGAAATTGGGCTAATTCTTCCCGCGCCACGCAGGTGACGGAAGGGCAGCCGAGAATTTTTAACGTACTGGCGACATCCATCGCTACGTCGCCGCCGCCAATAATTAATGCGCTACGCGGAACGCTAATATCGCCGTCTACCTGACGGGCGCGCTGTAAAAAATCAACGGCAATCTCTACGTGACTGGCTTGCTCAAATAACGGTAAATCAGAGCCACAGGACATCCCGACGGTCATCAGCACGACGCGATATTCGGCTTTGAGTTGCGCAAGCGATAGCGACCCGCCCACGTCACAATTACATTTAATATTGACGCCCATTTCTACAATGCGGGCAATTTCCTGATCGAGTACGCTTTGCGGCAGACGAAATGCCGGGATGCCGTGACGCAGCCATCCGCCGGGCTGCGGCTGTTTTTCGTAAATGGTGACGTCATAGCCTAAATGTGTGAGCGTCACGCTTGCCTGCAAACCTGCCGGACCCGCGCCAATAATCGCGACTTTCCCGCGTGTTTTACTCCCGGGCTGATAAATCTGCATGGCAGTCTGCTGTTCAAAATCGGTAATAAAACGTTGCAGGCGTGCAATATCAATAGGTTTATCTATTCCAGAACGTGTACATCCGCGCTGGCATAATTTTTCCGTCGGACAGACTCTGGCGCAGACGGCGCCAAGCGCATTATTTTCCCGGATAGTTTCCGCTGCGCCTTTAAAATTGCGAAAGTAAATAGAACGAATAAATTTCCCCGGATCGGTTTGCGCCGGGCAAGCCTGACTACAGGGCGCATCGTGACATAATAAACAACGTGAAGCCTCTTTTATTGCCAGTAATGGCGTAAAACCAGGCGTGAGTTCATCCAGATAATTTTGTTGCGGCATATAATCTTCCTTAATGCTTGAATAAATTAAGGCGAAACGCAAATAACGCGTTTTAATGATCTAAAATCTACCGCCAGCCTAAGCATTGAAAGAAGGGTATTCTGTGAAAGAATTCACAAAAAAATGAAACCAGAATGCAAAACAGCATTTGTTCCTTATATCATAATAATAACTATTCTCAATTTTAAAGGGATAATAAATAGATTAACGATAAAAAAGAAGATAAATAATCATTCCAGTAAATAAAAAACCGCAACCGGTATAAAGAAAAAGATAAGACCAATATTGTACGGGATCGGCATGGCGATAGACATAAACCGGTTTTCGCGCATTTTTGACAACTTTATCTACCGCGCCGGTTCGCCAGCCTTTCCAGGCCTCACGGAAGCAAAAAAGCGGGAGTAGCAGAAAGGCTAATATGACAAATATCGTCTGTACATCCATGATCATTTCCCTTTTTTCTTTTCCAGTTCAAGCAATTGTTCCGGCGTAACTGCCGGATACCCCTGGGCGTCATTCGGTACCTGATGCAGCGTGGGAATAGGTACCAGCGGGCCTAAAAAACGCGGTTCGCGTTTAAAAATATAGAGATCCGCCAGCGCGCTAAAGCGGGCGCCAAATTCGCGCAGGCGCACTGTCAGCATATTTTTGGGCGAAGGTACCGCGTAACACTGCGCCTGAATGCCCATATGCAGCGCAATAAACAAGGCGCGTTCGCAGTGGAAGCGCTGAGTGATGATAATAAAGTCGTTGGTATCAAACACTTTGCGGGTACGCACAATGGAGTCAAGCGTACGGAAGCCAGCGTAATCAAGCACAATGTCCGCAGGATCGACGCCCGCCGCGATAAGGTCTTTGCGCATGGTCATCGGTTCGTTATAGCTTTGCAGGGCATTGTCGCCGCTGAGCAGCAGGTAATTGACTTTACCGCTATTGTAAGCGTTTAACGCGCCCTGGATACGATAACGATAGTACTGATTAATGACACCCTTGCGATAGTATTTGGCTGTCCCTAACACGACGCCAACCTGGCGGTAGGGGAGATCCTGTAGCTCGTCATAGATATAGGGCGCTGTTTTCCAGCTCATCCACCGATCGAGGCCAAGCACCGTCAACAGCAGCAAGCCTACCAGGACCAACAGGCTGTAAAACACGCGCTTTAACATGCAGGAAACTCGATACCAGGATGAAAGTACGATCAGGCTACTGTACCCGAAGACGTAGCGCAAGAAACCGCCGTCTGATTGCGGAGATTTTCAGCATGATTTCCCTTGTATCGGGTCGCGGGAGAGGAGAGTCAGGCCGGATAAGACGCCAGTGCGTCGCTATCCGGCACATTTGCTTAGCCGAGAAGCACGCGGTCAATATTATGGCAACCTAACGCTTTCAGCGTTGCGGCGGTGGCATCCCATTGAATTAATGCCGCATCGCCTTTTTCCGCCAGAATCGCACGCTGAATATCCGCATAGTCATAACCATTGAGACTCAGCAGGTTTAGCGCGCCTTGCAGCGGGGGAAGCGTAGGGTTAAAGGCGGCGTTTTCCGCATAGCTGCCGGTGAAAATACGGCCATCTTTACATTCCAGCGCCACGCCGCTCGGTGAGTGGCTATAAGGCATATGGCTCTTATTGGCTGCCGTAATCGCCGCTTGCGTTAGCGTATCGCCCGTTAACGTAAAGCCATGATCCTGCTCGTCCATCAGCAGCGTTTTGATCTCCAGATCTTTTGGCCCGAAAGCGTCAGGCAGATAATCGCGTAACGTATGCGGCGCGCGGCCCGGCAGATGAATGCGCAGATCCAGACCGCTGTTCAGCTCGTTCATAAACTGGCGACAGTGGCCGCAAGGGGTGTAGTTAACGGTGACGGCGGCGAGCCCTTTTTCGCCGCGTAGCCAGGCGTGGCTAATCGCGCTTTGTTCAGCATGCACAGTTTGTTGCATGGTGGCGCCCAGGAACTCCATATTTGCGCCGAAATACCAGTTGCCGCTAACGCCGCGCGCAATCGCGCCGACGTTAAAATGGGACAAATCGGTACGGGCGCAGGCCGCCGCCAGAGGTAACAGTGCGAAAGCCAGCGCGTCTTCGTCCAGTCCCGCCGTATTTTTAAGCGTCGAGACCTGCTCTGCGGTCAGCATGGCGGGAAAATGGTGGTCCGCCAGGATAGGGGCCAGCGCTGATTGCAAATTATCCGCAAGCTGGGCAAAAGCAGTTTGAAAACGTGGATGCATGGCGTTGCCTCATAACAATGTAATGGAACCGTAGTTTACGGGCCTGTCATGTCTTAATATGTGATCTAAATCTCATTGCTTATGCAACTTGTGAAACTTAAATGAAAAATGCGCGACGTATCGCAAATTTTAACCCGGTCTTTTGTCCCGTCGTTAGCGCATTACCGCCAGAATGAGCGGAAACAAAAAGGGCGCTACCAGCGAGGTAATAATGCCGCAGATCACCAGCGCCAGGGAGCTAAACGCGCCTTCCTGGTAATCCAGCTCGGCGCAGCGCGCAGTACCGAGCGCATGTGAGGCGGTCCCCATTGCCAGCCCGCGTGCGGCCTTAGTACGGATGTGCATCGCGTTTAACAGCGTGTGGCCAAACACCGCGCCCAGAATACCGACAAAAATTACGCATACCGCGCTGATCGCAGGGATGCCGCCGATGCTGCCGCCCACCGCCATCGCGATAGGCGTAGTCACGGATTTAGGCAGTACCGATGCCGCGATTTCAGGCGTTGCGCCCATCAGCAAGGCAACGGATGTCCCGGTAATCATCGCTACCAGACTGCCGACAAAACAGATGCTAATAATGGATTTCCAACGCGCGCGAATCTGGTGCAATTGTTCATAAAGGGGATAGGCCAGTGCCACTACCGCCGGTTGCAGCAGATCGTTAAGTACTTCGCTGCCTTTGAAGTAGTGCTCGTAGGGAATACCGGTCAGCAACAGAAAAGGAATAATGACTACCATTGCCACCAGCAGCGGATTCAGCAACGGCATTTTAAAATGCGCCGCCAGTCTGCGGGCGGCGAAAAATACCGCCAGCGTCAGCGGTAACGACCACCAGATATATGTCATCATTTTTTCGTTCCCTTCTGCCCAACCACTTTACGCTCACCGTGTATCAGATGTGAACTCCAGCTTACGACCACAAAAACGACCAGCGTACTGATAGCGCAAGAGACCACCACCGGGCCGAATTGCGCGCGCAGTAAATCAAAATATTGCATGACCCCGACGCCAATCGGCACAAACAGCAACGCCATATAACGAATCAGCACATAACAGCCGGGGTTAACCCACTTTGCCGGCAGAATTTGCAGCGCCAGCAATACAAACAGAATTAACATCCCGATAATGCTGCCGGGAATAGTGATAGGAAGCAGTGATGCAAGAAAAATGCCTGCGTACAAACAGGCATAAATCAATACAAAAGCGCGTATATATTGCCAGATAATATTCAGTGACTTACTCATGTTTAAAGCCCTTGATGAGATGGATTCATCATACAATTAAACGTTAAAACGTGCTACCGATCACATCATGAATTCTTAGCATAGTGGGTATAGACAGCAGGAACATCGGGCAATGCCCCTGGTCGGCGGCGTTAAACCTGGGCTAAAAAATACAAAAAGCGACTCAGGGCCAAAGACGGCGTCTCATTCTTACGCCAGAACATCCCTACGCTGCCTTTTTGCTCAATTTTTGGCAAGTTTAAAATCGCCAGTTGCCCCTGGCTGGCATAGCGTTGCGCCAGCCGTAAAGAAAGAATAGAGATCATATCGCTGCTTTGCAGCAAATTGGTGCTGACGTTCATTGACGCTGACTCAATGGTGTTTTCCGGGAGCATGACGCCGTTATCGACGAGGGCGTTATCAATACTGATGCGAATAGGGGTGCCGGTTGGCCAGACTATCCACCGCCAGTGTGCCAGATCGCTCCAGGCGATCTGCGCTCGCGCGGCCAGCGGATGGTGCGGACGCGCCACAAAGCAGACCGGCTCGGTATAAAGTACCTGATAATTAAGCGGCAGTTGCAGGGCGCGGCCGCCGACACGCCCTACCACCACATCCACCTGACCGGCAAGCAAATCGTGCAGCAGCGGCGTCATTACCTTCTCTTCAATATTCAGATGCAGCGTCGGCATTTCGTTAAGCAGGCTCAGAATCGCCTGTGATACGCAGTCAGTCGCCACGGGCGAACAGCCGATCTTCAGGCTGCCAACCAGGCCGCCCTGCTTGAAACGGGCGATTTCATACTGTGAACGCTCCAGATCGTTAATTAGGCGCTGGGCGTGCTGGAGCAGTAATTTACCGCCTTCCGAGGGCCGTAGCCCTTTACTGTGGCGCTCAAAAAGCGTGATGCCTATCTCATCTTCGAGTTGAGATAACCACTTCGATAGCGCCGGCTGGGAGATATTCATCATCCGGGCGACGTGCGTCAGGTTGCCCTGTTCGCCCAGCGCAACCAGCGTTTGCAGGTGATGTAATTTCAATTTCTGCGCCCAGTTCGCCATTCGCTATAACCTCCAGGTTATGTCTCTGCCTGAAAAGCCATTGTACATTTTATCGCTCACTCTACAAACTCGTAACATAGCAAACATAAAAACAACATCTATCTCCCTGCACTGAGGCATTAGCTATGACTCAACGACGTGATCTACAAGCCCTTATTGATGCCGCGCCCGTCGGCAAAATGCAGTGGCGCGTTATCATCTGCTGTTTTCTGGTGGTTATGCTCGATGGTTTCGACACCGCCGCGATTGGCTTCATCGCCCCGGATATTCGTACTCACTGGCAGCTAAGCGCCAGCGAACTTGCGCCGCTGTTTGGCGCAGGGCTGCTGGGGCTTACGGCTGGCGCGCTGCTATGCGGGCCGCTGGCGGATCGCTTTGGCCGCAAGCGGGTCATTGAGCTTTGCGTAGCGCTATTCGGCGCATTGAGCCTGCTTTCCGCTTTCTCGCCGGATATAGAAACCCTGGTGTTGCTGCGCTTCTTAACCGGTCTGGGACTGGGCGGAGCGATGCCGAATACCATCACCATGACGTCGGAATACCTTCCCGCTCGTCGACGCGGAGCGCTGGTCACGCTGATGTTCTGTGGTTTTACCCTGGGGTCGGCGATGGGCGGGATTGTGAGCGCGCAACTGGTGCCGCTGATTGGCTGGCACGGAATTCTGGCGCTAGGCGGCATCTTGCCTTTGCTGCTGTTTTTCGGCCTGCTGTTCGCGCTGCCGGAATCTCCCCGCTGGCAGGTACGTCGCCAACTACCGCAAGCCGTTGTCGCCCGGACGGTCAGCGCCATTACCGGCGAGCGCTATCACGATACGCAATTCTTTCTGCATGAGACGGCAGCCATCGCCAAAGGCAGTATTCGCCAGCTTTTTGCCGGGCGACAGCTTGTCATTACCCTGATGTTATGGGTGGTGTTCTTTATGAGCCTGCTCATTATCTATCTGCTTTCCAGCTGGATGCCGACGTTACTTAACCATCGCGGTATTGATCTGCAACAGGCGTCGTGGGTGACTGCCGCATTCCAGGTTGGCGGCACGCTTGGCGCGCTGTTACTCGGCGTGTTGATGGACCGGCTTAACCCGTTCCGGGTACTGGCGGTGAGCTATGCGCTGGGCGCAGTTTGCATTGTCATGATAGGCCTGAGCGAAAACGGCCTTTGGCTGATGGCGCTGGCGATTTTTGGTACCGGCATCGGTATTAGCGGTTCCCAGGTCGGGCTGAATGCTCTGACGGCGACGCTGTACCCCACCCAAAGCCGGGCGACGGGCGTGAGCTGGTCGAACGCCATTGGACGCTGCGGGGCGATTGTCGGTTCGCTCTCCGGCGGCATGATGATGGCCCTCAATTTCTCTTTCGATACGTTGTTTTTTGTCATTGCTATTCCGGCGGCTATCAGCGCGGTAATGCTTACCCTGCTGACGGTGGTTGTCCGCCTTTCGATTTCTGTACCTGACGACCTGCCGCGTGCCAGCGTCGTAAACGAATAAGGAGAATCTCCATGTCTGAAATAAATCAGAACGTAAAAGATAGCCGTCAGCAGTATTACCAGCATATTTCCGGGCAGAATCTGACGCCGCTGTGGGAATCGTTACATCACCTGGTACCGCAGACGCCAAACGCCAACTGCGCGCCGGCCTACTGGAATTATCAGGAAATTCGTCCGCTACTGATGGAAAGCGGCAATGTCATTGGCGCGAAAGAGGCGATCCGCCGGGTGCTGGTGCTGGAAAATCCGGCATTGCGCGGTCAGTCGTCGATCACGGCGACCTTATATGCTGGTTTACAGTTGATCCTGCCCGGCGAAGTCGCGCCGAGTCATCGCCATAACCAGTCGGCGCTGCGTTTTATCGTCGAAGGTAAAGGCGCATTTACCGCGGTGGACGGCGAGCGCACGCCAATGCATACCGGCGATTTTATCCTGACGCCGCAGTGGCGCTGGCACGATCATGGTAATCCGGGATCAGAGCCGGTGGTATGGCTGGATGGTCTGGATCTGCCGTTAGTCAATCTCCTGGGCTGTGGTTTTGCGGAAGACTATCCCGAAGATCAGCAGCCGGTGACGCGAAAAGAGGGCGATTATCTGCCGCGCTATGCAGCGAATATGCTGCCGCTGCGCCACCAGCGCGGGAACTCGTCGCCGATTTTCAACTACCGTTACGACCGCAGCCGCGAGGCGCTGCACGATCTGACCCGTATGGGCGATCCGGATGAGTGGGAAGGTTACAAGCTGCGTTACGTTAATCCCGTCACCGGCGGTTATCCGATGCCGTCGATGGGCGCGTTCCTGCAACTGCTGCCAAAAGGCTTTGCCTCGCGTGTGGCGCGGAGCACCGACAGCACTATCTACCACGTCGTTGAAGGGGCAGGGCAGGTCACTATCGGCAACGAAACTTTTCATTTTTCCGCAAAAGACATTTTTGTGGCGCCGACCTGGCATGAGGTGTCGTTTCGCAGCAGCGAAGACACGGTGTTATTCAGCTTTTCGGACAAGCCGGTTCAGGAAGCCCTGGGGCTGTTCCGCGAAGCACGTTATTAATTAGGGAGAGAGAACATGACCAAATATGTATTCCAGCCGCAGGCCCCAGTGACAGTACCCGTGGCGGGCAGTGATGAGCAGTTTCCGGTACGTCGCGTTTACTGCGTGGGTCGCAACTATGCCGCCCATGCCCGTGAAATGGGCTTTGATCCCGATCGCGAACCGCCGTTCTTCTTTTGTAAACCAGCGGACGCTGTCGTCCCGGTAGCGGCGGGGGATACCCTGGAACTGCCGTATCCGGCGCAGACCGATAACTACCATTATGAAATTGAGCTGGTGGTGGCGATTGGTAAAAAGGGGAGCGATATCCCGCTGGAAAAAGCCCATGAATATGTCTGGGGATACGCCACCGGTCTGGACATGACGCGTCGCGATCGTCAGATGGAAATGCGCCAGATGGGACGCCCGTGGGAAATCGGCAAAGCGTTCGATCTCTCCGCGCCCATTGCGCCATTACACAAAGCCGCTGAAACGCATAATGTGGATAACGCCCCTATTTGGTTACAGGTTAACGGCGAAGACCATCAGCGCAGCGATATTCGTCATCTGATTTGGTCGGTGAATGAAACCATCAGCTATTTGTCCGGCTTCTTTGAATTGCAGCCAGGTGATTTGATTTTCACCGGTACGCCAGAGGGGGTGGGCGCCGTGGTGAAAGGGGATGTCATCACCGGGAACGTAGAAGGTCTGACGCCGATTGCTGTGAAAATTGTCTGAGGTGAACGATGAAGCTGTACAGTTTCTTTAATAGTTCGGCGTCTTATCGTGTACGTATTGCGCTGGCGTTAAAGGGGATTGATTACCAGACGGTGGGCGTCAATATTCGTATCGGCCAGCAGAATGCGCTGGCCTACCGACGGATGAATCCGGTAGGCCTGGTGCCGACGCTGGTCACTGATGACGGCGAATCGTTGGGGCAATCGCTGGCCATCGCCGACTGGCTGGACCGACATTTTCCGCAAACGCCGCTGCTGCCGACGAGCGACCCGGCGCGCAGCCAGGCGCTGGAAATTGTCTACGCTATCGCCTGCGATATACACCCAATCAATAACATGCGCGTGTTGCGCTACCTGACCGATGAGCTGAAGGTTAGCGAAGAGGATAAAAAACGCTGGTACGCCCACTGGATACAGCAAGGGTTAAGCGCGGTAGAGCAGCTATTGCGTAAAAGTCAGTCCGGACGATTCTGCGTGGGCGACGCGCCAGGCCTTGCGGACTGCTGCCTGATTCCTCAGTGGGCGAATGCGCTCAGGATGGGCTGCGATTTATCAGGCTATCCGCGCTGTAAAGCCGTTTATGACGCCTGCGTACAGCTACCGGCGTTTATTGCCGCCGCGCCGGAAAATCAACAAGATAAAATCCCGGCCTGAAAAGGAGAATGACCATGACTCACGTGACAAGCGCAATTATTGTAGGTGGCGGAATCGGCGGCGCGGCGACCGCGCTGTCGCTGGCGCGCCAGGGAATAAAAGTCATGCTGTTGGAAAAAGCGCACGAAATTGGCGAGATTGGCGCGGGTATTCAGCTTGGGCCGAACGCTTTTTCGGCGCTGGATAGTCTCGGTGTGGGCGATGTTGCCCGCCAGCGTGCGGTGTTTACCGATCACATTACCATGATGGATGCCGTGAATGCCGAAGAAGTGGTATGCATTGAAACCGGGCAGGCGTTCCGCGACCATTTTGGCGGGCCGTATGCGGTAATTCACCGGGTAGATATTCATGCAACGGTATGGGAAGCGGTGCTGACGCACCCTGGCGTGGAGTATCGTACCTCGACCCATATTGTCGATATCCGCCAGACGCCGGATGACGTTACGGTGTTTGATGAGCAGGGAAATAGCTGGACGGCGGATATTCTCGTGGGCTGCGACGGCGTTAAATCGGTCGTGCGGCAAAGTTTACTCGGCGATGTGCCGCGCGTAACGGGGCATGTAGTCTATCGGGCGGTGATTGATTGCGACGATATGCCGGACGATTTACGTATTAACGCACCGGTGCTGTGGGCAGGCCCGCATTGCCACCTGGTCCATTATCCGCTGCGCGGAGGCCAACAGTACAATCTGGTGGTGACATTCCACAGCCGCCAGCAAGAAGAGTGGGGCGTGAAAGACGGCAGTAAAGAAGAGGTGCTCTCTTATTTTGCCGGTATTCATCCCCGCCCGCGTCAGATGTTGGACAAGCCGACCTCCTGGCGCCGCTGGTCGACCGCCGATCGCGAGCCGGTCGCGAAATGGGGAACCGAGCGTATCACTCTGGTGGGCGACGCCGCGCATCCGGTGGCGCAATATATGGCCCAGGGCGCCTGTATGGCGCTGGAAGACGCCGTCACGCTAGGCAAAGCGCTGGAACGCTGCGACGGCGACGCGCAGCAGGCATTTGCGCTGTATGAGTCGGTGCGCATTCCCCGCACGGCGCGTATCGTCTGGTCTACCCGCGAGATGGGGCGTCTCTATCACGCCGCCGGGGTGGAGCGTCAGGTGCGTAATCTGTTGTGGAAAGGGAAATCGCAGGAGGCGTTTTATCGCGGTATCGAATGGCTGTACGGCTGGAAAGAAGATAACTGTCTTGAGCCGCGTTGAGCGCCTTACGTGACGTAGCGTGGCGTTTGCGCCGCCACCCGGCAAAAAGTTTTGCTCATCGCAGAGAGGCGTTATGATAGCGCCTCTTTTTTTGCTGTGGATACCGATATGCGTGTTTTACTGGCGCCGATGGAAGGCGTGCTCGACGCGTTAGTGCGCGAGCTGCTGACCGAAGTGAATGATTACGATCTCTGCATCACCGAATTTGTGCGCGTGGTGGATCAGCTGCTGCCGGTAAAAGTGTTTCATCGCATCTGCCCGGAGTTGCATCACGCCAGCCGCACGCCGTCCGGCACGCCGGTGCGTATTCAGCTTCTGGGCCAGCATCCGCAGTGGCTGGCGGAAAACGCCGCGCGGGCGACGGCGTTGGGATCGTATGGCGTGGACCTGAACTGCGGCTGTCCGTCAAAAGTGGTGAACGGCAGCGGCGGCGGCGCGACATTGCTCAAAGATCCCGAACTCATCTATCAGGGCGCGAAAGCGATGCGGGCCGCGGTACCGTCGCATCTGCCGGTGACGGTAAAAGTGCGTCTCGGCTGGGATAGCGGCGATAGAAAATTTGAAATCGCCGATGCGGTGCAGCAGGCCGGCGCCAGTGAACTGGTGGTGCATGGTCGTACCAAAGCGCAGGGCTACCGCGCCGAGCATATCGACTGGCAGGCGATCGGCGAAATACGCCAGCGTCTGACTATTCCGGTTATCGCGAATGGCGAAATCTGGGACTGGCAGAGCGCGCAGGCATGTATGGCGACCAGCGGCTGCGATGCGGTGATGATCGGCCGTGGGGCGTTAAATATTCCTAACCTGAGCCGGGTGGTGAAGTATAACGAGCCGCGTATGCCGTGGCCGGAAGTGGTGACGTTATTACAAAAATATACCCGACTGGAAAAGCAGGGCGATACCGGTTTATATCATGTCGCGCGTATTAAACAGTGGTTGGGATATTTACGTAAGGAATATATTGAGGCGATAGAACTTTTTCAGTCGATTCGGGCGTTAAACCGTTCGTCCGAGATTGCGCGGGCGATTCAGGCTATTAAAATCTAATCTCTACAGCGTCCAGAACGTGTGCCGGGCAGATACTATCGCTGCCCGGCGCAGGAATCAGAAAATCATCTTAAACACGCCCGTTACCACCAACAGCCCAATCAGAAAAATAATTAAGATTGCCCATAGAAGAATTTTCATTGTTTGTCCCTTTATTGGTAAATACAAACAAAGTATAGGAAAGTATTAAGCCATCTGCTGCTTTGTTGGGCGCGGCGACGTTTAACTCATGAAGGCTGCTGGCGCGTATTGCAGCAAAATCGTTCATTTATTAACGGGTTAATGGGGCTTTACATTGAATCATTACATCAAAAAATGTATCAGATGAAATTATTTGCTAATCATATAAATTTCAAAATATGTCTTTTGTTGTCTGATGATGTATTGCCACGCGTAACTAAAAAATAGATCGCCGTAAGACGTACTCTCTGCGCACCTTTTTTTATCAGAACACCTCCATGAATCGTAATTCTTTCCTTGCCGCGACAGCGAGCTTACCGCTTTTTATTTTGCTGGCGGGCTGCGCCCCTATGCACGATACCCGCCAGTCGCTGACCCAGCAGACGCCCTCTTCTCATGTTGATTCCAGCCTGCCGGCGGCATTGAAAAACGGTTGGCCGGATAGCCAGTGGTGGAAGGCGTATCACGATGCGCAGCTTGACGCGCTGATTGATAATGCCATACAGCATTCGCCGGATATGCAGGTGGCTGAACAGCGTATTCAACTGGCGGAAGCGCAGGCGAAAGCGGTTGAGGCGCAGGACGGCCCGCAGCTCGACTTTTCTGCCGACATTGAGCGCCAGCGAATGTCCGCGGAAGGGCTGATGGGGCCATTCGCGATTACCGACCCTGCGGCGGGAACGACCGGGCCGTGGTATACCAACGGTACATTTGGCCTGACGGCGGGCTGGGATCTGGATTTATGGGGGAAAAACCGCGCTGAAGTTACCGCGCGGATCGGGGCGGTCAAAGCGCGCGAAGCGGAGCAGGAGCAGACCCGACAACTGCTGGCAAGCGGCGTGGCGCGACTCTACTGGGAGTGGCAGACGCAGGCGGCGCTGAAAAATGTGCTGACGCAAATCGAGCATGAGCAGCAAAACGTGGTGGCGGTAAACCGGGAGCTGTATCAACACGGTATTACTTCTTCTGTTGAAGGGGTCGAGACCGATATCGACGCCAGTAAAACCCAGCAGCAGCTGAATGACGTTAACGGTAAAATGAAGGTCATTGAAGCGCGGCTCAGCGCGTTAACCAATACGCAATCGGCGGCGCTCAAGCTACGTCAGGTGAGTCTCCCCGCCGTTGAAAGCCAGTTACCGTCGCAACTGGGGTATTCGTTGCTGGCGCGCCGGGCGGATCTGCAGGCCGCGCACTGGTACATTGAATCCTCGTTGAGCAGCATTGACGCCGCGAAGGCCGCGTTTTATCCCGATATCAATCTGATGGCTTTTTTACAGCAGGATGCGTTACATCTGAGCGATCTGTTCCGCCATTCCGCACAGCAATATGGCATTACCGGCGGGCTGACGCTGCCGATTTTCGACAGCGGCAGGCTGAATGCCAACCTCGATATCGCCAAAGCGCAAAGCAATCTTTCTATCGCCAACTACAACAAAGCGGTGGTAGATGCGGTTAATGATGTGGCGCGCGCCGCCAGTCAGGTAGAGACGCTGGCGCAGAAAAATCAGCATCAGCAGCAGATTGAGCATGACGCGCAGCGTGTGGTCGGTCTGGCGCAAGCGCGCTTTAATGCCGGCATTATTGCGGGTTCCCGCGTGAGCGAGGCCAAAATCCCGGCACTGCGCGAGCAGTGTAACGGCTTGCTGTTGCAGGGCCAGTGGCTGGATGCCTCTATTCAGCTTACCAGCGCGCTGGGCGGCGGTTATCATTCCTGATTTTTCCGGATGATTCAGACAGGGTTCCTATACTTAGGCTGTGTATGAATCATCCGGAGAGGAATATGACCAAAGTCGCAATTGTAACGGCATCAGATTCGGGAATTGGCAAAGCGTGTGCGTTGTTATTAGCACAAAACGGTTTTGATATTGGTATCACCTGGCATTCCGATGAACGCGGCGCGCAGGAGACGGCAAAAAAAGCGGCGCAGTTTGGTGTGCGGGCAGAGACCATTCATCTTGACCTGAGCCAGTTACCCGAGGGCGCGCAGGCCATTGAACATCTTATCCAGCGCCTGGGGCGCGTTGACGTGCTGGTCAATAATGCCGGGGCGATGACCAAATCCGCGTTTATTGATATGCCGTTTACGCAGTGGCGGCAAATTTTTACCGTGGACGTCGATGGCGCGTTTCTCTGCGCGCAGATCGCCGCCCGGCATATGATTAAACAAGGAGAGGGAGGGCGTATTATCAACATCACCTCCGTCCATGAGCATACGCCGCTTCCGCAAGCCAGCGCCTATACCGCGGCGAAACATGCGCTGGGGGGATTGACTAAATCCATGGCGCTGGAACTGATTGAACATCATATTTTGGTCAACGCCGTCGCGCCAGGCGCTATCGCCACGCCGATGAATGATATGGATGACAGCGACATTGAGCCGGGATCGGAACCCTCGATCCCTATCGCCCGACCGGGTTCTACGCATGAAATAGCCAGCCTCGTCGCCTGGCTGTGTTCGGAAGGAGCAAGCTATACCACCGGTCAGTCGCTGATTGTCGACGGCGGGTTTATGCTGGCAAATCCGCAATTCAACGCAAAATAAACGCCGGGTGCCGGATGGCGGCGTTATGCCATCCGGATACCATCGGGTTTAACGGGCCTCCGCTTTGCCGCGTCTTTTCAGCCACCAGCGCACGCCCACCACCAGGACGATGGCCAGAATCAGCCAGACCCCGTGCCTGAGATGCTGATCGAGGTCGTGCAGCCATGGCGCGATCACCTCGCCGCCAAGATATCCCAGCGTGGTAAACAGCAGCGCCCAGATCAGCGCGCCTACAATATTCAGCGGCAGAAAAATTTTAGGCGGCAGGCGGCTGGCGCCAATCAGCAGCGGGCCAACCACCCGGAAGCCGTACATAAAACGCGTGCCGATCACAAACAGATACGGATGGCGTTGGATCATTTTCTGCGCGCGACGAATCTTCGTATGATAACGCGGGAAACGACGCAGGATCTTCCCGCCATAGCATCGTCCTAACAGGTAAAGTAGCTGATCGCCCATCATCCCTCCCAGCGCGACGGCCGCCGCCACCAGCGGAAACTTGAGCAATCCCTGATGCGCCGCGACGCCCCCCAACAGGGTAACGGTTTCACCTTCGGCCATACTGCCGATAACCAGCGCCGCATAGCCATAATGCGTAATAAGCGTGTTGATATCCATGCGTAAACCACCTCCGGCATTAAGCATACACCCTGGCAAGAGGCGTGCGTGGCAAAGCCGACGTTTTGCCGGAGACTATTTTGCCATTGCTCATAAAATAACCAGAAACTGAATTATACTTGAACATATTGGCATCTGAGGCAGCAGAAGGGGGCAGTATGAACCATGTATGGGGGCTTTTTTCCCATCCCGATCGGGAAATGCAGGTGATCAAAAGCGAAAACGAAACCGTTTCGCATCACTATACGCACCATGTTTTGCTGATGGCGGCGATTCCCGTCGTCTGCGCCTTTATCGGCACGACGCAAATCGGCTGGAATTTTGGCGACGGCAACGTGTTACAACTCTCGCTGTTTACCGCTTTTGCGCTGGCGGTCTTGTTCTACGGCGTGATGCTGGCGGGCGTCGCGGTGATGGGACGCGTCATCTGGTGGATGGCGCGAAACTATCCGCAACGGCCATCGCTTGCGCGCTGTATGGTTTTTGCCGGCTATGTCGCGACGCCGCTGTTTTTAAGTGGTCTGGTGGCGCTCTATCCCCTGGTATGGCTATGCGCACTGGTCGGCGCTGTCGCGCTCTTTTACACCGGCTATTTGCTGTATTTGGGTATTCCGACTTTCCTTAACATTAATAGAGAGGAAGGATTAAGCTTCTCCAGTTCGACGCTCGCTATCGGCGTGCTGGTCCTGGAGGTGCTACTGGCGATCACCGTGATCCTGTGGGGATACGGCTACCGCCTGTTCTGATGCGAAAAAGGGCTGGCGCAAAAGCCAGCAATGCAGCATTTGCTGACGATTCTTCTGTAGCGGCAACGCTGGCGTGCCGCTATGATGCCACTGCTAGCTTGAGTATAATCTTAGCTCAGGCGGTGTGCGTTACGACGCGCGTGAATCATTATCAGAAATCTCATCATGCTGAAATTCCGAGCTTCATTCCTGAGCCTTGCTCTGATGTTGGCCGTACCTTTTGCCCCGCAGGCCGTGGCGAAAACGGCAGCGACAACCGCGGCGTCTCAACCTGAGATTGCCTCCGGTAGCGCAATGATTGTTGATCTCAACACCAATAAAGTGATCTATTCGAACCACCCGGATCTGGTGCGTCCGATTGCTTCAATAACCAAATTAATGACGGCGATGGTCGTGCTCGACGCGCGATTGCCGCTGGATGAAATACTGAAGGTCGATATCAGCCAGACGCCGGAAATGAAAGGGGTTTACTCCCGCGTGCGCCTGAACAGCGAAATTAGCCGCAAAAATATGTTGCTGCTGGCGTTGATGTCATCCGAAAACCGTGCGGCGGCAAGCCTGGCGCACTATTATCCTGGCGGTTATAACGCGTTTATTAAAGCGATGAATGCGAAGGCGAAAGCGCTGGGCATGACGCATACCCGCTTCGTTGAGCCGACGGGGCTGTCGATTCATAACGTCTCGACCGCGCGGGATTTAACAAAATTGCTGATTGCCACGAAGCAATACCCGCTGATTGGCCAGCTAAGCACCACGCGCGAAGACATGGCGACATTCTCGCATCCGGCGTATACGCTGCCGTTTCGCAATACCAACCATTTGGTCTACCGTGATAACTGGAATATCCAGTTAACGAAAACCGGTTTTACCAATGCGGCGGGGCATTGCCTGGTGATGCGTACCGTGATCAATAACAAACCGGTCGCGCTGGTGGTCATGGACGCGTTCGGCAAATATACCCACTTTGCGGACGCCAGTCGCCTGCGTACATGGATTGAAACCGGTAAAGTCATGCCCGTTCCGGCTGCCGCGCTGAGCTATAAAAAGCAAAAAGCCGCGCAAATGGCGGCAGCCAGCGCCAGTGCCGGGGCGCAAACCGCACAGAACGATTAAGTAGCCGCAGGCCCGGCAGGCATCGCGCCGCCGGGCTTCACGGTAAACCGCACGGTGTTAATGCGTTTCGTCGGGCGTATTTTCCTGCCAGAATTTCCGCTTACTCGTTTTGCCGATACCGGGGTTCATACTGTTGGTTGGGTCATTTTGCCGATAAAAACGCGTCAGCGTTTCCGGCGCTTTATACAGATGTCCAACGTTGTGCTCCGCCGGGTATTGTGCCCCGCGCGCCTGCAACAGCTCCAGCATTTGCGCTTTCAGCGCATGGACGTCGACGCCTTTCTTCACGATATAGTCCTGATGAAAAACGTGGCACATAAAGTGGCCGTAATAGAGTTTATGTACCAGTTGGCTGTCGATTTCCGGCGGCAGATGCTCGAACCAGTCGGTATCGTTGCGGCGCAGGGCGATATCCAGCGCCAGGATATCTTCCACTTCATCAGCGTGTACGGCCTGATAACGAATCGCTGCGCCAGCAGCGGCGAAGCGGTGCAGGAAGGCTTTGCTGCCTTCTTCCGGCGTACAGGTGAAGAAACCGCCCTCAGCGGATTTAAAAAATTCATTCAGCCAGCGTTGCGCTTCTGCGACGCCGTCTCCCGCCATTTTTAACAGCAGATGATGCTCATATTTATCGCGCCAGTTTTTCATTCGCGGCGGCAGATGGCTGGGAAACAGGTGGCCGAATTTCTGCATCGCGCGGTCGGTGAAATGCGGACGGAAAAATTTTACTTTTTCCAGCATCGCATCGGTTCGGCCTTTTAGCGTGAAAAAGAATGGCATCTTGTCGGTGCCGAGTTTATCGATCATCAGAAAGGTATCTTTACCGTACTGCTCCGCAATATCGTAGATATCGCGATGCATATATTCTCCCGCCACTGGCAGATTGTCGAAGTTCGCCAGAATATGCCGACGGATTTCAGTCAGTACCGCGGGCTGATTAGTGCCGATATAAAAAACCTGCTGATTTTTTTCCGCTGCAAAGGTATCAAGGCGAACGGCAAAAACCGCCAGTTTTCCGGCGCAGCCGGAAGATTCAAACAAACGGTCCGGGTCGGCGTTATAGCGGGCGGGCGTATCGGCGTTGATATCTCGTACCCGCGTCACATAGTCGTGATCGTGCGCATGACGACCATCGTGACGCACATCCTCATCTTTAATCCGTTCATCATCCAGCTTGCTCAGGATCTGCTCCGGGGTATGCCCAAGATCGATACCCAGATGATTGACCAGTTGCAGTTTGCCTTGCTCGTCAATACGGGCAAAGAGCGACATCTCGGTATAGGCCGGGCCGCGCTGCACCAGCGAGCCGCCGGAGTTATTACAGATGCCGCCGATGACCGACGCGCCGATACACGACGAACCAATCACCGAGTGCGGTTCACGGCCCAGCGGTTTAAGCGCTTTTTCCAGCGCATAGAGCGTCGTACCGGGCCAGGCCAGAACCTGTTGGCCGTTATCCAGTAAGTGCAGCTTATCCAGCCGCTGGGTGCTGATAATCACAATATCGCGATCGTAGTCGTTGCCGTTCGGCGTGGAGCCTTCCGTCAGACCGGTGTTGGCGGCCTGCATCAGAATAATTTTGTCAGCGTTAACGCAGGCGTTGAGCACACGCCACAGTTCCAGTAATGAACCCGGGAAAACAACGGCCAGCGCGTCGCCCTGACCGGAACGGAAACCCTTGCGATAGCGGGCGGTTTTGGCGGGGTCTGTCAGCAGGTGAGAATGGCCTACCAGGCGGGCCAGCTCATTCAGGAACGTTTTATTATCAGTCATTGTTATGGAAGACATTCTCCACTCCTTGTGGTGGGACAAAATATCAGCGTTAAGCATAGCGCTTGGTATGACAATACGCTTTCTCATTCAAATTGTCTCTGTGTTGGTGGTATTCATTTGCCGCCTTGATACCATTTGCTGGCGGTTGCGTATTCGACTGTGCGGAAAATTAGGAGAATAACCTTCGCTTTCTTCTCCTCTCGCGTTTAGGCTTATGGCAAACTGCGGTTTTTATTCTGTTTTTACCGCCTCGTCGGGATAAAGATAAAGAGAGACTCAACATGAAATGGTTATGTTCAGTAGGTGTTGCTGTGAGTCTGGCGATGCAGCCAGCATTGGCGGAAAACCTGTTTGGCAATCACCCGCTGACGCCCGAAGCGCGCGACGCGTTCGTCACGGATTTACTCAAGAAAATGACTGTCGATGAAAAAATTGGTCAGTTACGTCTGATTAGCGTCGGCCCTGATAACCCGAAAGAAGCGATTCGCGAGATGATCAAAGACGGGCAGGTAGGGGCGATTTTCAATACCGTCACCCGCCAGGATATCCGTCAAATGCAGGATCAGGTGATGGCATTGAGCCGCCTGAAAATTCCTCTCTTTTTTGCCTATGACGTGGTACACGGCCAGCGAACCGTCTTCCCGATAAGCCTCGGTCTGGCTTCTTCTTTTAATCTGGATGCGGTAAGAACCGTAGGACGCGTATCGGCGTATGAAGCGGCGGACGACGGTCTGAATATGACCTGGGCGCCGATGGTGGATGTCTCCCGGGATCCGCGTTGGGGACGCGCCTCCGAAGGCTTTGGCGAAGATACATATTTAACCTCCATCATGGGCGAAACAATGGTGAAAGCGATGCAGGGCAAAAGTCCGGCGGATCGCTACTCGGTGATGACCAGCGTGAAACATTTTGCCGCCTATGGCGCCGTTGAAGGCGGTAAAGAATACAACACCGTGGATATGAGTTCCCAGCGTCTGTTTAATGACTACATGCCGCCATACAAAGCGGGGCTGGATGCGGGGAGCGGTGCGGTGATGGTGGCGCTGAACTCGCTGAACGGTACGCCTGCGACGTCAGATTCCTGGCTATTGAAAGATGTCCTGCGCGATGAGTGGGGCTTTAAGGGAATTACCGTTTCCGACCACGGCGCTATTAAAGAACTGATTAAACACGGTACCGCGGCCGACCCGGAAGATGCGGTGCGTGTGGCGCTAAAGGCAGGGGTGGATATGAGCATGGCGGATGAGTATTACAGCAAATATCTGCCGGGTCTGATTAAGTCGGGCAAAGTGACGATGGCGGAACTGGACGACGCGACGCGCCATGTGCTCAACGTAAAATATGACATGGGATTGTTTAACGACCCCTATAGCCATCTGGGACCGAAAGAGAGCGACCCGGTGGACACCAATGCCGAAAGCCGCCTGCATCGTAAAGAGGCGCGGGAAGTGGCGCGGGAAAGTGTGGTACTGCTGAAAAACCGGCTGGAAACGCTGCCGTTGAAAAAATCGGGCACCATTGCTGTTGTTGGGCCGCTGGCCGACAGTCAACGTGATGTAATGGGAAGCTGGTCTGCTGCTGGGGTCGCGAATCAGTCGGTGACGGTGCTGGCGGGTATTCAAAATGCCGTCGGCGACGGGGCGAAGATCCTCTATGCCAAAGGGGCGAATATCACTAACGATAAAGACATCGTCGATTTCTTAAACCTGTATGAAGAGGCGGTGAAAATCGATCCGCGCTCACCGCAGGCGATGATTGATGAGGCGGTGCAGGCGGCGAAACAGGCCGATGTGGTGGTCGCGGTGGTAGGCGAGTCGCAGGGGATGGCGCATGAAGCCTCCAGCCGTACCAATATCACCATTCCGCAGAGTCAGCGCGACTTAATCACCGCTCTGAAAGCCACCGGTAAGCCGCTGGTACTGGTATTAATGAACGGCAGACCGCTGGCGCTGGTAAAAGAAGATCAACAGGCCGATGCGATTCTGGAGACCTGGTTTGCCGGGACGGAAGGCGGCAACGCCATTGCCGATGTGCTGTTTGGCGATTACAACCCGTCAGGGAAACTGCCGATCTCCTTCCCGCGTTCGGTGGGACAAATTCCGGTCTATTACAGCCATCTCAATACGGGACGCCCGTATAATCCTGAAAAGCCAAACAAATACACCTCACGTTATTTTGACGAAGCGAATGGCCCGCTCTATCCGTTTGGTTACGGTCTGAGCTACACCACATTTACGGTGTCTGACGTCACGCTCTCCTCACCGACAATGCAACGCGACGGCAAAGTCACGGCCAGCGTAGAGGTCACGAACACCGGTAAACGCGAAGGGGCTACGGTCATCCAGATGTACTTACAGGATGTCACGGCGTCAATGAGCCGCCCGGTGAAGCAATTAAAAGGCTTTGAAAAAATCACCCTCAAGCCCGGCGAAAGTAAAACCGTGAGTTTCCCGATTGATATCGAGGCGCTGAAGTTCTGGAATCAGCAGATGAAATATGACGCGGAACCCGGCAAGTTCAACGTCTTTATCGGCGTGGATTCCGCTCGCGTTAAACAAGGATCGTTCGAGCTACTGTAAGCCTGCCGTCAACAGGGCGCGATAGCAGCGCCCTGTCTGGCAATGACTTTTCCTGTCCCCCCTTTTATTGCCTGCCACGTCACTTAAACTGCCGGAAAATCCCAGGTTAAACGCAGACTTTTCAACTATGCTTTTTTCTCAAGTCTCTGAAAAAGGCCGTAAAAGGATGAGGAAAGCATCATGACGATCTCAAAGCTATGGGTAAGTTCGCTGGCGTTGCTGGCGACGGTGAGTTTACCTCTACAGGCGGCATCGCCCGTGACGGTCGGGTCAAAGATTGATACCGAAGGCGCACTGCTCGGCAACATGATTTTGCAGGTACTGGAAAGCCACGGCGTTAAAACGGTCAATAAAATTCAGCTCGGGACGACGCCAGTCGTTCGTGGCGCGATTACCGCCGGAGAGCTGGATATCTATCCGGAATACACCGGTAACGGGGCGTTCTTTTTTAAAGATGAAAACGATCCGGCATGGAAAAATGCAAAGCAAGGCTTTGAGAAAGTCAAAAAACTGGATGCGGAGCAGAATAAGCTGGTCTGGTTGACGCCTGCGCCGGCCAACAACACCTGGACCATCGCGGTACGCCAGGACATCGCGGAAAAAAATAAACTCTCCTCGCTTGCCGATCTCAGCCGTTATCTGAAAGAGGGCGGCACTTTTAAACTGGCGGCGTCTGCGGAATTTATCGAACGGGCGGATGCTCTGCCGGCATTTGAAAAAGCCTATGATTTTACCTTGAATCAGAACCAGCTCTTGTCGCTGGCGGGCGGCGATACGGCGGTCACGATCAAAGCCGCCGCGCAACAAACATCCGGCGTTAACGCCGCGATGGCGTATGGCACCGACGGCCCGGTCGCCGCGCTGGGTCTGCAAACCCTGAGCGACCCGAAAGGCGTCCAGCCTATCTATGCCCCCGCGCCGGTAGTACGTGAATCGGTGTTACAGGCCTATCCGCAGATAGCCGACTGGCTGCAACCCGTTTTCGCCAGCCTTGATGAGAAAACGCTGCAACAGTTGAACGCCAGAATCGCCGTAGAAGGGCTGGATGCGAAAAAAGTCGCCGCAGATTACCTCCGACAAAAAGGGTGGGTGAAGTAATCTGTGAGTGATGCTGCCAAAAAAATCACGGTTAATCGTGTGCTGTTGCTGTTGGTTGTTCTGACCCTGCTTGCTGTCGCGCTGCCTTTCATTAATTACGCCCCGAATCGTCTGGTGAGCGGCGAGGGGCGCCAGTTATGGGAGATCTGGCCGGCGACCATCTGGATGCTGACTGGCGCGGGATGCGCGCTGTTTACGTTGTGCTTTGTACCCGGTAAACGCGGTAGCGTACTGACGCTGATGATGGCGCAGACGCTTTTTATTGTCATGCTGTGGGGAGTCGGCAGGGCGGCGACCCAGTTGGCGCAGGAGGGCAGCCCGCTGGCGCGTACCAGTCTGGGAAGTGGATTGTGGCTGGGCCTCGGTCTGATGCTGCTGGCCTGTAGCGATGCGATCCGCCGTATTACCGTTGGGCCGCTGTGGCGCTGGTTGCTGCACGCGCAAATTGTCATTGTCCCGCTGGCGCTGCTGTTTTCAGGCACGTTCGACAACCTCTCGCTTCTGAAAGAGTATACCAACCGCCAGGATGTTTTCGATGCCGCGCTGGTGCAACATTTGATGTTACTGGCGGGCACGGTGCTGCCGGCGCTGGCGATCGGACTACCGTTGGGCGTCTGGTGTTATTTTTCCGCCTCACGCCAGGGGCCGGTGTTTACCGTGCTGAATGTGATCCAGACTATCCCTTCCGTCGCGCTGTTTGGCCTGCTGATTGCGCCGTTGGCCGGGCTGGTGAAACAGTTTCCGTGGCTTGCCGCATTCGGCGTCGCGGGAACCGGCATGACGCCTGCACTGATAGCGCTGGTGCTCTATGCGTTATTGCCGCTGGTGCGCGGCGTGGTCGCCGGGCTCAATCAGGTGCCGCGCGATGTGCTGGAGAGCGCAAGAGCAATGGGAATGAGTAGCGGCCAGCGCTTCAGGCATGTGCAACTGCCGCTGGCGCTGCCGGTCTTTTTACGTAGCCTGCGGGTAGTAATGGTTCAGACAGTGGGAATGGCCGTCGTCGCCGCGCTGATTGGCGCGGGAGGTTTCGGCGCGCTGGTGTTTCAGGGGCTATTGAGCAGCGCCATTGATTTAGTCCTGTTGGGCGTCATTCCGGTGATTGCGCTGGCGGTAGTGATCGACGCGCTGTTTGATTTATGGATCGCGTTTTTGAAGGGAGCAACCGATGATTGAATTTAACCATGTCAGTAAAACCTTCGGCGATCAACAGGCTGTTAGCGACCTCAATTTGCACTTTAGCGAAGGCAGCTTTTCGGTGTTAATTGGCACCTCCGGTTCGGGAAAATCGACCACTCTGAAGATGATTAACCGGCTGGTAGAGCATGATAGCGGAACGATCCGTTTTGCCGGGGAAGAGATCCGCAGCCTGCCGGTGCTTGAACTGCGCCGTCGCATGGGCTATGCCATTCAGTCTATCGGTCTTTTTCCCCACTGGACGGTGGCGCAAAATATCGCCACCGTACCGCAACTACAAAAGTGGTCGCGTGCGCGGATTAACGATCGTATTGATGAACTGATGGCATTATTGGGTCTGGAAAGCGCGCTGCGCGATCGTTATCCGCATCAGCTTTCCGGCGGGCAACAGCAGCGGGTCGGCGTTGCGCGGGCGCTGGCTGCCGATCCGCAGGTATTGCTGATGGACGAGCCTTTCGGCGCGCTTGATCCGGTAACGCGCGGCGCATTGCAGCAGGAGATGACCCGCATTCATCAGCTGCTGGGGCGCACCATCGTACTGGTGACGCACGACATCGACGAGGCGCTACGCCTCGCCGACCATCTGGTGCTGATGGACGGGGGCCACGTTATCCAACAGGGATCGCCGCTTTCTATGCTGACCTCGCCGGAAAATGATTTCGTGCAGGCGTTTTTTGGCCGCAGCGAGCTGGGCGTAAGGCTGCTTTCGTTACGTAGCGTAGGCGATTATGTACGCCGGCATGAACAGCTCAGCGGCGACGCGCTGGTGGAAGAGATGACGCTACGCGATGCACTATCGATGTTTGTCGCCCGTCGGTGCGACGTCCTGCCGGTGGCGAATCAGCAAGGCGAGCCCTGCGGTACGCTCCATTTCCGCGATCTGCTTTCGGAGACGTCCCCTCGTGAAACGACTGTGTGATCCGCTTCTCTGGCTTATTGTTCTGTTCTTGCTTCTGCTGTTTGGATTGCCTTATAGCCAGCCGTTCTTCGCCGCGCTGTTTCCCGATTTACCGCGCCCGGTATACCAACAGGAGAGTTTTGCCGCCCTCGCGCTCGCCCATTTCTGGTTGGTGGGCATCTCAAGTTTGTTTGCCGTCGTGGTGGGCGTCGGCGCAGGGATTGCGGTCACGCGAGAAAGTGGGAAAGAGTTTCGTCCCCTGGTGGAGACTATCGCCGCCGTCGGGCAGACCTTTCCGCCGGTCGCGGTACTGGCGATCGCGGTACCCGTCATGGGTTTTGGTCAGCAACCGGCCATTATCGCCTTGATCCTGTATGGGGTGTTGCCCATCCTGCAGGCGACCCTGGCCGGGCTGGGCGCGGTGCCTGCCAGCGTGATGAGCGTTGCCAGCGGTATGGGAATGAGCCGTCGCCAACAGTTGTATCAGGTTGAGCTGCCGCTGGCCGCGCCGGTGATTCTGGCGGGCATCCGAACCTCGGTGATTATCAATATTGGTACGGCGACCATCGCTTCAACGGTGGGGGCCAGTACGTTAGGCACGCCGATCATTATCGGGCTTAGCGGCTTTAATACGGCCTATGTTATCCAGGGGGCGCTGCTGGTGGCGCTGGCGGCGATCATTATCGATCGCCTGTTTGAAAGGCTGACGCGCGCGCTTACCCGGCACGCAAAATAAAACTGTAACCTGCCAGCATCACGCCGCCGATACCGCCAATAGCCATCAGCAGGAAAAGGGCGATCACCCCGATTTTCGCTACGCGCATTATGTACTCCTTATGTTAATAAAAGGAGTATACATTAAAGCGAATTTGTTAGCTGCTGTTTAAACGCCAAGGGGATGAATGTCGCGTCCCTGGGCGCGCCATGCCAGGAGTTGCTGCTGCTGCGCCAGCGTCTGGTTTTCTCCGCACCATACCAGTAACGTCTTGCCGTCAAACAGTTCCGGGCGGAACTGGCTAAGCGAATGCGCCAACACGTCGATTCGCCATCCCTGTTGGCTGGCGACCCAACCTTCCAGCCACAGGCGGGTGGTATCATGGATATTCCAGCCGATCACCAACGCATCTTTTCCCTGTTTCTTACGCGCAGACGCCAGGCAGAGCGCAATATAGTTGATCAGGATACCGTCAAGAATGCCGAGCAGCGCCTGAAGGGCGGGTTGTTGGCACTGTAATCGTCGCCGCAGCGGGACGAACAGGTTAGTGGTCAATGTTTGGGCTGGATAATCCTGACCGCGTTCTTTGACCCATAACCGTAAACTGTGCAGATTACTGCTTTGCAGGTAGTGCAGCAGGATCTCCTGCTGTTCGCGCCAGCCGTTAGGTTGTTCGCTACTGTCGCTACTGAGCAGCACTTTGACTTTGCTGACCTGGACGCCGTTATCTATCCAGCGCTTGATTTCGCGGATTCTGTCGATATCGGCATCGTTAAACAGACGATGACCGCCATCCGTTCGCTGTGGTTTTAAAAGTCCATAACGTCTCTGCCACGCGCGCAACGTGACAGGATTGATATCACAAAGCAAAGCCACTTCACCAATTGTGTAAAGCGCCATCGTTTCACCCTTGCTCGCGAGGTCCCGGTTTAACTTTAGACGCTCTTTTAGGAACCAGGAAGTTTTGCCTGTTTTTTATGCATTAAAACGCGAAGTAGCGGGTTGCGGCGCGGCGTTTAAGTGATCGTATTCACGAATTCATATTTTTATGCAACAGTTCAAAGAAAGTTAATCGTACTCAATGTATGTTACGCGCTTTTAATTGAAGTGTGGTTTGCGGGTATGTACGAGTTTAATCTGGTGTTGCTGCTGCTTCAGCAGATGTGCGTGTTTCTGGTCATTGCGTGGCTAATGAGTAAAACGCGCCTGTTCATCCCGCTTATGCAGGTCACGGTTCGTCTGCCGCACAAGCTTCTGTGTTACGTCACGTTTTCTATCTTCTGCATTATGGGCACTTATTTTGGGCTACATATCGAAGATTCGATTGCCAATACCCGCGCGATTGGCGCGGTGATGGGTGGCCTACTCGGCGGGCCGGTTGTCGGCGGACTGGTCGGCCTGACCGGTGGGTTACATCGGTATTCTATGGGCGGCATGACGGCGCTGAGCTGTATGATTTCCACCATCGTCGAAGGGCTGCTGGGCGGGTTGGTACACAGCGTTCTCATACGTCGCGGACGCCCGGACAAAGTGTTTAGCCCGCTGACGGCGGGAGCAATTACGTGTGTTGCCGAACTGGTGCAGATGCTGATCATTTTACTGATAGCCAGGCCGTTTGACGATGCCCTGCATCTGGTCAGTAATATTGCCGCGCCGATGATGGTGACGAATACCGTTGGCGCCGCGCTGTTCATGCGTATTTTGCTCGATAAGCGCGCCATGTTCGAAAAATATACTTCGGCATTTTCTGCTACCGCGCTGAAGGTCGCCGCGTCAACGGAGGGGATTCTGCGTCAGGGATTTAACGAAGTGAACAGTATGAAGGTGGCGCAGGTGTTATATCAGGAGCTGGATATCGGCGCCGTCGCCATCACCGATCGCGAAAAACTGCTGGCTTTTACTGGTATTGGCGACGATCACCATCTACCGGGCAAACCCATTTCATCAGGTTATACGCTGAAAGCAATTGAAACCGGAGAGGTGGTTTATGCCGATGGCAACGAAGTGCCGTATCGTTGTTCGCTCCACCCGCAGTGTAAACTCGGTTCGACGCTGGTGATCCCGCTGCGTGGCGAAAATCAGCGAGTCATGGGCACCATTAAATTGTACGAAGCGAAAAACCGACTGTTCAGCTCAATTAACCGTACTCTGGGGGAGGGTATTGCGCAGCTTTTATCCGCGCAGATCCTGGCCGGGCAGTATGAACGGCAGAAGGCGTTGCTGACGCAGTCAGAGATCAAGCTGTTGCACGCGCAGGTGAATCCGCATTTTCTGTTTAACGCGCTCAATACCATTAAAGCGGTGATTCGCCGCGACAGCGAGCAGGCCAGCCAACTGGTGCAGTACTTGTCGACCTTTTTTCGCAAAAATTTAAAACGCCCGTCGGAAATCGTCACGCTGGCGGATGAAATTGAACACGTGAACGCTTATCTGCAAATTGAAAAAGCGCGCTTTCAGTCGCGTCTGCAGGTACAGCTTGATGTTCCATCGACGCTTTCACGTCAGAAATTGCCTGCGTTTACGTTACAGCCGATTGTTGAGAACGCCATTAAACATGGCACGTCGCAACTGCTTGATACCGGCAACGTCGCTATTCGCGCCCGGCGCGAAGGGCAGCATTTGATGTTAGATATTGAAGATAATGCGGGACTGTATCAGCCTTCCGCCGGCAGTAGCGGGCTGGGGATGAGTCTGGTGGATAAACGTCTGCGCGAACACTTTGGCGATGATTATGGTATTAGCGTGGCCTGCGAGCCGGACTGTTTTACCCGAATTACATTACGACTTCCACTGGAGGAGGACGCATGATTAAAGTGCTGATTGTGGATGATGAGCCGTTAGCGCGGGAAAATCTGCGGATTTTGCTCCAGGGGCAGGATGACATTGAGATTGTGGGGGAATGCGCGAACGCGGTAGAAGCGATTGGCGCGGTACATAAGCTGCGACCTGATGTGCTGTTTCTGGATATTCAGATGCCGCGTATCAGTGGACTGGAGATGGTAGGAATGCTTGACCCGGAACACCGCCCGTATATCGTTTTTTTAACCGCGTTTGACGAATACGCCATCAAAGCCTTTGAAGAACACGCTTTTGATTATCTGCTCAAGCCGATAGAGGAGAAACGGCTGGAAAAAACGTTACATCGTCTGCGTCAGGAGCGCAGTAAACAGGATGTTTCGTTGCTGCCGGAAAACCAGCAGGCGCTTAAATTCATTCCCTGTACCGGACACAGCCGGATCTATTTGTTGCAAATGGATGATGTCGCCTTTGTCAGTAGCCGTATGAGCGGCGTTTATGTGACCAGCAGTGAAGGTAAAGAGGGGGTTACCGAGCTGACGCTGCGTACGCTGGAAAGCCGGACGCCGCTACTGCGTTGTCATCGTCAGTTTCTGGTGAATATGGCCCATTTGCAGGAAATTCGGCTGGAGGATAATGGGCAGGCAGAGCTGATTTTACGCAACGGCCTGACGGTGCCGGTAAGCCGTCGCTATCTGAAAAGTTTAAAAGAGGCGATTGGCCTGTAAAAGACTGTTAGAATATCGTTTTGCCATAGAAACGACCGAAGGCCTCATGCTGAGTAACGATATTCTGCGTAGCGTGCGCTACATTTTAAAAGCTAATAATACCGATCTGGCGCGTATCCTGGCGCTGGGTAACGTTGATGCTACGCCGGAGCAGATTGCAATCTGGTTGCGCAAAGAAGAGGAAGAGGGGTTTCAGCGTTGCCCGGATATCGTGTTGTCCTCATTTCTCAATGGCCTCATTTATGAAAAACGCGGCAAAGATGAGGCGGCGCCTGCATTGACGGCGGAACGTCGTATCAACAACAATATTGTGCTGAAAAAGCTGCGTATTGCCTTTTCGCTAAAAACAGATGATATCCTGGCGATACTTACCGGTCAGTTGTTTCGTGTCTCAATGCCAGAGATCACCGCGATGATGCGCGCGCCGGATCATAAGAACTTCCGCGAATGCGGCGATCAGTTTATGCGTTATTTTCTGCGCGGTCTGGCGGCCCGTGAACACGCGGCGAAGTAATTCTGCGGTATTGTTCCCGGCAGCGTCCTGTCTGACCGGGAAAACGCATTATTATACTAATTGATTCTATGATACCCGCTCTCTTCCAACAGTTTCTGCGAGCGAATCATTGACAGATAGTACGCGGAACAGTTGTCAATTGATGATCCTGGCAATTTACAGAGGTCGCTCATTTTTGCCTGGGTAAAATCAATATCCACATATTCCGTAGCATAGCTATCATAATAGTCGATTCGCTCAGTCAAACCCGATATACCCTGATAAGCTTCGCTGACTTGACTTAGCATTTTTTGTGCTTCTTCTTTATTATTGGCTTTCAGGGTTTTATAAAGTATTTTATTTTCAGATGATTGACGTAAAACGATATCCCCTTTGTAGTAATAGGTTAACTTGATTTCAATACCGTTGAGATTACCTGCATAGCGTTGTGTTTCCTCTGACTCTTTGTTAGCGGCTATCTTCTTGATAAACGCTGTCATGTTATTTTGCTTTCCCTGGGGAGTATCGTTTTTCTGATCGCAGCCAGTTATGCTAACCGATAGAGAGAGCGCGAATAGGGGCAGTGCCATAAGGCGTAGAACCCGCATAACAATTCCTTGTCGTTAAGTATTGGTGTGGCCAGGAATTCAGGGATTATAGGCTTTGGCGAGGGGACTTACAGCGAGGCTGTCTTTTTTCGGAATTCATAAAGAAAAGACGCTGCCGAAGCAGCGCCCTGAGCGACTTTACCAGTCGATGCAATACATTATGCCTGCCAGTTATTTCGCTTCTTTAAAACCAGCAGCTTCCAGCAGCGTCTGGGTTTGTTTCATGCTGATACCTTTGCTGGTATCGCCGGACACCATTGTCCCAGAGATTCCCTGTAACGCTTTAAAGTCCACTTTTTCCATATCCACAGAGACGTTTTCCTGGGCATAGGTATCTTCATAGGTTAATTTTTCTTCTACTCCGGCGATATTTTTATATTTCGCGCTCAGCGGATCGAGAATTTTGGCGGCATCTTCTTTCGTTTTAGCGCCTACAGTGGCATAGCTGATTTTACTTTCAGACGTCTGCTTAATGATTTTGTCACCTTTATAGGTGTAAGTAATTGAAATTTCTGTCCCCGCCAGGTTTGCGTTAAAGGTCTTTGATTCTTCTTTATCGCCACAGCCAGCAAGAGAGAACACCAGTACGGAAGCCAAAGCCGCGGACAATAACTTGCCAGAAATTTTCATCTAAAACTCCATTTTATATAATGATTGGGTTTTTAAAATAATTTCAATGAATTAATTTAACCCAGTAATAGCAATGTATCAGGGAGGGATAGAATATGACTTTTAGCCGTTATTTAGCAGTCCGGATATGGAGTCTTAGCGCTATTGCTTATTAAGGAAAAAGTTAAAACGCGCGGAGGGGGCGATATGCCAGTCAGGATTAAGCTGTTAAAAAAGCCGGAGCATGCTCCGGCTTGTTGCTTATTTCACCTGCTGGCCAGGCTTCGCGCCCTCATCAGGGCTTAACAGGAAGATATCTTTCCCGCCAGGTCCTGCGGCCATCACCATTCCCTCGGAGACGCCAAAGCGCATTTTGCGCGGCGCGAGGTTGGCGACCATTACCGTCTGGCGGCCAATCAGCGCCTGCGGGTCCGGGTAGGCGGAACGAATGCCGGAGAAGACGTTACGCTTCTCGCCGCCCAGATCCAGCGTCAGGCGCAGCAATTTGTCAGAACCGTCTACGAATTCAGCGTTTTCAATCAATGCTACGCGCAGGTCAATTTTGGCGAAATCGTCAAAGGTGATGGTTTCCTGAATCGGGAAGTCGGCTAACGGGCCGGTAACCGGCGCAGCTGCGGCTTTCACCTCTTCTTTAGACGCTTCAACCAGCGCTTCAACTTGCTTCATGTCGATGCGATTGTAGAGCGCCTTAAAGGTGTTGACCTTGTGACCGAGCAGCGGCTGTTCGATGGCATCCCAGTTCAGTTCGCTGTTCAGGAAGGCTTCAACGCGTTCAGAAAGCGTCGGCAGTACCGGTTTCAGATACGTCATCAGCACGCGGAACAGGTTGATGCCCATCGAGCAAATGGCCTGCAGGTCCGCGTCGCGGCCTTCCTGTTTAGCCACCACCCACGGCGCTTGCTCGTCAACATAACGGTTAGCGACGTCGGCCAGCGCCATAATCTCACGGATAGCTTTGCCGAATTCACGACTTTCCCATGCTTCGCCAATCACCGCTGCGGCGTCAGTAAAGGTTTTATACAATTGCGGATCGGCCAGTTCAGCCGCCAGCACGCCGTCGAAACGCTTATTGATAAAGCCTGCGTTACGCGAGGCCAGGTTGACTACTTTATTGACGATATCGGCATTGACGCGCTGGACAAAGTCTTCCAGGTTCAGGTCGATGTCATCAATGCGTGAAGAAAGCTTCGCGGTGTAGTAGTAGCGCAGGCTGTCGGCGTCAAAGTGTTTCAGCCAGGTGCTGGCCTTAATAAAGGTGCCGCGAGACTTAGACATCTTCGCGCCGTTCACCGTCACGTAACCGTGAACGAACAGGTTGGTCGGCTTACGGAAGTGGCTGCCTTCCAGCATGGCCGGCCAGAACAGGCTGTGGAAATAGACGATGTCTTTGCCGATAAAGTGGTACAGCTCGGCGTCGGAGTCTTTCTTCCAGTATTCTTCAAAGCTGGTTGTGTCGCCGCGCTTATCGCACAGATTTTTGAAGGAACCCATATAGCCAATCGGCGCGTCCAGCCAGACGTAGAAATATTTGCCCGGCGCGTTCGGGATTTCGAAACCAAAATACGGCGCGTCGCGGGAAATGTCCCACTGCTGGAGGCCGGATTCAAACCACTCCTGCATTTTGTTCGCCACCTGCTCCTGCAGCGCGCCGCTGCGGGTCCACGCCTGCAGCATTTCGCTGAATGACGGTAGGTCAAAGAAAAAGTGCTCGGAGTCACGCATTACCGGCGTCGCGCCGGACACCACGGATTTCGGCTCGATAAGTTCGGTCGGGCTGTAAGTTGCGCCGCAGACTTCACAGTTATCGCCGTACTGGTCCGCGGATTTACATTTCGGGCAGGTGCCTTTCACAAATCGGTCCGGCAGGAACATGCCTTTTTCCGGATCGTAGAGTTGAGAGATGGTGCGGTTCTTAATAAAACCGTTCTCTTTCAGGCGCGTATAAATCAGCTCGGACAGCTCGCGATTCTCGTCGCTGTGCGTTGAGTGGTAGTTGTCGTAGCTAATATTAAAACCGGCGAAATCGGTCTGGTGCTCCTGGCTCATTTCACCGATCATTTGCTCCGGCGTAATACCAAGCTGCTGCGCTTTCAGCATGATCGGCGTGCCATGAGCGTCATCGGCACAGATGAAGTTAACCTCATGGCCGCGCATTCGCTGGTAACGGACCCAGACATCAGCCTGGATGTGCTCCAGCATATGGCCGAGGTGGATAGAGCCGTTGGCGTACGGCAGCGCGCACGTTACCAGAATTTTCTTCGCGACTTGAGTCATAGTGGGTATTACTTCTTCTGTTGTAAAAAAGGGCTTTGATAGTACCAAAATGGTAATTACTGCGCCAATCGATAAGGGCATTTATCCGTAAATGAATAATTGTTACCGCTGGAGTAAACTACAAAGTTACAATCGTACTTTTCAGAACTACAAAAGGAGTCGGGATGAACGAACAATCCCAGGCCAAATCACCAGATACCCTGCGAGCGATGGTCGCCGGGACGCTGGCGAATTTTCAGCACCCAACCCTGAAGCATAACCTCACCACGCTTAAGGCGTTGCACCACGTCGCCTGGATGGATGATACGCTGCACGTTGAGCTGGTCATGCCGTTCGTCTGGAACAGCGCGTTTGAGGTCTTAAAAGAGCAATGCAGCGCCGATCTGTTACGTATTACGGGCGCAAAAGCGATCGACTGGAAACTGTCGTACAACATTGCGACGCTGAAACGCGTCAAAAATCAGCCTGGCATTAATGGCGTGAAAAACATCATTGCCGTGAGCTCCGGTAAAGGCGGGGTGGGTAAATCGTCCACGGCGGTAAACCTGGCGCTGGCGTTAGCGGCTGAAGGCGCAAAGGTCGGGGTTCTCGATGCCGATATTTACGGTCCGTCGATCCCAACCATGCTTGGCGCAGAAGATCAGCGCCCGACATCGCCAGACGGTACGCATATGGCGCCGATTATGTCTCACGGCCTGGCGACCAACTCGATCGGCTATCTGGTGACTGACGATAACGCGATGGTATGGCGCGGCCCAATGGCCAGTAAGGCGCTGATGCAGATGTTACAGGAGACGCTGTGGCCGGATCTGGATTATCTGGTACTGGATATGCCGCCGGGAACCGGGGATATTCAGCTAACGCTGGCGCAGAACATTCCTGTTACCGGCGCGGTGGTGGTGACTACGCCGCAGGATATCGCGCTAATCGACGCCAAAAAAGGTATCGTGATGTTCGAGAAGGTGGAAGTGCCGGTGCTCGGCATTGTGGAAAATATGAGTATGCATATTTGTAGCAACTGCGGCCATCACGAACCGATCTTCGGCACGGGCGGCGCGCAGAAGCTGGCGGAAAAATACCATACTCAGCTTCTGGGTCAGATGCCGTTGCATATTAGTCTGCGCGAAGATCTCGATCGTGGTACGCCGACGGTGGTTAGCCGTCCGGAGAGCGAATTTACCGCGATCTATCGCGAACTGGCCGATCGCGTTGCGGCACAGCTTTACTGGCAGGGTGAAGTGATTCCGGGAGAAATCGCCTTCCGCGCGGTGTAATCCTCCTGACGTATTCCAAAGAGAATATGACATTCACTGCATTAATATATATTGATGCAGTGAATGTATTAATAAAATAATAGCCCCCGCATTGTTAATTCCTGCTTAAACAGACAGGTGTTTATCTGAAATAATCGGCAAAAACATTATTTGAATTGATCATACCTATCCTACTGATTTATTTTTTCAATTGGTTTTAAGGTATCGATACGTTCATACTGCTCATCAGGACGGCCTGCATACTGTTTGACGTTCACCAGAGGAACAATTGCTCACTATGAAAAAATATTTGCTGATGGGAATTATAGTTTCGGCTTATGGGATAAGCGTACCTGTTTTTGCCTCCGACACCGCAACATTAACCATCAGTGGAAAAGTGACCGCGCCAACGTGCAGTACAGAAGTGGTAAACGCACAGTTGCAGCAGCGTTGCGGCAACACTATCCACGTTTCAACTCTGCAAACACCCGCCGCTACGCCGATGAGAGGTGTGACAACGCAGCTATACACGGTGCCTGGTGATAGCACCCGACAGATTATTGTTAATCATTACGACTAATTCTTATTAATTCCGCAGGCCCATATCATTGATATCAATGATATGGGCTTTTTTATTTGTTGTGTTTATATTTAAGGGCAGTAAATTTCGGAAATTAATAAGTTTACAAAATAATGATAAGCAATGATTATTTGTTGCAATTATATTGCAATCTGTAAATTGTTTTAAATCAACAAAACATCGTGTTTACATTGCGATAACCTCCTGTCTATGAGAATTTTCTTTGCAAGGGTTAATAACTCTTAACAAATAGAAATTACTTCATTAAGGAAGAGATTATGAAACGTTCACTTATTGCTGCTTCTGTATTGTCTGCTGTATTTATGAGCGCTGGGGTTTTTGCTGCTGATGAAGATATGGGGGAATTAAAAATCAACGGAGAAGTGGTGGGAACATCCTGTACTTTCGAAGGTGCAAATAGCGCGACTATTGAATTATCCCAGGTAGGTGTTGATAGATTGACTGACTTAAACCCTGGCGATATATATACAGGATACACTAGCCCAGAAGCGATTTTAAAAGTAAAATGTACGAATACAGCTAATCCACGAATTAGTTTTAACCGTTCTCAATTTGTGGATAACATGCAAATCACCAAAAATAATGCTACTAATAATGGTGCGGGCTTCGCTGTTTATCTTGATGGTATTCAGGTGAAACCGGATGAGGCGGGGAATTACACTCTGAATTCAAGTAAGTTTGAAAATGGTGTATATACCCTGAACTTTTCTGCCCGCTATGCCGCCGTTGAAAATACTGTAACACCAGGTTCTGTTGAATCTGTACTGACGATGACGGTATTAACTGATTAACAATCGTTTTTTGGCGGCTAAGCTTTTAGCCGCTTGTATCTCTTTTATAAGGTTATCGGCCATGAAATGGATGATTGCATTATGCCTGGCTTGTGCCGCTATGCCTGCGTGGAGCGGCATTTATATATATGGTACACGTATTATTTATCCGGCGCAGAAAAAAGATATTACCGTACAATTAATGAATGACGGTAAACGAAGTTCACTCATCCAGGCGTGGATTGATAACGGTGATACCAGCCTGCCGCCAGAAAAATTACAGGTTCCATTTATTATGACCCCCCCTGTAATTAGAGTTGCGGCAAATTCAGGTCAGCAATTAAAAATAAAGAAGCTCGCTAATAACTTGCCTGGCGATCGTGAAAGTCTTTTCTACCTCAATGTATTGGATATTCCACCAAATTCAGACGAGAACAAAGATAAAAATATCATTAAATTTGCGCTACAAAACCGGATAAAGTTGATCTATCGCCCACCGGGGGTACAGAAAGTCGATAAAGCAACATTTTCCCGCTTGCAGTTGCTTCGTGCGCCAGGGAGTATTAGCGTGAAAAATAATTCCGCAAACTGGATCACTATTCCAGAAATTAAAGCAAAAAGTAAAGTAAATAAAGAAACCTTATTACTGGCTCCATGGTCATCGCAGAGTATCACCACAACGGTAGTCGTAAATAGCTATACCGTGACGCTAATTGATGATTCTGGGAATTATTTAAACGAGACTGTCAAAATAGAAAATTAAAAGCGGGGAATCCACCTAAGGATAGATAATGGAAAAGTTAAACGCCATCACGCTGTCACTTTTTGCAGCATTACTTATTTCACCCGCCTGGGCTGAAGAAGAAACATTCGATACTAACTTTATGTTCGGTGGGTTGAAAGGTGAAAAGGTGTCCCGTTATCAGATTGATAGCACCAAACCCATGGCTGGCGTTTATGAAATGGACGTTTATGTCAATAAAGAATGGCGTGGAACTTATGAGGTTAATATTCAGGATGACCCCGATAGTACCTGTATTTCTCCGGATCTGATCGCCAGCCTGGGAATTAAATTTACCCCGCAGAGTACAACAGTAGAAAATGAATGTATTGCGCTGAAAACGGTGGTTCATGGAGGTAGTGTTTCTTATGACACTGCCGCTTTTAACCTTTATCTAAGCGTCCCTCAGGCTTATGTGCTGGAATATGAAGCGGGCTATGCGTCTCCAGAGACATGGGACCGTGGAATTAACGCTTTTTATACATCGTATTATGCCAGCGAATATTACAGCCATTATAAAAGCGGCGGTAGTGAGAAAAATACTTACGCAAATTTTGTCAGCGGATTGAATCTGCTTGGATGGCAATTACATTCTAACGCTAATTTTTCCAAAAGTGAAAATTCAGCTGGCAGATGGCAGAGCAATACTCTGTATCTGGAACGTGATTTCCCGGCGGTACTGGGGACAATGCGTCTGGGGGAACAGTACACCAGCGGGGATATGTTTGATACGGTGCGCTTTCGCGGGGTGCGCTTCTGGCGTGATATGCAAATGCTGCCGCACTCTAAGCAAAATTTCGCTCCGGTTGTGCGTGGCGTGGCGCAAAGTAACGCCCTGGTGACGGTTGAACAGAATGGCTTCATTGTTTATCAAAAAGAAGTTCCGCCTGGCCCCTTTGTATTTGAAGATCTTCAGCTGGCAGGGGGGGGAGCCGATCTGGACGTGAGCGTTAAAGAGGCTGACGGTACTGTTTCACGGTTTATTGTTCCGTATTCTTCCGTTCCCAATATGGTGCAGCCCGGCGTAGCAAAATATGATTTCGCCGCCGGACGAAGCAGAATTGAAGGAGCCTCTCAGCAAACTGATTTTCTCCAGGGAACCTATCAGTACGGGGTCAATAACCTGCTAACGTTGTATGGCGGAACGATGTTAGCCAGCGATTATCGCTCATTTACCCTTGGCACCGGGTGGAACACGCTGATTGGCGCGGTATCTGTCGACGGTACGTTGTCTCATAGCAAGCAGGATAATGGCGATGTTTTTGATGGGGAAAGCTACCAGGTTGCCTGGAATAAATATCTCCCGCAATCGGCCACCCATTTTTCTCTGGCAGCGTATCGCTACTCATCACGTGATTATCGCACTTTTAACGATCATGTCTGGGCTAATAACCGGGATAACTATCGTCGCGATGATGACGATATTTATGATATTGCTGATTATTATGAGAATGACTTTGGGCGTAAAAATACTTTCACTCTCAATATTAATCAGACGTTACCCGATGGGTGGGGATATTTTACTGCCAGCGCCCTGTGGCGCGACTATTGGGGGCGTAGCGGCACGGGAAAGGATTATCAGTTAAGCTACAGTAATACCTGGCAGCGGCTCAGTTTTACGCTATCGGCAACTCAGACGTATGACAGCAATAACCGTGAAGATAAGCGCTTTAATATCTATTTATCGATTCCCTTAACATGGGGAGTAAAGGAGAATGGGGGAAATCGTGATATCCATTTATCGAATTCCACCACCTTTGACGATCAAGGTTATGAGGCGAATAACACCAGCCTTAGCGGCACGTTCGGTAATCGCGATCAGTTTAATTATACGACTAACCTCAGCCAGCAGCGACAGGAACACCAAACGACATTCGGGGGATCGGTAACCTGGAACGCCCCGCTGGCGACGGTCGGCGGCAGTTACAGCCAATCCAATAAATATCATCAGGTGGGCGGAAATATTCAGGGAGGGCTGGTTGCATGGGCCGATGGCGTGCATTTAGCCTCTCGCCTTAATGATACTATCGCGATTATTAACGCGCCGTACCTGGAAGGCGCGGCGGTGCAGGGGCGTCCCTATTTACGTACCAATGCAAAAGGTTATGCCGTATTTGAAGCATTGACGCCATACCGGCAAAATTTTATCTCTCTTGATGTCTCCGAGAGTGAAAGTGATGTCGCCCTGCTGGGAAACCGTAAAGTTACAGTGCCTTATCGCGGAGCCGTAGTGGTGGTTGATTTTGAAACAGAGACCAGTAAACCTTTTTATTTCCTGGCGCGGCGTGCAGATGGCGAGCCTTTAACGTTTGGTTATGAAGTGGAAGATGACGAGGGAAATAATGTAGGACTGGTAGGTCAGGGGAGCCGGGTATTTATTCGTACTGAAAAGGTTCCCGTTTCGGTAAAAGTCGCAACAGATAAACAACAGGGTCTTTTCTGTAAGATCACTTTTGATAAACAGATTGATGAAAATAACGTTTATATTTGTCGGTAATCTTTAGGTGACGCCATGAAAAGACTACTATTTTTATTAATAATGATGCAGTTTACGCAGTTGGGTTACGCGGCGTGTAATGCGACCTTAACCAACACGAAGGATTATACGATTCAATCCGATAGCTTAATGCTGGGGGGGGAGGAGTCAGCCATTATTACAAATGGTTTCACTGATGCCAATTGTTCTAATAGTGATGTTGTGACTAAATTAGAGACATCCGATCATATTATCGGTATGGGGCCGAATGATAGTGTTAAGTTAAAATTAAAAGTTGAATGGCAAAGCAGTAGTGCGATAAATATGCGCAACCAAAACGGTGTAATTGAAGCCCCCTATAAGATAACGATTTCAGAAATAAACTCACTGGAGGCGGTGACTGTGTCTGCCAGGGGGGGATACTCGGTTACGATAGATAATATAACGGTGATGTCGGGTGCAAAGAATCAATGGAGCGGTAGCGATTGGGTGGTATTTATTTTAAAATATATCGGCTGTTGGGGGAATAGAGATTGTGTTGCGAACGTTATCACTGATCTGAATGGGAAAGGCGTTTATAAAGCCAATTTAACGATAAATTACAACCGTAAAGAAACTACCTGCGCCCCCCAGAATCTCACCATCACGCTGGACCCGGTGCCTATGACTAAACTCCGCGCTAAAGGAGAGGTTAGTGAATTTTCTAAGCAGGGTGATATTATTCTGGATTGCAAAAATCAGGTACGGAATGCGATGCTGACATCACGGCAAATAGCGGTGAATCTACGTAGTGATTTAGTCTGGGATGAGAATGAAGCAGTCCTGAAACCGGATAACGATAATGGCGTTGGGTTTATCTTAAGAGATTCAAATCGGAGCCTGCTTAAAATAAACAAAGGAGCAGCGATAAACAGTATTTTCAAAACCTATGCCAAAGGCAGTGCAGTGAATTCGGTGGAAGCTATTCCTGTCTTTGCCACATATTATGTTCTCGATCCTGCAAAAGTTAAAGCGGGGCCATTACAATCGAAAGCATTAATCGTGGTATCTTATAATTAATTTTATGCTGTACGCACTCTTTATACAAAGAGTGCGTATATCATTATCGATGATAAAAAATCTCGCCATCATAGGCTTTGATGATTTTTCCATCGGTATCGTTAATCAGTACATACGCGCCGCCCATATAGGTCCAGTGAGTACCGGCATCTGGCGCGGGCAGATTACGTAATTTCCACTGTTTAATATTGTACTCATCGGTGCGGTACATCTGCGGAACGGTATCGCCTGGCTTGAAGTGGGTGAAGTCGGCGATAAAACTTTTTAACTCATATTGATCAATGCCCGTTGTCGCGGGGGCGGCCCATGCAAAACTGGTTGCAAGCAACAGCGCGCAAGGCAGCAACTTACTTTTCATACTTTTACCCTCCACATATGCGGGTCAGTTAACATCGTGTGTATCATTTCTGCTGGTGGCGTATCTGACAAGCGCTATTTTGTTATCTCACGCCCCTTTTCGTAAAAAGTGTAAACGAAAGCGTCGTGCAGCAACATATCCGCCAGCAAGTTTGCCAGAACCGAATAGGTTTTGAGAACTATCTGATAACGCTGAAATTATCGTCCGCCGCTGGCTGTAAATTTACATTGTCTGGCGCAGACAGTATGCTTAATAGCGAAACCCCGCTTAACACGGTGGGGCTTGACGACTCGGGGTGCCCTTCGTTGTGAAGGCTGAGAAATACCCGTACCACCTGATCTGGATAATGCCAGCGTAGGGAAGTCTGACACTGCTCGTGTCCCTTCTTCACGCGGGCAGGAGCTGAACTATGCAGCCTGACCTGCACTGCCGCACGCTTGCGGCGCATACGTTAAAACACTTTCGCGCGCTCTCCCCGCTTACGCACTGTATGACGAATGACGTCGTACAAACGTTTACCGCCAATACGCTGCTGGCGCTGGGCGCTTCACCCGCCATGGTGATTGATCCCGCCGAGGCCAGACCGTTTGCCGCCATCGCCAACGCCTTGCTGGTTAATGTCGGAACATTAACCGCCTCACGCGCTGACGCGATGCGTGCGGCGGTAGAAAGCGCTTATGATGCCAAAACGCCGTGGACGCTTGATCCTGTCGCGGTGGGCGCGCTGGAATTTCGTCGGCGATTTTGCCTGGATCTCTTGTCCCTGCGCCCGGCGGCAATACGCGGCAACGCCTCGGAAATCCTGGCGTTATCCGGCATGGCGCTGGGCGGACGCGGCGTAGATACCACCGAGGCGGCGTTGGCCGCACTGCCTGCGGCGCAGGCGCTGGCGCGTCAGATAGACTGCATCGTTGTGGTTACCGGAGAGGTAGATTACGTCACTAACGGTCAGCGCACGCTGAGCATTCCCGGCGGCGATCCGTTAATGACTCGCATTGTAGGCACCGGCTGCGCGTTGTCGGCGGTCGCCGCCGCCAGTTGCGCGTTACCGGGCGCCGCGCTGGACAATGTCGCTTCGGCCTGCTGCTGGATGAAACTGGCTGGACAGGTCGCGGCAGAGCGTAGCGAAGGACCGGGCAGCTTCATCCCGGCTTTTCTTGATGCGCTCTATCATCTGGATGTGGAGGCGGCCAATGAAGAGAATTAACGCGCTGACGATTGCCGGTACCGATCCCAGCGGCGGGGCCGGTATCCAGGCGGATCTCAAGACCTTTTCTGCGCTGGGCGCGTATGGCTGTTCGGTCATCACCGCGCTGGTGGCGCAAAATACCTGTGGCGTACAGTCGGTGTACCGGATAGAGCCGGACTTTGTCGCCGCTCAACTTGATTCCGTGTTCAGCGATGTGCGCATTGATACCACGAAAATCGGGATGCTGGCGGAAACCGATATTGTCGAGGCCGTGGCGGAACGACTACAGCGCCATCATGTACGTAATGTGGTGCTGGATACGGTGATGCTGGCGAAAAGCGGCGATCCGTTGCTCTCGCCCTCTGCGATAGAAACATTACGCGTCCGGCTGTTGCCGCAGGTATCGCTGATTACGCCTAATTTGCCGGAAGCCGCAGCGTTGCTGGATGCGCCCCATGCGCGTACGGAACAGGAGATGCTGGCGCAGGGGCGGGCGTTACTGGCGATGGGGTGTGAAGCGGTATTGATGAAAGGCGGGCATTTAGAGGATGCGCAAAGCCCGGACTGGCTCTTTACCCGTGAGGGCGAGCAGCGTTTTAGCGCGCCGCGTGTGAACACCAAAAATACGCATGGGACGGGCTGTACGCTGTCGGCGGCGCTGGCGGCGTTACGGCCCCGGCATCGCTGTTGGGGAGAGACGGTAAACGAGGCGAAGGCATGGCTTTCGGCGGCGCTGGCGCAGGCGGACACGCTGGAAGTGGGGAAGGGCATTGGTCCGGTACATCATTTCCACGCGTGGTGGTAGTATACTGCCTACAGACCCGTCGTCAGGAAAGATAAATGGAACAAGCGCATACCCGGCTCATCGCGCAACTGAATGAACGAATTTCAGCGGCGGATAATACGCCGCTATACATGAAATTCGCCCAGACGGTAAAGGATGCCGTGCGCAGCGGTATTCTTGAGCACGGTAATATTTTGCCTGGCGAACGGGACCTCAGCCAGCTTACCGGCGTCTCGCGCATCACGGTACGGAAAGCGATGCAGGCGCTGGAAGAAGAGGGTGTCGTCACGCGCGCCCGTGGCTACGGTACGCAAATCAATAATATCTTTGAATATTCCCTGAAAGAGGCGCGGGGATTTTCTCAGCAGGTTGTCTTACGCGGCAAAAAACCGGATACGCTATGGGTTAACAAACGCGTGGTAAGTTGTCCGGATGAGGTCGCGCAGCATCTGGCGATCCCCGCAGGCAGCGACGTCTTTTTACTCAAACGCATTCGTTATGTTGATGAGGACGCGGTATCGATTGAAGAGTCCTGGGTGCCCGCGCATCTGATTCATGATGTCGACGCGATTGGCATTTCTCTGTATGACTATTTTCGTCGCCAGCACATTTACCCTCAGCGTACCCGATCCCGCGTCAGCGCCCGGATGCCGGATGATGAGTTTCAGTCGCATATTCAAATGGATGGTAAAGTGCCGGTGCTGGTGATTAAGCAGGTGGCGCTCGATCAGCAGCAGCGGCCTATTGAATACAGCATCAGTTATTGTCGTAGCGACCTATACGTTTTTGTGTGCGAGGAGTAGCGCCTCGCGCGTGGGCGCGCAGTCGCCGCCGCGATGCCCGACCACCCAGCTTGCCACCGCATTTCCCAGCAGTACGGCATCCGCGAGCGGCCAGCCTGACGCCAGTCCTGCCAGCACGCCGCCAGCATGGCTGTCGCCCGCGCCGATGGTATCCACCACGGTTGCCGGAAACGCTGGCACAACGCCGGAAGATTGCGCGCTAAAATACCACGCTCCGTCTTTATCATGGCGCACCACCAGCGGCGCGGAAAAGCGTTTTACCCATGCTTCGCCGAAAGTGCGCGTATCGGTCGCAAGTCCGGCGCGTTCCGCGGCGATGATGGCTTCCTGGCGATTGAGGGAGACGATGGGTCGGCAGGCCATAATGCGCGCCATTACATCGTCTGTAATATCACCGATTCGTGGGCCAAAATCGATAAAAGGCGTGACATCGTCGACGGTTTCCAGCCACTGGATCAGTGGTTCGCCACAGGACGAGGCCAGTTGATAACCGGACAGGTAGACAAGACTGCCCCGCGGTGTCCTGAGCTGCGACAGCCAGTCCGCATTCCACTGGTTTTCCACGCCGCTAAAAGACATAAACGTGCGTTCGCCATCCGGTTCGACTAACGCCAGACACCAGCCGTTATCTCCTTCAACCGCGTCAATCACGCTGGATAATCCCTCTTTTGCCAGACGGCGGCGAATCCTCTCCGCCCACACGCCCTGGCCCAGCGGCAGCGCATTGCTGGCGTCAATCCCCAGTCGTTTCAACGCCACGGCAATATTCAGCGCACAGCCGCCGACATTGACGCTCTGTTGTTGCAGTTCAATATCGCCTCCGCGACGCGGCAACGTCCAGGCGTCGGCAATGATATCGATCACTGCCGCGCCGATAACGGTGAGTGGACGCCGGGTATGCAGGGTCGGTAATAATGTCAGCAACCGTGCGCCGTTCATAGTGCCTCCCGCCGTTGACGATAACTCGCCAGCGCAACGGCATAGCGCGCAAAATCCAGCTGATTAACCTCGTCCAGCGTTTGCTTTAACTGGGGGTTAATGGCGCTTACCCCGTGCAACGCGCCGCAAATGGCGGTGGCCATCGCGCCGATAGTGTCGGTATCGCCGCCGAGGTTAGCGCACAGCACGGCACAGCGGTTAGGATCGGTATTCGCCAGTTCCACCATGGCGATAGCGCAGGGAACCGATTCAATGGTGCTGGTTCCCGCGCCGATGATCTGATAGAGCTGTTCGCTGGCAGATTCGACGCCGTCGGCGCGGCGGACAATGTTTAGCGCCAGTTCCAGACGTGCCGATAGCGAGGCGCTAAACGTGGTAATACGCGCTGTCTGCGCCTGATGGGCGACGGCGGGGAGCGAGTCGGCAATACTTTGCCACGTGTCGCCGTTAACCGCTCGCGAGACGGCCCAGGCGACAACCACGGCGCCAGCCACCGCCAGATCGGATTTATGCGTCGGGCTGGAGGCTAACGCCACTTCTGCTATAAAGGCTGTCAGGTTAGTTGGCGGCAACAGGCAGCCCAACGGCGAAACGCGCATGGCCGCGCCGTTAGTCACGCCGTTGTTTTCCAGCGCCGCGATGGGTTTGCCGTCGCGAATCGCATTCAGCGCAATTTTTGACGTCGGGCCGAGTACATTTTTATTGAACGCATCAAAGCGTTCCGCCCAGGCGAGGATGTTACGTCCAATAATCTCGGGATCAATGTTGCCTTCGCATTCGAGTAGCGCGTCGGCCAGGCAGAGCGCCATTGCGGTATCATCCGTAAACTCCGCGCGGTTAAAATAGCAGGCGGCATTATTCTCTTTTGGGCCGGGCAGAAAGCGGTCAATCCAGCCGAAATGCGCTTTGACGCGCGTTCTCGGCCACAGCTCAGAGGGCATTCCCATCGCATCCCCTAACGCTTGCCCGTAAAGAGCACCGAGAATACGTTCTGCTTTCATTTTACTTCCCCTTGTGTCAACGCAATATCGCGATCGTCAATAGCAGTGATCTCTTTGTCCGATTCGCGAAAGAAAATCATAAACAGTAGCGCGATGACGGCAATCATCACTGCGCCAAACGTCCACATGCCCGCCCAGTTGAATGTCAGACCGTTAACCGGTTGCGGATAAGCAAACATTTTTTCCATCATCACGCCGCCGAGGCGATAGCCCAGCAGGCTGCCGAATCCCTGACAGCAGAGGGTGATAAGCCCTTGCGCAGCGGTACGCATATGAACCGGCGCTTTTTTATCGACATAAATGTAGGCGGTGACGTAGTAGAAATCGTAACTTACGCCGTGCAGCAAAATACCGAGGAACAGCAGGGCGTAAGTGAAGTACGTCTCCGCGCCGCCATAGACAAAAAAGCCGTAGCGGATCGCGGCGGTAATAAGACCAAGTAATAATACCTTTTTAATGCCAAAGCGCTTAGTGAAAAAGGGCAGAGCCAGCATAAAGAAGATTTCAGAGAACTGGCCGAGCGTCATCCAGCCGGTGGCGTTCTTCATTCCCACTTCTGTCAGGTAGCCGTTAGCGAAGATGTAGTAGAAGGCCAGCGGCATCGCAAACAGGAAAGAACAGAAGAAGAAAACGAGAAAGTTTTTATCGCGCAGCAGGACCAGCGCATCCAGCCCCAGCATCACTTTAATATCCATCTTGCCGGTGCTTTTTGGCGGCGTGTCTGGCAGACAGAACGCAAATACGCCCAGCAACGCTGAACTTGCGGCGGTTATGAGCAGTGGAATGTTGGTGGGGGAAATATCGTTATAGCCTAACATTTGCGGCAGGAATCCACAGGCGAGGCCGGAGGCAATCCACCCAATGGTTCCCATAACGCGAATGCGTGGAAAATCGCGTTCAACATCCGGTACGTTAGCGAAGGCAATGCTGTTTGTCAGCGCGATGGTCGGCATATAGGTCAATGAATAGGCCAGAAGCAGCGGAAAGAATCCGACAAAGGTGGTTTGCTGCGCCGCGAAATACATCAGCACGGCGCCTGCAAACATCAGTACCGCCAGGACTTTTTGCGCTGAGAAAAAACGGTCGGTAACGGAGCCGACCAGAATCGGCGACAGGATCGCCGCAATGGCGGTACAGGCATAAGACCAGCCTATTTCACCGGCGGAAAACCCGCTTTTATTTAGCCATAGCCATAGAGGGACGAACCAGGCGCCCCAGATAAACCACTCCACGAACATCATGAACGACAGTTTAAAGGTCGTTTTCATTTTTGAATCCTTCATGACAGGTAAGGTACGCCATGACAATACCATTTAATAATACCTTTTAAATACCAATGAGCATTAATTTTGACCGATCTAACACTTTTTCGGACGTGAATCGAGTCAGCAGATAGCGCCGAAAAAATGCGCTAAAGTTGGCAAAAATGGTCGGTCAGTACCAGGCTTATTGCGACCCGCAATCTGCGGGACAGGACTATTCACCTTCCGATACCCTATCGGAACTTACGGGAGCATAGCTATGACTGATATTGCGCAGTTGCTTGGCAAAGACGCCGACAGCCTTTTACAGCATCGTTGTATGACCATTCCGTCCGATCAGCTTTATCTACCCGGCAAGGATTACGTTGACCGGGTGATGATTGACAATAATCGTCCACCAGCCGTTCTGCGTAATATGCAGACGCTCTATAATACTGGTCGCCTGGCGGGAACAGGATACCTTTCGATACTGCCCGTCGATCAGGGGGTGGAGCACTCCGCCGGCGCTTCTTTTGCGGCCAACCCGCGCTACTTTGACCCAAAAAACATTGTTGAATTGGCGATTGAGGCCGGCTGTAACTGCGTGGCCTCTACCTACGGCGTACTGGCCTCGGTTTCACGGCGTTATGCGCACCGTATTCCGTTTTTGGTCAAACTGAATCACAACGAAACATTGAGCTATCCGACAGAGTACGATCAGACCCTGTACGCCAGCGTTGAGCAGGCGTTCAATATGGGCGCCGTGGCGGTAGGCGCGACGATCTATTTCGGTTCGGAACAGTCTCGTCGCCAGATTGAAGAGATCTCCGCCGCTTTTGAGCGTGCGCATGAGCTGGGTATGGTGACCGTATTGTGGGCTTACCTGCGTAATTCTTCCTTTAAAAAAGACGGCGTCGATTACCATGTATCCGCTGACCTGACGGGGCAAGCCAACCATCTGGCCGCTACGATTGGTGCGGATATTGTGAAACAGAAAATGGCCGAGAATAATGGCGGTTATAAAGCGGTCAACTTCGGCTATACCGACGATCGCGTGTACAGCAAACTGACCAGCGATAACCCGATTGATTTGGTTCGTTACCAGTTGGCGAACTGCTATATGGGACGCGCCGGGCTTATCAACTCCGGCGGCGCGGACGGCGGCGACACCGATCTCGGCGACGCGGTTCGTACCGCGGTGATCAACAAACGAGCCGGTGGAATGGGGCTAATTCTGGGACGTAAAGCCTTTAAGAAATCAATGGCTGATGGCGTGAAGTTGATTAACGCCGTACAGGATGTCTATCTGGATAGCAAAGTCACCATCGCCTGAGTTCAACGAAGAAAAGCCGGATGTGAGCGCATCCGGCCAGCGACTGGTGTTATTAACGTAGCAACGGGCAGTCTGGCGGCAGCCGACAGCGTAATGCGCCAGGCAGCACCTCAATATGAAATTCTTGCCCGCTGAGTGGTTCGCCATCCAGATTGAACGTGATTTCATGCGGCGCATGAATATCAAACCACGCCGAGGCGCCGTCAATAATATTCGGATTGTCATCTGACTGCGTGAGTGTGGAAAACAGCGCCGGCAGCAGTTCTTCGCCGGTAAAAATCCGTAGCTGTAACAGCCCGTCGTTAATCAGCGCGGTGGAACATAATTGCTGCCCGCCGCCGGCCTGACGACCGTTGCCGATGCCGATCACCAGCGCATCTCCCTGCCAGTGAAAGTTTTCGCCACGTATTTCGCAGCGGTCAGGGGTCAGCGTATCCATTCTCATCAGACCGTGAATAAGATAGGAGACGCCGCCCAACGCGGCTTTAAGTTTTTCCGGCGTTTCGGTGGTAATGCGGGTGCCAAAACCGCCCGTCGCCATATTGATAAAACAGGTTTTATCATTGACCCTGGCCATATCAATTTCCATCGCGTTTCCGGCAATCGCCAGTTTCAGCGCTTTGTCCAGCGCTTCAGGAATACCGGCGCTGGTGGCAAAATCGTTGGCAGTGCCGAGCGGCAAAAGGCCCAGTGCAGGGGCTACGCCGTCGCGGATCTGGATGAGCGCGGTCGACACTTCATTAATGGTACCGTCTCCGCCGCCGGCAATCACCGTTTCAACGCCCAGTCTACGGGCTTCATCAACGTAACGCTGCGCGTCGCCTTTTTCCCAGGTTACCCGAACGTGAATCTGTATACCTTCGTCGCGAATTAGAGTAATGGCCTCACGTAGCGGCTGGTTATCAGCGCTTTTGCCATTGAGGATCAGTAAGCTGGCGGGAAAGTTAGCCATCCGTTATGCCTTAATAGGTTGAACAACAATCTCCAGAAAGTGTATAGCAGAAATGAAAAAGCGAGGTCAGAACAGGATGAAAATTGAAATGTTGCGCACTTATTGCTTTACCGTTTTTCTTCCTGCTGTACGCAGCGGTAAGTAAAGCATGGTTTAAGGCAAATGGCGACAAGAGAGATGCCGGTATACGCATTGAGTATCGCTTGTGAGAGTGCAGGGAAATCACAAGGGGTAGTCAGACGCTTTCCGATGTAGCGCCTTTAATAACGAAACGGAGGATTAACAAGACGAACATACGTCAGTTATCAGCATTAATTTCAAACACCACAATATCAGATAAAAACCTGATATTTATTACCAAACATACTTTTTAATAGCATAAAATCGAAATGTTCTTTAGACTGCTTTGGCAGGAACAAGGCGCACTATTAGCAGTACACTATTCTTGTTATCAAATAAAACCTATTTAGATGATGACTTAGCACGGTGTCTTATAGTCGTACCGTTGCCTGAGGTATCGCTTTTCTCATAAACATAAACAGGCATGTGCATGAAGAGGTTTATATGAATGTCACTTCAGGCGTGAATGCGCAAACGCCATTGCTCCCCCCTTCTGAACGGTGTAATGAAGAAAGTCCGGCAGCTGAAATCGTTGAGTTTAACGCTTACGGCAATAAACCCAGATGTTTAATATGCGTGGGAACCACGGCATTGTTTACAGGTATTTTCAGTGGGGTATGCTCAGGGGCTGTCGCCAGTGTCAGTAGTGGTGCTGCATATACTACCGCTCTGACGGTTTTAGGCGCATCGTTTGGCATGGGGGGAATTGGTATGATGGGAATATGTGCCGGACTATACCTTAGCGCAAATGGCGTCAGAACTTGGCCAGCCTGGCCATAAATGAGCAAACACAGCAAGTCATAGGGAAAAGATGAATTCCGACGATGACACGGGGTGTTAAGCGTCCAGACCAGAGGCTTATGACTTATACCCAAAATAATTCGAGTTGCTTAAAGGCGGCAAGAGAGTGAGTCCCCAGGAGCATAGATAACGATGTGACTGGGGTGAACGACAAATCTGCCGGGAGCAGATTTGAACGTCGTGTGCGACGGCCCGTCAGGGCGAGGCCCATGGATGGGCCGAGTAATCCGTAGCCAACACATAAGCAACTTTAAGCAACTTGAAGTATGAAGGGTATATATGGAAAATTTTTAGAGTATGGGGTGTTATGTATTCAAGAGCCGATCGCTTATTAAGACAGTTTTCACTAAAATTAAATGTCGATTCAATTGTCTTTGACGAAAACAGATTATGCTCATTTATTATAGATAACCGTTACCGTATTTTACTAACAAGCACTAACAGCGAGTATATAATGATATACGGTTTTTGCGGAAGACCTCCGGATAATAATAATCTTGCTTTTGAATTTCTCAATGCTAATTTATGGTTTGCAGAGAATAATGGACCACATTTGTGTTATGATAATAACTCACAATCATTATTACTGGCTCTCAACTTCTCACTCAATGAAAGTTCTGTAGAGAAACTTGAATGTGAAATTGAGGTGGTTATTAGATCAATGGAGAATCTGTATCACATTTTACAGGATAAAGGAATAACTCTGGATACCGATTATACGTGACGGTGGGAAGGGCGTTTGGTGATCGAGTGGTAATAGAGGATAATCAACCCCGGCAATACTTACATGGCCTGATGAAGGTGGACTGAGCGTAGGTGCGATGGTTTGAGTATTACTTTGACATGAAATCAAACCTCTAATCCGGGAAAACATTATTTTAATCCTTGTAAAAGCGGCATTAAAACGTGCCATATTTTTACACGCTTAAATTATCAGTTTTTAACCTTAATTTAATAACCTGGAAACTTTTTGTGTAAGTGCTCACAAAGTAGTTATTAATTTAATTCACTGATTTTAAACGTTAACGTCACAATGCTAAGTCCTGAGTCCGACCGGATGCGGGGAGGATTGTGACTTGCTGGCTGGCCATGAATAGGGGAGGTCTGTAAACCTAAGCGCCCATTTGCGCTTTGGTTAGTGTGGTCAATTTTGGATGTGGCGGAAAGTACCACTTTTTTATTGATTATACGCAAAAAATAAGCCTGCGTAAGGGAGATTACGCAGGCCAAGGAGGTGGTTCCTGGTACAGCTAGCATTTATGGGTTATGTTTTTCAGCGCGTTGAATAATACCCGCATTGAGCGAAGCGGTATGTGATCAATTTCTAAGAATCTTCCCGCCATGAAAAAATAACCGCAATTAACTACTTAGCATGGGGGTTACGCGTTGATTCGCCTGAGAAATTACGCATCAATAGTGCGTAATCCAGCGTAACGTCCTGCGGGACGGGCATCCAGACGGTATAGCCATCGCCAGGTGCCACCGGCATAGCGTCGCCTTTGGCGTTCTCCATCTGTTCCAGGGTGAAATTGATATTTCCCTGCGGTGTCATCAGCTCCAGACTATCGCCAACGGAGAATTTATTTTTCACCGCCACGGCCGCCAGTTGGCCTTTACGCTCGCCGGTGAACTCGCCGACAAATTGCTGGCGTTCGGAAACGGAGTACCCGTACTCGTAATTCTGGTAATCGTCGTGCGTATGGCGACGCAGGAAACCTTCGGTATAGCCGCGATGAGCCAGACCTTCCAGCGTTTCCAGCAGCGTAGGGTCGAAGGGTTTACCCGCGGCGGCGTCGTCGATGGCCTTACGGTAGACCTGCGCGGTACGGGCGCAGTAATAAAAGGATTTGGTGCGGCCTTCGATTTTCAGCGAGTGGACGCCCATTTTCGTCAGGCGCTCCACGTGGGCGATAGCGCGCAAATCTTTTGAGTTCATGATATAGGTGCCATGCTCGTCTTCGAACGCGGTCATGTATTCGCCCGGTCTTTGGGCCTCTTCTATCATAAACACTTTATCCGTCGGCGCGCCGATACCGAGCGTCGGCTCAACGTTCTGTACCGGAATCGGTTCGTGCTTATGCACGATGTTGCCGACAACGTCTTCTTTTCCTTCCTGCACGTTATATTCCCAACGGCAGGCATTGGTGCAGGTGCCCTGATTTGGATCGCGTTTATTGATGTAGCCGGAAAGCAGGCAGCGGCCGGAATAGGCCATGCATAGCGCGCCGTGGACGAAAATTTCTATTTCCATATCCGGCACCTGCTGGCGAATTTCCTCAATCTCTTCCAGCGACAGCTCGCGGGAGAGAATCACACGGGTCAGCCCCATCTGCTGCCAGAATTTTACCGTCGCCCAGTTTACGGCGTTAGCCTGTACCGACAGGTGAATCGGCATTGCCGGGAAGTGCTCGCGTACCAGCATAATCAACCCTGGATCGGACATGATCAGCGCATCCGGGCCCATCTCGACGACGGGTTTCAGGTCACGGATAAAGGTTTTGAGCTTGGCGTTATGCGGGGCGATGTTCACCACCACGTAGAATTTTTTTCCGAGCGCGTGGGCTTCGTTGATGCCAAGCTGCAAATTTTCGTGATTGAATTCGTTATTACGCACGCGTAAAGAGTAGCGCGGTTGGCCCGCATAGACGGCATCGGCACCGTAAGCGAAAGCGTAACGCATATTTTTCAGCGTTCCCGCCGGCGAAAGAAGTTCTGGTTTAAACATCATTTTCTCGTTCTGATGACAGGTCAGATCCGCCTCACCTGATGAGGCGGCTTGAGGAGAGTCCTCACTTTAAGGGCGGGCATTGTAGCGCCGTGGGAGAGGGGAGTAAACCACCTTACACCATTGAGTTGACCTGTCCCGGCAGCTCTGAATTCGGGATGCGGACGGTATACCAGGCGAAACGAAAGCGTTTCCAGAAAGAATCGAAATGCAGGTGGTCCAGGCAGTCCATAACGATTTCATTATCCGGGTAAAGCGTGAAGGCAAAATGTGCCCAGCGTGCGCTTAGCTTCATATTAAACAGCGTTCGATCGTGTTTATTACCGTGCAGGCGCGATAGGGTCACCATAGCATGTAGCGTGCCTTTGTTGGCCTCTTGTTGCACCAGTTCCAGATGCTTATGCGCCAGCGTAATATCCTTCACTTCAAAAATATTCAGCAGGAACAAGCCCCAGGCTTCTTTATGCCCGAACTGATGCGCCAGCCAGAGATTATCGAGCAGTTCTTTTTCATAAGCGGAACGTTTTTCGGTATCAAGTTCTTGTTTACTCAGACGCTGGTTGCAGATGCCAATGCTGAAATGAATATTTTTCAGGTCATTTTCATAGTCGGTATAGCCTCCGTTATCTATTAATTTGTACGGGGTGCTCTCGCGCAGCGCTAACTGCCGGTGCAAAATCTCCGCCGCGCGCTGAAAATACCCTAACGCGATGGCAGGATCGTAAGGTAGTAGGCCGTTGTTCTCTTTATTATTGTGTTCAAGACCCAGCAGGTTTAGCGCGGCGGGTATATTTCTTTGTGCGCCCAGCTCTGCCAGCGGCACGAAATGTTCCGGGAGCCCGAACCAGTTGAAATTTTTAATCGCCGCCCGCCAGTTATGGTTATATTGAATGTCGGCGACGCTATCGAGCCAGGCGAGGCCTTGCGCCTCATCCTTTTCGAAACCCAATAACCCGGCGTACTGAAAGTAGCCACGGCGGATTTTCGGCACTGCGAATTCCGTTTGCTGCGCATTCTGGCAGAGAAAATTATACATCCACCAGGTGTCAGGAAAATCGCGCAGGGCGAACTTTATCGTGCCATCAGAGAAGTAATTGTTGAGCTTAACTTTTTCCACGATCGAACGCTGAAGGGTTCGCCAGAGCGCGTCATTATCGTCCAGATCGCTATAGCAGACCCGAAGCCACTCCAGCGCGTTGTGGCGAGATTCCTGAATATGCGCTCGCAGGCTAATCTCTTCGGCTTTGGCGATAATACGTTCCTGTTCTGCCGGGGAGTCAACCTCTTTGATGCGCAGATCGCGGTGATCGTCCCACCAGATTAATAGCTCCAGATGTTCACGTTCTGCGGCAGAAAGGTGATCGCATACGCTTGATTCCAGAAATTCGCGGATTTCCTCGTGAGACCCTCCCCAGCGCGGCATACGAAACGGGATATATTCATCCAGCACGTAAAATGCCGTCGGGAAAATAGCCAGGCAGACGGCGAGCCAGTATTTTTGCCCGGCATCGTCATTGCACTCCGGCAGCACGGACGGGCGCGGCAAATTTGGGCAAACCGCGTCGGCAAACGACAGCCCGGAATGGGCCATCAGCGCGTCCACCTCCTGCGGTGAATGGCGATGATATTCAGCCAGATCTTCCATTAATGGCTGCCCGGCAACATCCGCGCCCACGAGGAACTCAACCAGCCAGTCGGGCTGGCCGAAGACTTTTGAGTTGGTGCTGGTCAGGGCCGCCGCCATCCACTGGCGCGGTTCACAGTCGATAGCATTGAGCGCGGCGATGACCATCCGTTCGTTGCAGGCGGCGGCGCAGATCCACATCGCTCGGGTGGTTTCTCTCGCCCAGCCATAGCTGCGGTAAAGCCACGCACGGTGATTCCAGTATTGCGCCTCGGCAAGCCAGGCGTGAGTGGAGCGGGGACAAGCGCGCTGCCAGTTTTTGATCAGCGCTAATCCTTGCGGCCCAGCCTCAACCAGCGTGTCCATATCGTAAAAAGGGTTGTCCATTTGATTCCAGGCGAAGAAATAGCGCTTTTCCGCTTCGCGGCTGGTAAAGCTCTCCGTCAGCGCCTGGTTGTAGCGTTCGTCCAGTTCGTCATAGCGTTCTTCGCGCAGCAGGCCGGGAATATCGGCGATATGCCATTCGCGTTGCCCGTCATTGAGGGGATTTTTGTGGTTGCACATCTCAAACATAGCGTTGAGCAGACGATCATCCTGTTCCATAAAGCGTCCTTTAAATCGGCTCGAAAATTTTGAATTCATTCCACGGCAGTTGTCGCCAGCGGCTGACCGGGTCTTGCAAATAATGGGTGGCTTCCTGTAAATCCCGTCCGGCAAGCGCTGTTGGCGTGTCACGTAGCGTGAGCCATACCCGGCGGGCGCGAACGTAGGCGGTGGCGTAATCCTCCCAGGAATCAAAACAGTCCTGAGCGCGCTGGGCGTTAAGTAATAACACCAGCCAGGCCTGATGTACGTCGCACCAGCCGAGCCCGGCGATACAGCGGGTCAGAAAGGCGGTGCGCATGCAGTCGAAAGCCAGCGCGTCGCGGACCTGGCCCTGGGCCGCCAGATGATGATAAAACGTGCGCGGCGAGCTGCCGATGCCCGCAGGCCAGCGGCGTAAGATATCCTCGACCTTGTGGCGTAACGCCGCGCCGTCGAGGTTTTCGCTCAAGCCCAGCTCTTTTTTTACCTGCTGTGCCAGATAGCGGCGTTTGTCATCGTCAAGTTTGAAGACCAGCTCAACGCCTTTGGTCGGTAGCCCGTTGCGCCGGGCGAGGATATCGGCTAGCGCCAGCGCCCATTGCCGCCGTCGGGTATCGCGACGCAGATCCTTCAGGCGATCTTTTTCTTTCTCCTCGGCGATACGGGCCGCAATCAGCGGTTTGTTTTTTTTGTAGTTGCGCCAGCTAAAAAATAGGGCGGCAATAATAAGAACAACCCAGAACATTAGCGCTCCTCCCTGGTTGCAGAAAGATAGCGCGTGGTTTGTAGCGTCAGGCTTTCAATTTCGAAAGGTTCGCTACTGGTGTTTTTCCCGGCAAGCGTAGGGTGCCATTCATGTCGTGGAAACAGCATTTCCGCAGCCGTCGCCACGTTAGGATCAACAACCTGAAGGTAGCGCAGTGCCTCCGGGGCGCTGTGCAGCAGCAGCCACTGTAAAGCTACCGGGGGAGTGGGGAAGTGTTCCATTAAATGAAAATTGTCATGCAGCACATTGAGCAGAAAATTGAGGTCATGAATATGCGTAATAAATTTCCAACCTGAATATTCCGGCGTCGATTCATAAACTATTCCCATCCCTTCGCAATCAGCGTGGCGCTCAGGAAGTGGTTGCAGATGGCGTAACAGAGATAAAACATCGTTAGCATATTTCTTAATAGGATGGCGATTTTGCTTACCTTTAATCTGATCAATGCTCAGGCCGTTATTACCAACCACCAGGCTTATTGTGACGTGGGGAATATTATTGCCGTCGCGCAGGCTGAACAGGCGAAGTTTCTGTTGTTCAATTTGCCGGGCGTAGTAATCACCGTAGCCGCCGGAAAGCGCGCCTTTATTATCAAAATCTCCGACGCAGTGTTGCATATGCCAGGATTCATACGCCATCTCACTGCGCAGGCCGGGGTTTGTTGCATCAAGCTCAACCAGCACACCGTTATTCACCGCCATCACCGGTTTTAGCGCCTCGCTGTTGGAGGGATACCAACCTTGTTCACGCAGGCGCTGCATTTTTTGATGCTCCGCTTCGCGCATTGCCAGCACGGTAAAGCAGTTGATACGCTGTAGTTTAGTTTCCAGCCGCGTTCCTTCCTGCCGCGAAAGAAATTCCACTAAATCTCTTTCCATTGCCACAAGTTGCGGGTGCTGAACGTTAAGGTAGTAAAAGCGCTCATCGCCACCCAGCTTTGGCGCCAGCCAGGCGGGGATTTCTGCATCAGCGCTAAAATAAACGGCATAATCGGCGACGGAGCGCACAGGATAAACGTGAGGAAAGTCACCAATGATCCAACGATAAAAATGGTTGCTTAACCAGCGCTGGATATTTTCGCTGTCGCCGCGTTGTTGGCTCCGGGAAAAAATAGACGATTTTACATTTGGCGCATTTATTATATTGCGTGGTTTATAGCGGTGAGATGACGTTTCTGTCATAAAAATCCATGTATAATTAAGCTGGTATTATGTTTATGTATTTTTAGATTCACTTAATGAATTAATGCGCAATAAGTTTAAAAAACTACTCACAGTATATCGGTAAACTAAAAAGAGCGGCCAAATAATTTATTGTCCCCGATCGCGTTCGTCGTGGTTTTCGGGATACCGCTCGGCCAAAGGAAAGAGGACTGTGTGTTAATTCCGCCAGAATAGCGTTGGCGGAAAATATCGTCTTACGACCTTGTTATTGTTATGCCAATAATCATTATACCAGGCGACACGCATCCGCTTCCCAGCGATATCCCACCCCGTAGACCGCGCGTATAAATGACTGTTCGGCATCCAGCGATTCCAGTTTACGGCGCAGGTTTTTAATGTGGCTGTCGATAGTACGATCGGTCACCACACGGTAGTCGTCGTAGAGGTGGTTTAACAACTGCTCGCGGGAAAAAACTTTACCCGGTTCAAGCGATAAGGTTTTTAGCAGACGGAATTCAGCGGGGGTTAAATCCAGCGCTTTACCACACCAGGAGGCCTGAAAGCGGCTTTCATCAATCATTAACGGGCTTTCGGCATCCTGCTGCTGGAGTTCGCGCTGCGGTTTACAGCGGCGCAAAATGGTTTTCACGCGGGCCACGACTTCGCGTGGGCTGTAAGGCTTACAGATATAATCATCGGCGCCGATTTCCAGCCCAAGCAGCCGGTCGATCTCTTCGATTTTGGCCGTGACCATCACAATGGGGATGTCGGAAAAACGACGAATCTCCCGGCATAGCGTCAGACCATCGGTACCCGGCAGCATCAGATCCAGCAGGATCAGATCCGGCGGCGTTTGACGCACATACGGCAGTACCTTGTCGCCATGATTGATGAGCGTGGGGGCGTAACTCGCCGCGCGTAAGTAGTCAATAAGCAGCTGTCCCAGCTTGGGTTCATCTTCAACAATCAAAATGCGCGGCGTGTTTTCATCAATGGGTAATTCAGTCATACTTCTCTCTGTAAATCGCGATCCAGCGGTAACTCTACTGTAATGCTAACCCCGCCAAAAGGCGAATGAGCGGCGTGAAGATGACCGTTATGCGCGTGTACAATATTGACGCATATCGCCAGCCCCAGTCCAGAACCGCCGCTGGCGCGGTTACGGGACACTTCCGTGCGGTAAAAACGGTCAAAAAGCTTTTGTAACTGTTCATCGCTGACGCCCGGTGCAGAATCGGCAAAGGTCAGGAATAATGATTTGTCGCGTTGTTCGGCGGAAATATGCAGGCCACCGCCGCTGTCGGTGTAGCGCAGACTGTTTTCCAGCAGATTATTAAACAGTTGCATCAGGCGATCCGGGTCGCCGAAGACGGTCATGCTATCCGGCAGCGCGTAATGTAGCGTTAGCCCCCGGCTGGTAAAGCGCTCTCTGAACGCGCCGCCAGCGACTTCCAACAGGGGGACAAGATCGACGGTCGTTTTTTGGTAAGCCAGCGCGCCCTCGTCAGACAACGACAGCTGATGCAGGTCGTCAACCAGTTTGGTAAGCGTACCGACTTCCGCCTGTAGCGAGGTAACCGATTCTGGCGTGAACTGGCGAACGCCATCCTGAATGGCTTCCAGTTCGCCGCGCAATACCGCCAGCGGCGTGCGCAGTTCGTGGGAAATATCCGCCATAAAGTCGCGGCGCATCTGCTGGTTTTTTTCCAGCGTGCTGGCAAGCTGGTTAAAGTCCTGCGCCAGTTTTCCCAGCTCATCGGCGCTGGTTGGGGTCACGCGCGTGGTAAAATCCCCCGCCGCCAGTCTGTGCGTACCCTCGACCAACCGTTTGACCGGGGCGAGCAGGCCACGCGCCAGCAAAAATGTCGCCAGCGCGGCCAGCAACGTTGATAACGCCACGATCATCCAACTGGCGCGCCGCTGCTGCATATCAAAATTAATATCCGTATTGCGCGTCAGCCGCTCGACAGGCGAGGCGATAATCGCGCCGACTTCGACGCCATTGACCAGAATGGGGCGGCGAGTACCGTCATGCGGCACCGGACCGCGTGGGCCGACCAGCACCCGGCCATTTTGATCGACGACCCAGAATTGGGTGCGCCAACCGTGCGGCGGCATACCGGGGCCGGGTTTATCGCGGTCGTTGTCATGCTCAAATGAACGCAGAATCTGGAAAACGAAGCGATCATTGTTACGTAAAAAACGCCAGTTGCCGTGTTGCTGGTACTGGTCGCCCAGCGCATCGCCCAGCATTTGTAGCCGCTGCTCGTTGCCGTGTTTGATATAGTCAATAAATCCGCGTTCAAAACTGACGCGCACGGCCCAATGCATACTGATCAGCAGCACGATGCAGGTGGCGAAAATCGCCAGAAACAGCTTGCCGGTGATTCCGGGCCGCCAGACTTTCATTACAGGCTCCTTTTACGCCGTGAAATGATCATGTTTTGCTGTGTATCGTTCGGCACGCGGGCAAAAATTATCGCCGGTAGCGCGATAATAACCGCCATACATAACCAGGTGTACATAAAGACGTGATGTGTGGCGCTACTGTCTATCCCGATATGCTGTTGGCCAAACATACCCAGCAGCATTCCGGCAATAGTGACGCCGATACTCATCGAGAGCTGCATAATCATCGATAATAAGCTATTGCCGCTGCTGGCCAGCGTATCGGGAAGGTCTTTTAGCGTTAAGGTATTCATGGAAGAAAAGCGCGCCGAGTTCACCATTCCCTGCAAAAGCAGTACCAGCGGCAGGAGATAATACCAGCCGAGCAGCGCAACCGACATAAACAACAGGCTAACCAATGCCAGTCCGAGCGTAGTCGCCACCAGAACCCGACGATAGCCAAAACGGTTAACTATCTGCACCACAATCCGCTTCATTCCCATGCTGCCCAGCACCATGGGGATCATCATCAAACCGGCATGAAACGGTGAAAAACCAAGACCAATTTGCAAAAAGACCGGCGTCATAAACGGCAGCATACCGCTGCCGATACGCCCGGCAAAACTGCCCAGCAACCCCAGTGAAAACGTGGGCGTGCGGAACAATCGCAGGCTGAATAACGCACCTGAGTTTTTTTTGGCATGGAAGAGATAGAGCAGAATGGCTGCCGCGCCGCCCGCAGCAAGTCCGGCTAATGTCCAGGGCGAAATCCCCATGCTTTTACTACCATCCAGCGCCAGCGTGAGTACCGCCATGCCGATAGCTAACAGCAGGAACCCCGGCAGATCAAAGCGCCGGGTCTCTATGGTGTAGTTTGGCATCAGCATAAAGGTTGCCATAGCGCCGACAATTCCCACCGGGATATTGATCAGAAAGATCCAGTGCCATGAAGCATATTCCACCAGCACCCCGCCCAGCGCGGGGCCGAGTAACGGCCCGATCTGTCCCGGTAGGGTGACGAAGGTCATTGCCGCCATATATTGCGTGCGCGGCACGATTTTCATGACCGTCAGGCGTCCGACCGGTACCATCATCGCGCCGCCTACGCCTTGTAAAACCCGCGCTAATACCAGTTGATTAAGCGTGCCGGAGAGGGCGCAAAACAGCGAACCCAACGTGAACAGCACAATGGCGGCAAAGAAAATATTACGCACGCCGATTTTATCTGCCAGCCAGCCGCTGGCGGGGAGCATCACGGCGACGGTAAGAACATATGACACCACTACCATGTGCATATGCAGCGGGCTTTCCCCCAGGCTTTTCGCCATGGAGGGCAGCGCAGTGTTGACGATGGTGGTATCCAGCGACTGCATAAAAAAGCCGAATGCCACAATCCAGAGTTGCCAGCGGGTGTTGTCAGGAAGTTCTGTCATATCTCTACTACCGGTTTGCTATTTTTACGCGAAAAACGCAGCCGCAGACGATCGAAAAAGAGGTACACCACCGGCGTGGTATAGAGCGTCAGGAGCTGGCTCATGACCAAACCGCCGACAATGGTTATCCCCAACGGCTGCCGTAATTCCGAACCGTCTCCGCCAGATAACACCAATGGCAGTGCGCCGAACAGCGCCGCCAGCGTGGTCATCATTATTGGACGGAAGCGTAACAAGCAGGCCTGGAAAATGGCTTGTTCCGGCGTCAGGCCGCCGCTTCGTTGCGCTTCAAGCGCAAAATCGACCATCATAATGGCGTTTTTCTTCACAATGCCAATTAATAGCATGATCCCTATCAGGGCGATTAGGCTGAAAGGGGCATTGAAGAGCTCCAGCGCCAGAAGCGCCCCAACGCCCGCCGATGGCAGAGTAGAGAGAATGGTCAGCGGATGGACGTAGCTTTCGTACAGTATCCCCAGCACAATGTAGACGGTAGCGATCGCCGCCACTATCAAAATAAGCTGCGAATTCATGGTCTGCTGGAAGACTTGCGCCGTTCCGGAAAAACTGCCGCGTACCGTCGGGGGGACGCCAAGCTGCGTCATGGTGCGATTAATGGCCTCCGTCGCCTGCGATAACGATGTGCCGGTCGGCAGGTTAAAGGCAATCGTGGACGCCGCGGAAAGTCCCTGATGGTTCACCGACAGCGGCGCATTGGCGGGCCGCCATTGGGCGAAATAAGAGAGGGGGATCGCTTTTCCGTCGCGGTTGATAACAAACATTTTCTCCAGCGCGCTGATATCCTGGCTATAGCGCGGATCGACTTCCATCACCACTTTATACTGGTTCATCGGCTGATAAATGGTGGAAATTTGCCGCTGGCCGAAAGCATTATTTAACAGACTGTTTGCGGCCTGAACATCAATACCCAGCCGTGACATGGTGTCGCGGTCGTAGATAAGGTTCATCTCCGCGCCGTTATCCTGCTGATCGGAGTTTACGTCCGCCAGTTGCGGCAGGGCCGAGAGCGCTTTGCGTATTTTCGGCTCCCACTCGCGCAGCGCCGCCAGAGAGTCAGACAGCAACGTATATTGGTAACTGGCGTTAGCCTGCCGCCCGCCGACGCGAATATCCTGTACCGCCATCAGAAACAGCCTGGCGCCGGGTTCTTTTGCCAGTTTGACCCGCAGTCGATCAATGACTTGCTGCGCCGTCTCTTTGCGTTCGCCGCGCGGCTTCAGCGTAATAAACATCATGCCGCTATTCACCCGCGAGCCGCCGGTAAAACCAGTGACATTATTCACCGCCGGATCGTCGCGAATAATTTTCATAAAATCCTGCAGCTTGCCGCGCATGGCCTGGAAAGAGATGCTTTGGTCAGCCTGAATACCGCCCATCAACACGCCGGTGTCCTGCTCCGGAAAGAATGTTTTAGGGATGGCGATATAAAGCCAGATGTTCAGCGCAACGGTGCCAAGAAAAACCACCCCGACAAGACGCGTATGGTTAAGCACCCATTTTAACGACGTGCCGTAACCCTGTTGCAAGGCGACCAGCAAACGGCCAACGCCCCGTTTACGCGGTTGGGGGCGCGGTTTGCTTGATTTAAGCATCCAGCCGCACATCATCGGCGTCAGCGTGAGCGAGACCACCAGCGAAATGCCAATCGCCACCGAGAGGGTAACGGCGAATTCCCGTAATAATCGCCCTGGCAGACCGCCCATTAACAGCAGCGGCAGAAATACCGCCACCAGCGACAGACTCATGGAGATGACCGTAAACCCGACTTCCCGCGTACCCTGTAATGCCGCCTGCAAAGGTTTCATTCCCGCCTCCAGATGGCGGGCGATATTTTCCAGCACCACAATGGCATCATCAACGACAAATCCGGTCGCGATAGTCAGCGCCATCAGCGACAGATTATTGAGGCTGAAGCCGCACAGATACATGGCGGCGAAGGTGCCGATGAGCGAAACGGGAACGGCGACGGCGGGGATTAGCGTGGCGCGCCCGGAACGCAGGAATAAAAACACCACCAGGATCACCAGTGCGACAGAGATAGCCAGCGTCTCTTCTACCTCTTGCAGTGACGCGCGAATCGTCGGCGAACGATCCTGGGCGATTTGTAAATCGATAGCGGCGGGGATCATTGCCCGCAGTTCCGGCAGTTTTGCCCGGATGCCGTCGACCGTCTGAATAATGTTGGCCTCCGGCAGCTTGCGGATCATCAACAAAATAGCGGGTTTAGCGTTCGTCATCCCGGCGTTACGGACATCCTGCACCGAGTCGGTGACGCTGGCGACGTCGCCCAGGCGTACCGCCGCGCCGTTGTTATAGTGAATAATCAGCGGCTGGTATTCGGCGGCGGTTTTCAGTTCGTCGTTGGTCTGGATTTGCCAGCGGTGCACGCTATCTTCAATTGCGCCTTGCGGTCGGCGTACGTTGGCGCTGTCGATCGCTTCGCGGACCTCATCCAGCGAGACGCCCTGGTTAAAGAGCGCCTGCGGGTTTAAGCCTACACGTACTGCGGGCAGGGAGCTGCCGCCGACGTCAACATCGCCGACGCCGTCAATTTGCGCGATGGTTTGCGCCAGTTGGGTAGAGGCGAAATCATACAGTTTGCCCTGTGACCAGCTCTCCGAGGTGAGCGTTAAAATCATAATCGGCGCGTCGGACGGGTTGGCCTTGCGATAAGTCGGGCGGCTGGGCATTCCGCCTGGCAACAAGCTTTGCGCGGCGTTAATGGCGGCCTGCACGTCGCGCGCCGCGCCGTTAATATCACGATCGAAATTAAATTCGAGAATAATGCGCGTACTGCCGAGCGAGCTGCTGGAGGTCATTTCATTGACGCCTGCAATGCGTCCCAAAGAGCGTTCCAACGGCGTCGCCACTGACGAAGCCATGGTTTCCGGCGAGGCGCCCGGCAGCGAGGCGCTAACCATAATCACCGGGAAATCGACCTGCGGCAGCGGGGCGACCGGCAGCAGACGAAAGCCCAGAATGCCGCACAGCGTAATGGCGGCGGCAATCAAAATGGTGGCGACCGGGCGGTAGATGAAAAGGGCGAAAAAGCGCATCTACGCCTCCTCTTTATGGCGCGGAAAGCGACTTTTCACGTACAGCGACAGGCGGTCAAACAGGAGATAAATCACCGGTGTGGTAAACAGAGTTAATACCTGGCTGACCAGTAAGCCGCCTACCATCGCGATCCCCAACGGGCGACGTAATTCCGCGCCAACGCCGGTACTCAACATTAATGGCAATGCCCCGAGCAACGCCGCCAGCGTGGTCATCAGAATCGGTCGAAAACGCAGCAGACAGGCCTGGAAGATAGCGTCGCGCGGGCTCATCCCCTGTTCGCGTTCGGCGGCGAGGGCGAAGTCAATCATCATGATGGCGTTTTTCTTCACGATGCCGATCAGCAAAATAATGCCGATAATGGCGATAATATCGAGCTCGCTACCAGCGATGATCAGCGCCAGCAGCGCGCCGACGCCCGCCGTAGGCAGCGTTGAGAGAATCGTGATCGGATGGATAAAACTCTCATACAGCACGCCGAGCACGATATACATCGCCACCACGGCGGCGACAATAAGCCAGACGGTGCTGCCCAGCGCCGCCTGGAAGGCGAGCGTACTGCCCTGAAACTGCGTTGTAATATCCGCTGGCAGGGCGAGCGTTTTTTCCGTATCGAGAATCGCCTGCACCGCATCGCCGAGCGAATAGCCCTCCGGCACGTTAAACGAAAATGTCGTAACCGGGAACTGATCTAAATGATTGATGGAGAGCGGAGCGAAGCGCTGCTCAATGCGGGCAATCGCGCTAAGCGGTACGGTGCCGCCGTCGCGGCTCGTCAGGCGAATCGTCTGCAGCGCCGCCAGGCCCGGCGTGCTGGCGGTATTATGTTCCAGCACGACGCGGTACTGGTTCGCCTGGGTATAAATCGTTGAAATCAGGCGTTGTCCGAACGCGTTGTAGAGCGCGTTATCCACATCCGCCATGCTGATACCCAGACGGCTGGCGCTGTCGCGGTCGACATTCACCCAGGCCGCTAATCCCCGATCTTGCCAGTCGCTGCTTACCTCAGAGAGCTGTGGTAACGACTGTAGCGCGTTCTGCAGTTTTGGCACCCAGTGGCTGAGCGCATCGAGCGTCGTGGCCTGCAGGGTAAACTGATACTGCGTGCGGCTGACCTGCGTGTCGATGGTTAAATCCTGCGTCGGCTGGAGATACAGCGCCACGCCGGGAATCGTCGCCACGGCGGTTTGCAGCCGGGAGATCACCTGCTGCACGCGGTCATCACGCGCATCCAGCGGCTTGAGGTTAATTTGCAGGCGCGCGCTATTCAGCGTGGGGTTAGCGCCGTCTACGCCAACAAAAGTCGTCAGGCTTTGCACCGCCGGGTCCGGTAATATCCGCTCCGCCACCTGGCGCTGACGTTGCGCCATACTGGCATACGATGACGATTGCGGCGCCTGCAGCGTCCCCTGGATAATGCCGTTATCCTGTACCGGAAAGAATCCTTTCGGGATGACTATCCACAGCATAACGCTGAGCAGGAGCGTGGCGAATGCCACGCTCAATGTAAGCCACGGATGGTTGAGCACTTTCGCTAATCCGCGTCCGTAGCTGGCGATCACGCGGTCAAACATCCGCTCGCAGGCGCGGGAAAAGCGGTTTTGTTTACGCAGAGATTGCTGGCTGAGCATACGCGCGCACATCATGGGCGTGAGCGTCAAAGAGACGACGGCGGAGATTAAAATCGCTACCGCCAACGTCACCGCAAATTCGCGGAACAGTCGACCAACAATATCGCCCATAAAGAGCAACGGGATCAGCACCGCAATCAGTGAAAAGGTGAGGGAAATAATGGTAAAGCCGATTTCGCCCGCGCCTTTGAGCGCCGCCGCCAGCGGTTTTTCTCCTTTTTCGATGTAGCGCGAGATGTTCTCGATCACCACAATCGCATCGTCCACCACGAAACCCGTGGCGATAGTGAGCGCCATCAGCGTCAGGTTATTAATGGAAAAATCCAAAAACACCATCACCGCAAAGGTGCCGATAAGCGACAGCGGTACGGCGACGCCGGGAATAATTGTGGCGGGAATGTTACGTAAAAACAGATAGATAATCATGACGACCAGCGCGATCGCCAGCATCAGTTCAAACTGGGTATCGCGCACGGAAGCGCGAATATTGGTGGTGCGATCGGACAGGACCGTGACCTTCACCGATTTCGGCAGGCTTTCGGTAAGCTGGGGCAGCATCTGGCGAATGCTGTCCGCTGTCGCAATGATATTGGCGCCTGGCTGGCGTTGAACGTTCATCACGATAGCCGGCGCTTGATTCGCCCATGCGCCGAGCCAGCTATTTTCCGCCCCCTGTTCGACGGTGGCGACATCGCCCAGCCGTACCGGCGCGCCGTTTTGATACGCGATGATAAGCCTGCGGTATTCGTCGGCAGACTGCATCTGATCGTTAGCAGAAAGCGTCACCGCCCGTTCGGGGCCATCCAGACTGCCTTTCGCCGAGTTGACGTTGGCGCCGGTAATTGCGGTACGGACCGTTTCGCTGGTCAGACCGAGCGCGGCGACAGCCTGAGCATTCAGTTTTACGCGTACCGCAGGGCGCTGCCCGCCGGCAAGCGTCACCAGCCCGACGCCGGAGACCTGCGAGATCTTCTGCGCCACGCGGGTTTCTACCATGTCCTCTACCTGGGTCATTGGCATCGCGTTTGAGGTGACGGCAAGCGTCATAATCGGCGGGTCCGCCGGGTTGACTTTGCTATAAATCGGCGGATTCGGCAGGTCGGAAGGCAATAAATTGGTGGCTGCGTTAATCGCCGCCTGTACTTCCTGCTCGGCAACGTCCAGCGGCAGCGTCAACTGAAACTGTAGCGTTACCACCGATGCGCCGCCGGAGCTTTGCGACGACATCTGCTTCAGTCCTGATATCTGGCCGAACTGGCGCTCAAGCGGCGCGGTGACGGCGGAGGTCATGACATCCGGGCTGGCGCCAGGGTAGAGCGTAACAACCTGAATAGTGGGGTAGTCGACCTCCGGCAAAGCGGCGACGGGCAGGAAGCGATAGCCGATAATCCCGGCGAGTAAAATCGCCGCCATCAGCAGAGTGGTGGCCACGGGGCGCAGAATAAACAGACGCGAAGGGCCGCCCGTGCTGCCCGGAGGTAATACCTGCATCAGGCGCGCGCTCCTTTTTGACCTTCATGGCGGGAAGGGGATTTTTCATCCGCCACGGTGGTTTGCGGCTCAACGACCTCGACTTTTGCGCCTTCCGTCAGCCGATCAATACCATCGGTAACGACGCGATCGCCTGCCGACAAGCCAGCGCTGATCACCACGTTTCGGTTATCCTGAATACCGATTTTTACCCGCTTCTTGCTGACGTTATTTTCGTCGTTCAGCACCCACACAAAGTGGCCCTCATTGCCCATTTGCACCGCCGCGGCAGGCACCACAACGGCATTTTGTTCGGTATCGACCAGCATCCGGGCGTTCACAAATTGATTGGGGAACAGCGTATCGTCCTGATTGGTAAAGCGCGCTTTAATTTTGATCGTTCCCGTCGTGGGATCAATCTGGTTGTCCAGACTGAGCAACACACCTTCGCTCAATTTGTGCGAGTTAGTCCGATCCCAGGCTTCTACGACCAGCGCTTTCCCCGCTTTCTGTGCCTGAACCACGGTCGCGATATCGCTTTCCGGCAGAGTAAAAATGAGATCAATCGGGTGCGTTTGCGTAATGACGACAATACCGGCGGTATCGCTGCTGGAAATCTGGTTGCCGACATCCACCTGTTTCAGACCCACGCGTCCCGAGACCGGGGCCGTGATACGACTCCAGTCGAGCTGTAACTGCGCGCTGGCGACATTGGCTTCATCCGCTTTAATGGTTCCCTGGGTTTCGTTGACCAGTGCCTGTTGCGCATCCAGTTCCTGACGGGAAACCAGATTGGTTTTTGCCAGTTGCTGATAGCGCGCCAGATCACGACGCGCATTCGCCAGCGTAGCGTTATCTTTCGCCAACTGTCCCTGAGCCTGCGCCAGGGCGACCTTAAACTGGCTGGGATCGATTTGCGCCAGCAGATCGCCTGCGTTGACCTGCTGACCTTCCTGAAAGTGCAGGGCGATGAGTTGACCATCCACGCGGCTACGCACCGTAACGGTATTCGCTGCGGTCACGGTACCCAGCCCGCTCAGATAGCGCGGTACGGCCTGCGTGGTCGCGGTCGCGGCCTGTACCGGCGCCAGAGGGCCGTCGCGCATACCGCGGCGACCTGCGGCGGCGGTATGCGGCGCTTGCGCGGCGACGCCCGGCGCGGCGGTCGGGCTTTCGCTACGGCTATGCCAGAACCAGAATGCGGCGGCGGCCACTACAACCCCAATCGCTATTGTCCAGCGGAAAGTATTACTGCCTTTCATCGGTATAAGTTTCTCATCCTGAAACGTTTTGCGGAATGTTGCTCCCTCTATTGTAGTCAGCAGGGAAGGGAGAAAAATGGAGGAATTATGGAACACGGTCGGGATTATTCTGAATGGCGACCCGCTTTGCGAGGCGCTACGCAACTCTCATCGGTGAAAATCGTTAACGCGCCGGAGTGCGGTAAAGTGGCGGCACGGCAATAAAGGTAAGCCACCGATTTCAGCAGGACGCTGAAACGGGAAAGCCCCTCCCGAGGAAGGGGCCAAAATAAGGAAAGGGTTATGATGAAGGTAGTCATCATACTGGTGATACTCTTAGTGATTAGCTTCCAGGCTTACTAAGACACCAGGGGGAGGAGGAATCCTCCCTTACCCTCACTCCTGACGTTAAGCCACATCAAGAATAATGTCAATCCATCAGCGCTGGGCTTGCGAGGCGCTTAGCGGAAAACGACCTCTGCCCAGCGAGCCAGTCCTGCGGTGACGGAGCCGAAATCATCGCCGCCAGCGACGGGTATGCCCGGTAGCTGTTCGGAAAGCGCTTTTTTAATCAATGGCGAACGGGCGCTGCCGCCGGTCAGATAGATGACATCCGGTTTTTCCTGCGCGCTGTCCAGCGCCAGTTGCACCTGTTCCAGAATACGCGCCAGCGGTTGATCCAGCGCCGCTTCCAGTCCTTGCTGGCTGATAGCGACCGCCAGGTCGTCGCTGATAAATGGCAGCCTCGCCGTAACATCCGCCTGGCCGGAAAGGGCGATTTTGCTCTCTTCCGCGCAGCGTACCAGGCGGTAACTAAGTCGCTGGCGCCAGACCTTGAGCAGCAACGCGACCTTGTCTGCTTCACGCGCGTTGCGAACCAAATCGTTCAACAGACGACCATTCGCGCTACTGTAAAAATCGCTTTGCGCCGGGACGTCGTTAATCGCCACGGCGTTCCACCACGGCAGCACCGGCAGGGCGATGCCTTTTTCGGTTTCGCCGCCCATGCCCAGCAAAGGCATCAGATTTTTAAAGGCCAGCGCGATATCCAGATCGTTTCCGCCCACGCGGCAACCGCTGTGCCCCAACAGGCTGTTTTCACGATCGGCGCGCTGACGCCACTGCGGCCCCATCAGCAGCATGGAACAGTCGGTGGTACCGCCGCCAATATCCACGACCAGCACACGCTTCTCTTCCCGCAGCGTAGCCTCGTAGTCCAGGCCCGCCGCAACCGGTTCGTACTGGAATACCACCTCCTGAAAACCGGCGCGTTTTGCCGCCCGCTCCAGAATACCCTGCGCCTGGCGGTTCGCGTCATCGCCGCCGAGTCCCTGAAAGTTGATCGGGCGACCGATCACCGCCTGGGTAATGGCCTCCGGCAATTGGCTGTGCGCCGTATGACGAATATGTACCATCATGGCGCAGACCAAATCTTCAAACAGCGCGACCTGCTGCGGTTTCAGGCCGCTGGCGCCTAAAAAGGATTTTGGCGATTTGACAAACCAGACCTCCTGGGGATCATCAATATAGTGCGCCAGCGACGCCAGACCAAACTGTACGCTTTGCGCGCCAACCTCAATATCTTCCTCGCGGTTGTAGCGCATCGCGCGGCGCAGCAGCGCCTGGGTTTCTTCGTCCGTTGCCGGCACATCATGATGGCGATACAGCCACTCGCTCACCGCCTCGCGCGTCGGCGCGCACAGCATAGACGGCAGTAATGCGCTGTTATTCTCCATTGTCAGCAACTGTGGATGCCCGTCGCGCATAATGGCGACCGAGCAGTTTGCCGTACCGTAATCAAATCCTATAAACACCTTAAAATCCCCATGCCAGTGAAGAAGGGGCGTGACTTTAGCGAAATGTCGTCGCGGCGACAACTGGAATATGAAAGCAAGGCGTTACGTGCGATTAGCGTTTATGCTGAAAGGTCAAATAAAGGAGAAAAGTATGTTTACCCTGAGCTGGCAGCCGCCTTACGACTGGTCGTGGATGTTGGGCTTTCTTGCCGCGCGTGCGGTGGACGGCGTGGAAACAGTAGGCGAGGGCTTTTATGCGCGCAGCCTGGTGGTGGGCGAGCATCGCGGACTGGTCAGCGTGAGGCCCCATCTGCCCACCCACACTGTGCAGGTTAGCGTGAGCACCGGATTACTTCCCGTCGCGCCGGCGTGTCTGGCGAAGGTTTCGCGTCTGTTTGATCTTGACTGCCAGCCCGCGCAGGTTGCCGCCGTGCTGGGGCCTCTGGGCGAGGACAGGCCGGGGCTGCGTTTACCGGGATCGGTTGATACGTTTGAACAAGGCGTGCGGGCGATACTGGGGCAACTGGTGAGTGTCGCGATGGCGGCAAGGTTGACGGCGAAAGTGGCGAGCCGCTATGGCGAGGCGTTGCCGGATGCGCCCGATTATGTCTGTTTTCCCGGTCCGGAAACGCTGGCGTTGGCCGATCCGCTGGCGCTTAAAGCTCTGGGGATGCCGCTGCGGCGCGCCGAAGCGCTGATTCATCTGGCGCAGGCGACGCTGGCGGGAAAACTGGCGCTCGCCGCGCCGCCGGATATTGAGCAGAGCGTTAAAAATTTACAAACGTTTCCGGGAATTGGCCGCTGGACGGCGAACTATTTCGCCCTGCGCGGTTGGCAGGCAAAAGATATCTTTTTACCCGATGATTACTTAATTAAGCAGCGCTTTGCCGGGATGACGGTCGCGCAGATCCGTCGCTACGCGGAGCGCTGGAAACCGTGGCGTTCCTACGCGCTACTGCATATCTGGTATACCCACGGCTGGCAACCGTCAATGGATAGCGAAATAGCTGGTATTCAGTAACAAATCCAGCGGTTGCGCTTCGGCGATAGTGTCGCCATAAATTAGATCCACGCCAATACGGGAGAGCGTATCCAGCACCTGTGGGTTTTGTACCGGCCCGGCGAGCGTTTTGATGTCCAGATGCTGGGCGTGTCCCTGGATGATCGAGGTCAGCATTTCATCCATTAAACTCTCATGAACGTTGGCGATAAGGTCGCTATCCAGCAGTAAATAATCAGCGATATGCGGGGTCAGTAAATTAAACAGCTGTAAATCGCGCCCGACATGGCTGAGAATCACCTGGCAGCCGCGTTGCCGCAGTTTTCGCAGAGTCGCAGCGGCGGTCTGCGCCTGCTTAACGATAACGTCAGCCGGGATAATCAGGTGTAATAACCGTGGCGGCAGTGGACTATGCTCCAGTTGTTCCAGCAGCTCATCAATCAGGGTCGCGCTGTATAATCCCGCGGCGGACAGCGGCAGCGCAACGCTTAATCCCTTGCTGGCGACGGCGGTCGCCGCATGGTGGAAAAACTCATGGAATACCCGTCGGTCAAGCGCGTGATGCAGCGCGGAGTCGGCTAACCCTGCCCGGAACGCGCGCTCTTCCATCACTTCCCCTTCGCTGGTCCACAGCCTGAGTGAGACCAGCCAAAAGCTGGTGGCCTCCGGCGTACGCGGCGGCGCGACGTTTCTGGCAAGCATCAGCAGGTGGTTATTTTTAATCATATGCCACTGTTCTTCCAGCGGCATCATTCCCTTTGAGGAGGTTAATGCGTGCTGCGGTTCGTACACGGTCAGACGGCCGCGACCGCTATTTTTCGCGGCGTAGCAGGCAATATCGGCCTGAGACACGACCTCTGTGAGCTGGCAGTTATGTCCATTTATCATTGTGATCCCGGCGCTGGCGCCGATCCGATGCAGGCGTCCTTCCCACATAAAGTGATATTCATTAACGGCGTTGATAAGCCGCGTCACGATAAAGCGCGCGCTGTCACTATTACAATCCGGTAGCAACAGGCCAAACTCATCGCCCCCCAGACGGGCCAGGAGATCGCCGGAGCGAAGCATACTGAGCATCAGTGACGCGAGCTCGCGCAATAAGGCGTCGCCGGCGGCATGTCCCGCGCTGTCGTTAACCGCTTTAAAACGGTCCAGATCGATAAACACCAGCGCATGATGTTGAGGCGATTCCTGTATTGTTTGCAGGCGCTGTTGAAGCTGCTTTTCAAAACTGGCGCGGTTGGCAAGATGGGTGAGGGCGTCATGCGTTGCGCTGTAGCTGAGCTGGCGTAACATTTTTCGTGATTCGGTAACGTCCTGGATAACCAGAACCGAACCAATCTTATCGCCGTCAAGCGTACTGAGCGGCGTGATACTGTAATGAATATCGTAGCTACCGCCGTTATGACAATGGAGCACTATCTCCTGTTCCATGTCCGATCGCGACCTGTCGGCGCGATAAATATCCTCCAGCAGCGGCCCCTTATCACCTGACGTAATGCGCAGAACCGTTAATAATGGCGCGCCTAAAGCATCCTCTTGCCGCCAGCCGCTCATCTTCTCGGCGATCGGGTTCATAAAGGTGATATTCATCGCGACATCAATACACACCACCGCTTCTCCGATAGAGTCAAGCGTGATGTGCAACCGTTCTTTTTCCTGAAACAGCGCGTCGTTCGCTTGTGTAATACGTTCCATCAACCGCTGGTTTTCCTGCTCGCTTTGCTTGAGATCGTTAATATCTTCAATCTGAGCAATAAAATAGAGAGGTTTATTGTCTTTATGACGAACCAGCGAGACGGCCAGTAGCGCCCAGACGACATCGCCGTTGCGGGTGTAGTAGCGTTTTTCCATGGAATAGCTATTGATGTCGCCGCGCACCAGCATGTTTAGCTGTTCAAGGTCGTTATTCAGGTCTTCCGGCCAGGTCAATTGCTGAAATGTCATCGTGCGTAATTCATCCTGGCTATAGCCAAGAAAATGGCTCAGAGATTTATTGACCTGTAGCCACTGACCCTCCGTACCGACCAGCGCCATACCAATGGCGGAATACTCCATCGCGTTGCGAAAACGGGATTCGCTCTCGGTGATATGTTTGCGCTCCGTGCGAAACGCGTACATCACCATCGTCATCATATTGGCAGGCAGCAGGATCATTAAAAAAGGCAGCCACGGCATATTAACCATCACGTCGGTTTTCGGCGTGGCGAGTAGCGTGGGGTCATTGGCCAGCATGAGCGAGACCACGATAACGGTAGCTAAAAAAATTAAAAACGCCTCCATTCGCGGCAGGCGCACCGCACTCCACATCAACAGGACGATAACGCACGTAAACGGCCACGGAATATAGCGCATAGCGAGCCAGCTTAGCGCCAGCGTAATGACCAGCGTCAATAGCGTTTCCAGCAACAGATGCGGGTCGCGATGACGCAATAGATAGTGTGGTTTAAACAGTAAACCTAACGGCACCAGCGTCAGCGCGCCGATGGCTTCCGATAATACCCAAATCAGAAACGCTTTCGAGGCGACCGCTTCCGGCGCTATCAGCCAAAATAACAGGCCGCCGAGTAGCGGCGGAATCACGGCGCTGCCGATAGCCAGACGAAACCAGTCATTCAAATTTTGTAAGGGGTTGTAGCTGGGCAGCAGTTTTCGCAGCAGTATCGCGCCAGTGGCCGCCTCGATAATATTTATTGCCGTCCAGCTAAAGTTAAGCGAGGCGGCCGGAAATAAAGTCAGTGAGGCGCCGATGCTGCCGAGCGAGCAGGCGACCGCGATCCCAGGCCACAGACGGCCCGCATGGCGGTAAAACGCGACCATCATAATGGAGGTGGGGAACCACAGCGGCGCGAGTTGGGTGCCGACACGCGATAATACGAGCGAAAAGAGCGTAAAGACAAACGCAACCAGGCCTAAACTGACCAGACGCAATAGCGGGTGGGGGACGGTAACGAAAACATGTTGGGATGGTTTACTCATTACCACTCTATCCGAATCGCCGGTAACGTCGCGGAATACCGGACGCGTCAGTTTACTCTGTGATTATGCTAGTATAAACGCGTAATGATTTATACGCTGGCTGAATATAAATTGTGGCTCCCGGCGTATTCCTCCTCCAGACGGGTCGATAAATCCGCTGTCCGCGTTAAAACTGAACGCTTTTACGTCGCGACGTCGAATGCGCCGCCAACAAATTCACCGTGGCATAGCGCCGGACTGGTATCGCGCTGCTGAAATCCCTATAATTGCCGCGTTTGGCGTTTCGGCGCCCCCCTTCCTTACATCCAGGTTAATCAGGTCGCTAAATTTATGACTGATCAGTCTCATCAGTGCGTCATTATCGGTATCGCTGGCGCATCGGCTTCCGGCAAGAGTCTTATTGCCAGTACCCTTTACCGCGAATTGCGTGAACAAGTGGGTGACGAACATATTGGCGTTATTCCCGAAGACAGTTATTACAAAGATCAAAGCCATCTGTCGATGGAAGAACGCGTAAAAACCAACTATGACCATCCGAATGCGATGGATCACAGCCTGCTATTTCAGCATCTTCAGGCGCTCAAGCGCGGTTCGGCGATTGAATTACCGGTATACAGTTATGTTGAGCATACCCGTATGCAGGAAACGGTTCGCGTAGAACCGAAGAAAGTGATTATTCTTGAAGGTATTCTGTTACTGACCGACGCGCGTTTGCGTGAAGAGATGAACTTCTCTATTTTTGTCGATACGCCGCTGGATATCTGTTTGATGCGCCGTATCAAACGCGATGTGAACGAGCGTGGTCGCTCAATGGATTCGGTGATGGCGCAATATCAGAAAACGGTGCGTCCGATGTTCCTGCAATTTATTGAGCCTTCCAAACAATATGCGGATATTATCGTGCCGCGCGGCGGTAAAAACCGCATCGCTATTGATATTCTGAAAGCGAAAATCAGCCAGTTCTTTGAATAAATCTGGCGAATTGTGTACCGTTCAGTGATAACCTGGTTAGCCCTTGATGTGCTTGATTTAAGGGCTTGATGCGCGAAAGGAGAAAGTGCCATGCGTTTATGCGACCGAGATATTGAAGCCTGGCTGGATGAAGGCCGTTTGTCTATCACCCCGCGACCTCCCGTAGAGCGCATTAACGGCGCGACGGTCGATGTACGTCTTGGCAATAAATTTCGAACCTTTCGTGGCCATACGGCGGCGTTTATCGATCTGAGCGGGCCGAAAGATGAGGTCAGCGCAGCGCTGGATCGCGTGATGAGCGATGAAATCGTTTTGCCGGATGGCGAGGCATTTTATCTGCATCCGGGCGAGTTGGCGCTGGCTGTCACCTTTGAATCCGTTACCCTGCCGCCGGATTTAGTGGGCTGGCTGGATGGTCGTTCCTCGCTGGCGCGTCTGGGGCTGATGGTGCATGTGACGGCGCACCGTATCGATCCCGGCTGGTCAGGCTGCATTGTGCTTGAGTTTTACAACTCCGGGAAGCTGCCGTTGGCGTTGCGTCCGGGTATGCTCATCGGCGCGCTGAGCTTTGAGCCGCTGTCCGGCCCGGCGGCGCGGCCTTATAACCGCCGTCAGGATGCCAAATATCGCGATCAGCAGGGCGCTGTTGCCAGCCGGATTGATAAAGACTGAGCCATTCGGCGCAATACTGCCGGTCCATTGAGGGTAGCATGAGACGATTTCTGACGACGCTGATGATTCTCCTGGTCGTGCTGGTGGCCGGATTCTCTGCGTTGGTATTGTTGGTCAATCCGAATGATTTCCGCGCCTATATGGTGCAGCAGGTTGCCGCGCGTAGTGAATATCAGTTGCAACTTGACGGGCCGCTGCGCTGGCACGTATGGCCGCAACTCAGTATCCTTTCCGGGCGAATGACGCTAACGGCGCGAGGCGCCAGCGAACCGCTGGTGCGGGCTGACAATATGCGCCTGGATGTCGCTTTATGGCCGCTGTTGAGTCATCAGCTTCATGTTAAGCAGGTGATGCTGAAAGGCGGGGTGATTCAACTGACGCCGCAAACGGAAGCGGTACGCAGCGATGATGCGCCGGTCGCGCCGAAAGATAATACCTTGCCGGACGTAGCGGAAGATCGCGGCTGGTCGTTTGATATTCGTAGCCTGCGCGTTGCCGACAGCGTGCTGGTTTTCCAGCATGAAAATGATGATCAGGTCACGGTGCGCGATATTCGTCTGAATATGGAACAAGATGCCGAGCATCGCGGCACGTTTGATTTTTCGGGACGCGTGAACCGCGATCAGCGGGATCTTGCCTTATCGTTCAGCGGAACGGTGGATGCTTCCGATTATCCGCATAATTTAACCGCGGGTATTGAGCAACTGCGCTGGCAATTGCAGGGCGCGGATCTACCGGCGCAGGGGATTGAGGGGCAGGGACAATTGCAGGCGCAGTGGCAGGAGGCGCAAAAACGTCTTTCATTTAACCACTTAAATTTAACGGCGAATGACAGTTCTCTGGCCGGGCATGTTCAGGTAACGCTGGCGGAGCAGCCGGAATGGCAAATTGACCTCCAGTCCAGCAAGCTTAATCTGGACAACCTGTTGCCGCATCATAGCACCGTGGCTCAGACGGGCGGCGCGGTGTCGCAGGGGCAAAATACGCTCCCCCTGACCAGGCCAGTTATCGCGTCGCGTGTTGGTGCGCCGCCTTATCAGGGGCTGCAAAGCTTTACGGCGGAGATTGCTTTACAGGCGGATTCAGTTCGCTGGCGGGGAATGGACTTTACCCAGGTTTCGACGAAGATGTCTAATCAGGCCGGATTGCTGGATATCACCGAGTTGCAGGGGAAACTGGCCGACGGAGAGATGTCGCTGCCCGGCACGCTTGACGCCCGCACCGCCAGTCCGCGCATCGAATTCCACCCTCGCCTCAACCATGTTGAGATTGGGACTATCCTGAAAGCCTTTAATTATCCGATTAGCCTGACCGGTAAGATGTCGCTGGTTGGCGATTTCTCCGGGGCGGATATTGACGCGGAGGCATTTCGCCACAGCTGGAAAGGAAAAGCGCATGTTGACATGAGCAATACGCGCCTCGAAGGAATGAATTTCCAGCAACTGGTGCAGCAGGCCGTAGAGCGAAGCGGCGGCGACGCGCAGCAGTCGCAGGAAAATATGGACAACGCGACCCGACTGGATCGCTTCACGACCGATCTGACGCTAAATAAGGGCACGCTGACGCTCGACGACATGGTCGGGCAATCTTCTATGCTGGCGTTAACCGGCAGCGGAACGCTGGACCTGGTTAAGCAGAGCTGTGATACGCAATTTAATCTGCGTGTGCTGGGCGGCTGGAACGGCAATAGCAACCTGATCACCTTCCTGAAAGAGACGCCGGTGCCGCTGCGCGTCTATGGCAAGTGGCAGGAGCTGAACTATACCCTGCAAGTGGATCAGTTATTGCGCAAGCATTTACAGGATGAGGCGAAGCGTCGGCTCAACGACTGGGCGGATCGCAATAAAGATACCCGTAACGGTAAAGATGTGAAGAAGCTGCTGAATAAGCTCTAGTTTTTGGCCAAAGGGCAGAGCCGGATGGCGAGGCTAACGCGCCTCCGGCCTGCCTGGTAAGCAGGCCGGGGCAGGCGAGCAGGCGTTACAACTCCTGGTCTGGCTCGCCGTTATGCAGCGGAATTAACTGCACTTTCTGCACTCGATGGCTTTCTACCTGCAATGTTTTCAGCAAATAATCGCCCACCTGAACCTCTTCACCGGTTTGCGGTATGCGCTGCAAATATTCCATCAATAATCCGGCAATCGTATGGTATTCCCGTTTTTCATCCAGCGGTAGCGGCACATACTGCACCAAATCCTCCAGCGGCATATGGCCGTTTGCTGTCCAGGAACCGTCCGGGTTCTTCTGAATATCGTGGCGGGCGTCAATTTCCTCGACTTCATTCGGCAGATTACCGGCGATAGTCTCCATGACATCGCTTAATGTCACAATGCCTTCAACCGAGCCAAACTCATCTACGACAAAGGCAAAATGGGTTCTGGCGTTACGGAACTGCTCCAGCGCAGGCAGCAGCGGCAATGTTTCCGGGAAAACCAGCGGTTGGCGAATCAGCGCCCGCAGGTTGAGCGGTTCGCCGCGCAGCGATTGTTGCAACAGATCGATGACGTGGACGACGCCGAGTAAATCTTCCTGTTCATTTTCACCCGTCACGACCAGACGCGTATGCTGGTTCTTCTCCAGCAGAGCGCGGATTTCCGCTTCTGGCGCGTTGAGATCGATATGCTCGATATCGTGACGCGACGTCATGATGCTACTTACGGTGCGCTGGTTGAGATTCAGCACCCGCTCAATCATCCTGCGCTCCTGCGGATTAAAAATCTGGCTGTCGTCATGGTCTGCCAGCATCGCGGCGGTTTCCGCATCCAGTTCGGCATCCTCTTTTTTACCGCTAATCAGCCGCATCACGGCCTCTGTTGTGCGCTGGCGCAGCGTATGGTTAGCGGAAAGAAAACGGCGGCGGTTAAAAATAGCCAGTTGGTTGAGCGCCTCGATCATCACCGAGAAACCGATAGCCGCGTACAGATACCCTTTCGGAATGTGGAAACCAAACCCTTCCGCCACCAGGCTAAAGCCGATCATTAGCAGGAAGCTAAGACACAAAATGACAATGGTGGGATGGTTGTTCACAAATCGGGTCAGGGACTTGCTGGCGAGCAGCATCAGGCTAATGGCGATTATCACTGCCGCCATCATGACCGCCAGGTGATCGACCATCCCCACGGCGGTAATCACGGAGTCGAGAGAAAAGATAGCGTCCAGCACCACGATTTGCGCGACCACCGCCCAGAATTTCGCCCCCTTACGCTGGGTAGGGTTGGCGCTATCTTTCCCTTCCAGCCGTTCGTTGAGCTCCATGGTGGCTTTAAAGAGCAGGAAGAAGCCGCCGAACAGCATAATCAGATCGCGGGCGCTGAAGCTTAACGCCTGTACGCTAAAGAGCGGCTTAGTCAAGGTGACCAGCCACGAGATTGACGCCAGCAGCAGCAGGCGCATGATCATCGCCAGTATCAGGCCGGTAATGCGCGCGCGGTCGCGCTGCCCCGGCGGTAGTTTTTCAGCGAGGATGGCAATAAAGACCAGGTTATCAATGCCGAGAACAAGTTCGATAACGATTAACGTTACCAGTCCGGCCCAGATTGACGGATCGGCAATCCATTCCATAGTAAGAGCAATACCTTCTGTAATATGACAATTGTCACAATTCGATCATGGATAATACGGCGGAAAAATGCAATGCCGCAGAGCAATTTATCTTTGTTACGCGGCTATAAAATAACTTTAAAATAGCCGTAATGTTTCTGTCGGAAACTAAATAATGTCAAGAATATATTTAGGAAATATCGCAGGTGGAGTGGAGTAAATAAATATTGTCAACATCAATAAAATCCTAAAATCATCTGTTAATTCATTTAATATTAATCTTAAAAATATAGAATGGCGGGTTTGTTACCTTGCCTGTCATTAGGTTAGCTGCAACAATTCTTGCAGGATTAAGATAGCGCTCTTAAATATCCTGTCACGACATCGAGAAAACTATTAATACGTAACCTTTATTTCGCTGAAGATTTTTATCTGAACGAGGATAAAATCGGAGGGGAATGCGAAAATTTAGAATAATCAGTGTATTGGTAGCTAAGAAGCCAGGGGCGGTAGCGTGCCTGAAAGCCTGAATATAAGCCTTTATTATTCTGTCAATAGCCTGCGGATGAATTGATTTTTTTTCAGAATGATGCCAGTTAATTTTCTCTGCCATTAACTGCAAGGTAAATGTGCACGGACGAAGCCGCTATTTAAATTGCACAGGATAATGACTCTGCCAAAGTGATAAATAATCAATGATGAAATCCAAAATGAAATTGATGCCATTATTGGCGTCGCTCAGCTTGATAAGTGGTTGCACAGTACTTCCGGGCAGCAATATGTCTACGATGGGGAAAGATGTGATCAAACAGCAAGACGCTGACTTTGATCTCGACCGGATGGTCAATGTGTATCCGCTGACGCCACGGCTGGTTGAGCAATTACGCCCGCGGCCCAATGTCGCGCAACCGAATATGTCGCTGGACCAGGAGATTGCCAGCTATCAGTATCGCGTCGGGCCTGGCGATGTGCTGAATGTCACCGTCTGGGATCACCCGGAATTGACCACGCCAGCAGGCCAGTACCGTAGCTCAAGCGATACCGGCAACTGGGTACAGCCGGACGGCACCATGTTTTATCCCTACATTGGCAAGGTTAGCGTCGTCGGTAAAACTTTGTCAGAGATTCGCAGCGATATTACCGGGCGTTTAGCGAAGTACATCGCGGACCCGCAGGTGGATGTCAATATCGCCGCTTTCCGCTCGCAAAAAGCGTACATCTCCGGCCAGGTGAATAAATCCGGTCAGCAGGCCATTACTAACGTACCGCTAACCGTCCTGGATGCGATTAACGCTGCGGGCGGCCTGACCGATATGGCGGACTGGCGCAATGTCGTGTTGACGCACAACGGCAAAGAACAGCGCATTTCGCTACAGGCGCTGATGCAAAATGGCGATCTTAGCCAGAACCGCTTGCTCTACCCTGGCGACATTCTGTATGTGCCGCGCAATGACGATCTGAAAGTCTTTGTCATGGGCGAAGTGAAAAAACAGAGCACCCTCAAAATGGATTTCAGCGGCATGACGCTCACCGAAGCATTAGGCAATGCGGAAGGCATCGATCTGACCACCTCCAGCGCCAGCGGCATTTTTGTGATTCGTCCGTTGAAAGGCGAGGGGGGACGCGGCGGCAAGATCGCCAATATCTACCAGCTTGATATGTCTGACGCCACGTCATTGGTGATGGCGACGGAATTCCGACTTCAGCCTTACGATGTGGTGTACGTCACGACCGCGCCGGTTGCTCGCTGGAACCGTCTGATCAATCAGTTGCTGCCGACCATTAGCGGTGTCCGTTATATGACGGATACGGCCAGCGACATTCATTCCTGGTAATCGTTATGTTTAACAAAATCTTAGTGGTCTGTGTGGGGAATGTTTGCCGTTCTCCGACGGCGGAACGTTTGCTAAAGCGCTTTCATCCCTCGCTGACGGTTGCATCCGCCGGATTAGGCGCGCTGGTCGGCAAAGGCGCCGATCCTGCGGCGGCGAGCGTGGCGAGCGCCCACGATCTGTCTTTGGAAAATCACTGCGCAAGGCAAATTTCCGCGCGTCTGTGCCGGGAATATGACCTGATTCTGACGATGGAGAAACGCCACATCGCCGCCCTGTGCGACATTGCGCCGGAAATGCGCGGCAAGGTAATGCTGTTTGGTCACTGGGACAGCGAGCGTGAAATACCGGACCCGTATCGCAAAAGCCGCGATGCGTTTGAGGCGGTGTACACATTACTGGAAAGGTCTGCCCGCCAGTGGGCGCAGGCACTGAATGCAGAGCAGGGAAAACCATGACAGAAAAAGTAAAACAATCTGCGGCGGCTACGGGTAGCGATGAAATCGATATCGGGCGTCTGGTCGGAACGGTGATTGAAGCGCGTTGGTGGGTGTTGGGGACGACGGCCATATTTGCGCTGTGCGCGGTAATTTATACGTTCTTCGCCACGCCCATCTATAGCGCCGATGCGCTGGTGCAGATTGAACAAAACGCCGGTAATTCGCTGGTACAGGATATCAACAGCGCATTAGCGAATAAGCCGCCGGCTTCCGATGCGGAAATTCAGCTCATTCGATCGCGCCTGGTGCTGGGGAAGACCGTTGACGATCTGGATCTGGATATTGCCGTCACCAAAAACACCTTTCCGCTCTTCGGCGCCGGGTGGGAACGGCTGATGGGACGTCACAATGAAAGGGTGAAAGTCACGACATTCACCCGACCAGAGACGATGAGCGGACAGATCTTCACCCTCAAAGTGCTGGGCGACAAACGTTATCAGTTGGTTAGCGACGGCGGATTTAGCGCGCAGGGCGTTGTGGGCCAGCCACTCAATAAAGACGGCGTGACGATGCAGGTAGAGGCGATTGACGCCCGTCCTGATACGGAATTTACGGTGAGTAAATTCTCAACGCCTGGCATGATTAATAACCTGCAAAATAACCTCACCGTAACGGAAACCGGCAAAGATACCGGCGTTCTGAGCCTGACGTTCACGGGAGAGGATCGCGACCAGATCCGCGAAATTCTCAACAGTATTACCCGTAACTATCTGCAACAGGATATTGCGCGGAAATCTGAAGAGGCGGGGAAGAGCCTGGCGTTTCTGGCAAAACAACTGCCGGAAGTCCGCAGCCGTCTGGATGTGGCGGAAAACAAGCTAAACGCTTTCCGCCAGGATAAAGACTCGGTGGATTTACCGCTGGAGGCGAAGGCGGTGCTCGATTCGATGGTTAATATCGACGCCCAGTTGAATGAGTTGACGTTTAAAGAGGCGGAAATTTCCAAGCTCTTTACCAAAGCGCATCCGGCTTACCGCACCCTGCTGGAAAAACGTAAAGCGCTGGAAGATGAAAAAGCCAAACTGAACGGGCGGGTGACGGCGATGCCGAAAACCCAGCAGGAGATTGTGCGTTTGACCCGTGATGTGGAGTCCGGCCAGCAGGTTTATATGCAACTGCTTAATAAACAGCAGGAGCTGAAAATCACCGAAGCCAGCACCGTTGGCGATGTGCGCATCGTTGACCCGGCGATTACCCAGCCGGGCGTGCTGAAGCCAAAAAAGGCGTTGATTATTCTCGGCAGCATTATTCTGGGATTAATGTTATCGATTGTCGGCGTGCTGCTGCGCTCGCTGTTTAATCGCGGTATTGAAAGCCCGCAGGCGCTGGAGGAGCACGGGATCAGCGTCTATGCCAGTATTCCGCTGTCGGAATGGCAAAAAGCGCGCGATAGCGTCAAAACCATTAAAGGGATTAAGCGTTACAAGCAGAGCCAACTGCTGGCGGTGGGCAATCCGACCGATCTGGCGATTGAGGCGATTCGCAGCCTGCGCACCAGCCTGCATTTCGCCATGATGCAGGCGCAAAATAATGTACTCATGCTCACAGGCGTCAGCCCCTCTATCGGCAAAACCTTTGTTTGCGCCAATCTGGCGGCCGTCATCAGCCAGACGCATAAACGGGTATTACTGATCGACTGCGATATGCGTAAGGGCTACACCCATGAACTGCTCGGCACCAATAACGTGGACGGCTTATCTGACATTCTGGCGGGCAAAGGCGAGATAGCCTCCTGCGCGAAACCCACGGCGATCGCTAATTTTGATCTTATTCCGCGCGGTCAGGTACCGCCTAACCCATCAGAACTGCTGATGAGCGAGCGCTTCGGCGAGCTGATCGCCTGGGCAAGCAGCCGCTACGATCTGGTATTAATCGACACGCCGCCGATTCTGGCCGTGACGGACGCCGCGATTGTGGGTCGTCACGTCGGGACGACGCTGATGGTGGCGCGTTATGCCGTCAACACTTTAAAAGAGGTGGAAACCAGTCTGAGCCGTTTTGACCAGAATGGCATTCAGGTCAAAGGCGTCATTCTCAACTCCATTTTCCGCCGGGCGACGGGCTACCAGGATTATGGCTATTACGAGTATGAATACCAGTCAGATTCCAAATAAAAAATAAGGCGTGCCGGATGGCGCGGCCTGTGACTGTAGGCCGGACAGGCGTAGCGCCATGCGGCAAAACTATCTGGGGAATAAGCATGACAACAGACAATCCGCTGATCTCAATTTATATGCCAACCTGGAACAGGCAGCAGTTGGCTATCCGGGCGATTAAATCAGTACTACGTCAGGACTACCGTCACTGGGAGATGATCATCGTGGATGATTGCTCCTCATCTTATCAGCAGCTACAACAATTTGTTGAGGAGCTGAACGACCCGCGCGTTCGTTATACTCATAACGCCATGAATACTGGCGCCTGCGCGGTACGCAATCAGGCCATTATGCAGGCGCAAGGACACTATATTACCGGTATTGATGATGACGATGAATGGACGCCCAACCGTCTGAGCGTGTTTCTGGCCCATAAACACCAGTTAACTACACACGCCTTTTTGTATGCCAACGACTATGTGTGCGAGGGCGAGGTCTACTCTCAGCCTGCCAGCCTGCCGCTGTATCCGAAATCTCCTTATTCGCGCCGCTTATTCTACAAGCGCAATATTATTGGCAATCAGGTTTTTACCTGGGCCTGGCGTTTTAAAGCGTGTTTGTTCGATACCGAACTCAAGGCGGCGCAGGACTACGACATTTTTCTGCGCATGGTGGTGGAGTATGGCGAACCGTGGAAAGTCGAAGAGGCGACGCAAATTTTACATATCAACCACGGCGAGATGCAGATTACCTCTTCGCCGAAAAAGTTCTCCGGCTATTTCCATTTTTATCGTAAGCACAAAGATAAATTCGATCGCGCCAGTAAAAAATACCAGCTTTTTACCCTGTACCAAATTCGCAATAAGCGAATGACCTGGCGCACGTTGCTGACGTTGCTCTCCGTGCGTAATAGCAAACGCCTGGCGGCCGGGCTGCGGGGGCGATAACGATGCTGGAAGACTTACGCGCGAATAGCTGGAGCTTACGCCCCTGTTGCATGGTGCTGGCCTACCGTATCGCTCATTTTTGTTCCGTCTGGCGCAAAAAGAATGTGCTGAATAATCTGTGGGCCGCGCCGGTGCTGGTGCTGTATCGTGTGATCACGGAATGCCTGTTCGGGTATGAAATCCAGGCCGCCGCGACCATTGGTCGGCGGTTCACTATCCATCATGGTTACGCGGTAGTGATCAACAAACATGTCGTCGCCGGCGACGATTTTACCATTCGCCACGGCGTCACCATTGGCAATCGCGGCGCGGACAGCCTGGCTTGTCCGGTGATTGGTCACGGCGTTGAGCTGGGGGCGAATGTCATCCTGCTTGGCGATATTACTATTGGTAATCACGTCACGATTGGCGCGGGTAGCGTGGTGCTTGACAGTATTCCGGACCATGCGCTGGTGGTGGGAGAAAAAGCACGGGTGAAGGTCAGCACATGAATATTCTGCAATTTAATGTACGGCTGGCGGAAGGCGGCGCGGCGGGAGTGGCGTTGGATCTCCATCTGCGGGCGCTGCAAAAAGGGCTGACGTCACGTTTTGTCTATGGTTATGGCAAAGGCGGAAAAAAAAGCGTCAGCCACCACCGTTATCCGCAGGTGATAAAACAGACGCCGCGCGGCACGGCAATCGCTAATATCGCGCTGTTTCGTTTCCTGAATCGCGATCTGTTTGGCAATCTCGACAATCTTTACCGCACGGTTATCCAGACATCCGGCCCGCTGGTGCTGCATTTTCATGTTCTCCACAGTTACTGGCTAAACCTGGCGGACATCGTGATGTTTTGCGAAAAAGTCAAAGCGCAAAAACCGGACGTCACGCTGGTCTGGACGTTGCACGATCACTGGAGCGTCACCGGGCGTTGCGCCTTCACCGACGGTTGCGAGGGCTGGAAAAGCGGCTGCCAAAAATGTCCGACCCTAAGCAATTATCCGCCGGTCAGGGTGGATCGGGCGCACCAGCTTATTGGCGGCAAACGTCAGCGCTTTCGGGACATGCTGCGGCTGGGCTGCCGGTTTATTTCACCGAGCCAGCACGTGGCCGAGGCCTTTAACAGCGTTTATGGCGCGGGGCGCTGCCAGATTATTAACAACGGTATCGATCTGGCGACCGAGGCGATTCTCGCGCAGCTATCACCTGTGCCGCTGAATCCGGGCAAACCGCGAATTGCCATTGTGGCGCATGACTTGCGTTATGACGGCAAAACTGACCAGCGTCTGGTACACGACATGATGGCGCTGGGCGAAAAAATTGAACTGCATACCTTCGGTAAATTTTCGCCTTTTACTGGCCAAAACGTCGTTAATCACGGTTTTGAAACCGATAAGCGCAAATTAATGAGCGCGCTCAATGAGATGGATGCGCTGGTCTTTAGCTCGCGGGTCGATAACTATCCGCTGATCTTGTGTGAAGCGCTCTCGATCGGCGTACCGGTGCTCGCTACCCACAGCGAGGCGGCGCAGGAGGTGCTGGCGAAATCCGGCGGCCAGACCTTTGCCGCTACAGATGTACTGCGCCTGGCGCAGCGGCGTAAGCCAGAGATTGCTCAGGCGGTATTTGGCGCCACGCTGGACGCCTTTCGTATGCGTAGCCGCGTCGCGTACAGCGGTCAACAGATGCTGGAGGAGTATGTCTCGTTCTATCAGAATCTGTAGCTATCTGCTGCTGCCGCTGATCTACCTACTGGTCAATGTCAAGATTGCCCAACTGGGGGAAAGCTTTCCCATTACCATCGTCACTTTTTTACCGCTGTTGCTGCTGTTATTTGTGGAACGCATTAGCGTAAAAAAATTAATGATCGCCTTAGGCATCGGCGCGGGGCTTACGGCATTTAACTTCCTGTTCGGCCAGTCGCTGAATGCCGGTAAATATGTCACGTCCACGATGCTGTTTGTCTATATTGTGGTCATTATCGGGATGGTCTGGAGTATCCGATTCAAAACCATTTCCGCGCATAACCACCGAAAGATTTTGCGTTTTTTTTATCTGGTGGTGGGTATGGTGGTCGCGCTCGCCGCGGTTGAGATGGCGCAAATTATCCTTACCGGCGGCAGCAGTATTATGGAAGGAATTTCGAAATATCTCATTTACAGTAATAGCTACGTACTGAACTTCATAAAATTTGGCGGTAAGCGTACCACTGCGCTTTATTTTGAACCGGCATTTTTCGCTTTGGCACTAATCTCAATTTGGCTGAGCATCAAACAGTTTGGTATCAAAACACCGAAAAGCGATGCTATGATTCTGGCAGGGATAATATTATCAGGATCATTTTCAGGGGTAATGACCTTTATCCTGTTTTATCTTCTGGAGTGGGCGTTCCAATATTTGAATAAGGATGCGATAAAGAAAAAACTTCCACTGGCGCTGGTCTCATTAACCCTGTTTTTGGTTGGGGTAATTATTGCATTTCCTTATATCGCGACACGACTTGGCGATTTAGGGACGGAAGGCTCATCTTCTTATTATCGTATTGTAGGCCCCTTAGTCATGGTCGGATATTCCTTGACCCATATTGATGGTGTAGTCAGATTTGGCTCACTTTATGAATATGTCGCATCATTCGGAATCTTTAACGGTGCGGATGTCGGGAAAACCATAGACAATGGATTGTATCTGCTGATTATTTATTTTTCCTGGTTCGCAGTGCTAATGACGCTGTGGTATATGGGGAAAGTTTTAAAAATGGCGCTAAATGCGTTTGGCGATAATCGCAATTTTCGGGTACAGCTCTATCTTTTTACGCCGGTGTCGCTGTTTTTTACCGGTTCAATATTTAGCCCGGAATATGCTTTTTTAATCGTCTGTCCGTTCATTTTGCGCAAGGCGTTAAAAATTTCATAACGGGGTGGTGGCATGTTTTTAAGCGTCGTTACCGTCGCCTTTCGCAATTACGAAGGGGTGGTAAAAACCTGGCGCTCGCTGCGCAATCTGGCGCGCGATCCGGGCCTGTCATTTGAATGGATCGTAGTGGATGGCGGTTCGGAGGACGGCACGCGCGAATTTCTGCAAAAACGTCACGGTGAGTTTAACCTGCGTTTTATCAGTGAAAAGGATCGCGGTATTTATGATGCCATGAACAAAGGCATTGCGCTGGCGCAGGGGCGCTATACCCTGTTTCTTAATTCCGGTGATGCGTTCCATGATGATGCCGCGCTGTTTGTCCGGCAACTGGCGCGACAAAAGGGCGAGGCGATGTATATTGGCGACGCGCTGCTGGATTTCGGCGGCGGGCATAAAATACGCCGGAAGGCTAAACCCGGGTATTATATCTACCATAGTTTGCCAGCCAGCCATCAGGCGATATTTTTCCCGACGGTAGCGTTAAAAAAGTATCCTTATGATCTGCAATATCATGTCTCTTCAGATTATGCGCTGGCGGCCCGTCTCTATAAAGCAGGCTATCCTTTTCGGCGAATTAACGGACTGGTATCTGAATTTTCGATGGGCGGCGTGTCAACCTCGAATAATCTGGAATTATGTCAGGATGCAAAAAACGTACAGCGAAAAATATTACGTGTGCCAGGGTTTTGGGCGCAATTATCCTATTTATTACGTCTGAAAACGACGGGTAAAACAAAAGCGCGGTATAACAAAGTCTAATCACCGGGAGTTATTATGCAGGATCTTAGCGGCTTTACGGTGCCGAAGGGGTTCCGCGGCGCTAATGCGCTAAAAGTACAATTATGGTGGGCGGTACAGGCGACATTATTCGCTGGGTCGCCGCAAATATTGTATCGCTGGCGAGCCTTTTTGCTGCGTCTGTTTGGCGCCAAAATTGGAAAGAATGTGGTTATCCGACCGTCAGTAAAAATTACCTATCCGTGGAAATTAACCGTCGGCGATTATGCCTGGGTAGGCGACGACGCTGTGTTATATACGTTGGGTGAAATTAATATTGGCGCACATGCGGTCATTTCACAAAAAGGGTATTTGTGTACCGGTAGCCATGATTATACCAGCGCCCATTTCGATATTAACGCCGCGCCGATTGTTATTGGCGAAAAATGTTGGCTGGCAACCGATGTTTTTGTCGCGCCCGGCGTGACGATAGGTCATGGCACCGTCGTCGGCGCACGCAGCAGCGTATTTAAATCATTACCGGCAAATGCGATTTGTCGGGGCAATCCCGCAGTGGTAACGCGCCAGCGCGTTCAGAAAGTTACTCCCTAACGGGACTATTTGAGGAAATGAAAATGTCAAAAGTCGCTCTCATTACTGGCGTAACCGGACAGGATGGGTCTTACCTGGCAGAATTTCTGCTGGAAAAAGGGTATGAGGTGCATGGTATCAAGCGCCGCGCGTCATCGTTTAATACCGAGCGCGTGGACCATATTTATCAGGATCCGCACAGCTGCAACCCGAAATTTCATCTGCATTATGGCGACCTGACCGACGCCTCCAACCTGACCCGCATTTTACAGGAAGTGCAGCCGGATGAGGTCTACAACCTGGGCGCGATGAGCCATGTGGCGGTGTCGTTTGAGTCGCCGGAATATACCGCCGATGTGGATGCGATGGGCACGCTGCGCCTGCTGGAGGCGATCCGCTTCCTCGGTCTTGAAAAGAAAACGCGGTTCTACCAGGCCTCCACCTCTGAACTGTACGGGCTGGTGCAGGAAATTCCGCAGAAAGAGACCACGCCGTTCTACCCGCGTTCCCCCTATGCGGTGGCGAAACTGTACGCCTACTGGATCACCGTCAACTACCGTGAATCCTACGGCATTTACGCCTGTAACGGCATTCTGTTTAACCACGAGTCCCCGCGTCGCGGCGAAACCTTCGTCACCCGTAAGATCACCCGCGCCATCGCCAATATCGCGCAGGGACTGGAGTCCTGCCTGTATCTCGGCAACATGGACTCGCTGCGCGACTGGGGTCATGCGAAAGATTACGTGCGAATGCAGTGGATGATGTTACAGCAGGAGCAGCCGGAAGATTTCGTGATTGCCACCGGCGTGCAGTATTCCGTACGCCAGTTTGTGGAGCTGGCGGCGGCGCAACTGGGGATAAAACTGCGCTTTGAAGGCGAAGGCATTAATGAAAAAGGGATCGTGGTATCCGTTACCGGACACGATGCGCCGGGCGTGAAACCGGGCGATGTGATTGTGGCCGTTGATCCGCGTTATTTCCGTCCGGCGGAAGTGGAAACCCTGCTGGGCGACCCGTCCAAAGCGCATGAGAAACTGGGCTGGAAACCGGAAATCACCCTGTCGGAGATGGTCTCCGAGATGGTGGCGAACGATCTGGAGGCCGCGAAAAAACACTCACTGCTGAAATCTCACGGTTACGAGGTGGCCATCGCGCTGGAGTCCTGAGAATGAATAAGCAACGAATTTTTGTGGCGGGCCATCGCGGGATGGTGGGCTCCGCCATTGTACGGCAGCTTGCGCAGCGCGGCGACGTGGAACTGGTGCTGCGCACCCGCGATGAGCTGGATCTGCTCGACGGGCGCGCGGTACAGGCGTTCTTTGCCGGGGCGGGTATCGACCAGGTTTATCTGGCGGCGGCGAAAGTGGGCGGCATTGTCGCCAACAACACGTATCCGGCGGATTTTATTTATGAAAACATGATGATAGAGAGCAACATTATTCACGCCGCGCACCTGCACAACGTGAACAAACTGCTGTTTCTCGGTTCGTCCTGTATCTATCCGAAACTGGCAAGGCAGCCGATGGCGGAAAGCGAGCTGCTGCAGGGAACGCTGGAGCCGACCAACGAGCCGTACGCCATCGCCAAGATCGCCGGGATTAAACTGTGCGAGTCCTACAACCGGCAGTACGGTCGCGACTACCGTTCGGTGATGCCAACCAACCTGTACGGCCCGCATGACAATTTCCATCCGGACAATTCACATGTGATCCCGGCGCTGCTGCGCCGCTTTCATGAGGCTGCGCAGAGCCACGCGCCGGAGGTGGTGGTGTGGGGCAGCGGCACGCCGATGCGCGAATTTCTGCACGTTGACGATATGGCGGCGGCCAGTATTCACGTGATGGAGCTGGCGCGCGAAGTGTGGCAGGAGAACACCGACCCGATGCTGTCGCACATTAACGTCGGCACTGGCGTGGACTGCACCATTCGCGAGCTGGCGCAGACCATCGCAAAGGTGGTGGGTTACCAGGGCCGGGTGGTGTTCGACGCCGCGAAGCCGGACGGCACGCCGCGTAAATTACTCGACGTCACGCGCCTGCATCAGCTTGGCTGGTATCACGAAATTTCACTGGAGGCAGGGCTTGCCGGTACTTACCAGTGGTTCCTTGAGAATCAGCAACGGTTCCGGGGGTGACAATGTTTTTACGTCAGGAAGATTTCGCCGCCGTGGTGCGGGCGACGCCCCTCATCTCCCTCGATTTCATCGTGGAAAACGGCCAGGGGGAAATTTTACTGGGCCAGCGTCTCAACCGTCCGGCGCAGGGCTACTGGTTTGTGCCGGGGGGGCGGGTGTGCAAAGACGAAACGCTGGAGGCCGCCTTTGCACGCCTGACGCAGGCGGAACTGGGCGTGCGTCTGCCGCTGGCGGCAGGGACGTTTTATGGCGTCTGGCAGCACTTCTATGACGACAACTTTTCCGGTGAGGATTTTTCAACTCACTACATCGTGCTCGGCTTTCGTCTGCGTGTGGCGGAGAGCGATTTACGCCTGCCTGACGCGCAGCATGGCAGTTACCGCTGGCTGACGCCGGAACAGCTTCTGGCAAGCGATAATGTTCATGAGAACAGTCGGGCCTACTTCCTTCCTGACGCGCCGGCGGTGGGCCTATGAAGATCCTGGTCTATGGCATTAACTATTCGCCGGAACTGACCGGTATCGGCAAATATACCGGCGAAATGGTGGCGTGGATGGCGCGGGAAGGCCATGAGGTGCGGGTAATCACCGCGCCGCCGTACTACCCGCAGTGGAAGGTCGGCGAGCGCTATTCCGCCTGGCGCTATCGCCGGGAAGAGGGCGAGGCTACCGTCTGGCGCTGCCCGCTGTATGTGCCGAAACAGCCCTCCACCCTAAAACGACTACTTCATCTGGGGAGCTTTGCATTGAGCAGTTTTTTCCCACTGATGGCGCAGCGTCGCTGGAAGCCGGATCGGATTATCGGCGTTGTACCGACGCTCTTTTGTACGCCGGGAATGCGTCTGCTGGCGACACTCTCCGGCGCGCGTACCGTACTGCATATTCAGGATTACGAAGTGGACGCCATGCTCGGCTTAGGAATGGCGGGAAAAGGCAAGCGCGGCAGCGTAGCGCGGTTAGCGACGGCCTTTGAACGCAGCGCGCTGCGTAACGTTGATAATGTTTCGACCATTTCTCGCTCCATGATGAATAAAGCGCGGGAAAAAGGCGTCGCGGCGGAAAAAATCCTCTTTTTTCCGAACTGGTCGGAGGTGGTGCGCTTTCAGGACGTTAATGACGCTGACGTGACGGCTTTGCGTCAGCAGCTTGGCTTGCCAGAGGGCAAAAAAATTGTGCTCTATTCCGGCAATATCGGCGAAAAACAAGGGCTGGAAAAGGTAATTGACGCCGCGGAACGATTACGCGATCGACCGCTGATTTTCGCGATTGTCGGCCAGGGGGGCGGCAAGGCGCGGCTGGAGAACATGGCCCGCGAACGCGGCCTGCCAAATATTAAATTCCTCCCGCTGCAGCCTTACGACGTCTTACCCGCGCTACTGAAAATGGGCGACTGCCATCTGGTGGTGCAAAAGCGCGGCGCGGCGGATGCGGTACTGCCCTCCAAGCTGACTAACATTCTGGCGGTCGGCGGCAATGCGGTAATTACCGCTGAGCCGCACACCGAATTAGGACAACTTTGCGCACGCTATCCGGGCATCGCCGTTTGCGTGGAACCGGAGTCGACCGACGCGCTGGTTAACGGGATTAGCCAGGCGCTCGCCATGCCGAAAAACAACACGACGGCACGTGAATACGCCGAACGCACGCTCAATAAAGAGAACGTGCTACGCCAATTTATTGCAGATATTCGGGGATGATAATGCGTCAGACAAAACTTTACCCGGTTGTGATGGCCGGTGGCTCCGGTAGCCGATTGTGGCCGCTTTCTCGCGTGCTTTATCCAAAACAGTTTCTGTGCCTGAAAGGCGATCTCACCATGCTGCAAACCACCATTTGCCGTCTGAACGGCGTGGAGTGCGAAAGCCCGGTGGTTATCTGCAACGAACAGCACCGTTTTATCGTTGCCGAACAGCTCCGCCAGCTCAATAAGCTGACGGAGAACATTATTCTTGAGCCCGCCGGGCGCAATACCGCGCCGGCGATTGCGTTGGCGGCGCTGGCGGCGACGCGCCAGCATACGGACTGCGATCCGCTGATGCTGGTACTGGCGGCGGATCATGCGATCGCCAATGAAGAGGCCTTCCGCGACGCGGTGCGCGGCGCCATGCCCTATGCCGACGCGGGCAAACTGGTGACCTTCGGTATCGTGCCGGATCTGCCGGAAACCGGCTATGGCTATATCCGGCGCGGTGATGTCGTGCCGGGCGCGACGGATGCGGTGGCTTTTGAGGTGGCGCAGTTCGTTGAGAAGCCGGGGCTGGAAACCGCTCAGGCCTACGTCGCCAGCGGCGATTACTACTGGAACAGCGGCATGTTTCTGTTCCGCGCCGGACGCTATCTGGAAGAGCTGAAAAAGTTCCGCCCCGATATTCTGGCCGCTTGTGAACAGGCGATGCGCGGCGTCGATCCGGATCTTGACTTCATTCGTGTGGATGAAGAGGCCTTCCTCGCCTGTCCGGAAGAGTCCATTGACTACGCGGTGATGGAACGGACGGCGGACGCGGTGGTGATGCCAATGGACGCGGGCTGGAGCGATGTCGGCTCGTGGTCCTCGCTGTGGGAAATCAGCGCCCACACCCCGGAGGGAAACGTCCACCACGGCGACGTCATCAGCCATAAAACGGAAAACAGCTACGTTTACGCCGAATCCGGCCTGGTGACCACCGTCGGCGTGAAGGATCTGGTGGTGGTGCAGACCAAAGACGCCGTGCTGATTGCCGATCGCCACGCGGTGCAGGACGTGAAAAAGGTGGTGGAGAAGATCAAGGCCGACGGACGCCATGAGCACCACATGCACCGCGAGGTTTACCGTCCGTGGGGCAAATACGACTCCATCGACGCGGGCGAGCGCTATCAGGTGAAGCGCATTACCGTCAAGCCGGGGGAAGGACTGTCGGTGCAGATGCACCATCACCGCGCCGAGCACTGGGTGGTGGTGGCGGGGACCGCCAGAGTCACCATCAACGGCGAGGTTAAGCTGCTCGGTGAAAACGAGTCCATCTATATTCCGCTGGGGGCGACCCACTGCCTGGAAAATCCGGGAAAAATACCGCTCGATTTAATTGAAGTACGTTCCGGCTCGTATCTCGAAGAGGACGACGTGGTGCGGTTCGAGGATCGTTACGGGCGGGTCTGACGCCTGCAACGGTGCCCGGTAAGCGCAACGCGCCATCCGGCAATGAACAACAATAACGATGTTGGCCATTTACGGTCAGGGCTAACTGTTGCCTGAAGAAGGGTAAGCACATGACAAAATTAACCTGTTTCAAGGCCTACGACATTCGCGGCAGGCTGGGCGAAGAGCTCAATGAAGATATCGCGTGGCGGATTGGCCGCGCTTACGGCGAATATTTAAAACCGAAAACCATCGTGCTGGGCGGCGACGTGCGCCTGACCAGCGAGGCGCTGAAGCTGGCGCTGGCGAAAGGGTTACAGGACGCGGGCGTCGACGTGCTGGATATCGGTATGTCCGGCACCGAAGAGATTTACTTCGCCACCTTCCACCTCGGCGTGGACGGCGGTATTGAAGTGACCGCCAGCCATAATCCGATGGACTACAACGGCATGAAGCTGGTGCGCGAGGGTGCCCGCCCGATAAGCGGCGACACCGGTCTGCGCGACGTTCAGCGTCTGGCGGAAGCGGGCGACTTCCCGCCGGTGAACGAGGCCGCGCGCGGCAGCTACAGACAAATCAGCCTGCGCGACGCCTACATCGACCACCTGCTGGGCTATATCAGTGTTAACAATCTCACCCCGCTGAAGCTGGTGGTGAATTCCGGCAACGGCGCGGCGGGGCCGGTCATTGACGCCATCGAAGCACGTCTGAAGGCGCTGGGCGCGCCGGTGGAGTTCATCAAAATCCACAACACCCCGGACGGCACCTTCCCGAACGGCATTCCCAACCCGTTGCTGCCGGAGTGTCGCGACGACACCCGCAAGGCCGTTATTGAACACGGGGCGGACATGGGTATCGCCTTTGACGGCGACTTCGACCGCTGCTTCCTGTTCGATGAGAAAGGGCAGTTTATCGAGGGGTACTACATCGTCGGGCTGCTGGCGGAAGCGTTTCTGGAAAAACACCCGGGGGCGAAGATTATCCACGACCCGCGCCTGACCTGGAACACGGAGGCAGTGGTGACGGCGGCGGGCGGGACACCGGTGATGTCAAAAACCGGGCACGCCTTTATCAAGGAGCGGATGCGTACGGAGGATGCCATTTATGGCGGGGAAATGAGCGCGCATCACTATTTTCGTGATTTTGCCTACTGCGACAGCGGGATGATCCCGTGGCTGCTGGTGGCGGAGCTGGTGTGCCTGAAGGGGCAGTCGCTGGGTGAACTGGTTCGTGACCGGATGGCGGCGTTCCCGGCGAGCGGGGAAATCAACAGCAGGCTGGCGGAGCCGGCGGCGGCCATCGCGCGGGTGGAAGCGCACTTCGCGGAAGAGGCGCAGGCGGTGGATCGCACGGACGGTCTCAGCATGTCATTCCCGGACTGGCGTTTCAACCTGCGCTCGTCGAACACCGAACCGGTGGTGCGCCTGAATGTGGAATCACGCGGCGATATTCCGCTGATGGAAGCGCGAACACGCACTCTGCTGGCGCTGCTGAATCAGTAACGTCAGATCTCCCCTTACCGCCTGCGGGTAAGGGGCCAATCACAGGAACAACGATGACAAATCTAAAAAAGCGCGAACGAGCCAAAACCAATGCATCGTTAATCTCTATGGTGCAACGCTTTTCAGATATCACCATCATGTTTGGCGGGCTGTGGTTCATCTGTGAAGTCAGTGGACTGCCATTCCTGTACATGCACCTGTTGGTGGCGCTGATTACGCTGGTTGTTTTTCAAATGCTGGGCGGGATAACCGATTTTTATCGCTCCTGGCGCGGCGTCAAAATGTCGACAGAGTTAACGCTGTTACTGCAAAACTGGACGCTGAGCCTGATCTTCAGCGCCGGTCTGGTGGCGTTTAATGATGACTTTGACAACCGCCTCGCCACCTGGCTGGCCTGGTATGCGCTGTCCAGCCTGGGCTTAGTGTTATGCCGTTCATTTATTCGTTTCGGCGCGGGATGGCTACGCAATCGTGGTTATAACACTCGCCGGGTCGCCGTCGCCGGAGATTTGCCTGCGGGCCAGGCGTTGCTGGATAGCTTCCGTAATGAGCCGTGGCTGGGTTTTGAGGTGGTGGGCGTCTATCACGATCCTAAACCGGGCGGCGTCTCTGCTGACTGGGCCGGGAACTTCGAGCAGTTAATTGACGATGCGAAAGCCTCGCGAATTCACAATGTTTATATCGCCATGTCAATGAGCGACGGCGCCATGGTGAAAAAACTGGTGCGCGAGCTGGCCGACACCACCTGCTCGGTGATCCTTATTCCCGATGTGTTCACCTTTAATATTCTCCACTCGCGCGTGGAGGAGATGAGCGGCGTTCCGGTCGTTCCGCTGTATGACACGCCGCTGTCAGGGATTAACCGTCTGCTTAAACGGGCAGAGGATATCGTGCTGGCGTCGCTGATTCTGCTGCTCATCTCACCGGTACTGTGCTGCATTGCGCTGGCGGTCAAATTGAGCTCGCCCGGGCCGGTGATTTTCCGTCAGACGCGCTACGGGATGGACGGCAAGCCGATCAAGGTCTGGAAGTTCCGCTCAATGAAGGTGATGGAGAACGATAAGGTCGTTACCCAGGCGACGCAAAACGATCCGCGCGTCACCCGGGTAGGTAACTTTTTGCGTCGTACCTCGCTGGATGAATTACCGCAGTTTATCAACGTGTTAACCGGCGGGATGTCCATCGTCGGTCCTCGCCCGCACGCGGTGGCGCATAACGAACAGTATCGTCAGTTGATTGAAGGTTACATGCTACGCCACAAGATGAAGCCGGGCATCACCGGCTGGGCGCAAATTAATGGCTGGCGCGGTGAGACCGATACGCTGGAGAAAATGGAAAAACGCGTGGAGTTCGACCTGGAATACATCCGCGAATGGAGTATTTGGTTCGATATCAAAATCGTTTTTCTGACGATTTTTAAAGGGTTTGTTAATAAAGCGGCGTATTAAGAACCTGACCCACAAGGCTATTTTACTTGCCATATTGCACCAGGGCAGTGCTCAATCTGGCTGCGCCAATGACGCCTTGTGAGCAGGTTCTGGAGAAAAGAATGAGTTTACGACAAAAAACGATCAGCGGCGCTAAATGGTCGGCTATCGCCACGATAGTGATTATCGGTCTGGGGTTAATTCAGATGACGGTGCTGGCGCGGATCATCGACAACCACCAGTTTGGCCTGTTGACCGTCTCGCTGGTGATTATCGCGCTGGCCGACACGATCTCGGACTTTGGCATCGCGAACTCGATTATCCAGCGTAAAACGATTGGGCATCTGGAGCTGACCACGCTCTACTGGCTAAACGTTGGGCTTGGGATTGTGGTATTTGCGGTGGTCTTTTGGCTGAGCGATGCGATTGCCCATGTTTTGCATAACCCGGATCTCGCGCCGTTAATCAAAACGTTGTCGCTGGCGTTCATCGTGATCCCTCACGGGCAGCAGTTCCGCGCGCTGATGCAAAAAGAGCTGGAGTTCAATAAGATCGGCATGATCGAAACGACCTCCGTGCTGGCGGGGTTCACCTTTACGGTGATTAGCGCCCATTACTGGCCGCTGGCGTTAACCGCGATTCTCGGCTATCTGGTGAACAGTGCGGTGCGAACGCTGCTGTTTGGTTACTTCGGCCGCAAGATTTACCGTCCGGGGCTGCATTTTTCGCTGGCATCGGTGTCCACGAACCTGCGTTTTGGCGCGTGGCTGACGGCGGACAGTATCGTCAATTACATCAACACGAATTTATCGACGCTGGTACTGGCGAGAATTCTCGGCGCAAGCGTCGCCGGGGGATATAACCTCGCGTACAACGTGGCGGTTGTGCCGCCGGCGAAGCTTAACCCCATCATTACTCGCGTGCTATTTCCGGCATTCGCCAAAATCCAGGACGATACCGAGAAGCTGCGCGTCAACTTCTATAAGTTGCTTTCCGTGGTGGGAATTATCAATTTTCCCGCGCTGTTGGGCCTGATGGTAGTGGCGAACAATTTTGTGCCGTTAGTGTTTGGCGAGAAGTGGAACAGTATTATCCCGATCCTGCAATTGCTGTGCGTGGTGGGGCTGTTGCGCTCGGTCGGCAACCCGATTGGTTCGCTGCTGATGGCGAAAGCGCGCGTGGATATCAGCTTTAAGTTCAACGTCTTTAAAACGTTTCTGTTTATCCCGGCAATTCTCATTGGCGGCCATCTGGCGGGGGCGATTGGCGTGACGCTGGGGTTCCTGGTGGTGCAAATCATCAACACCATTCTGAGCTATTTCGTGATGATTAAGCCAGTACTCGGCTCCAGCTATCGTCAGTATATTCTCAGCCTGTGGCTACCGTTTTATCTCTCATTGCCAACATTTATTACCAGCTACGGTGCAGGAAAGCTGGTCGACGGCTATTTACCGTTGTCAGGGGTATTCGCACTACAGGTTGTAGTCGGTATTTTGAGTTTTATTTTAATGATTATTTTTTCACGCAATGCGCTGGTGATGGAAATTAAAAATCAGCTTGTTGGCAGTGCAAAAATGAAAAAGTTATTACGTGTCGTATGACGGGGATATAAGAGGCTATTTATGAAATTATTAATTTTAGGCAACCACACATGCGGCAACCGTGGTGATAGCGCCATTATGCGCGGTTTGCTTGATGCCATCCGTCAACAGGCGCCAGAGGCGGAGATGGATGTGATGAGCCGTTTCCCGGTGAGTTCCGCCTGGTTGCAGGGGCGCCCGATTATTGCCGACCCGCTGTATCAGTTAAGCCAGAAACAGCAGGCGGCGGCAGGGCTTAACGGTCGGGTGAAAAAAGTATTACGTCGTCGTTTTCAGCATAAAATTTTATTGTCTAAAGTCGCCCAGGAAGGATCGCTGCGTAATTTTGCTATCGCGCCGGAATTTGCCGAATTCGCGCAATTTATTGCGCAGTATGACGCCGTCATTCAGGTGGGCGGTTCAAACTATGTCGACTTATACGGTTTGACTCACTTTGAATATCCGCTGTGCGCGTTTATGGCGAACAAACCAATTTATATGGTGGGACATAGCGTCGGCCCTTTCCAGAACCCTGACTTTAGCCAGCTCGCCAATTATGTTTTTGGACGCACCAGTGCGTTGATCCTGCGTGAAACCGTCAGCCGCGATCTGATGACCGCCGCGCAGATCGATACCCGGAAAGTGGAGCAGGGGGTGGATACCGCCTGGTTAGTCGAACGCCGTCACGACGAGTTTGTTGCCAGTTATGCTGTGCAGCACTGGCTGGACGTCACCGCGCGCCGCAAAACCGTCGCGATTACGTTGCGCGATCTGGAGCCGTTTGATAAACGCCTGGGCACCACTCAGCAGGCCTATGAGCAGGCATTTGCTCAGGTCGTGAATCGCCTGATTGCGGACGGTTATCAGGTACTGGCGCTGTCGACCTGCACCAGTATCGATCGCTATAACCGCGATGACCGGATGGTTGCGTTACGGATGGCGAAGTATGTAAACGACTCAGAACATTTCCATATCGCGATGGACGAACTCAATGACGTGGAAATCGGAAAGATCCTCGCCTCCTGCGTACTGACCATCGGGACGCGCCTGCATTCCGCCATTATCTCCATGAATTTTGGCACGCCCGCTATCGCCATTAATTATGAACATAAATCCGCCGGGATTATGCAGCAGCTAGGCCTGGCGGAATTGGCCATCGATATCCGTCACTTGCTGAACGGTTCATTACAAAGCGTGGTGGCCGATACGCTCAATCAATTGCCTGCGCTAAAGGCAAAAGTGGCTAACGCCGTTACCGAGGAGCGGGCGAAAGGGTTCACGATGATCAAATCCGTTCTCGACAGAATTCGGGAGGCGCAATGAAAGTCAGCTTTTTTCTGCTGAAATTTCCACTCTCATCGGAAACCTTTGTGCTGAATCAGATTACTGCGTTTATTGATATGGGCCATGAGGTGGAGATTGTCGCGTTACAAAAAGGCGATACCCAACATACTCACGCCGCCTGGGAGAAGTATGGCCTGGCGGCGAAAACCCGCTGGTTACAGGATGAGCCCCTGGGACGGCTGGCGAAACTGCGCTACCGGGCATGTAAAACGCTGCCGGGGCTGCATCGGGCGGCGACCTGGAAAGCGCTCAATTTTACCCGCTATGGCGATGAATCACGCAATTTGATCCTTTCCGCGATTTGCGCGCAGGTGAGCCAGCCTTTTGTGGCGGATGTGTTTATCGCACACTTTGGTCCGGCGGGCGTGACGGCGGCCAAACTACGCGAACTGGGCGTGCTTCGCGGCAAAATAGCGACTATTTTCCACGGGATTGATATCTCCAGCCGCGAGGTGCTCAGTCATTACACGCCGGAGTATCAGCAGTTGTTTCGTCGTGGCGATCTGATGCTGCCCATCAGCGATCTGTGGGCCGGTCGCCTGAAAAGTATGGGCTGCCCGCCGGAAAAGATTGCCGTTTCGCGCATGGGCGTCGACATGACGCGTTTTACTCATCGTCCGGTGAAAGCGCCAGGGATGCCGCTGGAGATGATTTCCGTCGCGCGCCTGACCGAGAAAAAAGGCCTGCATGTGGCGATTGAAGCCTGTCGGCAACTGAAAGCGCAGGGCGTGGCGTTTCGCTACCGCATTCTGGGGATTGGCCCGTGGGAACGTCGGCTGCGCACGCTCATCGAGCAGTATCAGCTAGAGGATGTCATTGAGATGCCGGGGTTTAAACCGAGCCATGAAGTGAAGGCGATGCTGGATGACGCCGATGTTTTTTTGCTGCCGTCGATTACCGGTACGGATGGCGATATGGAAGGTATTCCGGTGGCGCTGATGGAGGCGATGGCGGTAGGGATTCCCGTGGTATCTACCGTGCATAGCGGTATTCCGGAACTGGTGGAGGCCGGCAAATCCGGCTGGCTGGTGCCGGAAAACGATGCGCAGGCGCTGGCGGCCCGACTCGCTGAGTTCAGCCGGATTGACCACGACACGCTGGAGTCGGTGATCACGCGCGCCCGTGAAAAAGTGGCGCAAGATTTTAATCAGCAGGCGATTAATCGCCAGTTAGCCAGCCTGCTACAAACGATATAAACGAGGTGGTATGCCCGCGACTAAATTCTCCCGACGTACCCTCCTGACGGCAGGTTCTGCGCTTGCTGTTCTTCCTTTTCTGCGCGCCTTGCCGGTACAGGCGCGTGAACCTCGCGAGACCGTCGATATTAAGGATTATCCGGCGGATGACGGTATCGCCTCGTTCAAACAGGCCTTCGCCGACGGGCAGACCGTGGTCGTACCGCCAGGATGGGTGTGTGAAAATATCAATGCGGCGATAACGATTCCGGCGGGAAAAACGCTGCGGATACAGGGCGCGGTGCGTGGGAATGGCCGGGGACGGTTTATTTTGCAGGACGGGTGTCAGGTGGTGGGGGAGCAGGGCGGCAGTCTGCACAATGTGACGCTGGATGTTCGCGGGTCGGACTGTGTGATTAAAGGCGTGACGATGAGCGGCTTTGGCCCCGTCGCGCAAATTTTCATCGGCGGTAAGGAGCCGCAGGTGATGCGTAATCTCATTATCGATGACATCACCGTTACCCACGCCAACTACGCCATTCTCCGCCAGGGATTTCATAACCAAATGGACGGCGCGCGGATTACGCATAGCCGTTTTAGCGATTTGCAGGGGGACGCCATTGAGTGGAATGTCGCGATTCACGACCGCGACATCCTGATTTCCGATCATGTCATCGAACGCATTGATTGTACCAATGGCAAAATCAACTGGGGGATCGGCATCGGGCTGGCGGGTAGCACCTATGACAATAGTTATCCTGAAGACCAGGCAGTAAAAAACTTTGTGGTGGCCAATATTACCGGATCTGATTGCCGACAGCTTGTACACGTAGAAAATGGCAAACATTTCATCATTCGCAATGTCAAAGCCAAAAACATCACGCCCGATTTCAGTAAAAAGGCGGGTATTGATAACGCAACGATCGCAATTTATGGCTGTGATAATTTCGTCATTGATAATATTGATATGACGAATAGTGCCGGGATGCTCATCGGCTATGGCGTCGCTAAAGGAAAATACCTGTCAATTCCGCAAAACTTTAAATTAAACGCTATTCGGTTGGATAACCGCCAGGTTGCTTATAAATTACGCGGCATTCAAATCTCCTCCGGTAACACCCCCTCTTTTGTCGCCATCACCAATGTACGGATGACGCGTGCTACGCTGGAACTGCATAATCAACCGCAGCACCTCTTTCTGCGTAATATCAACGTGATGCAAACTTCAGCGATTGGCCCGGCGTTAAAAATGCATTTCGATTTGCGTAAAGATGTCCGTGGTCAATTTATGGCCCGCCAGGACACGCTGCTTTCCCTCGCTAATGTTCATGCCATCAATGAAAACGGGCAGAGTTCTGTGGATATCGACAGGATTAATCACCAAATCGTGAATGTTGAAGCAGTGAATTTTCCGCTGCCGAAGCGGGGAGGGTAAGTACCGCTATTTTTACGAAAATTCCTGGGAAAAAGTTGTTCATACTTAATGTTATGGTGCCGACTAAGACGTAATGTAGAGCGTGCCATCATTATCCCTGGCAGCAGAGTAATTCATGCTGGCGAAAACAAGCTAAAGAGCTATAATTCAGCAACCATTTTACAGGTGGAAGAAACAATGATGAATTTGAAAGCAGTTATACCGGTAGCGGGTTTGGGTATGCATATGTTGCCTGCCACCAAGGCAATCCCAAAAGAGATGCTACCGATCGTCGACAAGCCAATGATTCAGTACATTGTCGATGAGATTGTGGCTGCAGGGATCAAAGAAATCGTACTGGTGACTCACGCGTCTAAAAACGCCGTTGAGAACCACTTCGACACCTCTTATGAACTTGAATCACTTCTTGAGCAGCGCGTTAAGCGCCAGCTTTTGGCGGAAGTGCAATCTATCTGCCCACCGGGCGTGACGATTATGAACGTTCGCCAGGCGCAGCCGTTAGGGCTGGGGCACTCTATTCTGTGCGCGCGTCCGGTCGTGGGCGATAACCCTTTCATTGTGGTACTCCCGGATATTATTATCGATGATGCTACCGCCGATCCGCTGCGCTATAACCTTGCGGCGATGGTGGCGCGTTTCAATGAAACGGGTCGCAGCCAGGTGCTGGCGAAGCGCATGAAAGGTGATTTATCGGAGTATTCCGTTATCCAGACGAAAGAACCTCTGGATAATGAAGGCAAAGTCAGCCGGATTGTGGAGTTTATCGAAAAACCGGATCAGCCGCAGACGCTGGATTCCGATTTGATGGCGGTAGGCCGTTATGTGCTTTCAGCCGACATCTGGACGGAACTGGAAAGAACTGAACCGGGCGCCTGGGGCCGCATCCAGCTCACCGATGCCATTGCTGAGTTGGCAAAAAAACAGTCGGTTGACGCGATGCTAATGACGGGTGACAGCTATGACTGCGGTAAAAAAATGGGCTACATGCAGGCATTTGTGAAGTACGGGCTACGCAACCTGAAAGAAGGAGCGAAGTTCCGTAAGAGCATAGAGCAGCTTTTGCATGAATAAGTATTAACAACCGTGATAAATGGTTGGTGATAAACATAATAACGGCAGTGAACATTCGAAGCGGCAAGTCGGCTGAAACGAGTGTTGACTGCCGTTTTAGTTTTGTATAAAGGGCTTAAGTAACAAGGGGTTATCTGGAGCATTTTAATGCTGATTTTATAAGATTAATCCTTGTTTCCGGATGCAATTAATAAGACAATTAGCGTTTAAGTTTTAGTGAGCTTTGCCCTGCTGGGCGAGGTTTGTAACAAGTCGATATGTACGCAGTGCACTGGTAGCTGATGAGCCAGGGGCGGTAGCGTGTGTAACGACTTGAGCAATTAATTTTTATTGGCAAATTAAATACCACATTAAATACGCCTTATGGAATAGAAAAGTGAAGATACTTATTACTGGCGGGGCAGGTTTTATTGGATCAGCTGTTGTCCGCCATATTATTAAGAATACACAGGACACTGTAGTTAATATTGATAAATTAACCTACGCCGGTAATCTTGAATCCCTTTCTGATATTTCTGAAAGTAATCGCTACAATTTTGAACACGCGGATATTTGTGATTCCGCTGAAATAACGCGTATTTTTGAGCAGTACCAGCCGGACGCGGTGATGCATTTGGCTGCGGAAAGTCATGTGGACCGTTCGATTACCGGGCCAGCAGCATTTATTGAAACCAATATCGTCGGCACCTATGTACTTCTTGAAGTTGCGCGTAAATACTGGTCTGCACTTGGCGAAGATAAAAAAAATAATTTTCGTTTTCATCATATTTCCACTGATGAAGTTTACGGCGATTTACCGCATCCTGATGAGGTTGAAAACAGCGTTACGCTGCCGTTATTTACTGAAACGACGGCATATGCGCCAAGTAGCCCCTATTCTGCGTCAAAAGCATCCAGCGATCATTTAGTCCGTGCCTGGCGGCGTACCTATGGTCTACCAACGATCGTTACCAATTGTTCTAATAACTATGGCCCTTATCACTTCCCTGAAAAACTGATTCCACTGGTCATTTTGAATGCGCTGGAAGGAAAGTCTTTGCCAATTTATGGCAAAGGGGATCAGATTCGCGATTGGCTATATGTAGAAGATCATGCTCGCGCGCTTCATATGGTAGTGACTGAAGGCAAGGCAGGGGAGACTTATAACATTGGTGGCCACAATGAGAAGAAAAATCTCGATGTGGTATTTACCATCTGTGATCTGCTGGATGAAATTGTACCCAAAGCGACTTCTTATCGTGAACAAATCACTTATGTCGCCGATCGTCCGGGCCATGATCGTCGTTATGCCATTGATGCAGGTAAAATTAGCCGCGAATTAGGCTGGAAACCGCTGGAGACCTTTGAAAGCGGTATTCGTAAAACAGTGGAATGGTACCTTGCAAATACTCAATGGGTAAACAATGTTAAAAGTGGGGCGTATCAGAGTTGGATAGAACAGAACTATGAAGGACGCCAGTAATGAATATCTTACTTTTTGGTAAGACAGGGCAAGTAGGCTGGGAGTTGCAACGTTCTCTGGCACCAGTGGGGAATCTGATTGCCCTGGATGTCCATTCAAAAGAGTTTTGCGGTGATTTTAGCAATCCGAAAGGCGTTGCCGAAACCGTTCGTAAGCTTCGTCCCGATGTGATTGTTAACGCAGCAGCCCATACTGCAGTAGATAAAGCAGAGTCTGAACCAGAACTGGCGCAGTTACTTAACGCCACCAGTGTGGAAGCCATCGCTAAAGCAGCCAACGAAACTGGCGCATGGGTAGTGCATTATTCAACCGATTATGTATTTCCTGGTACCGGCGATATCCCATGGCAGGAAACGGACGCTACGTCGCCGCTGAATGTCTATGGCAAGACCAAACTGGCGGGAGAAAAGGCCCTGCAGGATAACTGCCCTAAGCATCTTATCTTCCGCACCAGTTGGGTTTATGCAGGTAAGGGCAATAATTTCGCAAAGACAATGCTTCGTCTGGCGAAAGAGCGTCAGACACTTTCAGTCATCAACGATCAGTACGGTGCGCCAACCGGTGCAGAATTACTGGCTGACTGCACGGCTCATGCGATCCGTGTGGCGTTAAAGAAACCAGAAGTCGCAGGTCTTTACCATCTGGTTGCCGGGGGAACCACAACCTGGCATGACTACGCGGCCTTAGTCTTTGACGAGGCGCGCAAAGCAGGGATAACGCTTGCGCTGACTGAGCTTAATGCTGTGCCGACCAGCGCCTACCCGACGCCGGCGAGCAGACCTGGAAATTCGCGTCTCAATACTGAAAAGTTTCAGCGTAATTTTGACCTTATTCTGCCGCAATGGGAATTAGGAGTTAAGCGCATGCTGACTGAAATGTTTACGACGACAACCATCTGATAAATTTAAATGCCCATCAGGGCATTTTCTATGAATGAGAAATGGAAATGAAAACGCGTAAGGGCATTATTTTAGCGGGGGGCTCCGGCACCCGTCTTTATCCGGTGACCATGGCGGTAAGTAAGCAATTGCTACCAATTTATGATAAACCGATGATTTACTATCCCCTTTCCACGCTTATGCTGGCAGGCATTCGGGATATCCTGATCATCAGTACGCCACAGGACACGCCGCGTTTTCAACAACTGCTGGGAGACGGCAGCCAGTGGGGGCTGAATCTTCAATATAAAGTACAGCCAAGCCCGGATGGCTTAGCACAGGCGTTTATTATTGGTGAAGAGTTCATTGGTAATGATGATTGTGCATTAGTGCTGGGTGACAATATCTTCTATGGTCATGATTTACCAAAGTTAATGGAAGCTGCCGTTAATAAAGAAAGTGGTGCTACCGTCTTCGCTTATCATGTAAACGATCCAGAGCGCTACGGTGTGGTTGAGTTTGATCAAAATGGTACAGCCGTTAGTCTGGAAGAAAAACCGTTACAACCGAAGAGTAATTACGCGGTAACGGGGCTGTATTTTTATGATAATAGCGTGGTGGAGATGGCGAAAAATCTTAAGCCTTCCGCTCGCGGTGAGTTAGAAATCACGGATATTAACCGTATCTATATGGAGCAGGGAAGATTGTCTGTCGCTATGATGGGGCGTGGTTATGCCTGGCTGGATACAGGGACGCATCAGAGTTTGATAGAGGCCAGTAATTTTATTGCAACCATCGAAGAACGCCAGGGACTAAAAGTGTCCTGCCCGGAAGAGATCGCATTTCGTAAAAATTTTATAAATGCACAACAGGTTATAGAACTGGCCGGGCCATTATCAAAAAATGATTATGGCAAATATTTGCTGAAGATGGTGAAAGGTTTATAAGTGATGATTGTGATTAAAACAGCAATACCAGATGTCTTGATCTTAGAGCCTAAAGTTTTTGGCGATGAGAGGGGATTCTTTTTTGAAAGTTATAACCAGCAGACCTTTGAAGAGTTGATTGGACGTAAAGTTACATTTGTTCAAGATAATCATTCAAAATCCAAAAAGAACGTACTCAGAGGGCTACATTTTCAGAGAGGAGAAAATGCACAGGGGAAGTTAGTTCGTTGTGCTGTCGGTGAGGTTTTTGATGTTGCGGTCGATATCCGAAAAGAATCGCCTACTTTTGGTCAATGGGTTGGTGTAAATCTGTCTGCTGAGAATAAGCGACAGCTTTGGATTCCAGAAGGTTTTGCTCATGGCTTTGTTACTCTTAGTGAGTATGCAGAGTTTCTGTACAAAGCAACTAATTATTACTCACCTTCATCGGAAGGTAGCATTCTATGGAATGATGAGGCAATAGGTATTGAATGGCCTTTTTCTCAGCTGCCTGAGCTTTCAGCAAAAGATGCTGCAGCACCTTTACTGTATCAAGCCTTGTTAACAGAGTAAGCATCGTGTCTCATATTATTAAGATTTTTCCATCAAATATTGAATTTTCCGGTAGAGAGGATGAATCAATCCTCGATGCTGCGCTATCGGCTGGCATCCATCTTGAACATAGCTGCAAAGCGGGTGATTGTGGTATCTGTGAGTCCGATTTGTTGGCGGGAGAAGTTGTTGACTCCAAAGGTAATATTTTTGGACAGGGTGATAAAATACTAACCTGCTGCTGTAAACCTAAAACCGCCCTTGAGCTAAATGCGCATTTTTTTCCTGAACTAGCTGGACAGACAAAAAAAATTGTCCCATGCAAGGTAAATAGTGCTGTACTGGTTTCAGGCGATGTTATGACTTTGAAGTTACGCACACCACCAACAGCAAAAATTGGCTTCCTTCCAGGGCAGTATATCAATTTACATTATAAAGGTGTAACTCGCAGTTATTCTATCGCTAATAGTGATGAGTCGAATGGTATTGAGTTGCATGTAAGGAATGTTCCCAATGGTCAGATGAGTTCGCTCATTTTTGGGGAGTTACAAGAAAATACTCTTATGCGCATTGAAGGGCCTTGCGGAACATTTTTTATTCGTGAAAGTGACAGACCTATAATCTTCCTTGCAGGCGGTACTGGATTCGCTCCAGTTAAATCAATGGTTGAGCATCTCATTCAGGGAAAATGTCGTCGTGAGATCTACATTTACTGGGGAATGCAATATAGTAAAGATTTTTACTCTGCATTACCGCAGCAGTGGAGTGAACAGCACGACAACGTTCATTATATCCCTGTTGTTTCTGGTGATGACGCCGAATGGGGGGGAAGAAAGGGATTTGTCCATCATGCCGTGATGGATGATTTTGATTCTCTAGAGTTCTTCGATATATATGCATGTGGTTCACCTGTGATGATCGATGCCAGTAAAAAGGACTTTATGATGAAAAATCTCTCTGTAGAACATTTCTATTCTGATGCATTTACCGCATCTAATAATATTGAGGATAATTTATGAAAGCGGTCATCCTGGCTGGTGGACTTGGTACCAGACTAAGTGAAGAAACAATTGTAAAACCAAAACCGATGGTAGAAATTGGTGGCAAGCCTATTCTTTGGCACATTATGAAAATGTATTCTGTGCATGGTATCAAGGATTTTATTATCTGCTGTGGTTATAAAGGATATGTGATTAAAGAATATTTTGCGAACTACTTCCTTCACATGTCAGATGTAACATTCCATATGGCTGAAAACCGTATGGAAGTTCACCATAAACGTGTTGAACCATGGAATGTCACATTGGTTGATACGGGTGATTCTTCAATGACTGGTGGTCGTCTGAAACGTGTTGCTGAATACGTAAAAGATGACGAGGCTTTCCTGTTTACTTATGGTGATGGCGTTGCCGACCTTGATATCAAAGCGACTATCGATTTCCATAAGGCTCACGGTAAGAAAGCGACTTTAACAGCTACTTTTCCACCAGGACGCTTTGGCGCATTAGATATCCAAGCTGGTCAGGTCCGGTCATTCCAGGAAAAACCGAAAGGTGATGGGGCAATGATCAATGGTGGTTTCTTTGTGTTGAATCCATCGGTTATCGATCTCATCGATAACGATGCAACAACCTGGGAACAAGAGCCATTAATGACATTGGCACAACAGGGGGAGTTAATGGCTTTTGAACACCCAGGTTTCTGGCAGCCGATGGATACCCTACGTGATAAAGTTTACCTCGAAGGGCTGTGGGAAAAAGGTAAAGCTCCGTGGAAAACCTGGGAGTAACTAGATGATTGATAAAAATTTTTGGCAAGGTAAACGTGTATTCGTTACCGGCCATACTGGCTTTAAAGGAAGCTGGCTTTCGCTATGGCTGACTGAAATGGGTGCAATTGTAAAAGGCTATGCACTTGATGCGCCAACTGTTCCAAGTTTATTTGAGATAGTGCGTCTTAATGATCTTATGGAATCTCATATTGGCGACATTCGTGATTTTGAAAAGCTGCGCAATTCTATTGCAGAATTTAAGCCAGAAATTGTTTTCCATATGGCAGCCCAGCCTTTAGTGCGCCTATCTTATGAACAGCCAATCGAAACATACTCAACAAATGTTATGGGTACTGTCCATTTGCTTGAAGCAGTTAAGCAAGTAGGTAACATAAAGGCAGTCGTAAATATCACCAGTGATAAGTGCTACGACAATCGTGAGTGGGTGTGGGGCTATCGTGAGAACGAACCCATGGGAGGGTACGATCCATACTCTAATAGTAAAGGTTGTGCAGAATTAGTCGCGTCTGCATTCCGGAACTCATTCTTCAATCCTGCAAATTATGAGCAACATGGCGTTGGTTTGGCGTCTGTGAGGGCTGGTAATGTCATAGGCGGAGGCGATTGGGCTAAAGACCGTTTAATTCCCGATATTCTGCGCTCATTTGAAAATAACCAGCAGGTTATTATTCGAAACCCATATTCTATCCGTCCCTGGCAGCATGTACTGGAGCCTCTTTCTGGTTACATTGTGGTGGCGCAACGCTTATATACAGAAGGTGCTAAGTTTTCTGAAGGATGGAATTTCGGCCCGCGTGATGAAGATGCGAAGACGGTCGAATTTATTGTTGACAAGATGGTCACGCTTTGGGGTGATGATGCAAGCTGGTTACTGGATGGTGAGAATCATCCTCATGAGGCACATTACCTGAAACTGGATTGCTCTAAAGCAAATATGCAATTAGGATGGCATCCGCGTTGGGGATTGACTGAAACACTTGGTCGCATCGTAAAATGGCATAAAGCATGGATTCGCGGCGAAGATATGTTGATTTGTTCAAAGCGTGAAATCAGCGACTATATGTCTGCAACTACTCGTTAAGAAAATAAGTTTAAGGAATCAAAGTAATGACAGCAAATAACCTGCGTGAGCAAATCTCTCAGCTTGTCGCTCAGTATGCGAATGAGGCATTGAGCCCGAAACCTTTTGTTGCAGGTACAAGCGTTGTGCCTCCTTCCGGGAAGGTTATTGGTGCCAAAGAGTTACAATTGATGGTTGAGGCGTCTCTTGATGGATGGCTAACTACTGGTCGTTTCAATGATGCCTTTGAAAAAAAACTTGGGGAATTTATTGGGGTTCCTCATGTTTTAACGACTACATCTGGCTCTTCGGCAAACTTGCTGGCACTGACTGCGCTGACTTCCCCAAAATTAGGCGAGCGAGCTCTCAAACCTGGTGATGAGGTTATTACTGTCGCTGCTGGCTTCCCGACTACAGTTAACCCGGCGATCCAGAATGGTTTAATACCGGTATTCGTGGATGTTGATATCCCGACATATAATATCGATGCCTCTCTCATTGAAGCTGCAGTTACTGAGAAATCAAAAGCGATAATGATCGCTCATACACTCGGTAATGCATTTAACCTGAGTGAAGTTCGTCGGATTGCCGATAAATATAACTTATGGTTGATTGAAGACTGCTGTGATGCCCTTGGGACGACTTATGAAGGCCAGATGGTAGGTACCTTTGGTGACATCGGAACCGTTAGTTTTTATCCGGCTCACCATATCACAATGGGTGAAGGCGGTGCTGTATTCACCAAGTCAGGTGAACTGAAGAAAATTATTGAGTCGTTCCGTGACTGGGGCCGGGATTGTTATTGTGCGCCAGGATGCGATAACACCTGCGGTAAACGTTTTGGTCAGCAATTGGGATCACTTCCTCAAGGCTATGATCACAAATATACTTATTCCCACCTCGGATATAATCTCAAAATCACGGACATGCAGGCAGCATGTGGTCTGGCTCAGTTGGAGCGCGTAGAAGAGTTTGTAGAGCAGCGTAAAGCTAACTTTTCCTATCTGAAACAGGGCTTGCAATCTTGCACTGAATTCCTCGAATTACCAGAAGCAACAGAGAAATCAGATCCATCCTGGTTTGGCTTCCCTATCACCCTGAAAGAAACTAGCGGTGTTAACCGTGTCGAACTGGTGAAATTCCTTGATGAAGCAAAAATCGGTACACGTTTACTGTTTGCTGGAAATCTGATTCGCCAACCGTATTTTGCTAATGTGAAATATCGTGTAGTGGGTGAGTTGACAAATACCGACCGTATAATGAATCAAACGTTCTGGATTGGTATTTATCCAGGCTTGACTACAGAGCATTTAGATTATGTAGTTAGCAAGTTTGAAGAGTTCTTTGGTTTGAATTTCTAATTCAATTTATTCTATCTGGTGATTGCGATGACCTTTTTGAAAGAATATGTAATTGTCAGTGGGGCTTCCGGCTTTATTGGTAAGCATTTACTCGAAGCGCTAAAAAAATCGGGGATTTCAGTTGTCGCAATCACTCGAGATGTAATAAAAAATAATAGTAATGCATTAGCTAATGTTAGATGGTGCAGTTGGGATAATATCGAATTATTAGTCGAGGAGTTATCAATTGATTCTGCATTAATTGGTATCATTCATTTGGCAACAGAATATGGGCATAAAACATCATCTCTCATAAATATTGAAGATGCAAATGTTATAAAACCATTAAAGCTTCTTGATTTGGCAATAAAATATCGGGCGGATATCTTTTTAAATACAGATAGTTTTTTTGCCAAGAAAGATTTTAATTATCAACATATGCGGCCTTATATAATTACTAAAAGACACTTTGATGAAATTGGGCATTATTATGCTAATATGCATGACATTTCATTTGTAAACATGCGATTAGAGCATGTATATGGGCCTGGGGATGGTGAAAATAAATTTATTCCATACATTATCGACTGCTTAAATAAAAAACAGAGTTGCGTGAAATGTACAACAGGCGAACAGATAAGAGACTTTATTTTTGTAGATGATGTGGTAAATGCTTATTTAACTATATTAGAAAATAGAAAAGAAGTACCTTCATATACTGAGTATCAAGTTGGAACTGGTGCTGGGGTAAGTTTGAAAGATTTTCTGGTTTATTTGCAAAATACTATGATGCCAGGTTCATCGAGTATATTTGAATTTGGTGCGATAGAGCAAAGAGATAATGAAATAATGTTCTCTGTAGCAAATAATAAAAATTTAAAAGCAATGGGCTGGAAACCAAATTTCGATTATAAAAAAGGAATTGAAGAACTACTGAAACGGTTATGAGATTTTCATGATCTTTTAATAAATAAATCGTTAACAAATTAGTCGCGTTATGTTGTAAAAACTAAGTCGTTTAATTGCATAGTGAAAGTTCAATTGTTAAAAATTCCGAGTCATTTAATTGTTGCAGGTTCATCATGGTTATCCAAAATAATAATTGCCGGGGTGCAGTTAGCAAGTATTTCATATCTTATTTCTATACTAGGTGAAGAGAAATATGCAATCTTTAGTTTGTTAACTGGTTTATTAGTATGGTGTAGCGCTGTTGATTTTGGCATAGGTACAGGACTGCAAAATTATATATCAGAATGCAGAGCCAAAAACAAAAGTTATGATGCATATATTAAATCAGCATTACATCTAAGCTTTATAGCTATTATTTTTTTTATTGCTTTATTTTATATTTTTTCTGGGGTAATTTCCGCTAAATATCTTTCTTCTTTTCATGAGATATTACAGGACAAAACCAGAATGCTCTTTTTTACCTCATGTCTGGTTTTCAGTTCTATTGGAATCGGAGCTATTGCTTATAAAATACTTTTTGCCGAATTGGTCGGGTGGAAAGCTAATCTATTAAACGCATTATCTTATATGATAGGTATGCTCGGCTTGTTATATATATACTATAGGGGGATCTCAGTTGACATAAAATTATCACTAATAGTCCTGTATCTTCCAGTGGGTATGATTTCATTGTGCTATATTGTATATAGATACATAAAGCTTTATCATGTTAAAACAACAAAATCTCATTATATAGCGATTTTACGTAGATCTTCAGGGTTTTTTCTTTTTACTTTATTATCGATAGTGGTGCTTCAAACAGATTATATGGTCATTTCTCAAAGGCTAACTCCTGCTGATATTGTCCAATATACAGTAACGATGAAAATTTTTGGTTTAGTCTTTTTTATTTATACTGCTATTTTGCAAGCATTATGGCCTATATGTGCTGAATTGAGAGTCAAACAGCAATGGAAAAAACTTAACAAAATGATAGGTGTCAATATTTTGCTTGGCTCACTATATGTTGTTGGATGTACAATATTTATTTATTTATTTAAAGAACAGATATTTTCAGTAATAGCCAAAGATATTAATTATCAAGTTTCTATTTTATCTTTTATGTTAATTGGCATATATTTCTGTATTCGCGTTTGGTGTGACACTTATGCAATGTTATTGCAAAGTATGAATTATTTAAAAATACTTTGGATATTAGTACCACTACAAGCAATAATTGGTGGAATAGCACAATGGTATTTTTCTAGTACGCTTGGAATCAGTGGAGTGCTGCTTGGCTTGATTATATCTTTTGCTTTAACTGTTTTTTGGGGGCTTCCACTAACTTACTTAATTAAGGCAAATAAGGGATAATCATATGCTTATATCATTTTGTATTCCAACTTATAATAGAAAAGAATATCTTGAAGAGTTGTTGAATAGTATAAACAATCAGGAAAAATTTAATTTAGATATTGAGATATGTATATCAGATAATGCCTCTAATGATGGTACAGAGGAAATGATTGATGTTTGGAGGAATAATTATAATTTCCCAATAATATATCGGCGCAATAGCGTTAACCTTGGACCGGATAGGAATTTTCTTGCTTCAGTATCCCTTGCGAATGGGGATTATTGTTGGATATTTGGCAGTGATGATGCTCTTGCGAAAGACTCGTTAGCGATATTACAAACTTATCTCGATTCTCAAGCAGATATATATTTATGTGACAGAAAAGAGACCGGCTGTGATTTAGTTGAGATTAGAAATCCTCATCGTTCCTGGCTCAGAACAGATGATGAGCTTTATGTGTTTAATAATAATTTAGATAGGGAAATCTATCTCAGTAGATGCTTATCTATTGGTGGTGTATTTAGCTATCTAAGTTCTTTAATAGTAAAAAAAGAACGATGGGATGCCATTGATTTTGATGCGTCCTATATTGGCACTTCCTATCCTCATGTATTTATCATGATGAGCGTATTTAATACGCCTGGGTGCCTTTTGCATTATATATCAAAACCACTCGTAATATGTCGAGGAGATAATGATAGTTTCGAGAAGAAAGGAAAGGCCAGACGAATATTAATTGATTTTATTGCATATTTAAAATTAGCTAATGATTTTTACAGTAAAAATATATCTTTAAAACTAGCATTTGAAAATGTTTTGCTAAAAGAGAGACCATGGTTATATACAACTTTGGCTATGGCATGTTATGGCAATAGTGATGAAAAAAGAGATTTATCTGAATTTTATGCAAAGCTAGGTTGTAATAAAAATATGATTAACACTGTACTTCGATTTGGGAAACTAGCATATGCAGTGAAAAATATTACCGTGCTTAAGAATCTTACTAAACGGATAATTAAATAGTAGTAAGTTATTATATTGAGATTAAATGTAGATTTAACCTTTCTGGATTCAGCTAGATTTACGTTACGAACTTTTCTTTTTAATGAAAAATCATATTTGATATATATAAATAAATTTGGATAGCTTAACTACTTAGATGTTTTTTCTGGGAATGTTAGTATAATAATATATTTCCCTTATGATTATTTTTGTGGTGTTTTACTGCCGGTATTACATTAACTCTATTATTAACAATTACACCTAGTGTAAGCTTCGTAATATTATTTATCCTTATAATTATTGCTTTAAAGATGCGTATGGAAAAACGGAGAGCTATTCAATGATCGTAAACCTATCACGTTTAGGTAAAAGTGGTACGGGAATGTGGCAATACTCGATTAAATTTTTAACGGCACTGCGAGAAATAGCTGATGTTGACGCAATAATCTGTAGCAAGGTACACGCTGATTATTTTGAAAAGCTCGGTTATGCAGTAGTTACTGTTCCGAATATTGTTAGCAACACATCAAAAACATCGCGACTTAGACCATTAGTATGGTATGTATATAGTTACTGGCTTGCGCTGAGGGTTTTAATTAAGTTTGGTAATAAAAAATTGGTGTGTACTACGCATCACACTATCCCCTTACTGAGAAACCAAACGATAACCGTACATGATATAAGACCTTTTTATTATCCAGATAGTTTTATTCAGAAAGTGTATTTTCGCTTTTTATTAAAAATGTCCGTTAAGCGATGTAAGCATATTTTAACGGTATCTTATACCGTTAAAGATAGCATTGCTAAAACTTATAATGTAGATAGTGAGAAAATATCAGTAATTTATAACAGCGTTAATAAATCTGATTTTATACAAAAAAAAGAAAAAGAGAATTACTTTTTAGCTGTTGGAGCAAGTTGGCCACATAAAAATATTCATTCATTCATAAAAAATAAAAAAGTTTGGTCTGACTCTTATAATTTAATTATTGTATGTGGTCGTACCGACTATGCAATGTCTCTCCAACAAATGGTCGTTGATCTGGAACTAACAGATAAAGTGACTTTTTTACATGAAGTCTCATTTAATGAATTAAAAGTTTTATATTCTAAAGCCTACGCGCTTGTTTATCCATCTATTGATGAGGGTTTTGGCATACCTCCTATTGAAGCGATGGCATCAAATACTCCAGTTATAGTGACCGATATACCAGTATTTCATGAAGTGTTAACCAATGGTGCATTATATGTGAATCCGGATGATGAAAAAAGCTGGCAGAGTGCAATTAAAAATATAGAGCAGTTGCCTGATGTAATTTCCCGATTTAACAACTATGTCGCACGGTATGATTTTGATAATATGAAGCAGATGGTTGGCAATTGGTTGGCGGAATCAAAATAAATGAAAATAACATTAATTATTCCCACATATAATGCAGGGTCGCTTTGGCCTAATGTTCTGGATGCGATTAAGCAGCAAACTATATATCCGGATAAATTGATTGTTATAGACTCAGGTTCTAAAGATGAAACGGTTCCGTTAGCCTCAGACCTGAAAAATATATCAATATTTAATATTGACTCTAAAGATTTTAATCATGGAGGAACCAGAAATTTAGCAGTTGCAAAAAATCTGGACGCTGATGTTATAATTTTTCTAACGCAAGATGCAATTCTCGCGGATTCGGATGCAATTAAAAATTTGGTTTATTATTTTTCAGATCCATTGATAGCAGCGGTTTGTGGTAGACAACTTCCTCATAAAGATGCTAATCCCCTTGCAGTGCATGCCAGAAATTTTAATTATAGTTCAAAATCTATTGTTAAAAGTAAGGCAGATATAGAAAAATTGGGTATTAAAACTGTATTTATGTCCAATTCTTTTGCTGCCTATCGCCGTTCCGTTTTTGAAGAGTTAAGTGGGTTTCCTGAACATACAATTCTTGCCGAGGATATGTTTATGGCGGCTAAGATGATTCAGGCGGGTTATAAGGTTGCCTACTGCGCTGAAGCGGTGGTAAGACACTCCCATAATTATACCCCGCGAGAAGAGTTTCAACGATATTTTGATACTGGTGTATTTCATGCTTGTTCTCCGTGGATTCAGCGTGACTTTGGCGGAGCCGGTGGTGAGGGTTTCCGCTTCGTAAAATCAGAGATTCAATTCCTGCTTAAAAATGCACCGCTCTGGATTCCAAGAGCTTTATTAACAACTTTTGCTAAATTCCTGGGTTACAAATTAGGCAAGCATTGGCAATCTTTACCGTTGTCTACATGTCGCTATTTTAGCATGTACAAGAGTTATTGGAATAATATCCAGTATTCTTCGTCAAAAGAGATAAAATAAATGTCTGTTCTTCCCGTAATTATGGCTGGCGGCACAGGTAGCCGTTTATGGCCGCTTTCACGCGAATATCATCCGAAGCAGTTTCTAAGCGTTGAAGGTAAACTATCAATGCTGCAAAATACTATAAAGCGATTAGCTTCACTTTCTACAGAAGAACCCGTTGTCATTTGCAATGACAGACACCGTTTCTTAGTCGCTGAACAACTCCGTGAAATTGACAAGTTAGCAAATAATATTATTCTCGAACCGGTAGGCCGTAATACTGCACCAGCGATCGCTCTTGCCGCGTTTTGTGCGCTCCAGAATGCTGATAATGCTGATCCTCTTTTGTTGGTTCTTGCTGCAGATCATGTGATCCAGGATGATATAGCTTTTACGAAAGCTGTCAGACGTGCTGAAGAATACGCCGCAAATGGTAAGCTTGTAACTTTTGGTATTGTTCCAACGCATGCTGAAACGGGTTATGGATATATTCGTCGTGGTGAGTTGATAGGAAATAACGCTTATGCAGTGGCTGAATTTGTGGAGAAACCGGATATCGATACCGCCAGTGACTATTTCAAATCAGGGAAATATTACTGGAATAGCGGTATGTTTTTATTTCGTGCAAGTTCTTATTTAAACGAATTGAAGTACTTATCACCTGAAATTTATAAAGCTTGTGAAAAGGCGGTAGGTCATATAAATCCCGATCTTGATTTTATTCGTATTGATAAAGAAGAGTTTATGTCATGCCCGAGTGATTCTATCGATTATGCAGTTATGGAGCACACACAGCATGCCGTGGTTATACCAATGAGCGCTGGCTGGTCGGATGTGGGATCCTGGTCCTCTCTATGGGATATATCGAATAAAGATCATCAGAGAAATGTTTTAAAAGGAGATATCTTCGCACATGCTTGTAATGATAATTACATTTATTCCGAAGATATGTTTATAAGTGCGATTGGTGTAAGCAATCTTGTCATTGTTCAAACAACAGACGCCTTACTGGTGGCCAATAAAGATACAGTACAAGATGTTAAAAAAATTGTCGATTATTTAAAACGAAATGATAGGAACGAATATAAACAACATCAAGAAGTTTTCCGCCCCTGGGGAAAATATAATGTGATTGATAGCGGCAAAAATTACCTCGTTCGATGTATCACTGTTAAGCCGGGTGAGAAATTTGTGGCGCAGATGCATCACCACCGGGCTGAGCATTGGATAGTATTATCCGGGACTGCTCGTGTTACAAAGGGAGAGCAGATTTATATGGTTTCTGAAAATGAATCAACATTTATTCCTCCGGATACTATTCACGCGCTGGAAAATCCTGGAATGATCCCCCTGAAGTTAATTGAGATTCAATCAGGTACCTATCTTGGTGAGGATGATATTATTCGTTTAGAACAACGTTCTGGATTTTCGAAGGAGTGGACTAATGAACGTAGTTAATAATAGCCGTGATGTTATTTATTCATCAGGTATTGTGTTTGGAACGAGTGGGGCTCGCGGTCTTGTAAAAGATTTTACACCTCAGGTATGTGCTGCTTTTACGGTTTCATTTATTGCGGTTATGCAGGAACATTTTTCCTTTGATACCGTAGCATTGGCAATAGATAATCGTCCAAGTAGTTATGGGATGGCTCAGGCGTGTGCTGCTGCATTGGCGGATAAAGGCGTTAACTGTATTTTTTATGGAGTGGTACCAACCCCAGCTTTGGCCTTTCAGTCTATGTCTGACAATATGCCTGCGATAATGGTTACGGGAAGTCATATTCCATTCGAGCGGAACGGCCTCAAGTTTTATCGTCCTGATGGTGAAATCACGAAACATGATGAGGCTGCGATCCTTAGTGTTGAAGATACGTGTAGCCATTTAGAGCTTAAAGAACTCATAGTTTCAGAAATGGCTGCTGTTAATTATATATCTCGTTATACATCTTTATTTTCTACTCCATTCCTGAAAAATAAGCGTATTGGTATTTATGAACATTCAAGCGCTGGGCGTGATCTTTATAAGCCTTTATTTATTGCATTGGGGGCTGAAGTCGTTAGCTTGGGTAGAAGCGATAGCTTTGTACCTATAGATACAGAGGCTGTAAGCAAAGAGGATCGGGAAAAAGCTCGCTCATGGGCTAAAGAGTTCGATTTAGATGCCATATTCTCGACAGATGGGGATGGTGATCGCCCTCTTATTGCTGATGAGGCCGGTGAGTGGCTAAGAGGCGATATACTAGGTCTATTATGTTCACTTGCATTGGATGCAGAAGCCGTCGCTATTCCTGTTAGTTGTAACAGCATAATTTCTTCTGGCCGCTTTTTTAAACATGTTAAGCTTACAAAAATTGGCTCGCCTTATGTTATCGAAGCTTTTAATGAATTATCGCGGAGTTATAGTCGTATTGTCGGTTTTGAAGCCAATGGCGGTTTTTTATTAGGAAGCGATATCTGTATTAACGAGCAGAATCTTCATGCCTTACCAACTCGTGATGCTGTATTACCAGCAATAATGCTGCTTTACAAAAGTAGGAATACCAGCATTAGCGCTTTAGTCAATGAACTCCCAACTCGTTACACCCATTCTGACAGATTACAGGGGATTACGACTGATAAAAGCCAATCCTTAATTAGTATGGGCAGAGAAAATCTGAGCAACCTCTTAAGCTATATTGGCTTGGAGAATGAAGGTGCAATTTCTACAGATATGACAGATGGTATGCGAATTACCTTACGTGATGGATGTATTGTGCATTTGCGCGCTTCTGGTAATGCACCTGAGTTACGCTGCTATGCAGAAGCTAATTTATTAAATAGAGCTCAGGATCTTGTAAATACAACGCTTGCTAATATTAAAAAACGATGCTTGCTGTAAAAGAATTGAATGTTATTTACTTAATATGCCTATTTTATTTACATTATGCACGGTCAGAGGGTGAGGATTAAATGGATAATATTGATAATAAGTATAATCCACAGCTATGTAAAATTTTTTTGGCTATATCGGATTTGATTTTTTTTAATTTAGCCTTATGGCTTTCATTAGGATGTGTCTATTTTATTTTTGATCAAGTACAGCGATTTATTCCTCAAGACCAATTAGATACAAGAGTTATTACTCATTTTATTTTGTCAGTAGTATGTGTCGGTTGGTTTTGGATTCGTTTGCGACATTATACATACCGCAAGCCATTTTGGTATGAGTTAAAAGAAATTTTTCGTACGATAGTTATTTTTGCTATATTTGATTTGGCTCTGATTGCGTTTACAAAATGGCAGTTTTCACGCTATGTCTGGGTGTTTTGTTGGACTTTTGCCCTAATCTTGGTGCCTTTTTTTCGCGCACTTACAAAGCATTTATTGAACAAGCTAGGTATCTGGAAGAAAAAAACTATCATCCTGGGGAGCGGACAGAATGCTCGTGGTGCATATTCTGCGCTGCAAAGTGAGGAGATGATGGGGTTTGATGTTATCGCTTTTTTTGATACGGATGCGTCAGATGCTGAAATAAATATGTTGCCGGTGATAAAGGACACTGAGACTATTTGGGATTTAAATCGTACAGGTGATGTCCATTATATCCTTGCTTATGAATACACCGAGTTGGAGAAAACACATTTTTGGCTACGTGAACTTTCAAAACATCATTGTCGTTCTGTTACTGTAGTCCCCTCGTTTAGAGGATTGCCATTATATAATACTGATATGTCTTTTATCTTTAGCCATGAAGTTATGTTATTAAGGATACAAAATAACTTGGCTAAAAGGTCGTCCCGTTTTCTCAAACGGACATTTGATATTGTTTGTTCAATAATAATTCTTATAATTGCATCACCACTTATGATTTATCTGTGGTATAAAGTTACTCGAGATGGTGGTCCGGCTATTTATGGTCACCAGCGAGTAGGTCGGCATGGAAAACTTTTTCCATGCTATAAATTTCGTTCTATGGTTATGAATTCTCAAGAGGTACTAAAAGAACTTTTGGCTAACGATCCTATTGCCAGGGCTGAATGGGAAAAAGATTTTAAACTGAAAAATGATCCTCGAATCACAGCTGTAGGTCGATTTATACGTAAAACTAGCCTTGATGAGTTGCCACAACTTTTTAATGTACTAAAAGGTGATATGAGCCTGGTTGGACCACGACCTATCGTTTCGGATGAACTGGAGCGTTATTGTGATGATGTTGATTATTATTTGATGGCAAAACCGGGCATGACAGGTCTATGGCAAGTGAGTGGGCGTAATGATGTTGATTATGACACCCGTGTTTATTTTGATTCATGGTATGTTAAAAACTGGACGCTTTGGAATGATATTGCCATTCTGTTTAAAACAGCGAAAGTTGTTTTGCGGCGAGATGGTGCGTATTAAGCTTATTGAGAAGTACTGAATAATAATTGTATAAAATAGCCTGCGTAAAATCTGAACGCATCAATCGCTACCTTAATATCATACCTTTGAGTTAACATACTATTCACCTTTAACCTGCCATGACCGTTTGTGGCAGGGTTTCCACACCTGACAGGAGTATGTAATGTCCAAGCAACAGATCGGCGTCGTCGGTATGGCAGTGATGGGGCGCAACCTCGCGCTCAACATCGAAAGCCGTGGTTATACCGTCTCCGTTTTCAACCGCTCCCGTGAAAAGACCGAAGAAGTGATTGCCGAGAATCCCGGCAAAAAGCTGGTGCCTTATTACACGGCGAAAGAGTTTGTTGAATCCCTCGAAACGCCTCGTCGTATCCTGTTAATGGTGAAAGCGGGCGCAGGTACTGATGCAGCTATCGATTCGCTGAAACCGTATCTGGAAAAAGGCGATATCATTATTGATGGCGGTAATACCTTCTTCCAGGACACAATCCGTCGCAATCGCGAGCTGTCTGCGGAAGGTTTTAACTTTATCGGTACCGGCGTTTCCGGTGGTGAAGAGGGCGCGCTGAAAGGGCCATCTATCATGCCTGGCGGTCAGAAAGATGCCTATGAACTGGTGGCTCCGATCCTGACGAAGATTGCTGCCGTGGCGGAAGATGGCGAACCGTGCGTGACCTATATAGGCGCCGATGGCGCGGGTCACTACGTCAAGATGGTCCACAATGGTATTGAATATGGCGATATGCAGCTTATCGCTGAAGCTTACTCCCTGCTGAAAGGCGGCCTGAACCTCAGCAATGAAGAGTTGGCGAACACTTTTACTGAGTGGAATAACGGCGAGCTGAGCAGTTATCTGATCGACATCACTAAAGACATCTTCACTAAAAAAGATGAAGACGGAAACTACCTGGTGGATGTCATTCTTGATGAAGCCGCCAACAAAGGGACCGGTAAATGGACCAGCCAGAGCGCGCTGGATCTGGGCGAACCGCTGTCGCTGATTACCGAATCTGTCTTTGCGCGTTACATCTCTTCGCTGAAAGCGCAACGTGTTGCCGCATCTAAAGTGCTCTCCGGACCGAAAGCGCAGCCGGCAGGCGACAAAGCGGAATTTATCGAGAAAGTGCGTCGTGCGCTGTATCTTGGCAAGATCGTCTCCTATGCGCAGGGCTTCTCGCAGCTACGCGCCGCGTCTGATGAATATCACTGGGATCTTAACTACGGCGAGATTGCTAAGATTTTCCGTGCGGGCTGTATCATTCGCGCTCAGTTCCTGCAGAAGATTACCGATGCTTACGCAGAAAACGCCGGTATTGCCAATTTGCTGTTAGCGCCTTACTTCAAGAAAATTGCTGATGAGTACCAGCAGGCGCTGCGTGATGTTGTGGCTTACGCGGTGCAGAACGGCATTCCGGTGCCGACATTCTCTGCGGCAGTGGCCTACTATGACAGCTATCGCGCCGCAGTACTGCCAGCTAACTTAATTCAGGCGCAGCGTGACTACTTTGGTGCGCACACCTATAAACGTACTGATAAAGAAGGCATTTTCCATACCGAATGGTTGGAATAATTTCTGCAAAAATGTTTAAGCCCGGTTTAATACCGGGCTTTTTTTGTCTATGGAAAACCCCCAGCTAGGCTGGGGGTTCCGGAAAGCTTTCAGCTTTAAGCCA